>NZ_JACJRJ010000099.1 GCF_014697195.1 Cylindrospermum sp. FACHB-282 | reverse complement strand
GGTGGTCACAAAGTTAAAAAGCCGCTATCTCAAAGAATGCACAACTGCCCTGTATGTCATGCGAGTTTGTGCAGGGATTTGAACGCGGCTATAAATATCAAGAACCGTGGGACACACGGTCTTAAAGCTCAATTAATGTCCTCATAGAGGAGTCGTTGAGAAGCCCACACTCACCTGGAAGGGAGTGTGTGGAGTATGTCACCAAAAGCACCACTAAAGCAGCAATCTAAAATTACCACCATTCGCCTTGACCTACTTTGGTTCATCCGAAGATGTACATCTCTCGCTGCTACGGCTGTAGTTGGCATTAGTTTTCCCCCATCTTTCCGGGTGATGCGAGTGGAGAAGTAAAAATCGCCAGTGTCCTCAGTTACACCATGTCCAGAGAAATACAAAAGCAGCAAATCATCTTTTTGGCGATTGGCATATAAGTTATAAATAGCATCTTCCATTATCTGGCGTTGGGGATTTTTCAACACCTCAGCGTTGTCAAAGGCTCCCATTTCTGGGTTTAATAATACTCGCTGCATTGCTTCGACATCATTAACAGCGTTTGGTAGTGGTGGAAATTCCGGTTCATACTCGCTCACCCCTATCAGCAATGCTATCTTTGCCATCTAGATTATTTAGTATTTTTCAGAAAATCTTGGGCTTGCTGCATCGCAAATTCAAACTCCACTCGACTACTGGCTTCGAGGTTGAGTTCTCTACCATCAGGGGCTTTCAATACCAGTTTAATTGGTTTGTTGCTAAAGCGATCGCCTAAAAACCCAAACAAAGTTTTGATATTCGCTGGGTTAACCTCTGCACTCAACAACCCCCACAAAAAGCCACCTAAAGCCTTTGCATTTTCTGGGGTTTGTGCAACTTTTACCAACTCTACGTTTTCTACTCCATCTACCTCTTCTAGCTGCGGGCGTAAATTCTCCGCTGCTGTTTGCAATTCATCATTATCTGAACTCAACGCAGCCAGAGAAATCGTCACCTGTACATTAGAAGTAGTTGCCATCTGGAGCGTCCAAGCAGTATTAATAGTTTCTATAGAAGATTATATACGTAATCGAACAGTGCAAACAAAACCTCACCCTGGTTCTGCTACGCACAACCTGTCCCTCTCCTTGCGAAGGAGAGGGATGTCCGTTAGGACTCTTTGAGGTTTTTCAAGGCTTTTGGATAATCGGATAACTTGTGTGTACACCGTGGCCTTGCAGGGAAGAGGATTTGCGTTTAAAACTTCCCCTACTTCTGATGCTTTACCTCAACCACAGTATGCACATTCCCACGGGGAGTAAAATCTGCTTTCACCGTCACATCTAAAGGGTTACAAGCAGCGACAAAATCATCTAAAATTTGATTAGCGGATTCTTCGTGAGAAATATAGCGATCGCGATAACTATTAATATAAAGCTTCAGCGCCTTTAATTCCACCACCCGCTCATCAGGCACATAGCTAATGTGAATCGTCGCAAAATCGGGATAACCGGAAAACGGACATTTACAAGTAAATTCCGGCAAGGTAATATTAACATCATATCGCCTACCCACACGCGGATTCGGAAATGTAATTAGTTGTCCTGCTGCAATCTCCCGTTCGCCATACTTCATTTCTTGGCTAGGCTGGGGTAAGGTTTCTGGTGAGGAGTTACTCATAAGTTATTCAAGGAAAATACAGATATTCACCACTAATAACTTAACACTCCTCACTCCTTCTCCCAGTCTGGACAACTCTGATCATCCCAGCCGTGGGGATGCATACCACAAACTAACAAGTTACCACCATAAACTTGACCATGGTAGTTACTGCAACCGATGCAAGCAGGATTTTTTTCTAGTGTAGCTTCCACTTCATAAGGAAAACCCGAATCTACATCTGTCATCGCTTCTTCCATTTCCCAGTAAACTTCCAAAATTGGTTCAGCCAATTCCTGTAAATACTGGTCAACGTCGGTGACAATAGTATTTTGTAACTGCTCGGTAATTTCTTCCGTTAGCTCAAAAAAGGCATCTACTGCATCACCTATTTCTAGGAAGAAGCACTCTACCTCATCAGCCACTATTTCGATGATCTCAACTAAATCTTTTTGCCACTTTTCCATAAATTTGACGCCTTACTGGCTAGAAACAGGGCGCTCAGTGCTACTTGACTTGAAGCAAAAGACTACACAGTAGCAATGTATATTAAACCAGCTTTTGTGCTAGCGCCATTGAGAAAGTGCCGACCATGACTAATGCTCAGGGAAAAAAATTGCTTCTGACTAATCCCGTTGCAGTCGTTTTAACTCTTCTTGCAGTTCTAGCACTTGTTGGCGTAGTTTATCAACATTCTCAGGTGGGGTATTTTTTGCAGTTGGTTCTTCATCTTCCTCCAAGATTTCGATGCGGCGAGGTTCAGAAGGGGCTGTTTTTTCTGGCGTTTCAACAGATGCTTGGGGGTGTTGGACTTGCTTCATCATGTCTTCGACGAAGCGGCGGGCTTCATCTGTGGTCATTTCGCCCTTTGCCACCATTTCATCCGCCAGTTTTTGGGCTTGCGATCGCACTTCGGCTAATTTTCCCCCTGCTTTCTCACCCGCGTAAGAAGCTAACCCGACACCGAGGTAAAAAGCTTTTTGAACAATATCTCCAAAACCAGGCATTGCTGCTGAGTGCTCCGAAAAATAGGGCGACCCGGAGACTACGCCTACCACAAGCATCCCGTATTGCTGCTACCTTCCGGTCCTGACAAAGTTTGGGCGTTGAGATCGCATAGATCCAGGTCTGCTAACAGTATAACATCAAAATTCAGTTATTCAACAACAATCCGCCATTCCTTCAGCTGATAATCGACGCAACCGTTTTGCACCAATGGATCACGAGCCACAATAGCTTCCGCCTCATCCATTGATGCCGCCTCAAACAGTAGCATCCCACCTCGGTGCTGCGCCCAATAGCCTGAGCGTGCTTTGTGTCCTTTAGCAATCAACTCTTGAACGTAAGCTTTATGGGCGGGGACATATTGGTCAAAGGTCGGTTTATCAACTTTGCCTTCTTCAATCTTTACAAACCAAGGCATATCGATTTTAGATTTTAGATGGGGAATGAAATATAATTATTGATTATTATCTTGGCATTTTGTTATATATCTTGATAATTTTTTGAGTCATAGCCGCTCTCATTTAACCCAAAACCAAAATTGAATGAGCCGCTTTTTTATCGCCCTCATACCACCGCCACATATTCAAGACTACACCAACGAAATTAAGCAATATTTTGCTGATCAGTATGCCAGTTGCGGCGCACAAAAATCTCCGCCCCATATTACCCTGCAACCGCCCTTTGAGTGGGCAGATACTAACCTGTCAGTACTAGAAGCATCCCTCAAAGAGTTTGCTAGGGGGCAAAAGTCAGTCCCCATGACCCTCAGCGGGTTTGATGCCTTCCCCCCTCGTGTTATATACATAAATGTGGTTATAAGTCAACCGCTTCTGACTTTGCAAGCCAATTTAATGGCATATTTGGCAAGCAGTCTGGGAATTGTTGATCAAGTTTCTCAAAGTCGTCCCTTTGCACCCCATCTAACGGTGGCGTTTCGGGACTTAACGCGGCAAAATTTTCGCGCTGCTTGGCCAGAATTTCAGCAGCGTCAGTTACATTTTGAATTTACTGCTGATAACTTAACGCTACTGCTTCACGACGGTAAGCGCTGGAATATCAAATCGGAGTTTGCTTTTGATTAAGGACGGTTAGGAGGTTTTATAGAGCTATTTACTAGTAACCAATAAACTAGACAAAGCTAGACATATATAGAAAAACTTTGACTACCTCTTATTTTCTTTTCCCTTGCCTTTGATTAAATTACTATTAGCTTTTA
>NZ_JACJRJ010000098.1 GCF_014697195.1 Cylindrospermum sp. FACHB-282 | reverse complement strand
TCAGCCGCTTGCAGAACGGTTTGAGTGAGGCTCATAAAACTGTTCAATACATTTGTTGTCGCTTGGTAAATCCTGTTAGCCTTAGCCCAAGCGTTAGTGAGATTGGTGTAATTTTCGGCTCCTACTATACCCTTGACAACATTTTCTACAGTACTGTTTATCGCTTCACCAATATTAAAAGCATTACCAGCATCATCCTTAGGAATTATCAAGGTAAGTACATTGGTTAATGCTCCTACTAATGTTTGTAGGATGTCATTACTAAGCATTGCAGCATTATGAACCGTGGCAGCAAATGTAAGGATGTTCAGCGCTCTATCTAGCTGCAACCATTTGAATCCATTGACAAGCTTGCTTGATAAGCCGCCTGGGACTTTATCTCCCAGGCGGTCTAACACTTCTACTAGCTGGGCGTTTGCGGCGGCGTTACTTCCTGCGTTAAATGCATCCAATAAATTGTTATTGTTAGCATTGCTGTTGTTGTTTATATTATTAGCCGTGTTATTTAATGCGTTGCCCAAGCACCCACCATTAGCGCTGTTACAAATTGCTGTACCCGTCGCCTGGGTAATCTGGCTAGGTGTCGGGATAGCTGGAGTAATGATATTGGCTGTTTTTCCTGGAATTAGAGAAATCGCCGTTGTCAAACCCCCTAAACCCGCTACGATGGTAAGCATCTGATCAAGCTTTTTATTGCCTTCAGTATTCACTTTTTCGGTATCTTTGAGTTTTGTGTCTAAACCTTTTAAGTCATTTTTTAGGCTTGTGTTTGTTGAGTCTATCTTCCTTAAATCGCTTTCAAGTCCATTAAGTTTTTTTTGCTGAGTTTCGACAGACCTCGTCAGCCCCGTAATGGATGGTGATGTAACCACACCGTTTTTGATTTGACTTATCTGGTTGTTCTGCTGATTAATCTGCCCAGCGAGGTTGCTAATTGAGCCAAAAATCAGGTTATCGTTTGATACAAGAACGCTGTTTTTGGCTTGTTCAGCTTTCTCGAAACTGTCCAAGTCAACGCGGATAATAGAGTTTTCATTTTTTAGCTCAACAATCCCTCTTTGAACTGTTTTTATCTCAGGAAGAACAGCAGACTTAACGCGTTCTGTTACAGATGTAATCAATCCAGTTACGTCATTTGTGGCGTTATTAATTCCCTTAAGGGTGCCTTGGATGCCATTGATTAATTTCGATTGCAGTCCAATACTTTCATTGGCTTTTCTGATGTTTTCGTTTGCTAACTTATTTGCCTGTTGTGCTTCGGATAATCCCTTTTGAATATTAGAAATGGTTGATTGAATCGTTTGTTGAAAATTATTGTTGGCGTTAGTAATGTATTTGTTAAAATCATTTCTTAAATTAGTAATCGCGTTATTTTGTTTAGTGTTGTAAGAACGCGCTTCTGCCAACGCATCGTTCGCCGCTTTTTTAGCTGCATCAATCCCAGCCTGCAAGATGCCTCTTCCCGCCCTGACCTCATATAATGCATTGTTTGCATTTTCTCGTATCTTTGGCTGTTGCTTTTCTAGTCCGTAAATGCGGTCGCGTACGCGCTGATTTTCTAGTCTAGCTTCTTCCAACTTATTATTAGCTATTCTGGCTCCCTGGACGCCTCTGATAGCGATTGCAAGCACCTTGGATAATGAATCAGCTAACGAATCAGTGCTTTTGATTTGTGCATCTTGGGTAAGTTCAGTCAGCTTTGTTTGAGCCGTAAAGAGCGCTAATGAGAGAATGGCTAGCCCTGCTAAAGCCTTTCCACTGGCTGCAGCCTTACCCGCTTCGCTAGATCCCTTTATCGGCTTAAGTAAGCCATCCCACAGCTTCTTCATCGCCCCTGATTCTTTTTTTACTGTTTCAGCTACCTTGGTTACATTTTTTAAATTCTTAGTTACTACTTCTCCATTCTGTTTTAATATTTTTACCTGTTTAAAGGTATCATTAAATGTTTTGTTTAATCTTCCCTGTTTCAAAACATATTTATCCAGTGATTCTGTCATCATGTACATATAGCGTGCGCTAGCGCGTACGTCAGGGATATATTTTACTATTGCGGAAATTTGACTCATTTAAATATGTTTCCTAATAGAGGAATCTTCTTGATCCGTGCAGCTATTTGAGCCATTGGTTCTAGTATCTGTGCTATCAATCCGATATCAGAATGATGTTCATTTACTAGCTCAGTTAGTCTATCTACTTTATTATTGAGTTCGGTGATAGCATCATAGAGCCGCAGAACATCATCGTTTTGTGACGCCATCTATCTTTGCTCCCATGCTCTTTAATTGGCGTTGAAGTTTGGCGCAATCCAAGCAATCGTACCCAGGATATCGGGCTTTATTCCCTTTACATTCGCCCACACCGCAGCCGTCACAATTGATTACGTAGTCAGTCGGTGTTTCTATTAGTGCTATCGTTCCATTGATATCAGATATTTTTAATGCTGGTATCCCAGTATTAGTAAAATATGCAGAATCGAAGCCATTAGGTTCATAAGGTAAATAGTTCCCTTTGAATAAATAGGTTTCGGTTATGTATGGCGTTGCGTTTAATAGTCCGCCAATCGTGCGATTTACTTCAACTACTACGTGGGATGGATTCACGGGTTCGGGTAGGAATCCGACGTAAATGCTGTAGTACCCTTCTGTCATTTCTGGAAGTATTCGTTGTCGAATACTCCCATCTGCTAATTTGACTTGGTAGACTATTTTTTCTATTTCCAGAGTTTCTATTGTCAAAGGCGGGCTACTTGTTTTATAAGTTATTCCACCGATTGTTATCGAAGCCTGCAACTGTCCTTCACTGCAAAATACCTTAATCACAATAAATCCTCGGATATTGTTACTTCCGCTGCAAAGTATTTATATCTGTATCCCGACTCATCCTTTACGAAGATTGGCTTGTTTTTCCAAAAGGTAATCTTAATATCCTCCGACTCCCTAAAGGCTATCTTCGCTTTGAAGAATAACCCAGCAAACAATTTTGCAGGCAAAGCATTTAGATTGTCCCTAATGAGTAATTCTGATTTTCTTATTCTTATTTCATTAATAGTTTCGGAGTAATTAGCACCAAATAATTCTTGATGAATGGTTAACGTTTGGATAAACCAATCAAGCACCAATTCCGATACTTGTACTTCTGCTATCTCCGATGAAAATGAATTTAGAAAAGAAAAATCTTTTGGCTGTAAAAGACTCAAAAACAGCGGGGAGAAACTCGGGACTGTGGCTCCTATTGCTGCTCTTGACTGAAGTATTAAATTAAACTCATTCGCCTGAACTTTAGGATAGAAAGAGCTGAACGCACTGGCGAATATAGAGCCTTGGGGGCGAATGCTTCTATCTTCTAATCCGATTGCCGGAAGCAGAAGGTAGAAGGCTCCAAGCTGATTATTCTTGCCTTCATACACCAATGATTGAGGCTTGGTATTGAATGAAATACCTAGCTGATTATTCTTGCCTTCATACACCAATGATTGAGGCTTGGTATTGAATGAAATACCTAGCTGATTATTCTTGCCTTCATACACCAATGATTGAGGCTTGGTATTGAATGAAATACCTAACAGAGCATTAACTTGATTAGAGGAAAAGTTATTGCTAAAAAATTGCCCTATTAGGTAATCCGTCATCGGACGTACCAGCTACTGCTTGATGTCCCGCCGTTCCATATTTTTTGTCGGTCGCCAGCTTGTCCCAAGAGGGGTATTCCGTCGCCAGCCCCGAATGCTAAATCGTCGCTGGTATACCCAAGCAATCCGCTTGTAGTGAGAATCCCAATTACTCCAACCACATCAAATTTTCCAAGATGGTTGGAAGCCGCCAGGTCACCACCCCAGCTGCTGTAAATACTAACGCCCCGTAATAGAAAACCGCTAGCTACACCGCGCCATGTCCTGCCGGACATAGAGTTAGGCTGGAGGTACGCGCAGTAGAAATTCTCATCTACATCGTTTAGGTTCTTGCATCGCAGCCAGCCCAAGATAACAGAAGTGGTGAGCTGATAGGGAATAACCCAGTCAAACTCCGAACTGGCACCTCTGATGCACTTAAATTTAATGGGGGATGTATTGGCAAATGTCGCCGCCGCACCTGCCGTTCCCGCGTTCGCGAGTGTTTTTGTAGCCGCGGTATAACTGGTGCCAAAAGTCTGGCTTACGGCGAAAGCAGACGTGACTTCAATCCTGAAAGCTACTCCCCCGTAAGCTTTGGCATTGGTGATATGCTGAAATACCAAGTACCGGATACTTGATGCGGTGTAATCGTCCAGGGCTGCATAGCCCAACTTGTTAACCCAGCAAGCCTTGATCGCGTCACCCAATGATTGCTGGGTTACGGGTGAGCAATCGTCACCATCAATGAAAGTGGATGGCATTACAAGCTCGCCGGATTTAATCCGGTATCATTGTCTGGCTCGTTGAATTCCACTGTGTAGGAGCGCACTAATACACTGGAGGCATCCGATCTAGTGGAGTAGCTCTTGGTGTTTTCTGTGATAACAATTGACTGCTCAATATTGGACGA
>NZ_JACJRJ010000097.1 GCF_014697195.1 Cylindrospermum sp. FACHB-282 | reverse complement strand
CAATTTTACCTAAATTCTGGGCTAAAAGATTCAGCCAAGAATAGAGCAATTGTAGATTCTCGCTGGGAGGAAATCCAGCGAGAAATTTCTTTAGGTATATTTGACCCCACCCTTGACCGCTACAGATTCGGGGTTAAAGAGATTCCAGAAAATATTGAATATTCCCTCTCTGACCTATGGGAGAAATTCACAGAATTTAAATCTAGCCAGCTAGAACAAACTACTCTGCTGGGTAAATATAAATCTGTTGGACGATATATCAACCGCCTGCCATCTCAAAAATTAACTGATGCGGCCACCATTCGCCGATGGATGTTGGCTAATTTTACTGGGTACATGGCTTGGCAATTGCTCGGTACCTTTAGCAGCTGCTGCGATTGGGCTTGTAAGTCTGGATTAATCACCTCTAACCCATTCGTCAACCTGAAAATTCAAAAGCCAAAAAAATCAAGCAGAGACGATGATGATTTTCGTGCTTTCACTTTGGAACAACGAGACATAATCATCCGGGCGTTTGAAAGCCACCCTAAACATTCTCATTACACAGCCCTGGTTAAATTCCTGTTTTGGACTGGCTGTAGGCCAGGTGAAGCATTTGCTCTGACCTGGGGTGATATTTCCTCAGACTGCTGTCGTATATCAATTACAAAATCTAAAAACTATCACCGAATACTTAAGGGAACCAAAAACGGGAAGAAGAGAATATTTCCTTGTCGATCCGGGTCGAAGTTGCAGTCACTGCTATTGTCCATGCGTCCAGCCGACGCCAAACCCACAGACTCGGTATTTCTCTCAAAGATTGGCAAGCAAATGAACTCTGATACAATGGACGCTTTTTGGAGAGAAGGGCGATCGCAGCGAGGCAAAGTCGTTTATCAATACCCCGGCGTCGTTCGCGAACTAGCAGCAGAAGGGAAAGTCCCCTATTTAAAGCCATACGCAACACGGCACACCTTTGCTACTCATGCTATCAGCAGCGGCATTAGCCTGGACAAAGTGGCTTACTGGCTTGGTGACAATACCGCAACGGTGCTTACTTACTATTGTCATCCAGAAGTAGCAGCATCTGATTGCCCCGATTTTTAATTTCACTACTCAAACGCTACTCAAAAGTTTTTTAAAAAGTCCTTCAGTGCTAGGTTATAGAGTGTTAGCCGAGACTATAGCGAAGCCACAGGAGCACAACGCACTGGAATTTTTGAAGTTAACGATAGCAAAACTAATTCACGGACTGTATGAGCAATTAGATCAGCGCTGCCTCTCTACAAGAGTGCTGTACTTTACAAGTAAATGTCACTTCTTGATCACCGAAAATATACGTAGATTTGATAAAGATTATTTAAAGCGTATAATCATTTATTATATAATCAATTAAGTATTTCAGGCTTTTCAGACGACACCAAGATAATAAATAATAAATAATATCTGCCATGAAAGAGGTTTTAGGTAATAATTTACAACCAAATGTAGAGATAGGAAATAATATATCTGTCGAATCTCTAGCACAGCAATGGGCTAGAAAGTATTTGCAGAACCTCCAGGTTGATACTACCGAGCCTGAAAGTTCCGAACCGCTGAATTTGTCTGCGTTAGTGTCTCTAGAGGGGCGAGAGAAAACCGCCCAAAAAATAATGACATCTTTACGGAGTGTCAGCGCTAAAGCCTGGAACAAAACAGAGGCGCTGCTATCGGAGGAAGTCAAGCAGCATCAGATAAACCCTAGCATCATTAATCCGTGGGAGATTGCGGCAGATTCTTTTAAGATTTACCAAAAAGCTTTGGATGTATACACCCAGCAAGCAGCAGTGCGTCCCCTTTCTCTGGTGATGAAAATGGCTGAGGAAGGTAATACGCTTTATGAACAGGCGTTAGAAGTTTATACAGAACAGGTGGCTCCTCACCAGTTAGCTACGGTAATTGGTGCAGATATAGGAGCGATTAGAAAAAAATACGCCAGTCTTGATCCCCGAATTATCGGTTTTGTAAGTATGCAGTTTCATTACACTAGCGAAATGCTCACAGAATCCCTAGATTCGGTAGAGCGATCGCTCATTGGTGCATACTTTAAAGTTATTGATGACCATTTATATATGCCATTGCAACGTGCCTATGAGGCAGCAGCTAAACATGATTATGATTCCACCATCTTGTCGGCAGTGCAACAGCTATTACCAATTAGTACACAAATTGCTACAAAGATTTGCCAAAGGGTAATTGAACTCTTCCCAACTTACCGCACTATGTCTGGTTTTTTGATTGAGCCAGTAGTAAAAACCTCTAGTATACGTGATGTGGAGATGTTCCAAGTATATCTGTGGGTATGTGCTTTAGAAGGAAACATCGCCGCTATCCAACAAGAATTATTTCCTCTGTGTGTAATGCTCTATCCCACATTAAAAGTGCAATGGGAACTAATTCGCCAAATGCTGCACTTGCTAAGACATGAAATCTACGAAAACCTGACTCCTAAACAAGCTAACGCCTTAATGCCATATTTTCAGGCGTTGTCCCATATGTTCTCTTCTGAGGTGTTGGGGTAGAAATAAAAGCCATCAAGGCAGTGAAAATTAAATACAGCTATTTTCAGGTAAATAAACCACTTCTCTGTGTAGAAACGTTGTATACAACGTCTCTACATTCTTTTCCACCAGATGTCTAATTAATCACTTGGAAGTTTTCAATTGTTAGATAAACTTCTTCATCAGCTATCTGACTGTTGTAATCAATGTTAATTTGGGTTGGGTAGCCGAGTGTAGAATTGTATTCTACAGTTAGGCTAGATGCTTTACCAGCGATCGCCTCTTTGATCACATTAAAAAGTTTGGGAACTGTATCATACTCTTTAAAGATATCTGGAGCTACTGGCTGACCGGTAGCAACCAAAGTGACAGAAGACGTTGCGCCGTTACGTACTTCCACGACTACAGGGCCTCTAGCCTCCGCTGTACAGAAACAACTCCTAGTGAGTGTATAGCGATAGTTGGAGATATTTTGGTCATTCCACAATTGGCGATTATTTTTTAATTGTCCGGCGTTTGGGTTAGCAGCTATCGTTGTTAATTGTGCTACCTGTATGGGGACTTGAGACAGTACTGGAGCATTCAAGCCAAGAGAAATCAGTAATCCCGCACTAATAGCAATGGGTAAGCGCATAAAAACCTTTAATCCTGATCTAGTTAGCTAAAATCTGAGTATTGATGCCAGTTTGAGACAGTATAAATATTTCAACAGACATCAATGTACTGATTAGAACCTGTGTACAATTATCAGCATACTATAAGAAGTTTATGCGTATCCCAGGAAAAAGGCTTAGTATTAATACTACCAGTTGATGTATAAACATTACATATAACTTCTGTACATTATCTAAAAATCCCAAGGAAAACCCTTAACTGAACTGTATTGGGATATCAGGAAATATTTAGTTTTTGAAGTTTGAATTTTTCAAATCAATTTCTGCTTTAACTACAGTTTGATCATCTGTGGGTGTGATCAGAAAACCAAGTTTTTGGCAAACCTTTTGCATGGCGTAATTATCAACCAGGATGTCGGCAGTGATTCTGCTTAGTTGCTCATTCCGACCAACTTTCAGCAACCGTTGTAGTAACTCGGTGCCGATACCTTGGCACTGATAGCGATCGCTTACGAGTATAGCGAATTCTGCTTCATTTGTATTATGCAATTTGCTTAAGCGACCGACTGCTAAGATTTCCCTGGTCTGTGTTTCGGGGTTTTGAGCTTCCACAACCAGGGCCATTTCGCGATCATAATCAATAAAACAGATGCGTGTTAGCCGCTTATGAGCCACTCTAGACTGGAGTTTAATTAAGTGAAAATAACGAAAATAGACGCTTTCCTCTGAGAGTGTTTTGTGAAATTGCACCATCAGCGGCTCATCTTCTGGACGGATAGGACGAATGGTAACAGGAGTGCCATTTCTCATCGTCCATTGTCCAACATATTGTTGAGGATAGGGGCGAATTGCCAACTTTGGTAATTGGTCTTCTCTAATATCTGGTTCATGGAGGATAATTCGAGCATCGAGAGCGATCAATTGCTCAGGTGAAGCCAGTAAGGGGTTAATATCTATTTCCTTAATCCAACGCTGTTCAACAACTAATTGACTAAATACCACCATCAGTTGTTCAAGGGCAGCAAGATCAACACTTTTGCGTCCCCGGACTCCTTTGAGCGCTTTGTAAATCTGCGTTTGCTCCATCATGCGCCGTGCTAAAGTTGTATTTAGAGGTGGAAGTGCGATCGCGCGATCGTGAAAAACCTCCACTAGTTTTCCCCCCGCACCAAACAGCAACACTGGGCCAAACTGTGCATCAAGACTACTGCCAATAATCAGTTCATAACCAACCATTTTTACAAGAAACAGACGGGAGTTTGAAAGCCCCGGAGGAACAGGCGCACAGCGCCATACTCCGTACTTCAGACCGGGGATGAAAAACGACTCGGTAGGCTTTAGCCTACCTGTAATATATCTGTAATTTCAGGTAGAGTACCAAGCAATTCCTCTACAACTTGGGCAATAGTTGTATCTTTTTTTGCAGCATACAACCGCAGTTTATTCATTCTGCGTTCGGTAATTCTAATGTGTAATTCTTTTTTTGTCATACATGACACAATGACGACACACTTATGTTAGCATACAGGTAAGGAGGCAAAACAAATGTATGGATGCCAGCAAAATTTAATTAATCCAAATGAAGAGTTAAAAGCAGTACTTGAG
>NZ_JACJRJ010000096.1 GCF_014697195.1 Cylindrospermum sp. FACHB-282 | reverse complement strand
CCATTACCCATTACCCATTACCCATTACCCATTACCCATTACCCATTACCCATTACCCATTACCCATTACCCATTACCCATTACCCATTACCCATTACCCATTACCCATTACCATTCTTTAGTTGTAATTGCGCCAAACGCCGACGAGAGAACCTTGCACCTGTACTTGCATAGCAGGGACTTCAATCGGGTTGTACTTAGGATTAGCTGGTTTAAGGGTTACGCGATCGCCTTGGCGATAAAAACGTTTTAAAGTCGTACCGTATCCCTCAACTCTAGCAGCGACGATGGTGCCATTTTTCAGATTATTTGGTTCTTGTACCGGACGCAAAAAGACCAAATCACCATCAGCAATTAAATCTTCAATCATGCTATCGCCAGCTACCCGTAAAGCGTAGCTTTGCGCAGGTAGAGATAAATTAGAAAAGTCTAAATGATCTATAGCATCAGTGAAGGGTTCAATTAAACCACCAGCGGCGATTGTCCCCAAAATTGGCACACCTTGCTTGACAGGATGCAAAATCCGAATTGTTCGCGCCTTACCTTCATTCCAATCGATGTATCCCTTGGTGCGTAAATGTTCCAAGCGGCTTTGAATTGGCGCAGGCGATCGCAAATTCATCCCTAACATCATTTGGCGAATTGAAGGCGAATGCTGATTAACGCGGATATATTCTACCAGCCATTCATGCAGTTCTTGTTGCGCTTCTGTTAGACGTTCCATAAAATTGTTGGGAAGTAATTACAAATGTATCTAGAACATTAGTACTACAAAATCCTTCCCATAACAAGATGAAAGCAAAAAGATTAGAGGCAAAATAAAGACTATTCTCTTTGGTTTTGCCCTTTTATTTTTGACTTTTGACCTTTTACTCTGCCCCCAAGATACTAGCAAGCAAAGCTTTTTGGGCGTGCAGCCGATTTTCTGCCTGATCCCAAACCCGTGATTGAGAACCTTCAATTACTTCTTCTGTAATTTCTTCACCACGATGGGCTGGTAAACAGTGTAAAACAATCGCCTCTGGGTCAGCAAGACTTAATAACTGCTCAGAAATTTGATAAGGTTGGAAAATCGGCAAGCGGTTATCTGCCTCTGCTTCTTGCCCCATACTTGACCAAACATCAGTGTAAAGTACCGTTGCTCCCTTAGCTGCCACTTCTGGATCTTCGGTGAGGAGAACTTCAGTTTTATCTTGCACAATCGCTTTTGCTTGTGCGACAATTCCCCCATTTGGTTCATAGCCACTAGGAGTAGCAACTCTCACATTCATCCCCGCCAAAGCACAGCCTAAGATCAGAGAATTAGCCACATTATTTCCATCACCCACGTAAGTCAAAGTTAACCCTGCAAGAGTGCCAAAACTCTCCTGAATCGTCATTAAATCAGCTAAAATCTGACAGGGATGCTCTAAATCAGTCAAGGCATTAATTACAGGAATCTTGGCATAGTTAGCAAAAGTTTCCAAATCCTGCTGGGCAAAAGTGCGGATTGCCAAAATATCCAGATATCGATCCAACACCCGCGCTGTATCTTGTATAGGTTCCCCGCGACTAACTTGAGTAACATTGGGGTTGAGATCGATTACCTGTCCACCCAGTTGGTACATCGCCACAGTAAAACTCACTCGCGTACGAGTTGAAGCTTTAGAGAACAACAAACCCAACACCTTATTACAGTGCAACTTCAGCTGTTGTGTTTTAAGTTGGGTTGCCAATTGCAGAAGTTCTTGAAGTTCGGTGGAACTAAGATCCGCCAGACCTAATAAATCTCGTCCAATCAATGCTGCCATGCTTGTGATCTATAAAGAACAATGAGATTTTTCTGTTCCTTGACTACCGATTTCCGATTTTAGATTTTAGATTTTAGATTAGAGTTTATGCCAAAATCCAAAATTGACTTTACCCAACCGGGTCAAAAAAAAATACAGTTTTTCAACTGTACCAAATATATATTTTGGCATCCAGACCAGTATTTGATACCAATTTGAAAAAACAATCTGACAGATACAAGCCCAGAAACCCTATCAAACCAAGCTTTCTTAATTTTGAATTTTGTATCCCTTACGGGAGCCGGAGGCTCTATGAGAGAATTTTGAATTGGTATGACTTTGCCTTGACGATGAATTTTTACCCTACACTTTTTCAAATCTATCAGAAGATACTGCATCTTGATTCAAGATGCGATACAGACTTGGATCACATTTTCCATAGACAGTGAAGAGCATCGCTTCAATTAAAGCCTTAGCCTTAAGCAACGTCTCTTCAAATTCTGCCTGAGGATCGGATAAAGCCACAATACCACCGCCAATGCCAATAGAAGTTTCATCGGGAGTAAGCAGTGCGGTACGGATGACAATATTTAGGTCTGCGGTACCATTAAAGCCCAAAAACCCAATCGCCCCTGAATAAACTCCCCGCGCCTCTTGCTCAAGCCTATGAATAATCTGCATAGTTCTGATTTTGGGAGCACCAGTCATCGAACCCCCAGGAAAAGCCATGTAAATACAGTCAGTGGCTCCCATATCTGAGCGTAAACGACCGCGAACAGTAGACACCAATTGATGCACAGTGGCATAAGTTTCCACAGCCATCAATTTCGGGACATGGATGCTACCAACTTCACAAACGAGTCCCAGATCATTACGCAATAAATCCACAATCATCAAGTTTTCAGCCCGGTCTTTTTCACTATTAAGCAAACTTTCACGGAGCACAAAATCTTCTTCCGCAGTTTGTCCACGGCGGAGAGTGCCTTTAATTGGCTTAGTTTCTACCCAACCTTGACGATCAATTTGCAGAAATCGTTCTGGAGATGAGCAAGCCACCGCTAGATCACCAAAGCGGAGAAATGCTGAATAAGGTGCTGGATTAACTCGGCGTAAGGTGCGGTAAAACGTTAATGGATCTGGAGTAGTGTCTGTGTAAAGCTTATTCGTTAAGCAAACTTGGTAACTCTCCCCTTCATGGATTTCCCGCAGACATTTGTGAATATCATTAATGTAAGTCTGGTGAGAACGACTTAAACGAAAGGTAACGGGGGTTTCCCTACCTTGGGGCATAATGGGCGGTAGAGGGGGGAGTGTGCAAAGTTGTTGCTCAATTAACTTAAACCAAGCTTCTGCTAGTGTAGCTTCACCCTTTTTGGCGAGATACACCAGATAGATAGTTTCTTCTTGGTGGTCAAATACAATTATGCGATCGCCTAAAATAAACATGGCATCAGGCAATGACTGAGGATGCACTAACTCAACCCTAGACTCAGCCTTAACCTCATAACCGAAATAGCCAACAAAGCCGCAGTTAAAATTGAAAGGAAGCTCATCAGACCGACAGTATCGGCGCTCAATTTCCTGTTTAAGATACTCAAAAATATTCCCTGTGCAGCGTGTTATAATCCCTGACTGAGTGACGGTTATATCTTTAGTTTGGTGATCATACTGAACGAGTAAGCTGTTTGGCCCCTTACTCCCTCCCATAAAAGAAAAGCGAGAAAGACCAGGCTCTACTAAGCTGCTGTCAAGCCAAAAGGTATTTGCTTCTTCCCCAAAAAGATGGCAAAACACCTGTTCTGCATCAAGATAAATATCCAGCTTTTGGCTGTAAACTGCAAATTCCTGGCTTTCCTCTGGGCGTAAATAGCCAGTAGTGGAAACTCCCCCAGATCCTTTCCATTGTTTTCTTGTTTCCGGTCTGATTTTTTTGGCAGCAAATTCCAAAGTGATTTCTCTGAAGTTCTCTAAAACTTTCCGTCCATATTCTGTGCAGATAGATTCTGGGTGAAACTGCACACCCCAAAACGGCTGATGTCGATGACGCAACCCCATGACGATTCCTTCTTCAGTCCAAGCCACCTTTTCTAAACAATTTGGCAAGTCTTGGGAAACAATCAAAGAGTGATAGCGGACAACAGAGAAAGGATTGGGAATTCCCTGAAATAAATCAGCGCCATTGTGGTAAATTTTGCTTAATCGTCCGTGTCTGACTTCTGGCGCATGAATCACGTTTCCCCCACAGAGGTAGCCTAGTCCTTGATGACCGAGACATACACCAAGCAGGGGAACATCGATATTTTGGATTACCTGTTGGCAAATGCCGAAGTCTTCAGCTTTTTCTGGACGACCAGGGCCGGGAGAAATCACTACATTATCAAATGTTAGTTGTGTCAGGTCGTTCCAGTCAACTTGATCATTACGAACCACGAGGGGAAGTTCTTGATTTACTTGGGCGATTATCTGATATAGGTTAAAAGTATAGGAGTCGTAGTTATCGATAATCAGCGTTCGCACCTAACATTTCCCCTTTTCTGTAAGGTTTGTCACCACCTAATTTTGTACTATAGCGGTTCTCCCTTGGATGGAACACAGACCTAACCCCCAACCCCTTTCCTCCTAGCTTTGGAGAGCAAGATTCAAAGCCTCACTCTTAAACCTTTAGCAGGTTGGAGCGGTTGATGCATCTACTAATCTGATGACAACAGAAAAATTCCTTAATGGTTGATGGTTGACAACCAGCTTGCTTATGTTAAAATAAGGAATGCGTTAATGCCTAAGAGCAATAACCAAAACCGCCAGCATAGCACAGTGGTAGTGCATCCGACTTGTAATCGGAAGGTCGCGAGTTCAAATCCCGCTGCTGGCTTTTAATATATTTTACTGAGATGAAGAAAGGCGATCGCTTTCTCTTGTGGAGTTTTGTTGGGAAAAGGCGATCATATTTTATAGTGAATTTGATAAGTTTGGTAATGTGCCTGAAATTACTCTATTTTTGGAGCATTTACACAACTTAGGGGGAGCAGTATGGTAGTCTAAAATTATACCATACCCTGCTTAGAATTGGCAAAATTTCATTCATTAGGAGTTGACCGTGATTTCTTCAAATTCTGAGTTAGAAATTGCTGCTTTAAAATATTTGCAAGCGACAATAATAAGATATTTAAAACTTATTTATAATAAAAATTATAATAAAATTAAAAGTCGAAAAAATGTTAAAAAAATAATTGATAAAATCAAAAATATTTCCGACCAAATTTCCTATAATATTAGTGAAATTCTGATGCAGCCTTTAGACAATTTAGACAATAATGAAATCAAGTTAATAAACAACCTAATTGATAAAATCAAAAATATTTCCGACCAACAAATTCACGATGATATTAGTCAAATTCAGCCTGTTGATTTAGGGAATAGTGGAATTAATGATGGAGAGCTACCAGCATATATTTCACAAAATGAGGATTTAAAATATTTTCAACAAGCTATACAGGAAATTCATAGAGAAATTATGCATATACATGATTTAATAGAATCAGAAATGATTATAGCAGTTGAAGATATATTCTTTCCTGATGGAAGCATACTACTTGTGCAAATATATTTTTGGAAAATGACCTTAGAATTAGAATTAGGGTCATTTAGCTTAATGAAGTATGTTTTCCGCAAAATAGGACTACCCTATCCTAATTGGATTTTACCAACTTCTACTTTTGAAGGTCATATATTTTTAAATATACTTAAAGATGCTTATGAAGAAAATCTGACAGTAGATGAAATGTTCATTAATAAATTAATGGTGCAATCTCGTATTCAAGACACTTTAGATTCTTGGAAGACCAAAAATAATAGTAACATACAGAAAAGAATACCAATCTTAGAAGAAGCAGTTGCAGCCCATTTAGACGGTAAATTTTACTTAAGTGTATCAGCACTCATACCTCAAATAGAAGGCTTACTACGAGATGCAATAAATATAGGAATAATATTTGATTTTTGAAAAAAAATAAGAGATAATACGGAGAGAGCATACAAGTCTAAAACAGAACAATGATAAAGCAGTATTTAGAACAAGAGATACCTGCGGTGGGTGGAGTCATCGGCGAACTACAGGAATTTATAGCTCAAAATC
>NZ_JACJRJ010000095.1 GCF_014697195.1 Cylindrospermum sp. FACHB-282 | reverse complement strand
GACTGGTATGGATAACGATTATATGATTCGAGTTCTCAGTTCTTGTTTCATTGACTCTACATTAGGTTCTTCTCAGCCCTTATGTCAAGCCTAGTTGAGATGCTCTTACCCTGCGCATATATTGAGAAATTCTTTTAATCAGATTACGTCCTGTATCGTTAACTAATGCATATTCAGTAAGTTTATTTCCATATTTTGTATTAGCAAAATAGTTTATTACTTGCTGTGATTTGTTATTAATTAATAAAAAATCATCTGGTCTAAGTGCATTGAGGATAGGCGTTAGCATTCCCATCTCGAAATCTTCGCAATAAGGAAACTGTGAAAACTGCCTACAGGCTAATGACAACTTCTCTGGATTCTCGTTGCAGCAACAGACAAAATTTAAAATGGCAATAGCAATTTGTTCCCAGTTTTCAGATTGTGTCAAAGTTGCTCCCTCAAACCATTCTTGAATATCTTCAGTAACAGATGGGGTCATATTAATCCAAGCACCTCTTTGACGATTGTTGCTTGTATTGCTATGAGGCAGCAGTTGTAGTAAGACTAATTCTTTTACATTTTCTCCAGTATCTGCTATTGCTCTAATTGCTTCAAAGTTACGACACGCTTGCTGACGCTGCTGGGTGTAGGATTTGATATGACCTATCCCATCTACTGTATAGGGATATGAGCTTATGAATTCCTGAAATAATTTTATGAATTCAAATTTATTATCATCTAGCATGAACAATTAAATTAAAGATTATTTATTGATAGAAGAAATTGCTGTATTGTCTTGAATTATAGACTCAAATAACTTAAATTCACTTTTGTTCAAGTAACGATAACTTTGAGGAGGTTGAAATTTTGGAATTTTTTCCCGTAATATTTCTAATTTAATCGGTATAGGTAAAATTTTGATGTTTTTAATAAAAATAGCAACAATTAATGAAGCATCATTATAATAGCTTTTGAATTCGCTAGGACTAATACCAGCTATATTTTCAATTTCCTGCCAAAAATCATTTAGGTCTTTAGGTAATTTTTGAATTTCATTTTGAATGATATTACTTACTTCAAATGTACCAACTAAGGCTTTTTTAGGAGATGAAACATATACTAAAACTAAATCACCATTTTTTAAGCGAGTACGAACCCGACGCAGTTCTACCTGTTTTTCACCAGAAAATATTTTTTCTGCATATTGAGGTTTAATTGACAACAGTAATATAGTATTAAACATGATATTTTTTACGCTTTATTTCTAATACCTAAAGTATATAATTGATGGAAATAATGTTTCTCTATTTTACAAGCTGACTGAAATGATTGTTTATTATTTAAAATTTGTTGGACTTTATTTAAGGTTATAATATTTTTGAATGGCTCTGTATTACTGAAACGAATCGCCATAATATATCCGTTCTTGTCCGGAGAGATATTCATGATATCATCTAATTTATAAACTCCTAATCTTTGGAAACGTTGATAAAGCTCTTTGGGCTTACCAATGACAACTTCATCAACAAAAGAACAGGCTCTAAGAGAGCTTACTCCACAATATGAATGATACTTATCTTGACTCACATACCATATAATTCGACAAGGAGCATTTAATCTCCTTGAATTTATCACTGACCTATAGTACACAGCTTCCCGGTTAAATGATAGCTCTATTTTTGAACCAAATAGTGTTTGCCTCGCTAAATCACCATCAAATAAATCCATTGCATATCTAGGTTCAATAGGAATTATAAAGTTATCAATTTCAGCATCAATTATTTTTACTGGAAAAAGAAATTTTTCTACACTTGCTGACGCTTGAACATCTTTGATTAAGTCTTCTTGCTTAAGAATACCAGCAATTTGAAGACAAAAATTAAATTCTTCTCCTAAATTGGTAGATAGATTAGTAAGATAAGTTGAGAGTTGGGAAGCATTTGTTGCAACTCCCAAATTTACCTTCAACCATCCGTTATCAACCCTAACAAAATTATCTTCTTGGATAGCAGTTCTTACTGTTTCTTCTAAGTTGATATCAGTAATCCTGGTAAATTGTCTATTGTTTTGAGTAGAATATAATATAGCTTTAAAAATTAAGTGCCGTGCTAGTGTAGCTGATAAAGAATGATTACCAACCCTGATTAGAGGTAATTCTAACTCATGTTTTTTATGTTTATGGTAAACAAATAAAGCAAGAGGTTGCCGCTCTTTATCAAGAATTACATAACAGTCAAATTTATCATTTTCTGCAATAAATCGACGTAACTGTTGTTGAAATCCAGGTTTAGTTTCACCTTTATTAATACAAGTAAAGTGGTTAGTTAATAAATCTTCCTGTCCTCGATTAATTAATACTTGCTCTAGTGAAGTACCAGCCAAGCGTACAGGCTGATAATCGGGTTTATTGCGAAGTTCATCTAGTTGACTAATTAGTTCACTTGGACTCAACACAGAAAGTTTAAAGTTATCATATAATTCGCCTGAAAGTTCTAATAAAGGTTGCTCATTAGTAACAAATACATGGGAATCAGATGCTATGGCTCTAGCTAGATGACGTAAATCAATATCATCTATTGATACTTTGTTAATCAAAAAAATATTTTGCAACTTTTGTTGCATTTGGTCTAAATTTTGATTGTGTGATGGTAAACGAGTAAAATTGTTGGCTATTTTTTTCTGTAATCTCCTCTCTTGGTGATCACAAATAAGACTGATATAGTTAAAAATTTCATCGGTTATACATAACTCTAATCCTGGTTGTAGCCAATCACTTAAAAGTGATTTTCCTGCTTCATTTTTACCATCTTCATCTGTATATAAATATGAAAAAATCTTTCTATCAATTACAACACAAAGTTTTGATTCTAGTTTTTGTACAGGAATGGAAGAGAATAGATTAGTATGCCCATGATCAAACCACCAATATCCAAGTAGTTTTCTCTCTTTACTTTTACCTATTTTATCATATTGATAAACAAAACCCAGGTTAGCCCACATTGGTTGTAATCCATAATCATGCCGACAACTTAAGCCAATACCAGTATATCTTTGTTCAGTAATTCTCTTGAGTTCATCAACTAGGAGTTTGGTTATACCTTTTTTTCTATGTAATGGTGCTATGCAAAGATGAACAATAGTAATCCTATCATATGAATTGCGATATAGTAGATATCCAATACATTTGCCTTCTGGCTCAATAGCTACAAGTATCTGACGTTTTACAGCACGTTCTATAAAAGCATCTTTAGGAAACAAGCCAAGAGTTGATCTATTTGGACTCCATAAATCTATTACTGCTGGTAAATGCGGAGATTTATCATCAATAGCTTCTATCTTAATATCATGGTTTTTTGTCATAAAGTTGAACCTTTGTAGGTACAAAAATCACTCAAACAATTATTTATATTAACATTATTGTCAGCACTAACTATTTTATCCTAAGTCAAGCAACGCCAATAAACCTGCACCAATTGCAGGTTCATAACGGGGAGAAATAACTCTCACAAAAGAAAAATCCTTAACAATAGTCGCTGCAAATCTCTCTTGCATTTTGCATCTACCTCGCCAAACACTTCCCGTTGTGACTACTTCTAAAACTGACTCAGAATTAAAAATTGCTTCAATAACTGTAGATGTCGCTTTTACTAATTCTTGCACAGCATCATTAATTATCCGATTCGCTAGTTCATCACCTGAAGCTGCTGCAAAATCTACAACTGGTGCTAAAGCTGCTATCTCTTTAACTCCCCAGCCTCGCCGATATATTACTTCTATTAAATCTTCTATACTCACTAGACTAAGATGTTGTTTGAAATCTTCAACTAAACTTGTTGATATTTCACGTCCATCATAAGATTTCAATGCAGCTTGCATCCCTGCAACAGCGATTTTATAAGCGCTACCTTCATCACCTAAAATATAACCCCACCCACCAACTCGCTTAGTTTTTCTTTGCTGATTTCGCCCGAAAACTATCGAACCAGTACCCGCTGCAACTACAATTCCTACATCATGACCAATTCCACCCATTAAAGCTATTAAAGCATCATTGCAAATTACAATATTCTCTGGTTGTGATTCCCAGTTAATAGGCAATTCTTGCACTAATTTTTTGATAATTTCAATATCTTCTGTACGTCCTACACCCGCTAAACCCAAGCAAATCGCTGAAATATTTACATTATTTGTAATCTTTATCGCCTCGTGAATTGCATCTTTAATTGATTGTAACGTTGCTGCAATACCTAAAGTTTGGTAATTAGACGGGCCTGCTTCCCCACGCCCTATCACTTGACGTGCATTATTCATTAAAACGCAGACAGTTTTGCTACCACCGCCATCAATTCCTAAAACGTAATTCATGATAAAACTTTTAATTTAGATGAGGCGGAGCCTCACGGATAGCATTCCCAGCCAGAGGCTAGGAACGAGCAATTTAGATTTACTCTCTGTTAGGGTTGCGGGGTGAGGGTCTTCGATTAAAGTGATTTCTCTTCTTTTAATGGAATAAAAAACAGAGTTATCATTCCTGGAATGGTGAGTAAACAAACTAAAACAAAAAATAATGGATAACCTATTGCTTTTTGAATTGCGCCACTAATTGCTCCGGGTAACATTAAACCTAAAGCCATTAATCCAGTAGATATGGCGTAATGAGAAGTTTTGTATTTACCTTGGGCGGTATACATTAAATAAACACTAAAAGCTGTAAATCCTAAACCATAGCCAAATTGCTCTAAGGAAACCAGGGGATAAATTAATGCCAGCGATGGTTTAGCATAAGCTATATATACATAAAATATGTCGGGCAGGTTCAAGGCTAAAGCCATTGGAAACAGACATTTTTTTAATCCATATTTGGCTATTAACGCTCCTCCTAAAATGCCACCGATAATCAGGGAAAGTACACCAAATGTTCCATATACCCAGCCAAACTCTTCTGTTGATAAACCTAAGCCTCCATTTTCTATTTTCTCCACTAGAAACAAAGACGCTATTTTGAGTAGCATTGCTTCGCCTAATCTGTAGAATAAGATAAATGCTAAAATTGCTCCTATCTTTTCTTGCTGAAAATATGTGCTAATGACTTCCCAGAAAGGTATTTTTTCTGGTTTTATTTCTGATATACTTGGTGTGTCTGATTCAGGTAACGGTAAAATCAGACGATGGAAAATAAAAAGTATCGCAAATATGGCTGCGGAGAAACCTATAGATATAGTCCAACTTAAAGGAATATTATTCAGGCTTTTTTCTAGCCTACCTGCTAACACTACTAAAAACCCGCTACCGAATAAGACAGCTAGCCGATAAAATAGTGAGCGAATACCCACAAAAAAAGCTTGCTGCGCTGGATTTAAAGCCAACATATAAAAGCCATCTGTGGCAATGTCATAAGTAGCTGAAATAAATGCCCCAACTGTCAATGCTGTTAAGGACAAGAAAAAGAAGTTTTGTAGTTGTAAAGATAAGGCGACCAAAGTCAAGCAACAAAACATGGCAAATTGAGTGATGAGTATCCATGTTCTTTTGGTTGAGTAAATATCGACAAGTGGCCCCCAAAACTTTTTGATCACCCAAGGGAGATAAAGAAAACTTGTCCAAGCGGTTATTTGTTCGTTATCTATTCCGAGTTTTTTGTAAAATATTACGGCAACTGTGCTGATGATGACGTTGGGGACGCCTTCGGCAAAGTATAGGGTGGGAATGTAAGTCCAGGGGGAACGGGTGGGGGTTTGAGGTTTCATGGAGTAACGAACCGCAAAGGACGCAAAGGGCGCAAAGGAAAGAAGGAAAGATTAAGAAGAGAGGATAATGCGTTTGATGCCGTCTTTGAGGAGGGAGACGTTAAAGTTTATGAGGAGGGCCAGCGGATAGTTGGTCATTTTGAGGTAAGAAAGGACTTGTGCTTCGTGGATGGGGGTTAAATTTTGAACGGCTTTCAATTCAATAATTAGAAAGTCTCCAACTAAGAAATCTAATTTACCCTCCCCTACTGGACGACCTTTGTAATGTACTTTGACTGGATGCTCAAACTTATGAGGTATCTCGCGTATCAGAAATTCTTCTCTCAACGCCCTATGGTATACCTCCTCCAAAAACCCAGACCCTAATACCCTATGTACTTCAATCGCCGCCCCAATAACTCCATAAGCTAGATTCTCTACCTGCTGACTTGGCTGCCTCATCTTACAAGAAACAGACGGGAGTTTGAAAGCCCCGGAGGAACAGGCGCACAGCGCCATACTCCGTACTTCAGACCGGGGATGAAAAACGACTCGGTAGGCTTTAGCCTACCTGTA
>NZ_JACJRJ010000094.1 GCF_014697195.1 Cylindrospermum sp. FACHB-282 | reverse complement strand
CGGCGCGGAGAAGTGATGGCCCGCCGCCGCGCCGACGACGCCCGGGTCGCCCTGCTGCGTGAAATCCTGATGGAAGACGTCCCGCACACAGACGGCACGTGGACGCCGCCCCCGAAGGACGACCCGCCGCCCGAACCGCTGAAGGTCACCATCCGGGCGCTGGGCGGCCCGGCAGTCGAGGTGAGCGCCGACGACCTCATCGACCTCGCGCGCGAAGCAGCGGTCGAGCTGACCTCGGACATCACTGCCGAGACGTTCGGCCGCCTCCTCTACGCCGCGAAGACGCGCGGCTCGCCGCTGCTGGGGCCGCTGCTTCGGGCGAGGGCGGCGACGCCCCTCTACCGATTCCGAACTCCTGACGGCCGCGTGTGTCGGCCGACCCCCGAATCCATCACGCCCTGACCGAGAACTACGACATGGACCTGGACACGCTCATCTTCAGTTTTCCGCACGACGAGAGTTCGACTCCGGTGCGCATCACGTCGGCGCTCTGGACCCGCATCCAAGCTGCCGCGCAGGCTCACGGTGGGCTTCTCCTCGAACGCTACGGGGTCAGCGATGCCCGGGCTTTCGCCCGAGCCGTCCGCGCCGCACTCGAATCGCCGCCGCCCGCTGTCGAGCAGCCGCGTCGGTTCGCGGTCTTCCAGCAGCCGCGGCCGGACCCTGGTGTGCCGCTCCGCGAACCCGAGGTGCGCGAGGATGTACAGAATGTCCTCCGAGTCTTCGACGCAGGTGGGGTGCTCGTCCAGCCGCGTGCCACGCCGACGGCGCTGCGGGCGCTGCCGGACCGCGGCGTAGCGGGTGCTGGTGAGGTCGGGAAGAAGATGCCGCTGGCGAAGCCCGCGCCGGCAGGCTGACGAAGTCGAACAACCCCGGCCGCACATGGTCTTACTGTCCGCCGTGCTGGGGGTCTGGGCGTTCCAGCCCCCGCGGCCGGGGCCATTAACTCAACGCCCACCGGGGCGCTTGGTCGACGCCTTGGCGACCGTGCCTACGACCCCGCGGGTGGGCTTCACGCCCCCCGTCTTGTTCGCCACCGGCCCCTTGGCGCCCGCTCGCGCCTTGGTACTACTGGTCTGGCTGACGCCGGCGGACATCTTGCGGGCCGCGTTCGTTTTCTTCGAGTTGTCGATGACGTGGTCCTCGTTCTCGGGCGACACGCCACCGTACCGGCCCGGGTGGAAAACACCCACCCCAACGTGGGCGTTGCCGGCCGGCACGGCCGTGTCTCGGAACGGGTCGGGCCTCGTCCAGAACTACTGCCCCTTGGCGGGGATGGGGCCGGGCTCGAACGACAGGAGTTGCTCCAGCGTACGCCCGTTAATCGCCGTTTGGACGACCCCGACCCCGGGTGCGTACCAGGCCGTCCGCCGGAAGTCCGCGGGGTTGGCCTCGTCCCGGGTCGACTGCTCGACCCGCATCGCCCGGAACGTCCCGGCCGGCACCACCACCCTCTCGACCCCGACGGCCTCGTACGTCCTCACCCTCCGCCCAGCCTGCGGGAAGCGCGCGGGGTCGAGCAGGGACCACTCCCACCTCGCCTTCTCCGGCCGCACCAGGCACTCCGGCTCCCACTTGGGCGTCACCCGGACGTCGCGGATGTCCTTCCCGTCCTCGTTGCGGACGATGCCCGTCCAGAACACCCCCTTGGGGGAGACGGACAGCACCTCCTGGAACGGGAACGGCACGCCCCGGGACTCGGACTGCTCGTAGACCCGGACGCTCCCGTCCGGCTGGGGGTCGGCGACGGTCACCGTGTACGTCTTCATGACCCGGCCGTTGACGCCCATCGCCCGCTTGGCCCCAACGCGGGTCGGGTAGTACACCGGGTCGGGCGTCGTGGGCAGCGCATCCCGCGGGACCGGGGTCGCGGCGGCCGTCGCGGCGAGGGCCAGGGCGAATGGCCACGCGAGGAGGCGGGACATGGCGTTCCTCCGGGTGTCGGACACCGAGCCTAATCCCGGGCGGCGCCGGCCGCAAGAATATTCACCCCTGCGTCACTGTGCCGTCTGGCGGGACAGCACCCAGGCCCGCGTCGCGGCCGGGGACGTGGCGGGGCGTGGGCTAGGACCGGCGGTCGTCAGCGGCGGCGGGGCGGGGCGCGGTCGTGGGGGCGGACGTAGGTGCCGTCCTTCCGGTAGTAGCCCTGCAC
Source organism: Cylindrospermum sp. FACHB-282 (assembly GCF_014697195.1). Taxonomy (GTDB): domain Bacteria; phylum Cyanobacteriota; class Cyanobacteriia; order Cyanobacteriales; family Nostocaceae; genus Cylindrospermum. The sequence continues at coordinate 4,135 of NZ_JACJRJ010000094.1, read as the reverse complement.
GTGGACGGTCTTCGGACGGCCCGACGGGCTGTAGCTCGCCCCGCCGGAAGCCGGCGGGACGTACTGGCCTGGGTTCGCCGGAGGCGCAGCCGCAGTCGGGGCCACCGCCGCGGTGTCCCGGTTCTGGACCGTTGGAGCGTCGGGGGCAACCGCGGTCTGCTTCGCGGGCTCCTGTTTCGCGGGCTCCTGTTTCGCGGGCTCCTGCTTCGCCGCGGCCTGCGGAGGCACTGCGGCGACGGGGGCCGGGGCCGGCCGACTGTTACTACTCGGGCTGACCGCAGCCACCAAGGCGGACAGGCACAACCAGCCGAGGACAAGCACCCCACAGCCGAGTGGCGCAGCCCCGAAGGCGTTGGACCGGCGGCGGGTTCGGCGGCGTGGGCGGGGGCGACGCATAACGGGCTCCTGACGAGTCCCAGTTTAGTCCAGTGGTCGCCTGACCGACAGCCCGAATCTCGACAAGTGGTTCACCCCGGTCGCGGGCAGGCTTCCGCAAGGGGTGGCCTCTGCCCGCCCCGTCGTCGCGCCGGTCCCGCGCATCACCCGGTGCTCGTTGCGGACGGGGGCGGTTCGGCGGTTACCTTGTCGAGCTGCTCTCCTGCGACACCGCGGAGGAGCCGACCATGTTCATCATCCTGCTGGTCCTCGCCGTCTTCTACTTCCTCGCCCTGGTCGTCATCTGCGTCATGGTCCTCTCCACCGGCGCCGTCACCGGGTGCGTCATCGGCTCGGCGGTCGGCGCGACGAGCGGTGGGCAGTTGCGGCCGTGCGAGCGGAGGCTGAAGGTCTACCACAGCGGCTGCCTGGGGTCCGTCATCGGCTTCATCGTGGCCGGCGTGTTCCTCGGCGTCGCCGCCGTCGTCCTGTTCCAGTGAGGGTGCCCCTCGGGCAAGGGCGGCATCTCGCCCGCCCTTCGTCGCCACGGTCCTTGTGCATCCACGTGACGAGGGCCGCGGGACGAGCCGGAGTCAGGCCCACTTCGCTTTTTCCGGATTTTCTTTCCCTTGGATTCGCAGAGGGTTAGCGCATCATCTGACGTTGGCTTTTCGTCCTGCGCGGGGGCGCCGGGGTAACGTCAGCAGACGACACGCCCCGACGGCGGTCGTCCCACCCCGCGTGTGAGGTTGGTGATGAGCGCCGAGGACAAGCTGTTCAGCAAGAAGGACGTGGCTGTGGTCTGCAAAGTCTCGACCCGCACCGTGGAGCGCTGGGCCGAGCGCGGCTGGCTCCGCAAGGTGGTCATCGGCGGGGTCGTGAGGTTCCGCCCGGATGACGTCGAGACCCTCGTGCGCCAGGGGCTGCGAACCGCCAACTGACCACAAACTAAGAACGGGCACCCCCGCCGGCAAGCTGAAGGCGCCCGTCCCAAAACTCTACGATGATTCTAACACCGGACTGCGGCCCGCGCAAGATGCTGGCCCCCGATTTCTCGAACATCCCGGCCGAGCTGAAGGCGCTCAACACCTGGGCGTGCTGGCGGGCGAGGACGTCGAACCGCAAGGACGGCCAGCGGGTCGTCTACCAGCGCGTCCACCCCTTCACGGGCGCCGAACCTCGCGGGAACCGCCCTGAGCAGTGGGCGGCCTTCGAGGACGCGCTCCACCCCCGGCTCCGCAAGCCGACCGACGGCATCGGCGTCTTCCTCGCGCAGGACAGCGGCCTCGCCGTCGTGTTCAACGCCCCGCCCGACCTCCGCAACCGTCTCGGCGACCGGGTCGTGTACGCCGAGTGCGCCCTCCAAGGCGACGGGCTGACGCTCATCGTCCGGGCCGGCGTTCTCGGCGCGGTCGCCGGGCGGTTCCTCCCGCTGTCTGGACAACCGCCGTACCAGGGCGGTCAGGAGGTCACCACCGGGGTCCGTCTGGACGCCGTCTGGACGCCGTCTGGACACGAGCCGTGCCAGGAGAAGGCGCTGTCTGGACAGGTGCCGTACCAGGAAAACGCCCCGTGTCTGGACACGGGCCGTACCCTGGTCTCCTGGTCCCCTAAAGAAATTATGGCAGGAGGTGGGGGGAGGACGGTCGGCGAACAGCTCATTAGAGTTCCGCCGCAATAGTGGCGGGGGCGTTCGGCTCCCTCCCGGGGGTCGGATCAGGCGACAGCCGTGCGGGCGTCGATCATCCGGTTGACCAACCCGGCTACCGCCCGCACCCGCACCTCGTGCTTCCTCCGCCCGTGCCGGTTCACCTGGGCCAGCGCCTGGAACACCCGCAACCGCCGGATGGTGTGCTCGACCACCACCCGCCGGCGGGCGACCGCCCGGTTGTACCGCCGGTCGGCCGCCGGCCGGGGCTTCCCCTTCGGCTTCCGCCGGGGGGTCGCACTCGGCACGTCCGGGCGGGCCGCCCCGATCCCCAGGTACGCCGTGTCCCCGATCACCCCCACCCCCCGCGGCAGCCGGCCCAGCAACCCGGACCCCTTGAGCAGGGTCAGGTCGCTGCTCGGCCCGGGGGCACTCGGCGGGACGTGGACCACCCGCCCGGACTCCTCATCGACCCCGACCTGGGTCTTGGTCGTGTGCCGCTTCTTCTTCCCCGAGTACCAGGCCCGCTGCCGCCGCTTCGGCCGGTGGGTCGGCTGCTCGAACGTGTCCACCAGCACCGCCAGCCCCGGGGTGTCCCGCAGCAGGGCCGGGAGGGTCTTCCGCTGGTACTTCCCCGGGTCGGGCATCCGCATCGTGTCCTTCCCGGCGGCGGCCAGGACCGGGACGGACCACCCGAGGAGGCGGCGGGCGGCCGACTCGGACACCCCGAACAGGTACCCGAGGACGGCGTGGGTCGGATACACCCGGAGCCACACGACGGCGAGCAGGAGGCGGTCCGGGGCGGTGAGCCCGGGTGGGTGCCCGGCCCCGACGGCCCGGTCCCGGTCGGGCCGGTCGCGGCGGGCGAAGTCGGCGTCGGCGAGGGCCGGGAGGACATCCGCCAGGAGGGCGTCGAACACCGCCGGGGTGAGCCCGGTCAGGGCGCGGAACACGGCCGGGTGCTTCCGGAGGTGGTCGAGGCGCGCGATCATCCGGGTGCCCGCCGTGGGTCGTGTACCTGAGCTCGGGCCGGCTACGATCCCGGGCCGAGCACGGCTATTGCGGCGCGCCTCTATTGGTTCTGGGCGAGGGGGGGACCCCTTCCCGCAACCAATGAGTCAAATTCAGGAATCTTTGTGATACCGACGCGAGCGGGCGGTTCGTTGCGGATCCCGATTGCTCCCTGGGGGGTGCGGCAGTACGGTGCCGCGGGTGCGGGCGGAGGGACAATGGACGAGGCGCTTCGTCGCGAGGTGATGCGGATGGCCGCGGAACTGGAACGGCCGCCCGAGGACGCCGCGCTCCCGCCCGGCACGACGGACGCGGAGATGGATGCCTTCGAGGCCCGCACCGGGGTGCCGGTGCCGCCGGAGTTGCGGGAGTGGCTGCGGTTCACGAACGGGCCGCGCATCGGCCCCGGCAACGTGTACGGCATCCGCACGGCCCACAAGTTCGTGGACGCGGAGGCGGTGTACGGGTCCGTACCGGAGTTCCGTGAGCGCGGGTGGATTCCGGTCAGCGGCAACGGGTGCGGGTGCTATTACGTCCTCGTCACGCGGTCGGCCGACGCGGTGCGGCCGGTGTACTTCATCGACCCGTACCAGGACGGCGGGTACGGCGTGCCGACCTACGCGGTCGCGTCGGGGCTGTGGCGGTTCCTGTGGTTCTTGTTCCGTAGCGAGCTCGGCGACCGGTCGTGGCCGTTCGATCGGGCCGCCGTGTTGGTAGCCGACCCGGAGCTGGCCGGCGTGCGCGGCGCGCGGCTGCCGTGGGAGGCGTGACCGCTGGTGGACACTTACCGCATCGGCGGCGCCCACGCCCGCACGGTCTTGTCCGCCGACGCGGTGAACAGCAGCCGCCCCGCCGGCGCGAACTCCGCCGCCCGCACCGAGTCGGTGTGGCCCTTCAACTCCGCCCGCAGGCGGCCCGTTGCGGCATCCCACACGCGGACCACGCCGTCGTCGCCGCCGGTCACGAGCGTCGCGCCGTCGGGGCTGAACGCGGCGCAGAACACGATCCCGCCGTGCCCCTTGAACGACGCCAGTTCCTTCCCGGTCGCCGCCTCGTAGACGCGGGCGAAGCCGCTGTCGCCGACCGCCGCCAGCTTCGCCC
>NZ_JACJRJ010000093.1 GCF_014697195.1 Cylindrospermum sp. FACHB-282 | reverse complement strand
TCAGAAAAGCAATCCCTAATGCTTTTGCAGATGGGATACAGGGGATTGTAGTTTCCCCAGTAAAGGTAACACTTTCAAAGTAAAAGATATTTGTCTATATTTTTTACAACTATCATGCTTTGTCATCTTCTTCTGCTGTATCTAGCTCGACTTCGGTTAACAGTCCCTGGTTTCTCCAGGACTTGGCCATCATTGTGGCCACACAATCGTTTACTTGCTCATCGGTCATGTCTTCAACCGCCTTGTTGGTCAAGACTCCAATAGTTGCGACAATGTCTTGCTCTGAATCTCCAGTTTTCTTGGAGAGAATCTGACACAGCGCTGACATACTCAGCGCATTTACGAGTAGCGCTCTTTTGCTAATCAATACGTAGTCTTCTGTATAAGGTAAAAGCGTATTAGTCAAGCACCACCTCAAAGTTTGCTTGTGTGTTTTGGCGCAATAGTGAAAACAGTTTGTCCGTTAATAATCGGCGAGGTCGCTACTGGTTGCAGCCCCCGCCCCTTCAAAAGGGATATCATCCGGATCCGGGTCCGGTTCCTCCTCATCGGGCGAGGGTTCAGGTGTTTTTGACAGACTTTTACACGTCTGCTCAAGCAAATTTTTCTCAGATTGCAACTGCTTAACCTCCTTTTGTAGTTGCCGGATATTTTTGATAATTTGGTCTTCTTGGGGTTCTCTAATTTGTCTCTCTACCTGTTCCATGAGACGGTACACTGCTTCTTCTGGGTCTTCACCTTCCATCACTTCGGCTTGCAGTTCTAGCCGCTTGGATTCATAGTTTCCAAGATTCAAAACTCGCTGGTAGGTTATAAGTTTTATCTGGCTCATTAGTCAAACACCACCTCAAAGTTTGCTTGTGTGTTTTGGCGCAATATCTTAGCGTAGGATTCGGCATCGCTACGCTTGCGGAACCGGGCGACCAGGACGGACTGAGGGAATGACGAACGAAACACGGCCCACGGACTGATTGATTTTTGGTAAGTCATAATTCCAAACTGTGAGATTTGAAAAAATCACCAGTGTAAACAAGCCACTGTCCACACTGATGTAGTGTCAATTTGTCGATTACGTGTTTAAAAAAAAGCGGTAGATGCCCCAGGAGGAGGGCAGGTGATGAAAATTTGATGTATGATTTTCGTCTAGCAGGTGCTCCTAAAGTGCAAAGCTTTGGTGGTGTAGTGAAGCGTTACACCCCTGAATCTTCTGGCTCTGGCAAGTGTCCCCAGCGGATTTGGTTGATTAATGCTTCCATCAATCCCTCCTGGTCGCTGGGCAAGAGTGCCTGCAAATCGCTAGCAACGATGGTTATTTCGTCGCGGATGGCTCCCTCTTCTTTGGAGAAGAGGTGAACAGCCAGGGAGAACATTAAATACAGTTTTTCGCGCCTGGTCATGCGCTCGAATGTCGCCCCATACTGTGTTTCTAGAGAATTCAGCAGGGAGTCACCACCGGGGACAAGTCCGGTGTAATAGCCTATGGGTTTTGTCATTTATTTACTTGGTGAAAAGATTTTTTTTGCATCCTCAACAGCGCATTGCAAATCATCTTTGCTAATGCGATTCATTGAAATATCCAAGGCGCAAAGTGCAATATGCAATGGCAACCCTGGGTTGGTTAGCATCATTTGATGAACAAGCCAGTTAACAGAATTGCTTGCTAATCCAATCTGAGTGCAAATCCCCGGACGCATTAGGATTTCCTCTGGATTGGGAATTAAGTAGTACGCATGCTCACTCATTGCCGAAACTCGATTGGTCATCGGATATTGGGTATTGGATGCTGGACTTGAGGAAGTCTGGAGGCGCGTGGCGCAAAGTGAAGGATTGATGGTCGTAGCGTGGCTGACGCACTTTCACGCCAAAGGCGTCTTTGATTCGTAACCCGCGCTTTTTACGGCGGCGGTTCTGTTGAGCCGCGTTCGGTCTTTTACTCATTGGTTTGCTTGGTATTGGTCACGCCAGTTTGGCACTGGCGTGATTGGGTTAATTAGTCTTCGTCGTCGGAATCTTCCGCGTCGTCGTCAGACTCGCCACTAGCCTCAATAGCCAGAACTACATAGTCTGCATCCTTGCCGGGTAGTTCGATTTTGTCGATGTCGTAGCTGCTGCCACCTACCTCGATAATGACTTTGGCTTGTTTGTCTTTGGCTCGTTCGAGTTCCTTGATAAAGGTTTCAACTGTTACGGTCATTGCAGATATCCTTTGGTAAACGTTTGTTGGACTGTGGGAGACGGCAGGAATTGAACCTGCAAGCAGAGTGCTTTGGCGCCCTGCCACATCTCCATGTATGCGTTGAGGAAATAGTCCGCAGAGAAGACTGCGGACTAAGTATTCACATCATCTACTCGACAAGAACCATCAATCACTACGGATGGTGGGAGGTGTTGCCCCGGCTTGAGTATGGTGTGTCCCCACAACCTCGTGCTGGCTTTTTTTAGTGGGGAGGGGGCGTAATGGATTTTTGGATATCCAATAAATATACTATTGCATATCTGTATATACTAGTCAATAATGGATTTTCGGATATGCAATAATCTAGGGGAAAATATTATGGGAGCAGAAAATGGCAAGAACTGGACGTCCGAGGTCTGGAAGGGAGACGAAGGGGGTAAGCCTGAAGGTCAACCCCGACTCATGGGAACTCTTTCAGAAAATAGCGGAGAGTATGGGGCTTACCAGGTCGGAACTGGTAGAGAGGATAGCTCAGGGGAGAATCTCTTTGATAGAGTACAATCCAAATTTGACGAACAAGGAGGCTCTACTTCTGGGAAAATCCTAGAGAGCCTCAACCTCATCAAAGAAGCACATTTGTCTTACGTACACGCTCACAGACAAAGGCTTGAGGCTCGACTAGACGAGAACAAAGAAAATGAGACGGATTTTCTGCGAGCCTGCAATTTGCTTGAACAGCAAATCAATAACTTGATTAACGATCAGGATTCGAGCGCAGGTGATGAAAACCAGTAAACCGCCTTACCCTTCGCGGGGTAGGCGGTTTTTTCATGAAATGTAATTGACGTGGAGGACGCATAAATAGGCGGATTCTCTGTTGTTCTTACACAGAGAACCCCCGTAGGGTGAATTCAAGGCTGTTAACTTGCTTTCCATTCACCATGCACCAAATAGAGATTTTTTTAAACTACATCGCTTTTTCTATTCCGTTTCCATTCAATGGACTGGCACTAATGGCAGTTCTTGGACTCTTACTCTTTATCCTTTCCCTTGCATTCCGTGTACTGTTCAACCTTTTGGCAATGATTCCAGCTACTAGATTTTTGACCTTAGATGCTGAAGAAGCAGGGAGGATGTTTGCTGACTTGTTTTCCGGCTTGTTCCAGCCCAGGTCACGCGATAACTTTAACTTTTCCCGCAAAAGCAGAAAACAGGAACTCCGAGCCGACCTACTCGTACTTCTCAAGGGTGACGCTGCCACTGCCAGGCGACTTTTAAACGGAGCCTGTCAACGTTACCCCGGCAGAACAGAGATTTGGTACCTGGAAAAGGTGATCAGCGACCTGGAGCGCGACAGGCGATAGTCACCACCAGGGAGTCCCGGTTCTGGAGCAACGACTAATGACCAATCCCCAGCTACCAAATTAGCGATCGCGCTGGGAGGTGGGATGCGATCGCATTTTCACCACCAGCCAAAAAGTGTTCCATCACTTTAGACTTTCACCAGCAGCAACTCCCAGCGGGGGAAACTATCACAATTTCGCCAGTGACAAATTAGCGATCGCCTTTTGACCAATGACCAATAACCAATGACCTAATACCAAGTGTTAACAGCAAGACTTTACCAAGACAGCGGAGAACACTCCGAACACGAATTAACCGGCCTTACATTCTTTCCTGTCGCTATCTACTGGGAGGGAGGCCTCTATCTGCATACATCTGGCGGTTACTACACCACCAGTTATTACACCATCCCCCCCGCTAGCAATTAATGACTAAAACAACTCTCTGGACAGAGCAGCACGACGAGTTCTGCTTAGAAAACAAAATCACTCCCTCAGCCAAACTACTTTGGCAGTACCTAATCCGTGAAGGCGGAGAGGGGCAAGAAGCAGAACCAGACCTCAAAGAATTTAACGAATGGGTAGAAAAACATCGAGGCAAAGGATTCTCTCGCCCGACATTAAAGAAAGCGCTACAGCAGCTAACCGACAGTCGGGTAGTGCAAACCATCAAACAATTTACGTGGCGACTTGTACGTATAGTTACACGTCCCCTCGATTGGTTGAGTCCAAAAAAAAAGTTGCCAAAGCGAGATAAAACTTTCAAATATCCCACCCCAAACGACCTATCGCTCGAACAGGGGGATAGCAGCAGCAGCAATACTCTAATTACTGATCAAGAGATAGCTGAATGCGAAGCGGTTTTAAGTGAATGCGAAAATGCTGGTATCGTGTTTGACCCCCTGAAATCACCAGAAATTCTGGAGTATGGGTTAGAGGACGTCAAAAGAGGGATTGCTTTATTCAAAGCACGTGGTGGACACGAAACCGACTATCGCGGCCGTCCCAAAATTAAAAATCCTCAAGGCTGGCTGTTACAGTGCTTGAGAAAAGGCTGGCATGAACCAGAGCCTACAGGCTGGTTGTTCTTCAACCTGCTTAGAGCTATGGGAGTGGAGTTGCCCTAGTTTGATGGGAACTTTCGCCAGCAGCAACTCCCAGCGGGGGAAACTATCGCAGTTTCGCCAGTGACAAATTAGCGATCGCCTTTTGACCAATAAGCAATTACCAATTACCCATGAACCAAGAAACCGAGCCAAAACCATCTCCACGCCAAACCGTCCTCAAACTGTCCAAGCACTACCTCCTGTTCCTCATTGGACTCATTGCCGAGTCCCAAGACGAGGCGGTATCCGAAACGCATAGCGACGACGACAGAATACCCTTCGAGGCGCTCAACTTGATAGAAGAAATGGAAGAATCAGAAAAAATCGAAGTTTTAGCCGAGTGCTGCAAGTTGCTTAACGAGATTTACCACCCAATGACCAATGACTAATGACAAATTAGCGATCGCGCTGGGAGGTGGGATGCGATCGCAATTTCACCACGAATTTACCAATTACCAATGAGCCATGACCACACAGATTACACATCAAGGAAGAAGCCTAAATGCGTTGTTGAGCGAAATCTTTATCACAGGGGTATCGCCCATTATGAGCAAACATCTAATAGCAAAACTATGTCAAAGCAACGGAGAAATCACCCAACACAAACTGACTCGTGCTGCACTCTTCCCTACCGCCATCTACTGGAGAAGAGAAGTCTGGCTACATACACAGCTTGGTTACTACTACCAAGCGAACACTTACATCATCATTGACCCGCCAGTAATTAGGGGAGTCGCGGTTCTGGAGCAACCAATGACTAATGACTAATGACTAAATTAGCGATCGCCTTTTTACCCATTACCCATTACCAATGACTGACGAAATACAACCAATCTGGACTAAGCAACTAGACAAATTCACACTCTTAGAATACCCGAAACGACCGCAGCATCTTAATTGCTGTGTGGACTACGAGGGAGACGATGACCTCTATTTTGCAAGTTACCAAATTAGCGATCGCAATTTCACCACCAGGGGCTACATACCAAGAGTTTATGAAAGTCAGACTTTATCAAGACGATGGTTCATTCACAGAACACACATTACTTGCCGTTAATAAATTCCCGGCTGCCGTGCTGCACGAAGGATACTTTTACCTACATTCAGCAGTCGGGTACTACTGGCTAGTGGAGTACTACAGCATTAACATTCCCCCGGCGGCAATTGAAATTCAAGTTGAACCAAGCTGAACCAATTACCAAGTTACCAAAATTACCATGCCAAGATTCGGTGACATAAACAGAAAATTCATCCTTGCCGCAGTAGAGCAACAGCAGATGCGGTGGAAGAAATACACCCGGAAACTAATAGTCATTTTCATCAGTTTACTGATCATCGCTCCTTGTCTGTGGTTTCTGTTCCCAGGTCAAGGATGGATTGCAACTCTCACCGTGTTATTTGCGTTTAGTTACCTTGCTACCACCACTTACCGATTTGTCAAACGGCAGTAAGCTCGATAAAACCAAAAACCCCGCCAGAGTACAAAACTGCGGGGTTCTTAGATTCGGTCAAATGCAGACTCTATTAAAACATAGAGATAATCTATTATGTCAAACATTGAATCAAAAAAATTATTCCCCTGGGCAGATACCAGTCGCCTAACCTTTCGTCCTGATGTGGCGGAAAAGTTGGGTGCTCATCGAATGAATGATCCGATAATGGCTTCACTAGTTCTGGAGCAGCTACGAATCTGGGAGTTGGCAGAGTACGGTTACAAGGATTCAGAAGGACACATCTGGCAACTTCCCACAGTCGAAGACTGGGAGTTAGTTTCAGGTAGATCATTTAGCCCCTGGCGAGTAAGGGATGTTCTG
>NZ_JACJRJ010000092.1 GCF_014697195.1 Cylindrospermum sp. FACHB-282 | reverse complement strand
CCCAAGTTGTAGAGGAATTGCTTGATACTCTACCTGAAATTACAGATATATTACAGGTAGGCTAAAGCCTACCGAGTCGTTTTTCATCCCCGGTCTGAAGTACGGAGTATGGCGCTGTGCGCCTGTTCCTCCGGGGCTTTCAAACTCCCGTCTGTTTCTTGTAAAGCCGATCATCGCTACTGGAACTTGATTGGCTTCTAAATAGAGAATTTGATTTTTATAAAGAATATGCCGAAAACCCCTGAGAAATAGCAACGCAGTTGCGTATTTCGTACTTTAGGCAGGGGATGAAGGCTAACAGCATCCTTGAGGATGCCTATCTTTTTTGTTGTTCAATGTACTTCTTAACCGTCTCTGTGCAAATGTTTCCGGCGGTACTGACAAAGTAACTGGGTGTCCACAAGGTAGGTAGCTTCAACAACTCAGGAAACTCTTTTCTTAGATGATGGGATGCCCTACCTTTGATTTTGTTCATGATATTAGATGGGTTATCAGTAGGCTTGACGTTAAGAAATAGATGTACATGGTCTGCCATAATCTCCATTGCAATAATCCGCCAACGGTTTTCTGTACAGAGTTCACAAATAATTTGCTGCAACCTATCAGCTATTGCACCTACTAATACTTTCTTTCTTCGCTTAGGGATAAACACAAAATGGTAATTCAATAACGACACTGCATTACCTTCGTGCCTGTACTCATCAGGTTTAAAAACTGCCATTGCTCTATTGCCTATTTATATACTTATAGTGTAGATTAAACGTAGCTAGTATACAGGTGATGAAGTAGTGCTGGTTTTAGAGTACAAGGTTAAAGGTAATAAATTACAGTATCAAGCCATTGATGAGGCAATTAGAACTACACAGTTCATTAGGAACAAAGCAATTAGATACTGGATGGACGCACCAAAAGAAGCCAACATCAACAAAGTTGCGCTCAATAATTACTCAACAGCACTACGAAAGGAATTTAAGTTTGTCAAAGAACTTAACTCAATGGCTTGTCAATCAGCTACCGAAAGAGCATGGAGTGCAATTGATAGATTCTACAGCAATCGCCAAACTAAAACTCCAAGTAAAAAGGGGTATCCACGCTTTCAAAAAGATAACCGTTCTGTTGAATACAAGACTTCTGGATGGTCATTGCATCCCAGAAAAAGACGCATTACTGTTACTGATAAAAAAGGGATTGGTGAACTTAAGCTGCTAGGTAAATGGGATATTCATACCTACCCGGTCAAGTCAATCAAACGTGTTCGGTTGGTTAAAAAAGCCGATGGATACTACTGTCAATTCGCTATCCAAACTGAGTTGGACACCGAGCCAAGGGTTGCTGACGGTGAATTAGGTTTAGACGTTGGTTTAGAATTTTTCTACTCTGATTCCAACGGACACCATGAACCCAATCCAAGGTTTCTAAGAAAAGCGGAAAAATCCATTAAACACGCTCAACGCCAGATTTACAAAAAGGAGAAAGGTAAAAACCAACGACGCAAAGCAAGACAGAGATATGCTCGAAAACATTTAAAAGTAAGTAGACAACGTCATGAGCATTCCAAGAGACTGGCACGCTGCGTATGCAAGGCTAACGCCTTAGTGGTCTACGAAGATTTAAGAGTTAAGAACATGGTTAAAAATCACTGTCTAGCCAAATCTATCAATGATGTTAGTTGGGGATTGTTTCGTCTTTGGTTGGAATATTTTGCCGGCAAGTTTGACAGTAAAATTGTTGCTGTCAATCCTAGAATGACATCTCAAAAATGTAGTGCTTGCGGCACAACAGTGAAGAAATCTCTTTCAACTCGTACCCACAAATGTAGTTGTGGATGTGAGTTACAAAGAGATGTCAACGCAGCAAAAAATATTCTCAATCTTGGTAAACAAGCTACGGTCGGGCAGACCGGAAGTAACGCTACTGGACTAGCAACCTCTACTCTACTTGGGGAAACCCTGGTTGAGCAAGCGGCTAGGGTGAAGGTAGAATCCCCGTGTCTTTAGACCGGGGAGTGTCAATTGCTGAATTTAGGTTTACAGCCAATCTTGGAACAGACTCATCTGGTAGATAGAGGAGTAGAGACACAATCATGCACCATTGGCTAGAAGAAAGAGCATTCTAATCTTTCTAGGATCTATCAAGGTGAAAGTACAACTATTTAAATTCCCAACTAGCCTATTTTCCCCAGATATATCAGCCATTTGTCTTGCTCTTCAAAGGGTTTAACAAGAAGTCTCATGCAAGAAATAGGAGGTTTCATTATGACAATGACCGGATTAGATATCTTCGATGCTACTGTTCAGAAGACTATTCCTTGGATCAATGACTTAGCAAAAGAACTCGGTTGGGAAAATAAACACAAGGTTTTTCAGGGTTTACGGGCGGCATTACACGCATTACGCGATCGCTTGACTGTAGAAGAAGCATCTCATTTAGGAGCGCAGTTACCCATTTTACTCGCCGGATTCTACTACGAAAACTGGAGACCAGGGGCAACCCCGACCAAAGATCGGACTAAGGAACAATTCCTCAACCATATCCGTGACTACTTCCGCAATATTGATCCTGACATCGATGCTGAGTATCTCGCTCGCGCTGTCTTCAAGATCCTTGCACAGCGGGTTTCCCAAGGAGAAATTGAAGATGTTATTAACATGATGCCGCCAGCCTTGCGAGAACTTTGGACTCCAACAGTGCATAGTTAATTCAACGGAGAGGGGGGGATTCGAACCCCCGTTGGGTTTCCCCAAAACGCATTTCGAGTGCGTCACCATCAACCACTCGGACACCTCTCCAGCTATTGATTCACAGATGTGAGTATCTATTCAGGATCTAAATTTCGTTAATTAAGGAAAATACAAACTATAGATCCTAAAAAATTATAGCATTCTGATCAACAATGCGATCGCCAATAAATTCGCCCATGTCGTCTTTTATCCCCAAATCCAGCAGTTCATCTCAAAGAGGGGATTTCCTGCCATTTACTCATTTCAACGCTTTTGACACAATTTGCCGCTGAAAGCCCAGCAATATCAACTAGGCTCAAATTGGTTGATACTTCTTACAAGAGTCCAATGAATCAACCTTTTAGTCGCCGTTTCAATCTTCTGATCATCTCCCTCAAAATATCAGTTTGAGTTCTGCCCTCTTGTTCACAGTATTGTTTCAGTAAATCTTTTTCCTCTTCTGTCACACGAAAAGTAATAAAAATTTCAGGCTTGGGCATAACTGGATACCTCGATGTGTGGTAGTTTAATTATAACGAGCAGGGTAATTAACCACGCGAAAAACTCAGTATCCCAGAAGAAATTCAACAGAAAATATAGAGTAGAGCTTGGATATGGAACCAGTGAGAACTTCAAAAAACGGAAGACTTGTTTTCTGTGACCTGGATAAAGGACTCAAATTCACCACTGGGCGTCCATTGAATGGCCCCATTTTTGCCTGTGAAGAATAGTTTTATCTTTGCCTTACTTAGTTCAGACAGAGTTTTTGGGTCAAGGTTACCATTCGTAGCAATCGCCACCTGAGGTTTCAGAGCCATAACCAAATCTTTCAAAGACTCAGAGGCACACCACAGCACTTGTGGACGAAGCAAAGCCCCCGTATTAACTAGCTGTGTTAACTCTTGAGATTTGATATTACCTACTAATAACCAATTCTGACCAAAAATTTGCAATTGTAAGATGGGTAATTGGTTGTTGATTAATTGCGCTACTATCGAACCAGTATTCACAGTTTGACCAAGTGCCAAAGATTGGTAGACGCCTTGATGCTTTTGCAGTTCCTGCTGAATTGCCTGCCTTTGTGGAGTATTTTCTGAATTCTGGGAATATTCATAAAAATTTTTAATCGGTAACCGTTGCAGCACTTCCACCCAAGCATCACTTTCATTACCTGGAAATTTACTAGCGATCGCCCAATCAATTTGATTTACACCCTGCTGTTGCAAAAACGGTAGGATTGTGAAGCGACCAGTATTTTCATTTCCGCTATTAATTAGAGTCACAGTTCCTTGGTTTTGAATTACTACAACTGGTTCTGCACCAGATGCTAATACTGTGATCCTCAACAACGAGTTAGCAGAATGCCAAACTGGAACCAGTACCAAAGCAATAGCAAGTAAACTAGCAAACCCCCAGCGTTTCTGCCACCAACGCACCTGCCAAGCCAATATCATTAGTGCATAAATTGCCAGGGTCTGCCAAATTGATATGCTGCCAACCGCAACCAAGTTTCCTGGTAAATTACTAAAAAATTCCACTAACTGAATTAGCCAATTAGTAGGGTGATACAACATCGCAGCCAAAAAGCTGCCAGCTTCAGGCAAAATTAATGCTGCGATCGCACTAATAATTCCACCTATACTAATAATCGAAATCAATGGAGTACTCAGGATATTTAGCAGCAGGCTGTAAGTTGGCACAACTCCAAAAACAAACAGCTGTAAAGGCAAAGTCCAAATCGTCGCCGCCAAGGGTACAGCAATCAAAGCAGCGATCACCGGCGGTAACCAACCCAAGCGTTGAGTAATCGGCGGTACTGTCACAATTAATCCCAGCGTCGCTAAAAAACTCAGTTGAAAACCCAAGTCCCAAATCCATAAAGGATTAAACAGCAACAACAGCGTCGCCGCTAGCAGCAAAGCTCCCAACTGTTTTACCTTTCTTTGTAATGCCAGTCCAACTAACGCCGCAAAGCCCATAATTACGGCTCTGAGAACTGCAGGCTGAAAACCCGTTAAACTCAGGAAAATAATTAAAGCCAACGAGCCAAGGGTAATCTGCGTTCCCTTTTTTGCCCGCCTTGTCAGCTGTAATATCACACTCAAAATCAAAGAAGTTTGAAAACCAGAAGCTGCCAAAGCATGAGCTAAACCCGCTTTGATAAATAAGTCGCGGATATCGTAGGGTAAATCAACAGCTTTGCTGCCTAAAACCATTGCACTGACAAGAGGCCCTGCTGGGATACCCAAGGAACGAACTTGCGATCGCACAATTCGCTCTCGAACTTGCCACCATCCCCATTGGCGATCCTCATCCAGCAAATTTACCTGTTGTCCTATCAAACCAGCAAATGTACCTTCCTGCTTGAGAAACTTCTGAAAATCAAAAGCGCCAGGATTTAAAGCCACCTTTGGTTTATACAAAACCCCAGTCACAGCAATTTGTTGACTAGGGTGTAACCCAGTAGCCTGAAGTAACGGTACCGTCACATATAATTTACCCGTCGCCCCTTTTGGTACACCTGCTGGGCCTTGATCATTTTTGACCTCATCTAATTGACTCACATCTAACCAAAATTGTCCCCGCTGACTGCGAGTCAACCGAGGATTACTCGCCACTTCACCCCGCACTATTACCAGTTGTTCTTGATTACTATTATTATTTCCAGAGAGGACGAACGTACTGATGTCTTTTGCTCCTGGCTGGGGCATCCGCCATTGAAAATATATACTTGCCAATAAACCCACCAAGCCAGCTGCTAGCCATATTCTAGGATGAGGAATAGTTTGCTGGGTATTGGTTACTGCCTTAGTTTTGTTTATAGCACTTTCTTTTTTTTGAGCAAGTTGCCGCAGAATAGCGTAGCGTCTTTGAAACAGAACTGCTGCCACTATCCCCAGAAGCACAATCCACACCCCACCCAAGGGAACTGCTGTAAACAGCAACCCTAGAATATAGCCAAGACAAATAATTACACCACTCGTCTGAATCATAAAACTTTTTGCCAAAATACCCGGCGAATAAAATTCGCAGTTATGCAAGCCAAGTCCACGCAGGCAAACTTCATTAATATTTAGCCTGCTTTAGCTCACTTGTAGAGATGCGATTTATCGCGTTTCTACCTTAGCAATAGCAGCATAATTAATGGATTTCCCCAACGCACAATCATTTCCGAAAGTCCAAGAAAAAAACCAAGCAATGAGCACTTCTAGTACTTCACTCAAATTCACCATCTGGAGTACACCATTATTTATCCCATAAAACTTAATTAATCCCCCCTTTTCAGGGAGGATTAGGGGAATCTAGTTAAACTGATTCATCCTCAGTACAAATCCCCTCTGTTCAACTTACGGTATTTTGGAGCAAGGGAAAACCCAACCTTTCCCTTTGCTCCACATATAAATGAGCCACCTTTCTTGCCAAATGCCGAATCCGGGTAATGTAACGAGTCCTCTCCGTAACTGAAATTATACCTCGTGCATCCAACAAATTGAAGGCATGAGAACACTTAATCACATAGTCCAGGCTCGGTAACACCAAGCCTCGTTCCGTTAATTGTGTAGCTTCCTGCTCATATAGATTAAACAAAGTCAACAGCATTTCCGGGTTCGACGCTTCAAAATTGTAGGTACATTGCTCAATCTCCCCTTGGAGGTGAACATCACCATACATAATATTCTCCGTCCACTGGATCTTAGTAATTGCTTCCACTTGTTGGAGATACATCGCCAGTCGCTCTAACCCATAAGTAATCTCAATCGAGACAGGACGGCAGTCAATTCCCCCACACTGTTGGAAGTAAGTAAATTGAGTAATTTCCATCCCATCTAACCAAACTTCCCAGCCAGTACCCCAAGCTCCCACCGTCGCATCTTCCCAGTTGTCCTCCACAAAACGAATATCATGATCTTCCGGACGAATGCCTAAAGCCCTCAATGAATCTAGATAAATCTCCTGGACATTATCTGGCGAAGGCTTAATCAGCACTTGGTACTGGTAATAGTGTTGGAAACGATTAGGATTTTCGCCGTAGCGTCCATCTGTTGGACGACGACAAGGCTCAACATAGGCTACAGCCCACGGTTCCGCCCCCAGCGCCCTTAAAAAAGTATGCGGGTTCTTAGTACCTGCCCCCTTCTCCATATCGTAAGGCTGGGCAATCAGGCAACCACGGTCGCCCCAGAACTGATGCAATATAGCTATTACCGACTGAAAATTCACGCTCTACTATTCCTTGAGTCAACAATGCATAAACCATTGTGGCGTAAACCCAGTACCACCAGCAGTTTTAGTCGGCGCCAAAGAATATCCAAAATAAATTTGGAAAAAGAGTTGACAAAGAAATGTAGACTCGCTATATTAGATGAGTGCCGGAAAGCGAGCGCGACAGAGCGGCGCC
>NZ_JACJRJ010000091.1 GCF_014697195.1 Cylindrospermum sp. FACHB-282 | reverse complement strand
ACATCAAATTGGTGTAGTGGTATTTGGGTGGAATCAGGGACAAAGACAAGAAGCGCAGTTAGGTAGAACAACGCAATCATTTGTGCAGATACCAACCGCCAAACTCAAAAAACGAGTTAAACAGTTATGCGAGTACCACGGCATCAAATTTGTAGAAACTGAAGAATCCTATACCAGTAAAACTAGTTTTTTAGATGGTGATTTTCTACCTACTTTCGGCGCAAAACCTGAAGGGTGGAAACCAAGTGGAAAACGAGTAAAACGCGGTATGTTCCGCACAGGAAAAGGACTATTTATTAACGCTGATTTAAATGGTGCAGCGAATATACTTCGCAAGGTAGAGACACAATTAGGACTCGTCCTAGTCAAGGTCTGTAGGCAAGTTTTGACCCTTGCTACCAGATTTCGTATCTGGGAAACCAAAACTAAAAAGCGAAGTGGTACGGCTTCAGCCTACCACGTAGTATCAGTTTAGAATCCCCGTGTCTTTAGACCGGGGAGAGGTCAACACCTGCCAAATTTTAATCGTTTTGTCTGTACTGCCGCTGCCAAGAAACTTACCATCTACACTCAGCGCAACGGAATTTACTGACCCAGAATGCCCAGTCAGGGTTTGCAGCAATTTGCCTGTAGAAAGATGCCACCGTTTGATAGTCGTGTCTGCACTGCCACTCCAGAGAGTTTGACCATCTGGACTAATAGCTATAGATTTGACCTCGTCTGAGTGTTCAGTCAGGGTATACAGCAGTTTACCTGTGATCAGATGCCAGATTTTGATGGTTTTGTCTGTACTGGCACTCACAAGGATTTTGCCATCTGGACTAATGGCGATAGATTTGACCTCACCTGTGTGACCTGTGAGTGTGCGTAACGGATCACCAGTGTGTGGATTCCACAGCCTGAGTTTGGTGTCAGAACTGCCGCTGGCGAGGATAGTACCATCGGTGCTGATGGCAATGGCATGAACTGCGGATGTATGCCAAAGAGTGCAAATGCGATCGCCTTTGTGCAAATTCCAAATCTTGATTTTATGACTGCCACTGGCGAGAATCTGCCCATCTGGACTGATTGCCACGACATTGACTGGTTTTTGATGACCTAATAGCGTGTGTAGCAGTTTACCCGTTTTCAAATGCCATACCTTCACATTACTTTGAGGGTGTTCGCAACTACCAACAGCCAAAAAATTGCCATTAGAACTCACCGCCACAGATGAAACTTCTCCTAAATTCCCTGTGAGAGTGCGGATTAGTTTACCTGTTTTAAGATTCCAGACATTAATAGTTTTATCTGCACTTCCACTAACTAATACTTCGCCATCAGAACTAATCCCTACCGATGTAACTTTGCCAGAATGTCCAGTAAGGGTATAGCTAATATTGACAGATTCTAAATTGCGTTTGTCTTTGAGATGAGCGATACTTTCTAAAAGTCTCTCAACACAAACAATACTCTCACTATCACCAACTGCCGCAAAGTATTTTCTCAACTTTTGAACATATTCCTCATCTTCTATCCTAACGGCTAATTGCATCGCCTCCAAGGGGCTATCGACTTCTTGATCTGATACTTGCCGGAGTTGCAACCATGTATTAATCGAGTAATCAACCTGTTCCTGTGACCAAGAGATATCAGGTAAATTAGATAAACTTTGGGCTAATTGTAAAGCCAATTCTGGAATCCAGAAATGTCGCTCTGTCTCTAAAGCTTGGTATACTTGTTTGTAACCTGTGGCAATGGCTTGCACTGATTGTAAATCCAGCCCATCTGTGAGCAAACTTGGCAGTAACTCTGGTAATAAGGGAGATACATCATGATGAACTAAGTGATAAGCATCCGCCACCCAAGCAGCAACTAAACAGTGACAGGAAATTAACACCTGGCACAGCTTTTCCAAATCTTGATGATTAATTTGGTATTGTAATCCCAACTTACTCACATCAATTCCTTTATCTTTCCATTTTTCTGCCTTTTCCCAAGTTGCCAAAATAATTGCATTTTCTCTGCCAAAATTATTAATATCTTCGGCATTTTCTCCCAAATTTACCAGTTCATCTCTAACTTTCTTCCACTCCAAGGCACGATTTTTAGCAAAGTCCTCCACAATTTCTCGATAAGGTAAGCGAGCAATTGTCTGATAGTAATAATTTTCTTGCCCCAATCCCCAGTAAGCAATCCGGAAATTTAGATAATCTCCATCATTTTCAGATTCTAAAATTAAAACAGGCTCTGTTTTTAATGAGCAAAAAAGAGCTTTAATACTGGATTCACTATGAAAACGTTTACTATCCCAGGCTCCTGCTAAAAATTCCGTTGGTCTGTCTGGATTGTGCAGAGAGTAATGCTTATTGATAAAGTTTCGTATTCCTTCAGCTAACCTAGGTTCAATTTCGGCAAATCCTTCAGTCCTGTTTTCAAATTGGTCAAACTGCACTCGTGGAGGCGCCAGAAAAATTTTTAGTGGTATGCGTCCATTACTGGTGTGAGATTCTAAAATTTGCGAAGGATATAATCTCAACGGCCAACTATCCATAATTTTATGAACTTCTGGCAAATTGAGTGCTGTTTCTCGCTCTTGCTGGGCTATTTTAAATTGCGTTTCATTATAGTAAACTGCTAATTGCTGTTGCAGACATTTTTGTTGTGAAAATTCGGCAATAGAACTATCTGTCTGGGTAATAATATTTACACTTTGAATGAATTCTTGGATTGATTTGGGGAACAGGTAGTTATTGGTAGTTAGACTTGCTGCTGTTCTTTTTTGAACGAGATTTACCATCACAGGTGCAAACTCTAATACCAGTTGAATTAGTAACCTTAACCCTGGCTCCATAAGTAGACTCCTATTAAATAAATAACATTAACATTGTGCTACAAGGACGGGTAGCAATTTCCCCGCTCTTGTTATCCATATATTGCTTATATTATTACTTGAAAGTATTATCCTTTGTCAGTCCATAAAGATTACACCAAAAATGAATCTAGAACAAGATTGAAATTAAAAAACCTCAGCTATTCGGTAAGGGTTAACTGAGGTATAACTATTAAATCTAAGCTTATGGCTGGGAAATTAATTCAATCATCTTAGAAACTGGGTTTATTGAGATTAGGCTAAGTAAATCTCAATTTAACGGACATTATCTGCTAGTGTTAAGGCTAAATATTTTTTTTCAAACAGAAATTAAAACTTTATTCCCAGTTGCCCATTTATCCCTCTAACAGAATTGTAACCAGCACCCACAAAAACGTGCTTGGTAGCGCTTACTTGCACACCACCGGAAACAGCAATGCCCTTATCTTCTGAATATAAGCCAACTCCTACATAAGGTGAAATTACAGGCAAATTGATAAATTTTAGAACATCTACTCCTGTAGCCCCATCAGGGCCAGTTCCCAATTCAACCCCGAAATTTAAAGCCCTAGCTCCCACAGCATAGGTTGTATCACCATCTTTTCCCCCGACTGAAAGCCAAGGTTGGGGTATCAGTTGTGCTGATGCTTGATTTGGGGCAAATAAAACAAACAAACCTAGTGATATGATTAGTTTTTTGGCAATAACTGCTATTTTCAATTTCTCCTCCTACACGCTGTTATATTTTCATCATTGATGACTAATCTTGACGGATAGAAGCTGATCTAAGTGCCCGATAAGTGTCAGCATGATTTTTATAATCATCGGGTGGGTAGTGTTCATACTACAAACTATAGATGAATATCAAAAATGAGGTAAAAATATTAGATGTAGTAGCTTTTCCAGAGAGCTACTACGTAGTTGTAATTTATTTAGGTTTGTTCACAAAGTATGAACTACTCGGATGAACTTCAACGCTATCTAGATGAACAAGGGCGTGTGAAACAATGGCCATCTAAACGCAATAACGGAAAATTCCAAAGGCTGGTGTTAGAGTATCTAACAACGAAATTTGAGTCCGGTATAATTTACACAGAAAAAGAAGTGAATTTATTACTAAATGAGTATCATTTGTTCGGTGATCCTGCGCTGTTGCGGCGAGAACTTTTTGAGGGTGGACTAATCAACAGAAAGCGTGATGGTTCTGCTTACTGGTCTAATCAGTCAGTGGATAATATCACCATTGAAAATTGACGTGTCCAATCGCTGGGCCACCGTTCAACTACAACTTTGGTTTGAGTGTAAACAACGAATTTATGACAGAGAATTAACCTGATTTAGCAGAAATACTAGCTCAGGAGATGGATAGATATATTGATGATGCAAAGGTTTTTTGTCGTCATGTAGGCAATGGCAGATTAGATTTGGTAAGGTGGATGATCGCTTGTTTTGATGGATGATCTTGAGAAGCCTTTTGTTAGTGTCCTTTCTATTGGCCACCTGCCAAAAAGTTGGATTAGAAAACCACCAAAGACGCAAAGAAATATACTCTCTGCGTCCCTTTGCGTTTAAAAAATATTCCTACATTCTCTCTAAAACCTGAATTCCCAACAAATTTAATCCCAGCTTCAGAGTTCTAGCTGTCAAATCACACAAAATCAACCGCGATGTCCGCTGCGGTTCTTCTGCCTCCAATATTGGCACTCCATGAATGCGATCATAAAACAGATTAAACTTTTTACACAACTCATACAAATACTCGCACAAACGATTAGGTAGCAAATCTTGCTCCACAGTGCTAATAACTTCATCTAGCTGAAGCAAATCCTTTGCTAACACCAATTCTGTTGGATGCTGCAATATAATTTTTGCATTTTCACCCAACTCCTGAAAATTAATATCGCCCTTGCGGCTAATTCCTTGAATCCGTGCATAAGCATACAGCATATAAGGTGCAGTATTGCCTTTGAGATCCAACATTTTATCGTAGCTAAAGATGTAGTTGCTAGTCCGGTTTTGGCTTAAATCGGCATACTTCACTGCACTGATACCAACTACCTCAGCAACATTATTAATGAATTCTTCAGTTTCTTGACGTTCTTCTTCTTGTAATCTAGCTTCTAGGTCTGCACGGCTACGAGCGATCGCTTCATCTAACAAATCCCGCAGCCGCACCGTATCTCCAGAGCGAGTTTTGAACTTTTTACCATCTTCCCCTAGCACCAAACCAAAGGGAACATGCACAAGTTCCACATCATCGGGAATCCATCCGGCTTTACGGGCTACCTGGAAAAATTGAGCAAAGTGGTTTGCTTGTCCAGAATCTGTTACATAAATTATCCGCTTCGCCTCATCTTGTTGAATCCGGTAGCGGAGAGATGCTAAATCTGTCGTCGCGTAGTTATAGCCGCCATCGGTTTTCTGGACAATTAAAGGTAAGGGTTCACCCTCTCTATTCGTAAACCCATCCAAGAAAACACATTTTGCACCTTGGTTTTCTACCAATAAGCCAGATTTATCTAAATCTTGCACAATTCCAGGTAAAAAGGAGTTGTAGAAAGATTCTCCCCGTTCCATTACATGGACATCCAGCAAATCATAAATTACCTGAAACTCAAGCCTCGACTGTTCACATAGCAGTTTCCAAGCATGGATTGTATCTTCAGCCCCTGCTTGTAATCTTACAACCTCTTGCCGTGCCGTCTCTTGGAAAACTTCATCTGCATCAAACCGCAATTTGGCTTTACGGTAAAAGCTGACTAAATCCCCAATATCTAAAGCGTTAGCAGTGGTAAGCGCTTCTGGGTAAACGAACCGCAGGTAGGTGATTAACATCCCAAACTGCGTACCCCAATCACCTACATGATTCAATCGCAATACATCATGACCTTGAAATTCGAGAATCCGAGCGATCGCATCACCAATAATCGTAGACCGCAAATGTCCGACGTGCATTTCTTTAGCAATATTCGGACTAGAGAAATCCACAATTTCCCGTTGTGGGGTTTTCGCCTTTGGGACTCCTAGCCTGGGATCTGCTTGAATAGCGTTAAGTTGTACTTCCAGGAATGCTGTTTTTAGTTTCAGATTGATAAAACCCGGGCCAGCTATCTCCAGGGGTTCGCAAATGTCCGATACATCTAATTTATCAACTATTGCAGATGCGATCGCCCTTGGTTGCTTTCCTAACCTTTTACTCAAAGACAAAGCCACATTCGCCTGATAATCACCAAATTTAGGATTACTCGCAGAAACCAAAATCGGATCTACCCCAGCGTAGTCAGCGCCAAAAGCAGCCACCAAAGCCTGCTCAAACTTAACTTTCAGTTGTTCTTGTGTAGCGTTCATATCTAAATCTTATCTGTTTGCAGGGGCTATGGGCTGCTTAACGCTCGGATATTCCCCAAGGCTTGACTATTTTAACCTTAAAATCTAGTTACATCGTCACCCTGAAGACTGTAATGGTACATTACCACCCCGCTAAACAGTGTCTAGGGTAATTACCAAGTAATTGACTGCATCAAATTTTGTCTTTCTTGCAAATCATTACTTTGTCAAAGTTGGATAATTATTTAATCCTCATACTCAAATCCAACCACCTAGACTGAGTAATCGGCGCACTACTAGAAATATAATCCACACCAGTTTGCGCCACAGCCCGAATAGTCTCCAAAGTCACATTCCCCGAAGCTTCAATCTTCACCCCACTATCCTGCTGGCGAATCAACTGCACCGCCTCACCCATGAGCTTTAAAGGCATATTATCCAACATAATAATGTCAGCTTTGTGCTGTAAAGCCTCCCGCACCTGTTCCAAACTTTCCGTCTCCACCTCAATAGTTAGAGGATAAGGAATCTGAGAACGAACGCGAGTAACAGCTTCTCCAATACCCCCAGCCGCCGCAATGTGATTATCCTTAATCATCACCGCATCATCCAACCCCATCCGGTGATTAATCGCCCCACCCACAGCAGTTGCGTACTTTTCCAAAAGTCTCAAACCTGGTGTAGTTTTGCGCGTATCCACCAACCGGGCAGGTAAATCAGCAATTTTCTCTATATATATATTAGTGAGCGTCGCAATCCCACTCAACCGCATCGCTAAGTTGAGAGCAACCCGTTCCCCCATCAGCAACGCATCCAGCGAACCGTGGATTTCTGCCACTACCTGTCCTGGCTCACACCTAGCGCCTTCATCTGCGATCGCCACAAAGCTCACCTTTTCATTCAAAAGCTGAAATACCCTAGCTGCAACTGGTAAACCAGCAATTATTCCCCCAGCTTTAGCTATCCATTTAGCAGATCCTGGAGTCACATCTTCCACTAATAGGCTACCTGTCGTGCGATCGCCCCTACCAATATCCTCCAACAACCAGCCACCCAACAGCGGATCTAACACTAGCCTTGGCGGCAAAACACCAAACTTACTCACAACTTAATTAGTCTCTACTTGCCGAACATGAACAGTATAGCCTAAAATCCTTACTCTATAAGGATTTTAGTCGGCGCCAAAGAATATCCAAAATAAATTTGGAAAAAGAGTTGACAAAGAAATGTAGACTCGCTATATTAGATGAGTGCCGGAAAGCGAGCGCGACAGAGCGGCGCCGAAAGGAACTGAACCTTGAAAATATTATAGTTTGAAAGCCAGTATAAAACAACTAGCCTGCGTCAGTAAAAAAATAACCTGACCGAGGTTGTAAAAATCGGTTGAAAGAGCTAAAACAAACAAACCAAAACGGAGAGTTTGATCCTGGCTCAGGATGAACGCTGGCGGTATGCTTAACACATGCAAGTCGAACGGTCTCTTCGGAGATAGTGGCGGACGGGTGAGTAACGCGTGAGAA
>NZ_JACJRJ010000090.1 GCF_014697195.1 Cylindrospermum sp. FACHB-282 | reverse complement strand
CTCGGTCAATCCTGCGGATTGATGTGGTCAAGGGACGTTTCGTTTTTGTCTCGCAATTCCTCTCGTCACCTCCCTTGCGGGTAGGTGAGAGGCTCCTTGCTGTTCAAGCTGAATTTTGATTGCTGAAATACTCAATAATAACTATCATCAGCGGCATGATTGCCCAAAACCGTCTCATTTTCAGCATAATCATCATCGTCATCTAAATTGATGGGCAAAGTTGGGATACCTTCGGCGCTTTCAATTCGCCCAATGGTAGGGATATCTTTTATCCAAATTTGTGTGTCTGCTTCGATATTATTGCTGTCAGGAATACTATTGAGAGACTCTGGTAACATCAAACTTATTATATCTGGAAAATCTTCTTTGCAGAATAGGGCACCATTAAGGGAGGCAAATTCTTTATCAGCGTCAGCCAAGATAGCATGAAATAAACAGGCGTTGGTGAGATTGACTGAATTGAGATTTACCCCCATCAGGTTTGCGCCTGTGAGGTTTGCCTGTTGAAGGTTTGCACCTGTGAGGTTTGCTTGTTGGAGGTTTGCGCCTGTGAGGTTTGCTTGTTGGAGGTTTGCGCCTGTGAGGTTTGCTTGTTGGAGGTTTGCGCCTGTGAGGTTTGCTCCGATTAACTCTGCATCAGAGAAGTTTGTCCCCTCCAGATTGGCCCTATTTAACATCACTTGCAACAAAGAAGTTCCTGATAGGTTGATGCCAGCGAGAGATTTTGCGCGGGTTCGCATTGCAAAAGCGCTCTTGTGCAAAACTGTTGTCCTCCCAATCAGCCCGGTTACTGCTATTGGATTGAATAGAGCCAAATTTGCTGGATTACCACCAGGACAAAAAGGGACTTTAGCTTCCCGGTAGGTAGCACAAAGCAATAAAAACACATTCAATCCCACTGCTGCATTTACCTGCTCAACATTCTTGTAGTTTTGTAGTGCTTGAAAATGAGTCAAAGCTTTGTGGACTATCCCTTCATTTAACCACCGACCTTGACAGTAGTCATGCCAAAAAGATTCCAGCCGTTGAAACAAAACTTCAAAAGAAAATTCGCGTTTTTGCTGCCGTCTCAACCCCTCAAGGGTGAGTTCTTCGATTTCCTGACTAAGGATGCCGTAACCGAGTAAATTATACAGGTGCTGGGCAACAGTACTGGGAGAGTCAAGAATGAAGGTGATTGTCCCGTAAGTGTCCTGTTGTTGCTGAGTCAGAAGTGAAAGTTGGGCAGCAATAGCTTCACCACAAAGATATTCCCCTAATTTCTGGTGAGAAAATTCAAGCTTGGTTGTCTGTTGAATCTGAGTATTAACGCCAGAGCAAAAATAAAAAGCTGGTAGGGTGGGGGGATTTGATTCTTTAGGCAAATTAACTTGATGCCGATCGCTGTGCAAAATTTTTAGAGACCAAGCTTGCATCTGCTCAATTAAATCTTGAGGATGACGGCCAGCAAGCAAATTAGCGATCGCCAATGGTGTCCGGTGAATATGAGCAGATCCTGAGCGGAGTAACATCATCTTCATCCCACCTGTTTGCGGATAGCCCAACAACCAACGCTGCAAGCGATGATAAATTTCCCATAGCAAAAGTGTATTGCTTGTCTGTTGGGCGCTGGCAGCTACTTGCAGCCCCTCATCATCTAGATTTAGCAGTCCGTCACGGTGCAAAATGGCTAACAAATACAGCATCAGAGGTTGACGAATCAGCGTTGAGAGCGTCGATAACTTTGATGGGCTGGCAAATAACCCCGCCTGTTTTAAGAATAAAAAAAAGTTTTGTGCGATCGGCAAGGATTGTACCATTGCCCAATTTTGAAACCATTGTTTGAGTTGATCTACCGTCAACGGTTGAATAGTAATTCGCCTTAATGGCAGTTCTGAGCCGATTTCCAGCAAAGTTGTGGATCGACTCGTCAACACCACCTTGTGTTGATATTGAGACTGAAATTTCCGCAACTGCTGGATAAATATCGCTTTTCCCCTAGCGTTTTCACCAGTATCGGGTAGTTCATCCAGACCATCGAGCAGTAACAGACATCGAGGAAAACCTTGCTCCAGCCAAGTTGCTAAATTGCTGTGTAAAGTCAGAGGAAAAGCAGAATTTAGAGTTTCTACTAAAGTTTTGCCATATCTAACATCTCGCAGCCGAATCAGTACAGGCATCCAACTAGGGTAAAGTTCCTGTGCCACTTGTCCGGCCCAAATTTGGCAAAAACTGGTTTTACCATAACCAGATTCTGATTCAATTACAGCAATAGTTTTTAAATCACCTAGCTGTTGTTTTGCCCAAGTCATTAAATCAACTGGCTGGGCAATGTTTTTACCTGATTTAGAACCGCTTTCCTCCACTGGCAAGCCTGTAAGTGGAACATAAATATCCTTCAGGGCAAAAGATTCTAACAGTAACGGTGTACTGAAGCTTTGCAGCAAACTTGCTCTGTAATATTCCCGTTCCAAGTCAATTTTGTCACTCACTATCGATCCAGGAGCTATTTCTAACAGTCTAGTTTCTGGGTTGATGGAACTGGGAGGTAATGAATTCCCCAAACGGACAAATTTTTGCAGTTGGGCTAAGGGCGCGGCATTATTGGCAATAACTACCAGTAAGTGACCGAGAAGTGAGTTCACCAAACGCCGCGTTAGCAATTTAGCTTCCGGTTCTTCGGCACCATTGGCGACGAACCAAGCTACAGTAACATTGTTTATCTGTTGCACCAGTAATGAGTCCGCCACCAAAGAAAGTGCTTGCTCGGCTTGAGTGTCGGTCAGTTTACCTGGGCTGAGTGTTTTTAGTAGCCCTTGCAGTTGGGCATCCTGAAGGTATGGTTGAGTGGGTATCATTGCCCGGTCTAGCCAAGTTCTTTGTAGGCTTGCTTCCTGATATAGAACTTGTTGCAAAGTTTGGAGATAGGCAATTTGAAACGCCAACCATGTGCCTTCGTTACGTTTGAGGGGTTTATTTTGGCTGAGGCTATGCAACAAACTTTCAGTCAACAGGGCAATTGTAGTAATTTCTTCCCAAACAATACCCAAGGGCAGCTCTAAAACCTCTGCCAGGGTACAGATATCAAAGGGCACAAGGCTTTTGAATTCCATGTCCTGAACAATCCGGTAGGCAATACCTGCCATTTGCCCCGCAGAAAATCCGTTGATTTGATTGATTGCGATATAGCGATCTACCACCCAATTCCGAATACTGAGATTCATTTAATTACACTGTGAATGGCTGCTATGGCAATTATTAACTTGGGCGTTACCAACTAGATCAATTCACCATAATTAATGTATGTTATGCAATTTCGTTGTTTTAGGCGCTGTTACATGGACTGAGTGCTTCGTATTGTATGCTACTAAATTAATACTGGATAAACATCCAGTGGCTCAAAAACCAGATTTATATCAATCTTCAGAAAGATAAAAACCAAGCTTCTATACATCTATCTTTAGATAGATTAATTGTGGCTTCAATCTCAATAAACCCGGTTTCTAGGATTAATGAATTGTTTTTTTGAGAATAAGGATATTACCTGCTGACAATGTCTAAGCCCTCGCTTAATTTACCATTTGGCAAAAACAAGCAACAATGAGAATGACAAAACTAAGTATCAAAGCTTATTCCTGACTGGGAAAATGGTGTATGTATATTTGAGCCGAATATGAGCGATCGCCTTCTGAAATTATTGTTAATCGACCCAGATCCGATCTTCCGTTTAGGACTAAGGGTCGCTCTGGAAGCCAACCCTAACTTACAAGTAGTAGCCGATGTCGAAACCGAAACCGCTGCCTTGCAGATTTTAGTTGAAATCGCCCAAAAAGACCCTAACCAAGTAAATTTAGTAATTTTAGAATTAGGGAATAGTCGCTCCTCCAACAGTCAGCAGCTAGGCTGGCAATTTTGCCAGCAACTTAAAGCTTTGTACCCCAACCTGCCAGTATTTCTCCTTAGTTCTATGGCTGAACCAGGGCTACTGTTAGCAGCAAAGTCTGCTGGTATAAATGGCTACTGCCCCAAAGGTATACCCGTTTTTGAGTTAGTTGCCGCTATCCGAGAAGTGGCAGATGGTGGTTCCTTTTGGTTTGGCGAGAGGGGTGGAGAAGAAATCGGGCCATGGGATGATCAGGTGATGAGAAAAAAAGGCAAATTCTCACCACTCAGGACTCCCAACTTAAAACTCTCCAAGCTGCGGAATAATTTACGGTTATCAGGAATTAGCCAGATTGACGCCACCTTAGCAGCAGTGACGGCACAATTGCAAATGCCTGGACTGCCACTATTAGATCAGGCCTTACTCGCTGGACAACGGCGAGAACTGCTAGCGGCTCGTTGGCTGCTGACTCGGTTGTTAGCTTCACCCCAGGAAAGACAACAAGAACAGCAGCAAATCATCTCATCTACTCATCAGCTACCGCCAACATTTTCCTCCCTTGGTAGTGCAATTGGCAAATCAGACTCACAACAGAGGCAAACTTCGCCGCCTCTAGTGACCCCAAGAACACTGCAATCGGCATTATTCGCATCTTGCATTACCAAACTTCAATTCCCTTTGCAAAATGTCACAGATATTCCTTTAGAAATCGATATCTTGCGCGAAGATAGAAAACGGGAATTACTTTATATTATCCTGCAAAAACTAGCTCAACAGTTGGATGCACTGCGCGCTTCGCAAGTTGAAATTGAGCAATTATTTGATTTAATCAGGACAATATTATGTGATTTATGGCAAGAAGCAGTTACAGATTTTTTTGGAAAATTTGCACGGGTAAAGGTAGGGAATCAGAATATTGAAATAGTCAATTTTTTGTTGCAAAATGCAGAAGCTGTCCAAGTAGATATTTTTGATAAAATTCCCCTAGTATTTGAACTATTTTCTTATTTGCTATTTCAACTAGATTTACAAGTTGATAATAATTCTTATATAGCAGGTAGTGTGGAAGCTAAATCTCAAGCATTGATCATTTTAGAGAACTTGTTAATCCAGATAGCAAATGCTGTAATGCAACCACTATTGAACTCTTTAGCAGATGTAGAAACGATTAAGCAAAATTTTTATGACCACCGATTAATTTCCACAAGAGAAATTGAACGCTTTAGAAACAATTTATCATGGAAATATCGTTTGCGTAATTATGTAACAGAAGCTCAGGCAATTTTTGAAAGCCGCTATGATTTATTTGTATTAGCACCTCGTGGCATTGCTAAAATATCGATTTATGCACCCCGTAATCATGAGCTAGCACAGCTTTCTAATATTCCCCTAGTGGTGACATTACTCCTGGAATTTAGAGACGCAATCGCCCCTCGCTTACAATCTATATTAGCTTTTTTAGGCAGTGGAATTGTTTTTATGCTTACCCAAGTTATTGGTCGGGGTTTAGGTTTAATTGGGCGTGGTATTCTCCAAGGTATTGGTAGTGTTTCCTTCACAGAAAAAATCCTGCGACGTAACAGTGAACGAACTAAGTAAAAGTTAATTTGAATAGTTGGTTGACCGAATTTTAGATTTTAGATAATAGAATTTAAAATTTAAAATCTAAAAAGGTCTCAGAGCAACTAAATTTATTTGTGGAACAATTCCATTATCCAAAATCTACAATTCCTTATTCAAGCCTCTCCATTGATGCATGGGGTCAATCCAAAATCCAAAATCCAAAATCGTTTGACTTACGCTGTACCATCTGTGAGAGGTTGAGATAAAGCGCCTTTTGTCAACCAGTTAAAATACTCAAAATAGTCTTAATGAAAATGATAATTGTGCATTGAGTCTGACGCACCCGACAAAGCCATGCCAGTTGCGTAAGTCCTGTATACTAGAGCGAACACCAGTGTACTCCCATGTTTGGCAAAAAGGAGATATTATCTTTTGGGACAACTCACAGGTAATGCACAGAGGCATTCCGTATGATGCAACCAAATATAAACGTATTGCGCTGCGTTGGTGTAACTGTTTAATCTCTGCTAAAGTAATTTATTTTTAGGGGTAAACCATGATGAATACTGAGCGATTTAAAAAGTTTACGATTTTACATTCAAATGATATGCACGGAGACTTTTTAGCAGAGGCAACAGGTATAGCAGAAGGTCATACTATTGGTGGAATGTCGCTGCTTTCTGGATATATAAATAAGGTGCGTCAGGAGGAGAAAAACGTACTTTTTGTCATTGCGGGTGATATGCTCCAAGGCTCTATGATTGATACCGAATACAAAGGTATTTCAACCATGGAAATTATGAATTACCTGGCTCCTGACGTAGTGACATTGGGGAACCATGAATTAGATTATGGGTTGCCTCACTTACTTTTTCTGGAAAAGATGGCCAATTTTCCTATTGTCAATGCCAACTTATATATTAAAAAGTATAACAAACGCTTGATGAATCCTTATCTAATCCTAAATGTAGATGGATTCGATATCATGTTCATCGGAATTGTGACTGAAGAAGCTCTGAGGACATTAAAACGCGATCGCAGTATTGGCACTTTTGTAAGCCTTGAAGATGCCGCATCAGAAATTGGGAAGATTTGTAATGCCTACAAAAATGATGACATTGACCTAACAGTTATTCTGACACACATCGGTTTTGAAGAGGATAAAAAATTAGCAGCAATGCTAAACCCAGAATGGGGTGTGGATCTGATAATTGGGGGACACTCCCATACATTTTTAGAACAACCTGCTGAAGTTAATAATATTCTGATTGCACAAGCTGGGGTTGGTACAGACCAGATTGGACGGTTCGATATTGTAGTGGATGACGATACTAACAGTATTGTGGAATGGAAGTGGCAACTCTTACCTGTGGATAACAATTTGGCTGAACCAGATATCAATATCGAAAATCTGATTGCTACTTTCAAAGAAGAAGTTGACCGCAAGTATAATCGACTAGTTGGACGATTAGCACGTCAACTAACCCATCCTAGACGTGAAGAAGAAACTGAATTGGGTAACTTAATCGCTGATATTTTTGCCCAACTAGATGTGTTGGATGTAGTTTTTGTAGCCAGTGGTTCAATCCGTGGAAAAGAATTAGGGCCTCTAGTTACATTGAGCGATCTGAAAACAGTTTTTCCTTACGACGATACTCTTTATAAGTTTACAGTTAGCGGGGTACATCTCACCAAGATATTTACACATATTATGAGACCGGCAAATCGAATATCAGGTGGAAGTGAGTATTTCCAGCTAAATAAAGGTATTAAGGCGGTTTATAATGATGCCCAAAAGAGGGTTGAATCTTTAAGCATTAATGGACAATCTATACAAGAGGAGCATCAATACACTATATGTATTGATGGCTATCGTTACCAAAATTCTGAGGCGAATTTAGGTATAACACATCAAGAATTAGGCACTCCAAAGATAATCACAACATCTAGGCAGGATGTCCTGGAAGAATACTTGAGCCATCATCAAAACATTAACAGCCATATCGAAGGAAGATTGATATACAAATAGCGGTATTTGAGTAAAGATTGGGAATCCAGAATTGAGAATCCAGAAGACTTTGATATCCAAGCCTGATAAGTAACGATAAAATCAAGAAGTAATAGCACGCTTGATTTTCTAATAATTCTGTATTCTGGATTCTGACTTCTGAATTCTTTCTGTTAAAAAGATTTAGTTCCCTACCATTGTTAAACAAGAGAAGCAACCAGCATGAAAACCTTTCAAAATCAGCCCATCCCAGTGCTTATGGATACTGATGGAGGTGTTGATGATGCCTTGGCGCTGATTATGGCATTGAACTCACCGCAATTAGACCTGAAAGCAATTACCGTTTTAGCTGGTAATATCCATGTAGACCAAGCGGCTAATAATGTATTACGGGTGCTGAGTATTGTCCAACCCGATACCTTACCCATTGTTGCTAAAGGCTGTGAAAAACCACTGGTTAAACAGCCGTTTAATGCCGCAGGGATTCATGGCGCAGATGGGCTTGGTGAATTAGATCAATTTAAAGAAGCTGATGGTACAGCCCGCTATCCCAAACTGACGATTGAAGCATCTACAGAGAATGCTATTGATGTTATTCTCAAGGCAGCCCAAGAGTATGGCGACAGTCTGAATATAGTGGCTTTAGGTCCACTAACGAATTTAGCAACAGCAATTCAAAAAGATGCCGCCACGATGAAAAAAATAGGGCGAATTATCATCATGGGTGGGGCTGTTACCGTACCTGGAAATATTACGGCTGCGGCTGAATTCAATTTTTTTGTAGATCCTGATGCGGCTCAAATCGTAATGGAGTCAGGGGTTCCTCTAACTTTAGTGGGTTTGGATGTGGCGATGAAAGCCCCTTTGCCGCGCCAAGTTGTTGAAGATAATTTACAGCGCCGTCCTTCAAAAGTCACCCAGTTTATTGCCGATTGCACTGGAATTTATATGGCTTTCTATCGAGATAATGAAGGCTTTTACGGTTGTTACTTACACGATCCTTTGGCGGTGGCAGTTGCGATTGATCCAAGTCTGGTAACAACTGAATTACTCTATATGATGGTCGAAACTGAAGGACGATTTACCACTGGGTTGTCACTGGCAGATCGTCGCGATCGCCGAGATGAAGAAACTAATCCACCTAATGTAGAAGCCTGTTTAGATGTTGATACTGGACGCTTTCTAAAGATGTTTGATCAACTTGTCTAAACCGCTCAACCAAACCTACTCAAACTTACTCAAAGTCTTAAAGTCTAGTCATTCGTAGTGGATCAACCACCACAGGGTTAAACGGCAAACCATTTATTCCTTGGTCAAAGACATCAGGAATTACTTTTCTGATAATATTAAATGACCCATTAATATCGGCATTTAATAACCTACTATCCCCGGTTTTATACAATCCTCTCGCTAT
>NZ_JACJRJ010000009.1 GCF_014697195.1 Cylindrospermum sp. FACHB-282 | reverse complement strand
CATGCTCCCTTCTCTGGTGCTACGCACATTAGTCAGGGAACTGTCGTCAACTCACGCGCCATTCATCCCACGCTCCTAAGAGTGAGGCGTGGGGCTTCTGTCGGATAAGCTAAAACAGTGGGGTCTTCTGCTCCTCTTTGCTGAATTTCTAGAGCTACTGCTGATGGGACTAGAACCTCATCACCTAATAATTGCAATAAATCTAGTAAACCACCTCTGGATAAAAAAATCAGGGGTGAAGCATTAATTACAGGTGATTCAGCCACGTTCTAATTCCCGTTGTAAGTCTTCAAAATCTACAGTAAAGGCATCAACTTGTTCACGGGAAAGAGCAAGTAGAAAATCTGTTCGGTCTAAACCTGCGATATTAGCTGCTTTTTCTTGGGAAATTTCACCACGTCCATACCAGTAAATAGCCGCAGCAAGACGCAATTCACGGACAAATTCATTAGGTGAAAGACGCAAGGCTGAGAATATTTCTTCAGGTAGTTCTAAGGT
This sequence comes from Cylindrospermum sp. FACHB-282, assembly GCF_014697195.1. GTDB lineage: Bacteria > Cyanobacteriota > Cyanobacteriia > Cyanobacteriales > Nostocaceae > Cylindrospermum. The sequence continues at coordinate 145,800 of NZ_JACJRJ010000009.1, read as the reverse complement.
AACGGTAGTCATAAAGGTTATCTAGTGTAAAAGCCTATCCTCAAATTTAGTTTAACAGCCGTCAGTTGATTTTAGAACTTACCAATCAACTAAGCTTAGGAAAGTATTAGCCATCTGACAATTTGTATTGCTTCAAGGGTCATTTCATCTTCATCAGAAAAGACATACGTGTCTTTTGATTGGGGTGTTTTGTAAGGTATTCTGTAGCATTTTTCCAATACATCTTTCTCTCACAATCACGGACTATAAGATATACAGGATAAGGTTGCCGTGTTGGACATTCAATAATTGACTTAACTTGCCATTCCCTGATTTCCTGCATACAAGCTATCCACCGCTCATAATGTGTCGGATATTTTTTATGATTAGGTTTGAATTCTTGCACACCAGCGCACAATTTAAGTTGAGCATTTAAGACTTGCGCCCACGTTTCACGATCTTCAAATTCTGGAAGGTTGTAAGTCGAGTTTTTTGGGTTCAACTTCTTGCCTGTTTGCAAACATATTATCCAGCAAGCTATTATCTGCCAATTGTATTCAAGAGCTTCTAATAATATATTTTGTCCTGTAGCTAGGAATTGGTTATTTCTTTTTGCTGGAAGGAAGGGAGCCTGTATTACCTGAATTGCGTTGTACAGACCTGGATCAAGTTCTTTACATTTTTCCAGAATTGAGAGACGATTAAATTTTTGGTCTGTCATTGGATTACCTCTTAACTTCTGTACTGAGGTTAGCTAAATCTAGTTATAAATCCAAGGGCTGGGAGAATAAATCCTGAAAAGCTTATATAGCAGGGCTTTTGAAGCCTCAATTTTTTCTCTGGTGTTTTCTGCACCCAGAAATATTGTCATCATGCATTGAGTGAGAATTGTGCTTACAACATTCATAAACACCAAAGCAGCCAGAATTAACCAGCTGCTTTAGTCAAAAGTATTTAACTATGTTGATTCTGAGTTCTCCTAACTAATCTTCTCCACCCCTGCTAAATCTAAGATGGGTGCAATCAAATCTTCTCGCTTCACGGCCATCATGTGGACACCTTGACACAATTGTCGCGCTATCTGCACTTGCTCTGCTGCAATCTGCATTCCTTCTTCTAGGGGGTCTTTTGCTTTTGCTAATCTATCAATAATGTGTTGGGGAATATTCACACCGGGAACGGCTCGATTAATAAATTGAGCATTCTTTGCAGATTTCAACAGAAAAATTCCTGCCAAAATCGGTTTTTTATAACTAGCAGCAATTTTATCCATGAACTTTTCTAGGATTTCAAAATCAGTAATTAATTGACTTTGAAAAAATTGCGCTCCTGCTTCTATTTTACGCTCAAAGCGACTTTGCAAACCTGACCAACTTTTGCATTGCGGATCTACCGCTGCACCTGCAAATAAGTCTAGCGTCCCATCAGTTAGGGGTTTTTCATGGGAATCAACACCCTGATTCATTTTCTGAATCAGTTGTAGCAGACGCACCGCTTCCAAGTCAAATACAGCTTTGGCTTCTGGGTGATCGCCTGCTTTCACTGGGTCGCCTGTCAAGGCTAAAATGTTCCTGATACCCAAAGCATGAGCGCCCATTAAGTCAGCTTGTAAACCAATCCGGTTGCGATCGCGGCACGCCATCTGACAAACCGGCTCAATTCCATTTTGCAACAAAATCGCCGACGCTACCAACGAAGACATCCGCAATACTGCACGGCTACCATCAGTAACATTGACAGCATGAACCCTTCCCTTAAGAGTCGCTGCCATTTTAATCATGTGGGTGGGATCTCCCCCCTTGGGTGGTGCAACCTCAGCGGTAACTAAAAATTCACCTGCTAGGGCAGCACTACGGAAGGTATTCAATACTGGGATGCTGTGGGTATCAGGAGGCATAACATTCAGGTTTTCGGTTTTCTAATAGGGTAAAACATATTACACCCAAAAGCGAAAACCTTAGACAGGTACAGAGAATCCCAAGGCGGCTTTGACATCTGCTAGAGTAGAGGATGCGATCGCCTGGGCTTTCTCTCTCCCATCCCGCAACACAGACTCTAGATAGCCTTGATCCTCCATTACTTCCTGATATTTGTCTTGAATTGGTTTCAAAGCATTAATTGCTGTTTCTGTCAACAAAGGTTTGAATTGTCCCCAGCCCATATCTTGACACTCAACTGCTACCTCTTCTTTAGTCTTCCCAGCCAGCAAGGTATACAGCGTTAACAAGTTATGACACTCTGGGCGTTCTGGATCATCAAAAGTTAAACCCCGCACCAAATCAGTTTTACAGCGTTTAATCTTCTTCGTAATTTGATCAGGTGGATCTAAAACATTAATCCGGCTTAACTCCGAAGGATCAGACTTAGACATTTTCCTGGTTCCATCCGTCAAACTCATCACCCTTGCACCTTCTTTGCGAATCAAGGGGTCTGGTAACTTTAGCACCGACGCATCTTTAGCAAATTGGTGATTAAACCTGTTGACAATATCCCGCGTTAATTCCAAATGTTGCTTTTGGTCTTCTCCCACAGGCACTTTATCAGCTTGGTAAAGCAAAATATCCGCCGCCATCAGCACTGGATAGTCTAACAAACCGACACTGACATTTTCGCCCTGTTTAACTGCCTTTTCTTTAAACTGGATCATGTCTTGCAGCCAGTTAAGGGGTGTGATGCAGTTGAGTAACCAAGTGAGTTCGCTGTGCGCCCAGACGTGGGATTGCACAAAGATGCTGGAGTGGTTTAAATCAATGCCGCAGGCTAGATAAAGAGCAGCGATTTTGTAAGTATCTGCCGCTAGGGTTGCGGGATTGTGCGGTACAGTGATGGCGTGTAAATCTACCACACAAAAGAAATTATCGTACTGGTCTTGAATTTCTACCCAGTTACGAATTGCCCCTAAGTAATTGCCCAAGTGCAGATTACCAGTTGGTTGAACTCCTGACAGAACGCGCTGCTTTCCCATAATTTTCTGTTTTGCTGATCTCAATTCCCGCGTCCGGTGGCGGTGATAAAACTATTCAATTTTGGCACTTTCTCTGGTGGTTGGTTGTTGAGGGTGGGGAAAAGCAGAAAGCTATTTATGTAGGATGCGTCCCCTGATGCATCATTAGTGCGTGAAGCAACCCACCGCACTGATTGATATATAGCGCTTCTCCTTTGTATCCAATCCGCGGTAGGGGCACAGCAATGCTCATTGGTGTCAACTTAAGGGCGATATAGCCCAGAGAAAGCTGGGTGTGAGCGCCGCATCTTCAACTGTCCCAATTTTCCCCTTAACCTGCGCTACAGCAATCTCCGTCAGCAGTGTGCCCACCATTGGCGAAGGTGGGATATTTAATCCTATGATCAGGGTTAAGCCCTGATCCCATTTTTTCCTGTTCCAGGAGAGAACACTGGAGGAAGCTAGAGAAAGTTTGCCGGAATCGCATTAATTATCAAATCAAATCGGGAAAGGATTGGGGACTAAAATGCAAATGGAACATTTGATAAGTTTAAAACAGTTTCGATAAATTCTATCCTTTCCTGAATGCTGTCAATTATTTCTTGTGGGAATGTAAAGCTGTGTACCATCTTTTATGTACCTCGCTGGTGAGGTTTTTGGTTTCCCATTAAACTAATTTAACCTGTAAATGCAACCCGTAACAAAATATTTTATCTACTGTTGTCTAATCGCACTTGATAAGATGCCTAAAATTTTCTTGATGTCTCTAATATAATATTCACTCAAATCAATATAAACAATTTTATCTTCTAATTTTAAAAACTGCCAAATAGTACCGATAGTTATAACACCATAGATTGTCTTGATTAAATTACCTTGCTGTTCATTAAAAACTTGAGCAGCAATCATCTCAGCTACACATTGTCCTAAACCAGATTTCAAATTTTCATTTTTTGATTCTACCAGCGTAATCACAGGTGCGCGAACAAAAAGTTGTTCCTTAGAAAGGCTAATAATAAAGTCACAAAATCCATTTAAACCCTTTTGGGTATCAACGCTGAAATCTACCCCAGAAAATAAACTGATTTCACAATTAAATTTGCGTCTTATTTCTAGTAAAATAGGACTGATGATCATTTCGGAACGGGCTTTTTCTGTATTAATTGCAACCGCTAAATCAATATTTTCTTTGAGGATTGTTACTAGCAAATCACTACATTGTTCCTCCTCTATATCTGCAAATAGTCCTGATTTTTCATTAATTGATAATCCAAAATCCTTAATAATTGTGTTTAATTTAAAATCACTGTAAGCCACTTAATTCACCTCAAAATAAGCAATCAATTTAAATTGAATCATTTGCTAACTTGTTTGATTTTGGATAAATTTATTTTTTTAATCATCAAAGTAATCTGATACTATTTAAGAGCGCTATATCTTCTTTTTATTTTGTAAATACTATGACTATTTCTATTATAACTGAATCCCTGCCCTTAAAACTTAATGCTGATGGTGTAGTGCTAAGTAGAGCAATGTAAATAATTAATGGCTTGTAGTGAGGGCTAAAGCCCTCACCTCAAGGTAGATTAAACCTGGTTAACAACTCTAAACCAGGTATGACCAGATTACAAGAGTATCCGATATATTCGCATCTTTTTCAGAACTTTTCCGAGAGTTAATATTTCTTGGGTTATGTTATTGTCAATCCAGAGTTCTGTATCAGGGCTTTCTAATGCGTCAAACTCAGATGGATAGAAAATTATCACTTGTCTTCCATCTGAGGGTCTAACTACAATTTTTATTGGTCTATCTTTCTTTGTTATACCTGCGATTACAGTAAAATTCTCTTCATACCAATTTTCACAATTATAATCATCCTTACTACTTAAGTAGAATTTTATATTCTCCTTAGCACGTTGAATCATTGAATGTACACGCTCAAATGCTTCTAGCGAATTAGTAGGAATGCGGTGTAATATTTCACTGAATTTTGTCCCTACCAAGCTATACTTAGCTTGCTCAAGTCCTTCCAGTGAATAAATACCCAACATTGTTAATATATCTTGGGGGTTTTCTAGAGCAGTTAACTCTTCAATTTCTATTTCTATGTCTTTCTCTCGACTCTCCTTCGATTTTTGAAATTCTTGCCATTCTTCTTTTGGCGTATTTATTAATTCGAGTACTTCTTCTTCGGTGTAGCCATTTTTATTATTGCTAATGGCTTGTCGGAATTTAATATCTTCAATAATCTCTTCATCACTTCTCAGTCGATAACGTTTTTCATATAAAGTACCAAAAATATCTTTTGCTAACTTCTCATTTTCGTGAAACCACAGTAAGAGTTTAGCAAAAACCCGCTTATTCTTTTCCTGTCTTGGCTCTATACCTTCATTCTTCAAGATTCTCTCTACTATTTCGCTGATGTCGCTTGCTACTTTTTTCGAGGTATAAATTTTACCCTCAATATCAAGTTCAATTTCAGTTACTAGCAATACACTTCGGCAATCAGAACCTAGTTCTTCTAAAATATCTTTAAGTGTATCGTCAACACTATTATCTACAAATAGATTTTGTTTTTTTGCAAATTCGCTTCTTTGGTTAGGTAGAATAGCATAATCATTGAAACAGTTCTCAAACTTATGTTTGCCAATAAAAACAACAAAACTATGCAACCATTCCAAAACATCTTGCTTAAGATGGTTGGTCAAGTTTGCCAGGTTTTGATTTTGTTCAATATCTTTACAAAGGCTATTAATAAACCATTTATTAGACTCTTTTCTAATAGCAGGTGTCCAAGCTACCAATTTTTTCTTGTCGGGTGTTGTTTGATAAAAATCTTTTGCAAACTGCCAAAAATCATCACCTTCTTGCGAATTATCGCTTGAAAAGCAACTAATTAGTTCCAAAACAGCAGCTTTTATGTTTGCGTTGCTGTCTTTTTCGATAATTTGATTGATGCGAAGAACAATATCTTCAATTCCTTTAGTGGTAGTTAACTTGCAATTTATAATTTGATTGTGTTTTAGATTTGTACGCCAATCTTCTTGCAAGATATTTAGAACATTTTTAAGTTCTTCAGGAATATTATCATCTGTCCATAGTTCTTCTTGCTTAAGAAACTTACCATATTGATTTGGAATAATGGCAAATTCATTTAGTAATCCCTGTTCTTCAGACAAAACAAATGAAATTATTTTGTTTAACCAATTCAGAAGCTCTTGTTCTGATTTATTAGTGTGATTAGCAAGTTCACTAATATTTGAAAAACCTGCGATATCAGTAATAAATTGTTTTAAATTGTAGCGTAAGTTTTTCCCCCAATTACTATCTATGATTGCATACCAAAATCCAATATGTTCTTTTTTTGGTAATCGATTACTCCACAATGTATTCGCAAATTCCCAGATAGTTGAAATTTTTTCTTCTGATTTGCTGTAGGGAAATAAGGCATCTTTGAGTTTAATTTTTGGTTGCTGTAGATTATCGGTATAGACAATCTCAGTTTGCATTAATTCATCTCTCAAAACTTTTTGTATCTGGTTTTTATACCAATCTGTTGAGATCCAATCTTTATCTTTAGGTAAATCAGTTTTTGCTAATAGATATAGGTTTTGCCAATTATTAATTGTAGCGTATTGTAGAAAAATAAAATACAACTCAACAGATTCTTGTATTATCCGTTTATTATTTAAAATATTCTCTTCTTCCATTTCGGTCAGAAAGACGCCATCTCTTGGTTCTGTAGGTTCTAGAAATGGGTTATTAACGATAACAGGAAAATGAAAATCTTCTGTTCCAATTAGGGGGAATCCAAGAAAAAGTTTTGGTGTTTTCTCATTAAATGGCTCAATGAAAATTTGTTCTCCAATTGTGCTAAATTGAATTGCTATGCTTGTTAAATTTTTTGACAAACAAGCAAAATACAATCTTTCGACTTGATCGTTTTGAGATTTATCAAACTCAACGATTTTTATACCGTTGGTCAAATCTTTAATTTGTTTTTTCTCATAAATTATCTCATCTTCATTTCTTGCTAATTTTAAATAATTAATTCTATCAACAAAAATTAGTGTATAAGGAAGCGAATTTTCTAAATCATTTAATCCGGTTTCAGCGGTGCTTATACCTTGATCATTGAGCTCGTATTCAAATGTGGTGTTAAAATCAGTAAAATCTGGGTTTTCAATTTTAGTTGAGAGTTCTAATTTCTCGACAGCCTGCTGGAATGAATGATTAATACTCTCAATAATTACGGGTAGTTGTCTCCCACTTCTATCTAAGTAAAAATTAATTTTTTTAAAGCTATTGTCTTCATTTTTGAAAATACCGCTTACTTCTACTTTTTCTGATAATAAGTGTGTTGTCAAAAAGCCAGTTCCAAACCTACCTATTGTTTTGGGAATTTGAGTTTTATCTATTTCTCCCCAATCTTTGTCCTCTGAACTAATCTGACGAATCAAGCCTTTGACATTTGTGAGTGTGAAATAACTATAATTATGGCTAAAGTATATCCGATTGTTATCGAATTTTATACTAACCGAAACTTGCTCATTAGGAAAGTCAATTGCAGCCTTATCATTTACATTCTGTAGAAGCTCGCAAATCCAACGTCTTTTGGCATTTTCACCTGATGACATTCTTAAAATACGCATTTTTTCAAAAATCTTTTGTGCTGCAATCCGGTTCAAATCACGAACAGCATCTTGGTCAAATAGTGACATAATTTTTCTCCTTGATAGCTTCTCAATTTAGGAAGTTTTAGCTCTATTATTAATGAGATTTTGATATAATACTCATATATTTAGCTTCATGTCGATAGGTAATTTGCCTGAATTTAGGGACTGCTATCTAAGAAAGCTAATAAAATTAGCCTGTAAATATACTGGTTTTTATTTCTTTTGAAAAGGAATAATTGAGGCTAAATAAAAAACCAATATTGTCAGAAATAACCGATATTTAGTGGTAAGATACTACCCATATAGACATACTAATAGACTTCACCAAGTAAAAGCTAGCTATTGTGTTTTCATATCATTTACAGCTAATTACATCAAAATAAGATAGATAAGGGCGGGCAAGATGCCCACCCCACAAGAGTTTAATTGCTAATATCTGTACTTTATTGAAGATGCCTAGCACTTATGCAAAACTACAAGGCTGTAGAATTTATGAATTCTAGGTGGATATAGAATTGGTATCAACCAGCGAAAATCAATATCGAGTTTTCTAACTCTTCAGACTCTCCTGATTGATAGCTACTTCAAATTGCTTTATTTGCATTTCCCAATTCTTAATTAACTCTGTTTGAGTAGATTCAGAAACAAATGCATGTTCTAAACTGGCACGAGCTATTTTCTTGACTTCTTCCCAACTCAAATCTGGTTGACTCTCAATTGCGCGAGCAAATTCTTCTGTGATATTAGTGCCAAAAATGCCAGCATCATCGGTGTTGAGAGAAACCGGAATTCCCATTCTCAACCATTTTTTAAAAGGATGACAGGTGAAGGGAATTTTTAATAGTAAATGGTTACTCGTTGGACAAGCTTCAATCAAAATTCCACGTCGGCGCATCAGTGATTCTTCTGGTGATTTTCCTAGGAAAGTAGTATCTGATTTGACGGCATCACAAATCTGTTTGACTGATTTAGCTTCTGGAGATGTAACTAAGTTTACTCCATGTCCAATGCGCTCTGCTCCTAGTAAAATTGAATCTCGAATGTGCCAGTCCCATTTATCACTTTCACCTGCATGAATTGATAAGCGCACTGAGGGATAAAGGCGACGTAATGCGATAATATAATTACTAATCTTGTCTGGTTGAGCTATTGCTTGACCAATGTCTGGATCTGTTGAGTATTCGTTACCAACTAGGTTGATACCTGCGATCATTTTACCTATTTTATCATTGGCGGCTGCTAATTCAAAGGCGATGGGCAATTGTGTAAACTGTTTAGCACTGGTACGACGAAAAGATAGCATAAATCGCACTTCTACACGCTCGTTTTTTGGTAACTGCTGATTTGCTTGTTCTACTGCTGCTATCAAGCTAGTCAAATACTCCCGTGCTGTAGTCAGATTCAATACTTTATATTCATCTGCCTTGTCTTTACCAAGTGGATTGCCGGGAAAAGGAGATAACATTGGTTCTACATAACTGATGTGATGCTTGTGTGCTTTTTCCACCACATCTGCTAACATTTGACGCACAATTTCTGGGTTGCTGGTGACAACATCACTACGGGCAAAAGTTGCGTTAAAAAATACTGTATTTGGATCTGGTTCTGTTTCAGATATCATCAAGGCTTGACGATATTTTTCTTTCTGCTGACGTTCAGATTCTGTCTGCGGGTTGAGTAACTGAGAAACTGGTATTAATGTATGATTGCTATTTTGGGAAGGTGGTTCAGTATCTGGTGACAGTGCGACAAATTGATAAGCTTTGGGATCGTCTGCGGAGAAACTTTGATTGGGTACTCGCACAAAGTATTTAATCTGTTTTGACTGTGCTGCTAATTCTAATAACCGTTCTGGGGTAATATCACCACTAAGGTGGGTGTGTAATTCTCCACCTTTAGGCATTTTTTGTAGAAAAACGCGTAACAGTTTTTTGTCTTGTCGGACTTTCTCTAAATAGGAATTTGTTTGGAGTGATATTTTTTGCCGATCATCGCTATTTTCTCGACTGAAGGCAGGTAAAAACAAGCTCTCTCCATAGTTTACACCACAAAATATCCCTACTCCGATTACAAAAGCAATCAGTAGCTGCAAGTATCTTTTCATCTGCAAAAATTTATACTATCTTGGAATTTTTTATATATTATCCCCCCACATCTGTCTTTAGCAATGATTTCGGCTCGCTGAATGATCAAGTATCTTTAGGCACATTTAATCATTCTCAACTAACTGCCGTGCATAAGCGATCGCATCTTCAACCGTCCCAATTTTCTCCTCTACCTGGGCTACGGCTATCTCCGTCAGCAGTCTGCCCACCATTGGCGAAGGGGGGATGTTTAATGCTATGATGAGGTCTTTACCACTTACTAACGGAGTGGTATGAGCGACCAGATCATCAGGGTTAAGGTAGCGGCTGATCAATGGTGCGATCGCATCTATTGGGGCATCATGTGCTAGAGCTAACGCTGCTGTAGCGGTAAATACAATCCCAACTTCCTGGAACAAACAATATTGTTCTCGTAGGGACATATTCGTTTTTTTGAATTGCGGGAACAGTTTCAGGGCAGTAGCTACAGCGCGAATCTCTGCACGGCTGTAAGTCAATTCTTGTAACTCTATTTCGGCTATTTCTGGATTTGGGTGGACAAGACAAGCGAGTTTGGCAATACCGAACCAAGAAGTTTTGACTGTATCGCGCACACATCTTTGCAGTTCTATCCCTAATTGCTGCCAGTTTTCTGTAAGTAAGGTGGCTGCTTTGTCAACCGCTGCTAATTTGATAAAGCTTTCACTGGTGGCATTTTTGAAGAAAGAAGCCAGTATGCCATCTTCCCAAGCCTTGGTGATTTTAGCAGTACCGTGAGAACTCCCCAGCAGATAGCCAATTTCTACCCGCACTCGTTCGGCTGCAACTTGAGTTATGTATGGCGCTAAAGTCCTAATTGCCGATTGGGTAGCTGATTCAATGGTAAAACCAAGTTGGGCGGCTTGGCGATATCCTCGCATCAGTCGCAGAGGATCATCTTGGAGGTTGGCGGGTGATATCATTCGCAATAGACCCAAATCTATGTCAGCACAGCCTTGGAGAGGATCGATAATTTCTTGGTTGTGGGGATTATAGGCGATCGCATTTATTGTAAAATCCCTTCTGTGCAAATCAGTAATTAAACTCTCCCCTTCCTGTTGGGCAAAATCAGCTGTAGCCTGGGGAAAGACAACACGGGCAATTCTGCGTTCTTTATCAAGTAACACAAAACCAGCTTGATAATGTTGAGCAATCTTTCTCGCCACCTTCACCGCATCCGATGGAATGATAAAATCTAAATCTAAGTATTCGCGACTTCTGCCAATAATTGCATCCCGCACCGCACCACCCACCATGTAAGCAGGTTGTGGCAACAATTCCAGGCTAAAAGGCCAATTTTCTGGAGCTAGGCGCGAAAAGATTTCACTCTGCATTTTCACAAAAATCAACCCAGCAACTAGTGATTAACATTTTGGCTTAGGTTAGATTAACTATAAAGGTTTTTGGAGTTGGTTCTATTATGTGTATTTGTGTGAACTGCCACTATGTAGACCGCTGTGCAACCTACAATGCTGTAGAAACGCAGCACCAACAGCCGCACTTGACCGAAACGCCAGATTTTGATCCCAATGAACCTTCCATCAATGTCAATATCCGCACAAAAGAAGATGTGATTGAAATGGAATGGGATGTGGTTGGATGTCTCAGCTTTAAGCGGGAAATGGGCAAATGGGCTAAGTTGCGTCCGGGGGAATTAGTACCTACGTGACGTTATCATGGGAGCGGGTGGTTCTTGTCTGAATTAACCCGCTCAGATATGATTATGATTTATTGATTTGGCTTGGCGTTAAATTTTACCTTTTTTTTAACGCCCCAGGTAGCTAAGGAAGCGCAAAGGTACGCTGAGTTTTTCCTTAGTTTATTTGTTAGAAATTTATCATAAATCAAAGGGTTTAAGACCCCTACCTCTACAGGTAGCATCATTTTCAATCGGGGTTTAAATCCCCGTTTGAAAATGTCTTTAATTTTGAATTTTGAATTTTGAATTTTGAATTGTTAACATCATTTGCATTTACTTTGACAACTAAACTAGAACATCTCCTAACCACAAAATGCGCTTTGGCAATGCATACCACCACTCCCGAATTGGGTTTGGCAATTAGCAACTTTGCAGGTAATACTCACTCTCAAGTTTGGAATTTAGGGCGTGATTTATCTAGCTACATACATCAATATTTAATTGATTTTATCAAACCGCACATTTGGTCAGATATGGCATTTATTGCTGTGGCTAAAGGGCCTGGTGGTTTTACGGGATCTCGCATTGGTGTTGTCACCGCCCGCACTTTAGGACAACAGCTAGAGATTCCTGTATTTGCTGTTTCCACTTTAGCGGCAGTAGCTTGGGCAGAATACATCTCGAAGATATCCCCTGACGAACAGGGAAATATTGCCCCCCTTTCTCAAGATAGTTGGGTGGAGCAAATTTTTGCTGTGGAAATGCAAGCACAACGGGGACAAATTTTTGGCGCTATTTATCAACTTCAATCTGATGGTTTGGGAATGACAGCTTTATTACCAGATACTGTCTTTACCCCTGAAGCATGGCAGGAAACTCTAACTAATTGGTCTACAGATTGTCAACTAATTAAAGCTACATCTGGGTTAGCAGCGACGGTAACAAGTATTTTGCAATTAGCTGATTTTGATTGGCAACAAGGTAAGCGTCCTCATTGGTCAGAGGCTTTACCTTATTATGGACAGCATCCGGTAGATTTGTAAAGGGGATTGGAGACTGGGGAATAGTTTTTACAAATTACAAATCAGGATTTAAGGATAAAAGGATGAGCAGGATTAATTTTTAATATTTTATTGCGTCCCATCAGAATTAATATCAGATATAAATGCTTTGACTGTAAATCTGTAGCAATCATCAAAAAATCTGCGGAAAAGGGATAACCAGGTATACCGATTATCCCTATTTTAATTATCTATGCTGTGTGTGAGAGTAATTAATGCCGACTATGCCCAAATTCTACAATAATCTTTAAATTTAGCGGCTTATGATCTTAAGAGTGTTAAAACTAATTATCAATGCGGCTTCAATCTGCTTAGTTTAATAATGATTTTCTTCCCAAACCAGTGCAAAGAGATATCCTGCTACATCAATTACAAAAACACCTCAAGCTTGAGTGAATTTATGAAGCAGCTAAACTAGAAATTAAGGTGGAGATGGCTGTTGCTTGTTTAGAAGAGAAGAATTAGATAAATTAGCCTGCACTACCAGCTAAAGGCAATTTCAAAGAAATTATCCGACAGGTTGATCGACTAGGAAGTGAAGATGAGAACCTCTTGCTATTTTGTGAAAAATTACGTACATTAGCCAAAGAGTTTGAAAACAAAGAAATTCTTAAACTGATTAATCAATCGGTTAAATGTTGGTAGTGTTCCAAAAGTGGGGAACGCGGGATTTAAGGGGGCTGCTTCTGCTGATGCAAATAATATAAATAGGAAATCAAGTTGACTAATCCTCCAAGTATATGTAAAGCAGATATTTTGGTTGTTGATGACACTCCCAGCAACCTGCGTTTACTCACGACTATGCTGACGCAACATGATTATTCAGTGCGCTGCGTGATTAATGGCAAAATGGCACTAGAAGAAGTACAAGTAATTTGTCCGGACTTGATTTTGCTGGATATTCAGATGCCGGAAATGAGCGGTTATGACGTTTGTCTAAAGCTGAAAGAGATGAAGGATATCAAAGATGTTCCTGTAATTTTTTTAAGTGCATTAGGTGAGGTATCTGATAAGGTGAAAGCCTTTGAAGTGGGCGGCGCTGATTATATTAGTAAACCATTTGAAGGGCAAGAGGTGCTAGCGCGGCTCGAAAATCAACTAGCAATCCGCAAATTACAAAGACAGCTGACACAACAAAACGCTATCTTAGAGCAGGAAATTCGCGATCGCCAGCAAGCAGAGAGAAAACTGGCAAATTCCCTAGCTTTACTCCAATCAACCTTCGACTCAATGGGAGATGGCATTATAGCGGTTAGTGGTAATCGGCAATTTGTGACTTACAACCAGAAATTTTTGGATATGTGGGGGATTGACGATCCAGATATAATATTGCCAAACCGCGAGAGTCGAGTTCAGTTTTTAGCCAAACAACTGCAAGCTCCAGAGGTTTTTTCCCGTCGCTTACAAGAACTTTATCTCCAGCCAGAAGTTAATGCTTACGATGTGCTGGAGTTAAAGGATGGTCGAGTGTTTGAATGCCATTCCTGTCCACAACGCCTAGGGGATGGCATCAGTGGGCGAGTCTGGGTTTATCGAGATATAACTGAACGTAGGCGGGCAGAAACAGAATTGCAACTGGAGCGAGAAAAAACCGAGCAATTACTGTTAAACATCTTGCCAGAAGCCATCGCTGAACAATTGAAACAGAACCATCAAGCGATCGCAGAACAGTTTAATGATGTGACGGTCTTATTTGCTGATATCGTTGGTTTTACCGAATTGTCTAGCTACATTTCTGCAAAGGATCTCGTGGGTTTACTCAATCGGATTTTTTCTTTATTTGATCGCCTGTCAGAACAATATGGGCTAGAAAAAATTAAAACCATTGGGGATGCCTACATGGTGGTTGGTGGACTCCCTAACCCACGTCCCGACCATGCCGAAGCGATCGCAGAAATGGCTCTATCTATGCAGCAGGAAATCGCCTATTTCCGAACTTTCGAGGGGCGACGGCTTGCCATCCGCATTGGTATTAACACGGGGGCAGTCGTGGCTGGGGTGATTGGCACACGCAAATTTAGCTACGATCTCTGGGGAGATACGGTCAACATCGCCAGTCGCATGGAATCACAGGGGGAACCGAACCTAATTCAGGTGGCTGAAGCAACCTATCAACGACTGCAATCTAAGTATTGTCTTGTTCTGCGGGGGATGGTGAACATTAAAGGGAAGGGCGAAATGCCCACTTACTGGCTAACATCCCGCAAGCAAGAGTAAACAATTCAAAATTCAAAATTCAAAATTCAAAATTTTAGATGAGTAAGTTGCTGCTTTGGGACAATAGGCAAGGAACTGGCGAACCTCTGCGGTTAAATAAATGGCTTTTTAACCACAGAGGCACTTTAGTAACTGGTGCAGGGCGGCAAAAATAACTAACCAGTGAGATTCAACTCAAAAGAAGAGTGGAATCTACTTTTTTAATTGGTAATGGTTAATTTTTAATTCCGCCCTGGGGTACTAGGTTGTGACAGTTGCTAGAGCTTTTTCAACAGCTTGCAGTGCTGTCTTGACTTCTGCCTCAGTGACAATTAGGGGTGGTACAAACCGGACGACTTTTGGCCCGGCGGGTACGAGTAATAAACCCTCGTCTATGGCAGCTTTGACGACTTCAGGGGCGGTTAGCTGAGTGTCTGCTGTTAATTCCATGCCGTTGATTAAGCCCCAACCGCGAACCTCGGCGATGTGATGAGGATATTTGAGAGCGATCGCATTTAAGCCCTGCCGCAACTGTTCTCCTCTGGCTTCTACATTCTGCAAAATATGCTCTTTTTCTAAGGTCTGGCAGATACTGAGGGCAACTCCACAGACAAAAGGATTACCGCCAAAGGTGCTGGCGTGTTCCCCTGGTTGGAATACATCACAGAATTTCTTGCTGATCATCGCACCGATGGGGATACCACCACCTAAGCCCTTAGCACTGGTGAAAATATCCGGTTCTACGCCCAGATGTTCATAACCCCATAATTTGCCACTGCGCCCCATACCAACTTGCACTTCATCAAAAATCAACAAAATGCCTGTTTCATCACAAATTTCCCGCAGTCTTTGGAAATAGGCGACATCTCCAGGACGCACTCCCCCTTCTCCTTGCAAAGGCTCAATCAAAATCGCCGCCACGCGATAATTACCTTCATCTAACTCGCTTACAGCCGCTTCTACCGCGCGAATATCGTTGTAATTTATGTAATGGAAACCAGGTACTAAGGGGTCAAAGTATTTTTGATACTTAGGTTGGGCTGTAGCGGTGACAGTTGCCAAAGTCCGTCCGTGGAAACTGGCATGAGCGGTTAAAATTATCGGGTGTTGAATTTCCAGGACTGTGTGGGCGTATTTCCGCGCCAGTTTGATTGCTGCTTCGTTAGCCTCAGCCCCCGAATTACAGAAAAATGCGCGATCGCCACAGGAATGTTGAATCAGCCATTTGGCCAATTCCCCCTGTTCAGGAATGTAGTACAAATTAGAAACATGATGCAGCTTTTGGATTTGGCGTGTCACCGCTTCTACCATTGCTGGGTGGGCGTGTCCCAAGGTGCAAGTAGCAATTCCGGCTACAAAGTCTAGATATTCCCGCCCCTGGGTATCCCAAACCCGGCATCCAGCGCCCCTTTCGAGGGCTAGGGGATACCGGCTGTATGTGGACATGACCGCTTGATTAAAGCTATCTGCATCAAAGGGAGTAGATGGCACAGAATCTATCTGTGGGGGGATTGTGGCTAGTTCAACTGGAGTTTGGACGCTCACTACCGCTCCTCCTGAAAATATTTTGTCGTATGCTTATCTTTCTAGTTTCCCGGAAAAATTTAAAAATTTCTAAATTATTTCCGTAACTGCCTCTATCTCTCAGGCTAACCCTCAGATATCCTCAAACGAGTGGCAGCAATGAAAAAAAAATTGTGTATTCTACCCTGGATCAAAAATATCAACGTATTCAACAAGAATTAATGGTAGGGGCAATTGCCCTCGGCGGTGTTTTCCTAATCGGTACTTTTTGGTATTGTTTTATTGAGGGCTGGTCATGGGAAGATGCAGCTTACATGACGGTGATCACCTTAGCTACGGTGGGATATGGTGAGACACACCCACTAGGAAGCCGGGGAAGGTTGTTTACAATTGCCTTGATTTTGATGGGTGTAATTAATATCGGTTACATCGTCAATAGATTTACAGAAGCTGTAATTCAGGGCTATTTTCAAGAAGGAATTCGATTACGGCAACAGAGGCGCTTAATGGAATCCTTATCAGGACATTACATCATCTGTGGATTTAGTCGGACTGGTCGGCAAATTGCCAAAGAGTTTCGCGCCGAAGGGGTGCCTTTTGTCGTTATTGATGCCGACGCGGAATCTGTGCAAAGGGCGCAGATAGAGGGTTACACGGTATTTCAAGGTGATGCGACATTAGACGACACACTGCTGAAAGTTGGCATTGAACGGGCGATTTGTATTGTCGCGGCACTGCCGAGCGATGCCGAAAATTTATATATAGTGTTATCGGTAAAAACATTAAATCCCGGAATTCGCGCGATCGCCAGGGCAAGTACAGAAGAAGCCTTGAAAAAGCTCCAGCGGGGCGGTGCAGATGCCGTAATATCTCCCTATATCACGGGGGGTAAAAGGATGGCAGCAGCAGCCCTGAGACCCCAGGTATTAGACTTTGTGGATGGGATTCTTACAGGTGCAGACCGCCAGTTGTATATGGAAGAGTTTTTACTTGATCCGACTGCCTGCCCTTTTGTGGGACAGAGTTTACAGAAGGCTAAATTGCGATCGCAATCCGGGGCCTTAGTTCTCGCAATTCGCCGTGGTGATGGTGCTTTAATTGGTGGCCCCACCGGCGATACAGTTTTAATGTCCCAAGATACCCTAATTTGCATGGGTACAGCAGAACAATTGCGAAGCTTAAATCAAATTCTCGGCCCCATTAATTCTCAGAAACTGCGACGACCAAAAAACAGCTAAATTTCAATTTTAGTCAACAACAAAATTCCCTACTTCTCAGAGAGGATGTTTGGAAAGTCATTAACTTTACCTAAAAACCTCGCGAACATTCCTCTCCCCTGCAAGGCTACGGTGTACACACAAGTCCTCTAAAACCTCAAAGAATCCTGCCAGTCATCCCTCTCCTTACCAAGGAGAGGGACAGGTAAAGCGATAGCAGAACCAGGGTGAGGTTTTGTTGTTAATTTTAAAAGAACCTCTAATAAATCGGGAATTGTGCCATCTAAAGTTGTATATATTGCTATATAGCAGCTAACAAATAATCTACTCAGCAAAGACAAAAAATCAATATGAAATATACCATATTCGTTGGAAATATGTTTACTTTTACCTTAGTTTCTTGCATCTTAACAGCTATGGTTGCACCCCCGATAACTCCCAAAAGTTTTACAGAATGGTGTCAGCAGAAATCAATTTTACCCTCAGAGACAAAACGCACAGTTGACGCTTTGTTAAAAGTGGCTGAAACCCAAAACTGTAATCAAGCTAATCAAAAGCTTACCAAACGGTCGGAACTCAAACTAAATTCCAGCGAAATCAGCGATATCAAACCTTTGTCCAACCTGACTAATTTAACTACTCTTTACCTTTGGGGAAATCAAATCAGCGATATCAAATCTTTGTCCAACCTGACTAATTTAACTACTCTTGACCTCAGTTCAAATCAAATCAGCGATATCAAACCTTTGTCCAACCTGACGAATTTAACTACTCTTGACCTCATTAGAAATCAAATTAGCGATATCAAATCTTTGTCCAACCTGACTAATTTAACTACTCTTGACCTCAGTTCAAATCAAATCAGCGATATCAAACCATTGTCCAACCTGACTAATTTAACTAGTCTTGACCTCAGTTCAAATCAAATCAGCGATATCAAACCATTGTCCAACCTGACTAATTTAACTAGTCTTGAACTCATTAGAAATAAAATTAGCGATATCAAACCATTGTCCACCCTGACTAATTTAACGACTCTTGACCTCAGTTACAATCAAATCAGCGATATTAAAGCTTTGTCTAACCTGACTAATTTAACTTCCCTTGACCTTGACAGAACTAAAACCAGCGATATCAAACCATTGTCCAACCTGACTAATTTAACTTCTCTTGACCTCAATTACAATCAAATCAGCGATATCAAACCATTGTCCAACCTGACTAATTTAACTTCTCTTTACCTCGGTTCAAATACAATCAGCGATATCAAACCATTGTCCAACCTGACTAATTTAACTTCTCTTATCCTCGGTTCCAATCAAATCAGCGATATCAAACCATTGTCCAACCTGATTAATTTAACTACTCTTATGCTTTGGAACAATCAAATCAGCGATATCAAAGCTTTATCTAACCTGACTAATTTAACTTCTCTTTACCTCGGTTCAAATACAATCAGCGATATCAAACTATTGTCCAACCTGACTAATTTAACTTCTCTTGACCTTGGTTACAATCAAATCAGCGATATTAAAGCTTTATCTAACCTGACTAATTTAACTTCCCTTGACCTTGACAAAAATCAAATCAGCGATATCAAACCATTGTCCAACCTGACTAATTTAACTTCTCTTTCCCTCAGTTACAATCAAATCAGCGATATTAAAGCTTTGTCTAACCTGACTAATTTAACTTCTCTTTACATGATTGAAAATCAAATCAGTGATATCAAAGCTTTGTCCAATATGACAAAATTGAAGGAACTTGAAATTCAATATAACCCGATTACAGACAAAAATTGTCCCTTCATTCCAGAATCCATCTGTAGTTTTAACGGCTTCAGAACTGATGCAAACCACTAGCTAATTTCCGTCCACCCGTGCATAGGTGCTATGCCTTTGGTGACAGATTGAATAATGTCTGGGGGGGCTTCAGAAATCAAGACGCTGGGATAAACAGCGGTACCCCAATCGGGATGCACTAGGACACAGCATTTGTTTTTAATCACGGGATAGTCGAGCAAAGCTTTAACAACCGCTGTGTCGTCGTGGGGAACGGCTCCGGGGTGGGAAAGTAAGGGATAGCCGGTACGGGGGTCAATCAAGTCTGTCAAGTAGCCGCGATCGCGCAAATTAAAGGCTAAGTCGCAACCAAAGCGCATAAACTTTTCTCGCAATCTTTCTTTCTCTGCCTCTGCTTGTGCCGTCTTATCCTCTAGTGGATATCGTGCTTGCTGTAAGACAACCACCACCCATAAAAATTGCTGTTGTTGCCAATCTGGTAATATCTGTTCGCAGTTGGCACAGATATACTGACTGGGATTATGAATTGAAATCTGCACCGCTTGTCCCGTTTTGCCAACTAAATTAATGGGACAGCCTTGCTCCGAAATGTAAACCGGGGGATAGTTCACTATATTTATTCGGTTTGGGCAAGTTTTCTAATTTATTCCTTGGTTATAGATAATAACCCTGAAGACTTCCAAAAAAACATCAAATTTTGATGATAGTTAAGGTTTACTTGCAGTTTTTGTGAATAAATTGTGAGTTTTAATCCCTTGTTGATCTCCGATTAACCTTTTCTGATGGTAGTTGCTTCCCTAAACTCCCTACATCTGGTTGATCAAAATCCCCAACTATGCTCTTCTATCTTCGGAGGACTGTCTGCCAAGTTGGCTCTGGTATCTGTTGCGGTAGATGATCTTGGGGTTTTGCTTGCAGATATCCCATTAATTGAGTTTTAAAGCATTAACTGGGACATCATCCCAAGAATCAACTATCCGCAATTGCGCTACCCAACCGGTTTGCTTTTGCAATTCGGTCAAATTATTCTGGAAGGATTCATGACAATCTTGAGCCTGAGACTCATTACAACAGGCAATACAGGCATAAATCATGCCGGATGGATCAATTTGCTCATTTACCCAAATAGTCATGAACTCTTCCCTAAAAGTGATTTGTCATCTCAGAATATTATCAAAGTCTGGAATGATAGAGTGCCTCAAATTCAAAAAACCTCAATGCATTTTTGCTCCTACATCTACCCCATCACTCTTAAGTAGACCATCTTCCATGTAGACGATGCGATCGGCTATATCGAGGATGCGGTTGTCGTGGGTAACTAGGAGAATTGTGCAACCTTGTTCTTTGGCTAGCTTTTGCATCAATTCCACGACATCGCGCCCAGATTTTTTGTCAAGTGCGGCGGTGGGTTCGTCGGCGAGGACAATTTGAGGATGACTCACTAAGGCGCGGGCGATCGCTACCCGTTGCTTTTGTCCCCCCGATAAACTGTCTGCATAGTAATTTACCCGTTCGCCCAAACCAACTGTTTCTAGCATGGCGATCGCCTTGGCGTTGATATCCTGGTTCAAAAACTTGTCATGCAACTCTAAGGACATGCGCACATTTTCTTTAGCTGTCAAAAAAGTCATCAGGTTGTGTGCTTGGAAAATATAGCCAATCTGGCGGCGCAGCTTAGTTAACTGCCCCTTACTCGCACCACAGATTTCTTGTCCTAAGATTTGCAGACTACCTTCTTGGGCTGACCGTAATCCACCCATGAGGGTCAACAGGGTGGTTTTACCTGAACCTGAGGGCCCCGTCATAATCACAATTTCACCGGTGTTAATCTCTAAACTAATGTCAAATAATGCTTGTTTACGCAGGGCACCTTCACCAAAATAATGATTGAGGTTGCGAATAGAAATTGCGGGTTCTATAGCTGAGGGGGTGGAATTGGCAGGGGCTATTGTAGATTCTGGCAACATCATATTTTTCTCAGTTATGCAAAGCTAAAAAACATCGGCGGGGTCAGCAGAACGTAGCTTTCGCATGGCGATTACACCGGAAAAACTACACATAATAATCGTCAGCATTAATACATTTACTGCCCGTTCCACGGTCATAGTGATCGGTAACATTGTGGCAGAAAAGGCAACCTGATACAGTCCAATGGAAAGGATGAATCCGGGGAGATAACCCAATACAGCTAAAAGTAATGCCTCTTGGATTAGGACGGACAGTAGATAGTTATCGCTATAGCCCATTGCTTTGAGGGTGGCGTATTCTGGCAGGTGTTCAGAAACATCGGAGTAGAGGATTTGGTAAACAATCACAATGCCGACGATAAACCCGACACCGACACCTAGACCGAAAATGAAACCAATGGCAGTGCTGGTTGCCCAGTAATTTTTTTCGATTTGGGCAAAGTCTTCGATAGTCAGAACTTTGACATCTTTGGGTAAATCTGCGACAAGTTGCGATCGCACTTTTTCTACATCACTTCCAGGCTTGAGAGTAATTAAGCCAACATCGATGCGATCGGGTTTACGCTTGGGGAATAGTTGGAGAAAAGTAGAGTCACTGCTGATCACATTGCCATCAGCCACAAAGGATGCACCATTAACAAACAAGCCCCTAACGCTGACAGCTTTATCACTCAGTTCTGTCTCAAATTTGCCTGTTTTTTTTAAAATATCACCAACTGCCCCAAATTCTGGGCGTCCTGCCTGATCAAACAGAACTTGATACAATTGCTTGAGTTTATCTTGGTTTTGTTGAATTTCAGGGAATTTAAAGGCCGATTGTGCCGGATCAACACCCCACACCAAAATTGAGCGTTCAATCCGCGTTTGGGGATTTCGCCACTGACCTAGGGCAATGTAAAGTGAAGTCACTGAGGCGACACCGTCATAACTCAATGTCTGATAAAGTCGCTCTCTGCCAAAGCTTTTCACCGCCGCTAGGGTTTGAAATTGGGGATTAATTAAAACTAAATCTGCCTGTAAGTTGCGATGTGGCGTTACTGCTGAGTCATAAAGCCCATCTCTAAACCCCAACTGAATAAACATCAGCATATCGGCGAAGGAAATGCCTGCAATGGCAATTGCTAGCCGGGTTTTTTCTTTCATTAATTGCCGCCAGGCCAGCGGAGTTTTGCGAAGCATTTTAGTAACCATTTAATTCCACTTCCTCTGCCGTGGGACACCAATCTATACCGAACATTCGTTATCCTTATGGTTAAATAAACTTTACAGTTCTATTGCTGTCTGCACCTGTAAGTTGGTCAAACCTGAAACTTGTTTGCTATCTTCTTTGTTAAGGCGAATTTTTACCTCAATCACTCGTTGGTCGAGGTTTTCCCCTGGTTCGCTGCTAAAAACATTTTGTCGTTTTACTTGTAAGCCAACATGGGTAACGGTGCCGCGCAGTTCCCCAGGAAATGCCTGACTGGTAATAACTGCATTTTGTCCCAATTTCACTTTACCGATATCTGTTTGATAAATTTCTGCTATTGCCATCATCTGGTCGGTTTGCGCTAAGTCTGCAATGCCAGTTGTCTCTGTACTAGATGTAGATTGATCTGTCTTTTCTCCGGCTTTTTTATTAATATTGAGGATATGTCCGGCGATTGGAGCCTTGATATAAGCTGCTTTGTACTCGGTTTGGGCGCGTTTAAGTGTGGCGATCGCACTTTCGACTTCTGCTTGTGCTACGGCTACATCCACAGGCCGGACTTCGGCAATACTGCTAAGTGTGCCTTTGGCTTCGCTGACTTGCTTGTTGCCAGTAGCTTTAATCCTGTTAAGTGTGACTCTAGCTTCGGCTAGTTGCTTGTTAGCGGTGGTGTTAATCCGGTTAAGGACTGCTTTAGCTTCTCCCAATTGCTGTTTTGCCGTTTCCACACTCAAGCGTCTGCTGTCAATTGCCGAATTAGAAATTGCACCTTCAGAATATAGCTGCTGATAACGTTGATATTCGGCTTGGGCGTTGTTGAATTCTGCTTGTAACTTCCTAATTGTCGCCTCTTGGGCAAGTCTTTCTCCTTGCCACTGTGCGATGTATCTAGCGATCGCTTCTTCTTGAGCCAGTCTTTCTCCTTGAGACTGAGCCAGTAAGCGTTCAACACTGGACTGCTGGGACTGAATTTCTCCGGTTTTTGCCCCAGCTTTTACTTGAACCAGTTTGGCTTGAGCCACTCTGAGTTGTTTCTCCGACTGGATTACGGCATTTTGCAAGCGCTCGCGAGAATCTAAAATTGCTATAACCTGCCCGGCTTCGACGCGATCGCCTTCCTGAACGAGGATTTGGGAAATGCGATCGCCATTCAAGGCCAACGGTGCAGACAGGCTAATTATCTCTGTTTCTGGTTCCAATCGTCCTAATCCAGTCACTTTTGGGGCAATCGGCTTGGTTTCTACAATGTCAGATGAGGCAGTTTTACTAACTTGCCCAAATTGAGAAATTCCATAAACAGCAATTGCACCTGTAACAGCAGTCGCTGCTATTACTAGCCCAATTAACCCTTGATTGGCAGGTTTAAATAACAATTTTTGACCCATCTTACGTTCCCCAATAAAAAACTTGTCTTTTGTGTGTGACCATCAACTAATTACTTACTACTAGCTAATGGTTTGCTATGAGCCACATTGAGAGACTCTTGTTGCTGCAAATATAACGTCAGCATATTCCCTAATAAAGCGAATTGTTCAGGAATAGAAATCATGTTATCACCCCTTAATTTCGTGAGTAACAAACCATCGATAAAGCTGACTATAAAGGAAGCTAACGCTGGATTTTGAATACCAAAAAAATCTCTAGCTGCCTGCTTGTATTGCTGATTGGCGCGTTTAAACACAGCATTCCCCTCTTGCTTAGAGTCTTGATGTTGACAAAAATCGACCCAGATACAAGTCCATTTAATAAAGTAATCCTCGTTTTTGACGATGTATCGCCCCAGTGATTCTATTTCCTCTTGGATTGTTTGTGCTCCTCTCAACTCTGCCAAAGCTGCACGTAAATCCTGCTGACATATCTCTTCTACCAATTGCTCAAACAAAGTTTGTTTGCTGGGAAAATAATAATACAGCGTACCTGTAGAAACCTTTAAGCCCTGAGCAATTTGCCGCATGGTGATGGAACCATAGCCTTTTTCAGCAAATAAATCAAAACACTTGCCGAGTAATTCTTTGCGGTATAGTTCATGGTCAACAATCTTGGGCATAGCAGGACTATTCTCCAGTTATCTATATCGAACGCTCGTTATTGTTTAAGATAACTCCCTAGCAGTAGATTTGTCAAATATCAGATGTGATCACAGGTAAGAGAATTTGGGAACTAGTCTCACCGCCGCCACTGACTGTCAAGGTGATAATCTGGGCATCAAAGGCGCGATCGCTATTGAGAACTGAACCTGTACCAGAATTCATCGCATAAGCGGGAAAGCAAGCCCCACTCAAACTGAGACGCAGAGCATTACCTGGAGCAATTCGCGCACATATCGTTTGCAGTTGAATTTTTCTGCTAAGGCAATTATGCCCCTGGAAGCAATGGATATAACCTTGAGTCAAATTGAACACGCGCCCATCAGGATGAACTTCCGACAGCACCGCAGACAAATCAAAACTCGGTTGATCAGCACTACACCAGATTTGTGCCACCACATCCCCCATTAGATGTAAGTCTGCTATCATCGGTTCGCTGGTGTAGGTTAAAACATCAGAACGACAATCAAGATGCGATCGCTCAAAAACACCTGCCTGAATTGCCCCATGACCACCTAAAGAAGGCACCGGTCGCCAAGGGTCATGAACCAAAATATCAGCCGTGGTCAATGGTGAGTTTTGACTGCTGAGAGTTCCCGAATCTTGCCGAATATTGCATAGACCGGCACTTGACAAAAAATAAGATTTCTGGTTAACTATAGGTATAATGGGAAAATGTGTCGGCAGGTTATTGCCCATTTCAAATAAACAAACAGGCAAATCTTCAACCAATCCTGTATCTACACCCTTAAGAAATTGATCAAACCAACGAACTTGCATTCCATCTACAGGACTTGCTGCATGAGCGCCAAAGTCAACTTCACCAACTTTGCGCCCCCAAGGTAAATGTGCCCAAGGGCCAACTAATAGATGTTGGGGTTTACAGCTGCGGGATACCATATCTTGATATAAATGCAGAGTTCCCCGCAGGTAAGTATCAAACCAGCCGCCGATATGGAACATAGGCAAATCAACAGTTTGCAAATGACTTTTGGGTGAAAGTTCTTCCCAGTAAGCATCTGGTTGGGGATGTGCCACCCACTCATGATAAAAAGAGTCAGGGGCGAGTTGTTGGAGAATTTCGGGATTATTTACAGGCAGATTGCGCGAAGCTGCAAACAAGGCTTGATAAGCTGTTTTATCTCCTCGTAAACGGGCGGTTTCCGTAGCTAATTGAATTGCCCAAGCGAGATTAGTCTGTAAACAAAATGCGCCTCCTTCATAAGCCCAATCTGTATATAAATCATAGCCAATCATCGCCGGACAGATTGTGGTTAAGGCTGGGGGTTTAGCAGCTGCGGCATATAGCTGAGTCATTCCCTGATAAGAAAAACCATACATTCCCACTTTGCCATTACTACCCGGTAAATTTGCCGCCCAATTTACTGTATCTTCGCCATCAGCGATTTCGTGGACAAATAGCTTAAATTCACCTTCAGAAGTCCCCCTTCCCCGCACATCTTGAATTACCACAATATAACCTTGGGCAGCGTACCAAATGGGATGGGCGTAAACTACAGTAGATGCGATCGCTCTACCATAGGGTTGTCGCATCAATAATATCGGAAATTCCCCATCAGCATCGGGGCGATAGATATCTGCATCCAAGCGCACACCATCGCGGGTGTGCATAAAGGCGGTTTGTTTAGGAAATACTTTCAGCATGGGGAGGATTTTGAATTTTGAATTGCCTTGCACTCTTAAGACTCACCCATCAAGTAGGAAATGTAAAGGCAATTCATCAACTGTTCCTGGGGTAAATCAAGGCTTGTACATCATATCTGCACTCTTCCAAATCTCCCAAAGTTGTTAAAAAAATTGCTCAATATTCAGCCTGCTGGGGTGAGTTGATCTTGTTCATGAGCAGCAACAGCTAAAACTAAACAAAGAGTTGCGATCGCCTTTTGCCATTCTAGCCGCACCGTGACATCTTCCACGCCATCAAACAGCCCCACCAAGCGGGGAACCGCAGCTTCTAAAGCCGGACGCGGTACAGGACGGTGTAACTCAACCAAGCGAGTTAGACTTTCTTGATGATTAACGAAACCAATTACCCATTTTGTTGTGTGTTCTGGACTATCAGGAACACGCTTAACTCCTAACTCGTTTTTTAGCCAGTGGTAAAAAGGCGGTAGTTCCTTAGCTAAAACCGCTCCTGCTGTGGGTAAGGTTTCCTTCAGCAAATTAGTATCTAAGCTTTCTAACTCTTGCTTAAGCTCAGGTGAATTGAGAACCTCGGTTAGTGGCTTTGAAAGTAAAGCTTCTAACTCAGGTTGAGAAAAAGCTAGATGTTGCGTGAATGTGGAAATTAAGGTTTTCATTTTGGGAACTCTAGAAATAACTCATGACTATAGCGATCCCAAACAAGAGGCACACAAGTGAAATAGGATTGCTATAGAAGGCAATAATTTAATTATATTTTTTTTTTGCCAACAATTTTAGCAATGGTGATATCTGCATCGGCTATGAGGGGAATACTTTACTTATGGCTTAAGTCTTCTAGATGCAAATACATACCAAGACTAATGAAAATTGTAGAGGAAACCCACACAAGATTAGTCATCCAGCAGAAACCAATCTCAAACTGGATTACTGGGGGGTTGATATTTACCGCTGGGTTGAGTTTTTTGATTTACTGCATATTGTTTGATTTTGCTTCAGCCCGTTTAACCTGCACTCGCTCCCTACCCAAGGAAATTAACTGTGAATTGAAGCGGTTTAGTTTGTTGGGAAAAAAAGATCAACTCAAAATTTTTGATCCCCAACAAGCGCAAATCATTACAACAAGAGGTAGTAGAGGGGGAGAGACACATCAAGTTGTAGTTACAAGTTCCTTTGGATATATTGTCCTGTTACCCCATGCTAGCTATCAAGCAAATCAAAGTGCTGCTTCGGAGATTAACAATTTTATTAATTCTGAGCAAACTTCTCTATTAGTCCTGCAAAACCAGCGTGAATATCTGTCTTATCTCAGCTTATTGTTCTTGTTTGTCATAGCAATTGGTGCTTTTTTATGTACCTCACCTGTAAGCACTTGCACTTTTTATAAAAGTCTCAATCAAGTATTTATAGAACGGAAAGGTTTGCGTGGTGAAGCAATCATCAAATATTCACTCTTATCGATTCTAGATTTTGAAATTCAAGACAAGCAATTTAAATACAAAAAGCTTTATCGGGCTGTAATTTTGCTAAAATTTGGGACAGAGATACCCATTAACGTAGAATACACTGATGAAAACAGCGTCCGATATGTAGTTCTGCGGATACGCCAATTTTTGAGCTTACAGCAATTTTCAGATCAATGAACCACACAACAAATTAACCGAAAACTGCTGTATGAAGATGAAGAAATTGGTAATTAGTAATCAGCCACTTCACTGATTACCAATTACTAATTACTTTTAGGCTTTTTTCAACCAGCTAAACATGGCGCGTAAATCTTTGCCAACTTCCTCAATTGGGTGTTCTGCTTCTTGACGACGCATGGAGGTAAATCCTGGTTTACCAGCTTGGTTTTCGAGAACAAATTCCCGCGCAAATTGTCCAGATTGAATTTCGCTGAGAATTTTCTTCATTTCTGCCTTGGTTTGCTCAGTCACAATCCGAGGCCCACGGGTGTAATCACCATATTCTGCGGTGTTAGAAATGCTATCGCGCATTTTGGCTAAACCACCTTCTACAACCAAGTCAACAATCAGTTTGACTTCGTGGAGACATTCAAAATAAGCTAATTCTGGTTGATAACCGGCTTCAACTAAGGTTTCAAATCCAGCTTTAATTAAGGCGCTCAAACCACCGCACAGTACGGCTTGTTCGCCAAATAAATCGGTTTCAGTTTCTTCCCGGAAAGTAGTTTCGAGAACGCCGGCGCGGGTGCCACCAATACCTCTAGCATAAGCCATGGCGCGATCGCGTGCTTGTCCTGTGGCATCTTGATAAACTGCAAATAAGGCTGGTACACCTTGTCCCTGTTCATAAGTCCGCCGCACTAGATGCCCTGGGCCTTTCGGTGCTACCATTACCACATCAACCTCGGCAGGTGGTACAACTTGCCCAAAGTGAATATTAAAACCGTGGGCAAAAGCTACCACATTCCCAGCTTCTAGATTTGGTGAAATCTCGTTTTTGTAAATTGTTTTTTGTACTTCATCCGGCAACAAAATCATGATGAAGTCAGCAGCCTTAGCAGCATCTGCCACATTTTTCACAGTTAAGCCGGCAGCTTCGGCTTTACCTGCTGACTTACTGCCCGGATATAGTCCGACAATGACATTCAAGCCACTATCTTTCAGGTTGAGGGCGTGAGCATGACCTTGAGAACCATAGCCGATAATGGCAATAGTTTTTCCAGCTAAAAGGTCTAAATTAGCATCTTCGTCATAATACATCCGGGCCATAGAAGCATCTCCTGTCAGCAAGCATCGTCATTAATTGGCAGGCTTATGATTGTACCTCAAATTGGTAATGGCGAAAAAGGCAATGGGAGGCTAAGTCAATAATTCCCCCTTGTCCTCCGCCTAGCATCTAGGTAAATAATAGCTGTATCCCCGATGTAATTTACACCCATTGTCTTGCCAGGGAATCAACAAAAGTAATATCTTCTACCCAAAAACTGCATCTTACAGCACTTTAATCTTTGTTTAAATGTTCGACGCAAACGGAAATAAATGTGATACTTTGTTACAAGTTTGTTAAGAATAGTTACTAAAATCGTAACACAGGAAAATATTTCTCATGGTTGATGCACATAACAATAACCCACTACATCAAGTTGTTATCGTTGGCGGTGGTTTTGGTGGACTGTATGCCGCCAAAGCCCTAAAGAAGGCAGATGTAAGCGTTACTCTAATTGATAAGCGCAACTTTCATTTATTTCAACCACTTTTGTACCAAGTCGCTACAGGTGCCCTATCTCCCGCTGATATTTCCTCACCGTTGCGCTCTGTACTCAGTAAGAGCAAGAATACAAAAGTGCGGCTGGGAGAGGTGAATGATATTGATCCCAAAGGGCAAAAGGTGATGGTGGGCGATGAAATCATCCCTTACGATACATTAATTGTCGCCACAGGTGCCAAGCATTCCTATTTTGGCAAAGACAGCTGGGAAGCGTCTGCCCCTGGTTTGAAAACTGTAGAAGATGCGATTGAAATGCGCCGGCGAATTTTTATGGCATTTGAAGCAGCAGAGAAAGAGACTGATGCCGAAAAACGCCGTGCTTGGTTAACCTTTGTGATTGTTGGTGGTGGCCCCACTGGTGTAGAATTAGCGGGTGCGATCGCCGAACTAGCGAACCAAACCCTCAAAGAAGATTTTCGCAACATCGACACCTCAGAAGCCAGAATTCTGCTGTTAGAAGGTATGGATCGAATTTTGCCACCCTTTGCCCCAGAGTTATCACAAGCAGCGGAAACTTCTCTAATGCAGTTGGGTGTGCTTGTCCAGACAAAAACGATGGTAACGAATATTGAAAATGATACTGTTACCATCAAGCAAGGTGATAGTGTTAGAGAACTAGCCTCAAAAACCATCTTGTGGGCTGCCGGTGTGAAAGCGAACGCAATGGGGAAAGTGCTAGCAGAACGCACAGGTGCAGAATGCGATCGCGCCGGACGTGTTATTGTCGAACCAGACTTAAGTATTAAAGGACATTCTAATATTTTTGTAGTTGGCGACTTAGCAAATTTTTCACATCAAAATGCTAAACCTCTACCTGGCGTTGCACCCGTAGCCAAGCAGGAAGGAGAATATGTAGCCACACTAATTCAAAAGCAGCTAAAAGGCGAGACCTTACCCCAATTTAATTATACTGACCACGGTAGTTTAGCCATAATTGGGCAAAATTCCGCCGTTGTCGATTTAGGTTTTATCAAACTTCAAGGTTTCTTTGCTTGGCTATTTTGGCTAATAATTCACATCTACTTTTTAATTGAGTTTGACAACAAAATAGTAGTCATGATTCAGTGGGCATGGAATTACTTCACCCGCAATCGTGGCGCTAGATTGATTACAAGTCAAAAACCTTTAATACAGGTGGGGATTGAAGATAGCAATTATTATCCCTCAGAAACTGCTAAACAGCCTTTAAACGTGTAAATGTGTAGAGTGGGTTAATAGCCCACCCTATTTACTAATTTATTTTTACCCATTACCAATCGCTAATCATCAATTACCAGATATCATAAGTATGTAAAGAGACATCATATAAAGGTTTGATTTTGAGGATTGTCAATAATGTATCAAACAGATCCGCCGCTTTCCCCTAAAGAGACATTACCGACAATGTATGATCTCAAGAGTGAAGACCCGGAGGAACCAGGTTTGCCAGATCAGTTTCATTTATTACAACCACAACTATTAACAGATACCTTTTGTCCATCTAATTATCCTACAGACCAAATATTTACAGTTAGTGACATGAATCTTTATTACGATTCTCGTCACCCACTGTGGTATAAACGCCCGGATTGGTTTGCGGTTTTAGGTGTTCCCTATCTTTATGAAAATAGAGATTTACGTTTAAGTTACGTAGTTTGGCAAGAATCAGTTAATCCTTATATTGTCGTTGAACTACTCTCACCTGGAACAGAAAAAGAAGATTTAGGTCAAACATTGCGAAATGTAGAAAAACCCCCTGGTAAATGGGAAGTTTACGAGCAAATTTTAAGAGTACCGTATTACGCCATTTTTGACCGTTATAAATCTGAATTTAGAATGTTTCAGTTAACTGGCGGTAGTTATGTAGAGAGGTTTCATGAAACTTCTATAAATTCCGATTCTCGGTTTTGGATTCCAGAAATAGAATTAGGTTTAGGAGTGTGGCAAGGAAGTTATAAAAATGTCGAAATGCCTTGGTTACGTTGGTATGATAAAGATGGTAATTGGCTTTTAACTACCGCCGAACAAGAACGTCAACGCGCAGAACAGGAAAGACAAAAAGCAGAACAAGAAAGGCAAAAAACAGAAAGATTAATAGCCCAACTGCGTGCCCTTGGTGTTGAACCTGATTTAGACTAAAGATAGTCGCTAACTGAGAAAGAGGAAATGCTGATTAGACGGGCGTATTGCAATACGCCCTTATCTTGTGCTAAAAAATATGTTTTATGGTCTAAACTCTGATATACTATAACTAATGAGGACGTTAATAGTTGTTAACCATAAACAATTACTTACTGTATTAAATATATGTCCAGCACAGCTTTTAAAGCCCAAGATATAGAAAATGCAAAGCACTTAATCGCAAACGATTTGGAAGAAACTATCAAATTTTTAAATCGTTGTGCTGAAGTTAGCCCTGAAAATGGCGAGGAAAAGAAAAAATTTGATGAATATATTAAAATTGCCCAAGGGAAAGGTAAATCGCTTGTAGAAGTCAAGCAAGATTTTTTGTTAGGAGTGAATAAATTTTTACAAGCAACGCAAATGCTATTAGAAAGTTCTGATTCAGATACTTTCTTAAAAACTAGTATTTTCGTATTCGATTTAATGACAGAATCTGTTGCTGAATGTTGGGATTTTTATTCATCAGATACACGAGAATCTTTAATAAAATTTGCTTTTGCTTGGGATGGCAGTGAATTTAACAGAAAATTAAAAAATATTTTAAGAAATATTGCTTCATCTGATGAATTTAGCCATCTTACCGCAATAGAAAAACGGAATATACTTGAAGACGCAGACAAACAACAAAAAGCAGTACAGAGATTTATCAACTCTGTCACAGGAGCGATAGACTGGAAAAATTGTGAAACAGATTTAGGAAAAAAGCTTTTTAAAATTAAAGAAAAAATCATTATGTCTGGAGAACCGCTTTTAACTTCAGCAGAATTTGATCAATATCTTGAAGAAGAAATAGAAAATAACTAAATAACCAATTTAATCTGGTGAAAAGAACTTATATAGATTCTTGCGTATTAATAGCAGCAGCTAGGTTAGACAATAGGGATCAAATCTGCCAAGAAGCTTTAAAAATTTTAGCTAGTGCCGAACGCTACTTTATTTCTAGTTATTATGTAAAATTTGAGGTATTACCTCATGCCATAAGAAATAAAAACAACCTAGAAGCGGAGTTTTATGAAACATTTTTTGATAGTGTACATGAATGGGTAGAACCTAATCAACAACTATTAGAATGCGCTTATAACGAAATTATAAAAAATAATAATGGACTGAGTGGAATTGATGCAATTCATGTTGCTGCTGCTTTAATAGGAAAAGCAGATGAATTAATTACCGCCGAAAAAAAAGAAAAGCCGATTTGTCAAGTTAAATCAATTAAAGTAATTACATTAAGAAAATAACTGTCGTTTCTACGGTAATGCTGAGTTTTTTGGTTAACAAAAGCCAGTACATTAGAAAGATGAAGTCAAAAATAAACTGATGAATCTCATTGCTTCTAGTCTTGCATCTATTGTCAGCGAAGAAAACGCTGTTATATCTTGGGAAAATATCGAACTCAGTCAGCAACAACCAATCCAGCAGGCTATTTTCTCCCCAACCCCTCCCAATTGTATCGTTTATCCCCGCACCCAAGAGCAACTAGCCGCAGTCATTGCCGAAGCAAACCGTAATAACTGGCGTGTTCTCCCTTGCGGTAGTGGCAGCAAACTAGGCTGGGGTGGTTTAGCCAAGAGTGTTGATATTGTCGTCAGCACAGAACACATAAACCAACTAATAGAACACGCCGTTGGTGATTTGACCGTCACCGTAGAAGCAGGGATGAAATTTGCTCATCTCCAAGCAATTTTGGCAAAATCTCGCCAATTTCTAGCCCTTGACCCCACAGTCCCAGATTTAGCAACCATTGGCGGCATTGTCGCCACAGCCGATACAGGTTCCCTGCGGCAGCGTTATGGTAGTGTGCGTGACCAACTGCTAGGCATTACCTTTGTCCGTGCTGATGGACAAATTGCCAAAGCCGGGGGGCGAGTGGTAAAAAATGTTGCCGGATACGACTTGATGAAGTTGTTTACTGGGTCTTACGGCACATTAGGAATTATCAGTCAAGTAACTTTTAGAGTTTATCCATTACAAGAAACTTCAGCATCAGTGGTGCTAACTGGTACATCTGAGGCTATATCCCAAGCTGCTGCTACTTTGCGGGGTTCGGCTCTAACACCAACTCAGGCTGATTTACTATCAACTAAACTAGTTTCTAGCTTAGATTTGGGTACAGAATTGGGATTAATTGCTCGCTTCCAAAGCATTAGCGAGAGTGTTAAGGAACAGTCAAACCGACTTTTGGAAGTAGGGCAAAAGTTGGGTTTAAATGGGACAATTTATGCAGCAGAGGATGAAGCTAATCTATGGCAGAGATTGCAAGAACGAATGCATTCTTCTGGCACAGAGTCTGACATTACCTGCAAAATAGGAGTATTACCGACTGCTGCTGTGGAGATTTTAACTCAGGTGGAAGTAGGTTTAATTCATATCAGTAGTGGTTTGGGGTTTTTGCAGTTTGAAGGACAAAATCAGGTATTAGCAGTGCGTGAGTTATGTCAATCTCATCGCGGCTTTCTGACAATTCTTGAAGCGCCTATTTCGGTTAAACAAAAGTTGGATGTTTGGGGCTACACTGGCAATGCTTTGCAGGTGATGCGGGGGATTAAAGTACAGTTTGATGGTAAGAATATTTTAAGTTCTGGTCGGTTTGTGGGTGGGATTTAAGAAACGAACCGCGAAGGACGCAAAGAACGCTAAGGAAGAGGGGAGAGAGATAAATGCCAGAAGTTTCGGAAAGTTCTGTTAAGAATAATGTTGCTAGTTTGAAGAATTTGAAGGGGTTTGATGGGAATAATCCGCCTGACCCGAAGTTGATTGATAGTTGTGTGCATTGTGGGTTTTGTCTTTCCACTTGTCCTAGTTATCGGGTGTTGGGTAAGGAGATGGATTCTCCTAGAGGACGCATCTATTTAATGGATGCGATTAATGAGGGTGAGATTGCTCTGAATACGGCAACGGTGCAACATTTTGATTCTTGTTTGGGGTGTCTTGCTTGTGTGTCAACTTGTCCTTCTGGTGTGCAATATGATAAGTTGATTTCGGCAACTCGTCATCAAGTTGAACGGAATTATCCCCGCACTTTGCCTGATAAGTTGGTGCGGCAATTGATATTTACTTTGTTTCCTAATCCTGATTTGTTGCGCTTGTTTTTGTTTCCCTTGTTTGTTTATCAAAAGTTAGGATTTCCTAAATTGTTTCGCGCTACGGGTTTACTTAAGAAGGTATCTCCCCGTTTGGCAGCAATGGAATCAATTTTGCCAGAAATTACGCTCAAATCTTTTCAAGATAATTTACCGGATGTGATTAGGGCACAAGGTGAGAAGCGTTACCGAGTTGGGGTGATTTTGGGATGTGTGCAACGGCTGTTTTTCTCTCCTGTGAATGAAGCAACGGTGCGGGTTTTAACGGCAAATGGTTGTGAGGTGGTGATTCCTAAATCTCAAGGTTGTTGTGCGGCACTTCCTGAACACCAAGGACAAACGGAACAAGCGAAGGCTTTAGCAAGGCAGATGATTGATAGTTTTGCTGATACTAATGTAGATTTTGTAATTATCAATGCTGCTGGTTGTGGTCATACTTTAAAAGAATATGGTCACATTTTAGCAGATGACCCAGAATATGCGGAAAAAGCAAAGGCATTTGCGGCTAAAGTTAAAGATGCTCAAGAGTTTTTAGCAACCGTTGGTTTAACTGCAAAACTGTCACCGCTAACTGATAAACCTTTGAATTTAGTTTATCAAGATGCTTGTCATTTATTGCATGGACAAAAAATTAGTGTGCAACCGCGTCAGGTGTTGCGGCAAATTCCTGGGGTGAAGTTAAGAGAACCATTAGATGCAGCTTTGTGTTGTGGTAGTGCGGGTGTTTATAATATGCTGCAACCGGAAGTTGCTGAAGAATTAGGTCAGCAAAAGGTGCAGAATTTATTGAATACTGGCGCTGATTTAATTACTTCTGCAAATCCGGGTTGTACGTTGCAAATTACTAAACATTTGCAGTTGCAAGGTAAAGCAATTTCTGTGTTGCATCCGATGGAGTTGTTAGATTATTCTATCCGGGGTGTGAAGTTAGAAATTTAGCACAATACATATCATTCTCGTTCCCAGTCTCCGACTGGGAATGACTTACAGAGGCTCTGCCTCAACTCACAAATCAATCAATTCCACCTCCAACAACCCCGGTAGACCCATGTAATTACGAGAACTAGAATAACGCCAGTAAATAGGCTCGTCTACATAACCACGTCGTACCGGATTATTGTGTATATAATCTAATTTTTGCCTAAACATTTCCTCATTCAAAATTGCCTGAGAATGAAATCCTTCTTGCCAAACCTGATACTCTTGTTTTGTCTTGTGTTTTAATTTATAAAATTCAAATTGGTTAAGTAGATAATTAGCATTATTTTTCTGGAGTGAGTCAATAATACAGCGAGCAGTGAATGATTTAAAATTTCCTATTTCTTTAGATAAATTTGTACCAGAGGCGATGAGATGGAGATGATTTTCCATTATTACATAAGCATATAAAATCAAACGCTGCTGAAGTTGTAGAAAGTTGAGAGAGTCTAAAATAATTTGTACAATTTCAATTTTGCCAAACAGAGGTATCCAGTTTACAACTGTGCAAGTGATAAAGTGTGGCTGATTTTCTAGTACATGATAGCGGCTGCGTCCCATTGTGTTATCTGGTGATGAGGTTGAGGCAGAGCCTCTAGTATGGCATTAAGAGTCGGAGACTGGGAACGAGAGAACGAGAGATAGATTTTAAGTAGAAAATAGTGTAAGTTTTATTTTGAGGCTTTAAAATTTATATACGCATTTCTTAACTAATGAACTCATTTGCTGTTTACCTTAGTAACCTGATTGAAATTCAATCTTCTGGTGCTGCTGTTAAGGAAACTTCTTATTATGGAGCTTTGGAGGTTTTTTTAAATGAGCTTGGAAAGTCTTTAAAACCGAGGGTGAGGTGTATCATTAACCTGAAAAATCAAGGTGCAGGACTTCCTGATGGTGGTTTGTTTACTGCTAACCAGTTTCAAAGGTCGAAAGATGCTGAACCGCGTGATTTGCAAAACCCAGAAAGAGGAGTAATTGAAGTTAAGGGAACTAAGGATGATGTGAGGGTAATTGGTGATAGTGATCAAGTTTCTCGATATTGGCAAAAGTACCGCCAAGTTTTAGTAACTAATTATCGAGATTTTATGTTAATCGGTCAGGATGAAAACGGGAATCCTGTTAAATTAGAAGAATATAGTTTAGCTAATAGCGAAGCAGAGTTTTGGAAAAAAGCCAGAAATGGTGATTTAGTCGAAGAACATTCTGATCGCATTATAGAATATCTCAAACGGGTAATGTTACAGGCTGCACCTATCGCTGCACCCGCTGATGTGGCTTGGTTTCTGGCTTCCTACGCCCGTGATGCTAAAGCCCGAATCGATGTACAAGCGACAATACCAGCCTTAACGGCGATTAGAACGGCTTTAGAGGAGGCTTTAGGGGCTAAGTTTGAAGGGGAAAAAGGCGATCGCTTTTTTCGGTCTACTTTCGTCCAAACTCTATTTTACAGTGTATTTTCTGCTTGGGTGCTGTGGCATAAAGAAAACCCCAGCAGACAAGATAAATTTGATTGGCGAACTACAGCTTATTATCTCCATGTCCCAATGATTGAGGCGCTATTTCGTCAAATGTCCACTCGCAGACAATTGAGAGAATTGGGATTAGTGGAAGTGCTAGACTGGACTGGAGGAGTTTTAAATCGTGTCCGACGAGAAGAGTTTTTTACAAAGTTTGCAGAAGCTGAAGCTGTACAATATTTTTATGAGCCTTTTTTGCAAGCTTTTGATCCAGAATTACGCAAAGAATTAGGCGTTTGGTACACTCCCCGCGAGATTGTACAATATATGGTTGCTCGTGTGGATACTGTGTTGCGGGAAGAATTAGGAATTGAGGATGGTTTAGCAGATCCAAATGTTTATATTCTTGACCCTTGTTGTGGTACTGGTGCATTTTTGGTAGAAGTTTTAAAGCGCATTGCAGAAATTAAGGGTGATGATGCTTTGGGAAGTTCTGAGGTTAAAAAAGCAGCGATTAAACGGGTTTTTGGTTTTGAAATTTTAACTGCTCCTTTTGTTGTCGCTCATCTCCAATTAGGGTTGTTTTTGCAAAATATTGGTGTACCTTTGGTAGATGAGAAAGAGCGAGTTGGTGTATATTTGACCAATGCTCTGACTGGTTGGGAACCACCGGACGAAGCAGCTAAACAGCAAATTCAACAATTAGAGTTAAATTTTCCTGAATTGAAGGAAGAACGAGATGCGGCTAATGAAGTAAAACGGGATAAGCCGATTTTAGTTATTTTAGGAAATCCTCCTTATAATGCGTTTGCTGGTATTAGTCCCAAGCAGGAAGAAGGTTTAGTAGAAGTATATAAACAAGGGTTAATTTCTGAATGGGGAATTAAGAAGTTTAACCTTGATGATTTATATGTGCGTTTTTTTAGATTGGCTGAACAGCGCATTGCTGAGAAGACACAAAAAGGTGTAGTTTGTTACGTTTCTAATTTCTCGTTTCTGAGTGATCCATCTTTTGTAGTCATGCGTCAACGCTTTTTAAGCGAATTTGATAAACTCTGGTTTGACTGTATGAATGGTGATAGTCGAGAAACCGGAAAACTCACACCAGAAGGTAACCCAGACCCTAGCGTTTTCTCTACAGAATATAACCGTGAAGGTATTAGAGTAGGAACTACGATATCATTAATGGTACGTCAAGAAAATCGCTCTCAAGAACCATTGGTTAGGTTTCGTCATTTTTGGGGAGTGAATAAACGTGCTGAGTTGTTAGAAAGTTTGAATAATCAAGATTTTGATATTCAATATGAATCTACAAATCCAACTGAAATAAATCGGTACTCATTTCGTAGTTCTGATGTATCTGCACAATATTTAAACTATCCTCAAGTGGTAGATTTATCTGCTCGTGAGCCTTTCAATGGAACAATAGAGAGGAGAGGTAATTCTTTAATTGTTTTTCAAAGTGATCAAGAGAAATTAGCATTACTTGAATCATATCTTGACGATAGTAAACCTAATGATGAGATAAAATCTATAGCTCCCCTATTTATGAAATCTTCGGGTGAGTTCAAAGCTGAAAAAACAAGAGCATTCCTAAAAGGAAGTGTAAAATACGACGCTACAAAAATTGTCCGATATCCTTTCAAGCCATTTGATTTACGTTTAGCTTATCTTGATGCTGATATTCAACCTCTTTTTTCTAGACCCAGCCCAGAACTACTAGAACAGCGTTTTAGTAACAATAAATTTTTGATTGTACGAGAAACAGGTGTTACAGAATCTAGTAGTTCTCCATTTTACTTTTCGTCTTTAATTTGTGATTACCACTGTTTAGTTGTAGAAGCAAAGCATATTCCTATTCGTATAATTCCTACATCTACGAAAAAAGGTAAAAAAGCACCTAAACAAGATGCACTTTTTAACCTTGATGAAGTTACAAATACAACATCAACAGCAAATATTTCATCAAAAGCGCGTACATATTTAACCCAACTAGGTATCACAAACCCTGATGCTGATGCTGACACAGCCGGATTAATATGGATGCACGCCTTAGCTATTGGCTATTCACCAGCATACCTAACAGAAAATGCTGATGGCTTGCGTGAAAATTGGCCAAGAATACCATTACCTAATTCTCAATCTGCATTACTCGCTTCAGCAGGATTAGGAAAACAAATCGCCGCACTTCTTGATACAGAAATTACTGTTTCTGGTGTAACATCGGGAATAATTCACTCCGAATTAAAAACAATAGCGGTAATATCCCGTGTCGGTGGAGGGCAATTAAACCCTGACACAGGAGAATTAGCAATTACAGCCGGTTGGGGTAATGCAGGTAAAGGAAGTATTACAATGCCAGGAAAAGGGAAAATCAACAGCCGTTCATATACTCCAGAAGAATTAACAGCTATTTCTTCAATTGACTTACTAGGAAAAAACACCTGTGATATTTATTTAAATGAAATAGCATATTGGCGCAATGTACCCAGCAAAGTTTGGGAATACACTATTGGCGGTTATCAAGTTATGAAAAAATGGCTCTCCTATCGAGAAGAAAAATTATTAGGACGTTCTCTGACGAGAGAAGAAATACGAGAAGTAACTAATATGGCTCGTCGCATCGCGGCAATTGTACTATTAGAAACTGCCTTAGATGCTAACTATCAAACTATTAAAAAGTCATGTTTCGACTGGGGAAACTTGCAGTAGACTTTTCATTAAGTAGAAATTTTGCGATCGCACTCACAAATAAAAATGCGATCGCATCCAGCGGGGTGTAGCTCATCACCTATTCCATCTTAAACTACACCCCAACCGGAATCTTCACCTGTTGCCGTTGAGCGGTTGCAACCAACCACTTACCGCCAGAAGGGGCTAAAGTCACACCACGGCGGATAGGCTTAACTGGAATATTATCAACTAACGCTAACTCCACATTTGACAACACCGTAGCTAAAACTAGTTTCATTTCAAACATAGCAAACGCCATACCCAAACAGCGACGATTCCCACCACCAAAGGGAATATATTCATACTGTGAATACTGCCGTTCTAAAAAGCGCTCTGGTTTAAACTGCTGGGGTTCTGGATATAAATCCGGTCGGCGATGGGTTAAATATATACAAGGCGCAAGCATTGTACCCGGTTGAAATTCATAACCACTGATTTTTATTGGTGACTTGACAATGCGAGGTAACGTAATCATCGCGATAGGATAAATGCGTAGCGTCTCTTGGCAGACTGCTGTAAGATAGGGCAAACGAGCAACTTCCGACAAATCTGCGTTATCACCAAAATTATCTAACTCAGCCAGCAGCTTTTCCCGCACTTCTGGCAAACGATGAATCCAGTAAAATGCCCATGTTAAACCTGAAGCGGTAGTTTCATGACCTGCGACTAACAGAGTCATCAACTCATCGCGCAACTCTTCATCCGTCATCGGTTCGCCATTTTCATCACGCGCTAACATCATCAATGAAAGGATATCGTTGCGAGATGGATCAGGATGATCTCTGCGTTCCTGAATCTCAAGATCCAGCAGCTGATTAATTTGCTGTTTTTGATGCAAAAATTTTCCCCAAGGACTCCACGTGCCCAAATCTACTTGTAATGCGGGAAAAAAGAATATACTTGCACGCATCGGAGAACCAGATAAATCTAGCAAAGAACCCAATAATTCTTCTAATTGTGCAAACCGCTCTCCCTCATGCAAACCAAAGACAGTTTGTAAAATCACCTTGAGAGAGATTTCTTGCATTGCCGAACGCACCGAAAAAGGTACGCCAATTTTCCAACCGCTAATGACCTCATTAGTGATTTTAGCCATAATTTGACCGTAAGTCTTCATCCGTTCTCCATGAAATGGCGGCGTCAACAACCGTCGCTGGCGTTGGTGAGATACACCATCTAGCAAAAGTAACGAATTTTCACCCATCAAAGGTTTAAGAACTGGGTTTGACCTCCCAGCATCAAAAGTTTCTGGAGAAGCGGTAAAAAGCTCCTGAATTGCTTGGGGATTGCTAAAAAATACTATGGGTTTCTGGCTAGTCAGGCATAATGCAAAACATTCGCCATGCGCCCTTGCAGATGTTTCCATCAGTTGCAAAGGATTAAAAAGCCACTGCATCCGCTGTATAAATTTTGGACTTTGTGGAATAGCTGGGAGTTGCATGATCAGGGTTCCTATTATTTATTTTTATACTAAACTAACAAATTTAGAAAAGAATAGATAGAAAATATATTTATAAAATCTACCTATAGGTTATCTATACATAAAGAAATCACAACTAAACTTGCAAAGTAACACCTGGATTTTATACAAACACCCATGGTAGATATATATATTATTGACCTGCTTGTGATTGGTCTACTCTTACTGGGAGTAACATTAGGCTCAGGCTGGATTTCGCGTTTACCTCTTTCCTTCGCACTCATCTATCTAGTAGTTGGTATTTTTCTAGGTCCCTATGGCTTAGGGCTGATTCAACTGCGTCGTGATGAAGTATTCAACGCTGAGTTTTTGGAGCGTCTAACGGAATTTGTGGTGATTATTTCTGTATTTAGCTGCGGGTTAAAAATAGTTATGCCCCTAAACTTAGCTGTTTGGGATATCACAGTGCGGCTGATTGGATTTTTGATGCCAATTTCAATTTTTGGCTTGGCTGCTGTGGGCAAATTATTTTTAGGAATGGATTGGGGTGCGGCTATTTTATTAGGGGCAATTCTCGCCCCAACTGACCCAGTTTTAGCTTCTGAAGTGCAACTGACTGATAAAAATGATAAAGATGAGTTGCGGTTTGGTTTAACTTCTGAAGGTGGGTTAAATGATGCCTTAGCGTTTCCCTTCGTTTATTTTGGTCTTTATGCTTTAAAAGATAATAACTGGGATAACTGGTTTAAACAATGGGTAATGGTTGATTTAATTTGGGCGATCGCATCAGCTATTGTTATGGGAATTATTGTAGCTAAAGCAGTAGTTTGGATTGATAAAAGAATTCAAAAGCGCCGTTCTGTTGATGAATTAATGGAAGATTTTATTGCCATAGGTGCAATTTTATTAACTTATTCTCTAACAGAAATTGTTAATGGCTATGGTTTTCTGGCGGTATTTGTTGCTGGGTTAGTAGTCCAACAAAGTTACAGAAATCCAGAAATACCGCTGGGACAATTAGAATTTCTTGAGCAAATGGAAAAGCTGCTAGAAGTTGGGACAATTTTGCTATTGGGATCAATATTATTATGGCCGCCAATGCTAAAATATGCACCTCAATCTTTGTTAGTCATAGTTTTGTTATTCTTTGTCATCCGACCTCTAGGGGTTTGGATCAGCACCATTGGTAAGCGTCCTGTTGGTTCATCCCGCCGAAGTTTAAATTCAGGAACTCGCTGGTTATTTGGTTGGTTTGGCATTCGCGGTGTTGGCTCTTTATATTATCTTGGTTATGCATTTGGTCATGGATTAAAAGGCGAAGTTGGCGAACAAATTGCCTGGATAACTTACACTACTATTGTAGTTTCTGTGATTGTACATGGCATTAGTGCAACTCCATTAATGAATTGGTATGAACGCAATATTGCTAACCAGATAAAGTCTACTCCTGCTGCTACAATTAATGAATTTAAATAGGTCTAGTTAATTGGCACATGAAAATATAAAATGAATGAGAATTTAGCTTGTGGTGAGGGATAAATCGCTCAATCAAAGAATTTTAAGGACTAAAGTCCTTACTACAAGCTTTAATTTTTAATTGTTTAAGATGGCGATAACCAATTATGATTAATTTGAATACCTCGGCTTTGCATTACTTGAATAAATAAATCTGTAGGTAGTGCTTCTTCCACCGGAAATACCCCTGGTTTGTTGAGTTTGCCATTTAGCAATAATTGGGCGATGCTTCCTGTGCCGCAACCAGAAGCGATGGCGGTATTTTCATGTACTAGAGTTGCACAATAAGCGGCTGTTTCGCCATTTTTTTGCCCTGTAACTTCTGCACGAACTGCTACGCCAATACCACTAAAGTTATTGGTGACATCGGTCATTAAATGACTAACATGAGACAAAAATTCAATCATGTAACGACGCTGCATTAACCATTTAGGAAATATATGTGCTGCTATCCAAGTTAGGTGATTGTAAAAATCAGGCACAGAGCCAAATTTAGTTATTACAGTTTTCACTGATGGAAAGGCATGGGGTAGGGTGAAAGTTTCTGGCATATCAAACCAGTAAACTCCATGGCGTCGATATGGTGGTGGGAAGTTAATAGATTCCCGGTCAGTATAAGGTTTAATTAATTGCCAATTACCATTAATCCAAGCTTCAAAAGGATGCTGTAACCCCAAAAAAGTTGTCCGCATCACTGTAACGCCAGCACCGCCAGAACCAGAAACTAAATAACTTAAATGTATTTTTTCTGGGATATCTAATTGCTCGATTCCCTGACGTACCATGCTGTTGGAAATGCCAGGAAAAATGCCAGTATTAATGATTGCCGTTACACCAGCAGCAGCAGCTTGTTGATGATAATTAAGCGCTTTGCTAGTATAGGAACGGTGATCGCTGACATCTAGATAGTTAACGCCTTGGGCAATGCAAAGTTCGAGAACATTAGTATCTCGGTAGTGAAAGGGCCCAGCGCAGTGAATGACTAAGTCAGAATTTGCGATCGCCTCCCGCACCTTGTCAACTTCCGCCAAGTCCAATAGCAAAAACTGCTCTCGTCCTCCCGAAGAAACGTTTACAGCCTCTCCCATCTCTGGAGAACGCCCAGTGATGGTAATTTGTGCCTGCGTGTGGGCGACTAGATCCTGAGCAACGCTGCTACCAATCCGCCCCCGTCCTCCAAGAATCAAAACCCTGTCTGTCATTACTCTGCCGTGAGCAACATCATTCTTATTTGACCAGTTTATTGTCCTGTTTGCCATCAGTAGCAAGTATGACTTACTTCACTAGAAAGAAAGAATTATCAATTACTGGTGCTGATAGAGGATTTCAGGGATTTGTAGAGTAACAGTTTCAGCAGGCATATTTAGTTATTAGCCCTACATCCGGGAAATATACAAGGACTAACTAATCCCAAAAACAGACCCAACGGTTGACTTAATCGAATTTCCTGCATCCTTTAAACCTTGGGCTATGGGATGTTTTGCCTGTAAAAATACACGGGCACAATTGCGCCCTGGCATTCCAGAAATAGAACCACCTGGATGAGTGCCGGCACCAGTCAAAAATAGATTTTCAATCGGAGTTTTGTAGTTCGCTAATTCTGGTAAAGGACGGAAAAATATCATTTGATCTAGGGTCATATCAATATGGTAATAATTTCCTTTACGTGCGCCTAATCTTTCTCCCAATTCTGCCGGACTTTCTACACGGCGGGCGATAGTTGCTTGTTTTACATTCGGTGCATAAGCTGCCAACTTATCAATTACCCTATCTGCAACTTTGTTTTTTAATTCATCTGTCCAACCCGTACCTTTTAACCCAGTACCTTCTGCACCAGCAATTTGATAGGGGGCAAAAAATTCAATCCATAGGGTATGTTTGCCTGGTGGTGCTAATGTGGGGTCAAGGGCGCTAGGCATGACTACATACATCGATGGGTCAGCATCGGGAATCTCTCCCAAGGTACATTTACTATGAGCTTGTTCTACATGAGCCACCGAATCTGCAATTAAAATAGAGCCAATCAGGTATTCGTCTTTGTGCGCGTGGAAGGGAAAGCGCAGAGGTTCGTCTAAAGCTAAATCTATCTTGAGGATAGTTTCATTATTATTGACGATGCGGCGTTCTAATCTTTCCCATAAATC
Organism: Cylindrospermum sp. FACHB-282; assembly: GCF_014697195.1. Classification (GTDB taxonomy): domain Bacteria; phylum Cyanobacteriota; class Cyanobacteriia; order Cyanobacteriales; family Nostocaceae; genus Cylindrospermum. Next base: position 101,010 of record NZ_JACJRJ010000009.1, on the reverse strand, counting down.
AGGATCTACTGCATCAATATCACTTTTTTCGGTCATTTGTAAAAATAACCTCTGGGCGTCAATATTAGAAATCACGCCGTATTTAGCACGATATTCTCTATTACCAGCAACCCGCACACCTACAGCTTTTCCATCATCAATTAAGATTTTTTCCACGTGCTGATCTGTGAGGATAACGCCACCTTTACTTGTGACTAAGTTCACCAATGCTTGCACTAATGCACCCGTACCACCGCGAGGTCTAGCCATACCTGGATTATGACGCATTGCCATCATAATTGCACCAATGGCAATGGTTTTTTGTGAAGGTGGTGCACCAAGTTCTGAGGATAATCTTGCCAATGGCGCTTTGAGAAATTCGGAATCAAACCACTCGTTAAGTAAATCTTCGGCGCTGGTCATCATGTTGCGAATAAAGTCCAGCGTTTTCGATGGGGAACCAATGACTGAAAATAAATCTTTCAGCTTTTTGACATCGTAGTTACCAAAAATATCTATAATTGATTTGGGCGGGGCATTAAACATGGGAATCATTGCCCCCAGTGCCCGCTGCCAGTAGTCTGTAAATTCGGCATATTTTTGAGCGTCTCGCTCACTGTAACGGGCAATTTCAGCACAAGTTTTTTCTAAAGACTTATGCCCTAAAAAATACTTGCCATCTGGATGGGGACAGAATACAACTGGATCACACTCTAAATATTCTAAGCCGTATTTTGTCAGTTCTAATTCTTCAACGACTGGCCCCAAGTGAATAAATTCATGGTCAATGGCACAGAGGTTAAATTTAAATCCTGGTGCTTCTTTTGGCATGCATTCTTCTGTTGTGGCTGCACCACCAGGAACGGAACGTTTTTCTAGTAACAAGACGCTATAGCCCGCTTTCAGTAAATAAGCAGCACATACTAGCCCGTTATGTCCTGCGCCGATAATAACAACATCATACTCTTGCATAATTGTAATTGTAGACTTAGATTTATTTTATGATATTAGAAAATTGTGGAAAATTTAATGTCATTACCTACAGTTATTTTCAGGTAAATGAACTAAGCTGTTGGGCTTTTAATTTGAACATCAAGGGCGGGCAGGATGCCCACCCCACAAGAGTTAGATTGAATGATGGTATGCACATTATAGGATTGTCAGCTTACACAACAAAAACTCTAACTCGTTAAAGACGACGAAAAGAAATTTATAGTCCGTTTTAACGGAATGCGAGTTATTAGCCCTGAACTGAAGTTCAGGGGGAGTTATGTCTAGAACGGAATAGCCTTGTATTGACCATGAATTTGTGCTTTCTTAATAACCTATTACTGGTTACTATAAACTCTACCTCCTCAAGTGCGTATCTGTAGAAAGATATAACCAAATTGGAGGAGTTAGAACCCAGGGCGAATAGAGTTCCTGGAAGGATACAGGCAAAGTCTGGGTAGGCTGACTTGAGAAAATAAATAGGGATATTTACACATCAGGAGTTGTGATCATATTTGGGTTTCTTTGTGTATATTCCTAGGGTAGATACCATGGGGAACTTATGATATTGTGAGGCATTTTTTTCAGTAATTTTTATCTCGCGGATATGCCTCTAAGCACCCTGAACAAGGGGGCTATTTTTTTCTTTATCCCTTTATCTAATGTGGGGGATGTTATCGGAACTGTATTGGCAGGATTTGGGGTTGTTACCAAATTAGGGAGTTGAGTTTTCAGGAAAAGCAGAAGTTTTTGTGAGGTGAGGATTTAAGTTTCTTATTCTGTGGTTGCGAAAAAGCAATAAACTGTTACAGACAGAAAGATGTAAAATTTTTGTTAAATTAATCGAGCATCTACAGTTTTCCCTCATTTTATAAGGTATTCAGCATGACAGCAATCAGCCCAAAGGCATCTTCAGCACTTCCCGATTTTTGCGAAGGAATTCAATATTTTGGGGAAGCATTACCAGATTTTAAAACTTATGGTGCAAATCCTGCGATTGAGTTGGGTAAAGTGGCGATCGCATCCCCCACAGATCCAACTGCAGTTTATCAAACTGTACTCGCTGCCGATGCTCTCCGCTACTTAACGCTACAAGTGACTGGTAGTAAGGCTTCTGGACATCCTGGAGGTTTTGCTAGCCAAGCAGAAGCTTATGCCTCTCTGGTGATGCTGGGATATAAAAACATTATCACCGAAGTTGGACACCACGCCCCCGGTTTCTATAGTGCCATGTTTTTGGATCGTTCCTTAGAGGACATGGGAATTTTTACAGTCCAACAATTGCGCGATCGCTTTCGAGAAAAGCACGGTTTATTGGGGCATCTCTCTGGCTATATCCCCGGCATTTTAGCACCTGCCGGGCCTTTGGGGCAAGGACAGCATTTTGCCATGTCTGCTGCACTCCTGCACCAAGACAAGCTGTTTCCCTTCACCGTTGGAGATGGTGGATTGGGTGAACCTTATATCGTGAGTGCGATCGCCCATTTCCACACAGCTTACCCCACAGTCACCAACTTTTTACCAGTGCTAGTGTGGAACGGTTACAGCCAAGAACACCACAGCATGGTATCTCTAAAAACCAACGAACAGATGACGGCATTCTGGAAAGGTAACGGTTTTGACGAAGTCATATTAGTAGATGCCAAAGAATTTGATGATCAAAACCAACCAGGAGATTACGTTGATAGTACCGCTTTTTCTTTCGAGAAGCGCCTAGCATTTACCCAAGCAGTACTTTTGGGAGTAGATAAAGCTGCCCGTTCTGCTCTCAGCGGACAACTTACCGTATTTATTATTAAACAACTTAAAGGCGCAGGAGTCCACGCCAGAGGCGCAAAATCTCACAACCTTTATCCCAAAGATACCCTCGATGCTCCCCATATCATCAGCGCTTTACAAACCCGTGCTTTATCAGCAGAAGCTTGGCAAATAGTGCGAACAAATGCCGAACGTGCCGGCAGTGGCCCAGCAGCAAAAACAGTGGTAACAGAATTTGAATTACCATTAGCAGAATTGGGTAAATTGCCTTTAGAAGAATATGCAGTTGGGCCTATTCCTCAAGTTTCGACTACAGCCATGGGAAAATTAGTAGGAGTTGTAGGAAATATAGATAAAAGTTTCCTTGTCACCAACGCCGACGGTAACGAAGCATCAGGAATTGCCAACATTAACCAAGCATTAAAGATTATCCACCCCACCACCGACGACTTATATAACCAAGCACCAGGGGGACAAGTTTACGAACCATTGAGTGAAGATGCTTGTGCAGGTTTAGCTGCTGGTTTATCTTTAATGGGTGCGAGAACATTATGGTGTTCTTATGAATCTTTTGCCATCAACGGGTTACCAATTTGGCAAACTGTCACCCAAGCAATGGCAGAATTGCGCCGTCCAACTCCCTCAACTATTACATTATATACGGCAGGGGCATTAGAGCAAGGACGTAACGGTTGGACTCACCAAAGACCTGAAATTGAAGCTTACTTTGCAGCGTTGATGCGAAATGGCAATGTATTTCCGTTATTCCCCCCTGATGCTAACAGTATTCAAGTCTGTTATGACTGGGCTTTGAAAACTAAAAATAAGGGAATTGTGATTACTGCCAGTAAGTCACCTTTGCCAATTCGCACAAGTTTTGAACAAACTCATAAAGGCTTGCGAGATGGTGCGGTGTTATTGCATGAAGTTGCTGGTGCGAAGAAGGTTGTATTTGCGGTAATTGGTGATTTAACACTAATTCCCGTATTTGAAGCTGCTTCTTTCTTAGAAACTGAAGGTATTGGTGTAAAGATTGTTTCTATCATCAATCCTCGACGTTTATATCGTCCTGATGATACTGCATGGGAAACTTGTTCTGAACCAGACGGCGGTTTCTTGAGTGATGCCGATTTTGATAAATTGTTTGGTGGAGATGCCTTAATTGGTGTTACAGGTGGTGCTGCGGCGATGTTAGAACCAATTATGTTACGCAGTAATTCAAAGCGCGATACCTTCGCATGGAAGCGTGGAGAAACTACCGCCAGCGCTGGGGAACTCATGGCCTTTAATGGTTTGACGGCTGATGCGTTGACAAAAAGAGCGATCGCATTAGTGCATTAAGTTTTTTAAACCGCAGATGTACGCAGATAAATGCAGGTAATTTGGCGTTTTCTTGCGTGTATTTGCGGTATTTTTTTAAATTAGAAGTGCAATAATGAAGTAGTTTTTGAATTTATGTGTAATTTCTCTACCAAAAAAGAATATTCATGATTGAACAACAAGCCCAAAAATTCCTTGAAGCTTTTCAAGCAAAACTTCCAGTGGCGCGTGAAAAAAAGCTTGTATTCCTTTTAATTGGTCGTACAGGAGTTGGAAAATCTAGTACTGTAAATGCCTTAATGGGGAAACAGATTGCTGAAGTTGGAGACTATGAAGCAACAACAATGGGAGTTGAATCTTATGAGTCTGAACTTGATGGTATCAAGTTTCAAGTTATTGATACTCCGGGTCTATGTGATGACATTGAGGAAGCAGAAAGGGATCAGCAGTATTTAGACCTGATGCGTTCAAAAATAACGCAGATTGACTCAATGTGGTTTGTTAGCCCTCTGAATGATACAAGGGTTAGGAGCGATGAGATTCAAGCTATTGAATTGATTTCAAAAGCATTCGGTTCAAAAGTATGGGAACACGCTATTATCATTTTTACATTTGCTAACTCTGTTAGTGCAGTAAAGTATCCAGAAGCCTTAAAGAAGAGAACAGAGCTTATCCGCAAAGCGATAGCCAAGTGTGAAGACGTTGGCTTAGTTGTAGCAAACGAAATTCCATCACTTGCTGTAGATACTGGAAGCGAAATAACTCCAGATGGTGAAAAATGGCTTGGAGAACTTTTCACAAAAGTATTTTCAAGAATATCCGAACGTGGTACTATACCATTTTTTTTAGCTATGGCGGATAGCCTCAAATCGCCACAGTCGGGAAAGAAAAAATCTGAACTAGATTCTACACCATATGCTTCTGCTCAGGCTAGTCCTCAAAAACCACGCATCGAGCTTACTCAAGAACAGAAGAAGGAAGTCAAGAAAAGAATTGATGCTTCAATTATTCCAGGTTTAGCGATAGCAGGATCTGGCATTGGCTCGGTATTTGGGCCAGCTGGTGCTGCTATTGGTGGCGGAATTGGTGCTGCAATAGGATTAATTGCGTGGCTTTGGGATTAAATTTATATAGACTATAAAATCGAAATAATAATACCTCAGCAAGTAGGTTGGGTTTAGCAACAAAACCCAACAATTTTTGTGGGGAAGCAAGTAGGTTGGGTTGAGGAACGAAACCCAACAATAAAAAACATAACCCACCATTAATAACGCTAGATTACAACCCAAAAACCCTGTATCTGTTCACATCATCTCACCCAACCCACCCAACCATCACCAGCTATCATGTAAATAAGAGATGAGATAGAAATAGAACAATGACAGATATACCTGGAAAGATTCACCTCACCTGAGAATTATCACCCGAACTAAATCAAACGTCCTACCTACCATCACTGCATAGTTTATAATAGGATCATACTGAAAAATTATCCTCAATTGAGGAGTTAATGATGGTAATAAAAATTGAAGAAATATCTAGAGATATTGATACCTTACCAGAAGAAGCTCAAATCTTACTACTTGATTTTATTCAGTTACTCAAAAAGCGTTATCCACAACGAGAGCCAGAAAATCATAGTCAGGAAAAAAGTCTCTATGAAAAGTTTGATGAAATTGGATTAATTGGTTGTTGTGCTGTGGAAGAAAATTTATCAACCACATATAAAGAAGTTTTATCTAATACATTACCGAATAAATATGATCATCGTTGATACAGGATTTTGGTTAGCTCTTATTGATCAAAAAGACACCTACCACCAAATAGCAAAACAAGCTTTAAAACAATACAATGAACCTTTAATTACAACATGGTGTGTTGTCACAGAAACCTGTTATCTTTTGCTTACTCGCAAGGGAGTTGAAGCTCAAGTTACTTTTTTAAATAGTCTGCAACAAGAATTGTTTACGATTTTTAATTTAGAAGCTCACCATACTTCTCGAATTATTGAATTAATGAAAAGATATGCTAATCTTCCAATGGATTTAGCTGATGCTTCCCTAGTAATCCTAGCAGAACATTTAGGACATGGACGCATTTTTTCAGTAGATCAACGTGACTTCAACACCTATCGTTGGAAGCAAAGTTATCCTTTTGAAAATCTTCTATTTTGAGCTAATTAAAAACAGTGTGTCCATATAATCTTTATTAGTAGATAAATCACTGGCTGCTTCAACACAACCAACGTATTCTTGAGCAAGACTTAAAGCGGAAATTCCTGATTTATTTGGTTGATTATACAACCCTTGGTTTTGCATTTTGGCTAACAAAAACTCTACAAAATCTAACGCTTCTTGTTGCTTGTCAGGAGGTAAGATTTTTACTTTATCTATGATAATTTCTTCAATAGTCATTTTATTTGTCCTCTAGGAGAAATTAATATTTACTTTTCTGCTTTTATATTTTACCATCTACCGCTAGATTAGAACCCAAAAAATTTGTATCTGTTCACATTTTCTCACCCTACGCACCTAACCAACCCTATATTCTCATCACCAGCCATCATGTAACAATGATCTGTTAAGATATAAATGATAGACTTAACAGCAAAGTGATGATTAGATTACAAGAATTGCAAGAACAGGTATTAAAATTACCAATTAAAGAACGCTGGCACCTTGTGCAAACTGTTCTAGCGTCAATTCAACAAGAAACCCTCTCTTCTATTCCTCCTAACTTAAACCTAGAATCTTTATCTGAACTTGACCCCTGGACTCAAAGCCTAATAGGTGTAATTCGCTTAGAATCAGAGAATCTAGAAGAAAGTTATGTTAACTACCTAGAGAAGAAATATAGTTGAAACGGGTATTATTTGATAGCGATGTTTTGCTTGATATCTTAGCACAGCGTCAACCGTTTGTTGTTGCTTCAGCACGAGCATTAAATACAGTGATGCAAAAACAAGTACAAGGCTTCGTTTCAGGACACGCTGTTACAAATATTTTTTATATTTTACGCCGTCAAATTGGTAGCGAGACAGCACGTAAATTAATAGAAACTTTATTGCAAAATATTCAAATTGCCAGCGTTACACATGAGGTAATTCGTCAAGCTTTAAAAAGTCCAATTAAAGATTTTGAAGATGCCGTGACAAGTGCAGCAGCAATGGCAACAGGTTTAGAAATAATTGTAACACGAAACAAAGCTGATTTTGTAGCATCTTCAGTACCAGCAATGTTGCCAGAAGAGTTGTTAAAAATGCTTTCTGAATAAGCTGATATCCGTCCCACCATCTCACCCTACGCAACTTTTTTGAATAGTTGCTTTCATTCCAATGGCATAAAATGACAGGAACTGCCATAATATAGAAAAGCAGATTCAAGAAGTAACCCTCATGAAAAGTATGAATATTTCCTTACCTGACACCATGCGAGCTTATATAGAAGAACAGGTAGCTCAAGGTGGTTATAGCAGCGTCAGTGAATATTTTCGGGAATTAGTGCGACAAGACCAAAAACAGAGAGCAAATGAACGTCTACAAACTATGCTCCTGGAAGGATTAAACTCTGGAAATGCAACAGAAATGACTTCTCAAGATTGGGAAGATATCCGTCAAGCAGTCAGTGAAAGAATTAATAAACGTCAAGGTTCAATTTAGCCGTGATGTTTGCAATTAAAAAAAGACCTCAAGTTATCCGCGACTTGATAGATTTAGCAACCTATATAGCAGAAGATAGTTTAGACGTTTCCGACCGCTTTTTAATAGCAGCATAAACAACATTTAAACAATTAGCAAAAACTCCAGCTATGGGAAAGCTTTGCCAATTCCCCCATCCCGATTTAGCAGACATTCGACAGCAATCTATCAAAGGGTAAAGAAATTAGGTGCAATTAGAACAGAATCACAACGCTTTCTAGCAGCTAAACCACTCTAATATCATCAGGTATTATGTAATTAATAGATTGCATAAATTGTGCGTTAGGGAACGCACCCTACGGACAACGAAGCAAAAAAAATCAGTATTTTAAAACCTGGGTTGGCTGGTTTTGTTCATCTAGCCGCGACTTTAGTCGTTAGGCTAGCGGATAAAGCAAATATTAACCGAGCAAATTAGCTTATCGCTTTTGAAATAATAATTCAGTATGAATCGGCACAAAAAGACTAATTCACAGGAAAAATTTAGAGAAAAGTTTTGTGTTTAAGAAAACAAGCACACAACTGAGGAAGCAATTAAATTTATATGACAATCAAACAAGTTGCATCTATCAAAGGAGAGATTTTCTTGATAAGCTAAAGTAAAACAGTAAGCTGTAAACCCAAAGCGGCTTGTTGTGAGATATTGCCTGTGATTTTGGGCAAAATAGAAGTAGTGACATTCTGAGGGCATAAAAATGACTGCACAGCGGAAAAAGCAACGCACACAAATAAACCTGGACTTGTCAGCGGAACTTTACGAGACGTTAAATAATCTGGCACAACAGATTAACGGAGACAATGCTGATGTACTGTTAAAAGCGATCGCACTCATGGAGTTAGCAGTCGAAGCCAAGCAAAATGGCAAGCATATCTGGATTGCAGACGAGAACCAAAAACTTGAGGCGGAAGTTGTTGGTATTTAGCAGCATGGCAGATGTAAAAGATTTATCCCAGATAATCGCCAACAAAGGCGACAAGCCACTAGTTCTGTTACCAGTAAAATTACACACACAAGCAGACGCCGAACTTGAACGCCAGCTACGGGAACTCAAGGCTAAACAGGAACTGAGAAAAGATTGGATTTTATTTATTGTCAGGGATGTAGTAGTCTTTTCTGTCGCCATCCTCTTCATGTTTGCGGTAGGTGGCTATTCTGTATTCATCCAGATGAAAGCGCTATATTGATGATGTAGGAATCAATCACTTAGCTATGATTTTACAAACTTTAGATCAGATTACCACAATCCCAGAACAGCGGTTTCTCCTACCCGGTGATTACACTTGGGAAGAATTTGAGAAAATAGAAGTCTTAATGGCACAATCACCAGGTTTACGGATAACTTATCTTGATGGGTGTGTAGAACTTATGACTCTTGGTGAACAACATGAAATTATTAAAACTATTTTGGCTATCTTGCTAGAAGCCTTCTTTTTTGAAAAAGGTATAAACTTTATCCCCGTAGGTAGCGCCACCCGTCGCGCTAAAGAAAAGGGTGCTTCCTTTGAACCTGATGAATCTTATTATATCGGCGAAAAGAAAGAAAATCCAGATTTAGCAATTGAAGTTAATATTACCAGTGGCAGCATTGATAAATTAGAGAAATACAAGCGCTTTAAAATTACTGAAGTCTGGTTTTGGGAAAATAATCAGTTATCTCTATATCGCCTCACAAATGATAACTATGAGCAAATTACTCAAAGTGAATTGCTCCCAGAGTTAGATGTATCTTTATTAGCTAGTTGTGTTTTAATACCATCCATAATTGAGGCTAGAACAGTATTTCTTAAAGGAATTCGCCAGTAGTTAACCCAGAGGCTTGAAGTTATTCTCAACCTAAGTGTTGCTGCTAGACGTTCCCCTGGCTAGAATAGTTATTTAGCCCTGTCTCTACAGAGAGCCTTTATTTGGCAATTATAGAGCAAAGCAGGTGCGGGTGGGTTTATTTACATTTACAGGCTACTTGATTGGCTGTCATCTCTCTCTAGCATTAACCTATAACTAGTTATCCGCAGATAAAAGTAGCAGATTCTACAAAAATAACATTTTATATCTAGAAAAAGTTTGAATAAAATGCCAGCTTGAACACAATTTGATAAAGTAGATTGTTATATTATATTAAATTACTATTCTGGCAAGGATTGGGAAGCTGTGCGGGATGATTTACAAGGTTTGGAGATTAGTCAAAAGGAACTGCAACAATTGACTAATTTGCCTGTGAATAATGAATTGATTATAATTACTCATCCTCTGAAAAAGTTTGGCAAAAGATTGATAGCAAAAGTTAAAGGTACTGAAGGTCCTACTGTAGTTTTTATTGGATTTTCTACATTTGCTTTTACCTATCTACTATTTGAGTTAATTATCAAACTATTTGCTACCTGGATCACAATTCCATCCTGGCTATTGTTAATAATATTTGGTCTGTGGGTTGGTGGGGTTACACAAACTATCTTATATTTGGTATGGAAGAGTAGACGTAAATTTTTCAAATCTAATATGACAAATTCTCTGCAAATTCTGCTAAATGATGTTGATAGATATAATGCTGTTATTAAAGTAATAGATATTAATGACCAAATAGAAGAAGCTGGCAACCCAAATGTAGCTATACAGGAAAGAGATAGAGTTCTCGCTGCTCTAAAGCTCACTAGAGTAGATTTAATTCGCGCTTTAAAAACAGAAAAGATTTTGCGAGAAAATAAGAGTTTTATTTTGAGTAATACCGAGCTTTTTGTGAATAATTTAGCAACTTTAACAGCAATGCAAGTTAATGAGCAGGCGACTGAACATGGAAGATTATTAAATGAGGCGCTGCAAATTGCTTTAGATGTGCAATATGAAATGAAAAGATTGCAAAGTCAGGGTTAAAACTAATACTCTGGGTGAATGTGCCTCAAGGAAGTAGACAGGAGAGAGGGATGGCAAAAACCAGCTTTTTCCGGCATCCACCCCACCGTTGCGATCCCCGGACTAACATTAAAGAATATCAATCAAGCGATCGCACATCGGTATGGACTGGAAAGAAATCAGAGGCAACTGGGTAGTCATTCCCCGCAATCCCATCGGTATAATCCACTTCCTAGGAGGAGCATTTGTCGCCACCGCACCCCACCTGACTTACCGCTGGTTACTAGAACACTTGGCCAGCAAAGGATATGTTGTCATTGCTACGCCTTTTGTTAACACCTTGGATCATCAAGCGATCGCTAAATCTGCGCTGCTAAACTTCGAGCGCACCAGAGAACTCTTACATGATACTGGAGAATTACGCAAGCTATATCTCCCAATTTACGGCGTCGGGCACAGTATGGGCTGCAAACTCCACTTGCTTATTGGTAGCTTATTTGAAGTCGAACGCGCAGGTAATATTTTAATATCCTTCAACAACTACGCTGCCAAGGAAGCTATCCCCTTAGTAGAACAGTTAAATTCTACTTTGGCAATCGAGTTTACCCCCACACCCTTGGAAACTAACCAGCTTGTGCAAGAACGCTATCAAATCCGACGCAATTTATTAATAAAATTTAGCAATGATACCATCGACCAATCAGTAGCCTTAACCAAAATATTACAAGCACGCTTTCCTGAGATGGTGACAGTGCAAACATTGCCTGGAACTCATACCACACCTTTAGGTCAGGATATTAAATGGCAACCAGGAGTATCTTTCACCCCCTTTGACGCCCTAGGGCAATGGTTCAAGCAAGAAGTATACCGTGACTTGACTCAGCTAAAACGCGCTATGCTTTTGTGGTTGAATCCTCTCTCACCGCCATAATATGTAATGGCTCTCCAAAGGTCTGGAAGTCGCTGAGTCATGGATAATGGGTGACTGCTATGGACATAGAGGTACTACTAACCCATTAGTCCTTACTTTCTTTTTATTTTTATTCTTCTACAAAATATTAATTAGCATTTCCCTGGTTATTATGTTTCAAATACTAGTAATTGATGATGATCTTTCCATACAAATACTCCTAAAAAGGATGTTAGAAAAACAGGGCTATGATGTAGTCGCTGCCAGTAACGGAGAAGAAGGAATTGTCAAAGCGAGCCTCAGCCATCCAGCACTAATTATTTGTGATTGGATTATGCCGGGATTGAATGGTCTAGAAGTCTGCCACCGGATTAAGCGTGACCCTAGTTTATCCACCACATTCTTTATTTTATTAACATCTTTGGTTTCAGTTGCTGATCGTGTCAAGGGATTAGATGCAGGTGCTGATGATTTTATCTCTAAACCCATCGAGCAAAATGAATTGCAAGCGCGGGTAAGAGCAGGATTACGGCTACATCAGTTGAGTCGAGATTTACAAACCCAAAAGCTACTGTTAGAAACAGAACTGGCAGAAGCAGCAGAATACGTGCGATCCCTTCTGCCTCTCCCCGTGACTGCACCCTTGAGCATCGATTCCCGATTCATTCCCTCACGACAACTTGGCGGTGATTGTTTTGATTACTACTGGCTAGATTCTGATTATCTGGCAATTTACTTGCTGGATACAGCCGGACATGGTCTCAGAGCCACTCTTCCCTCTATTTCAGTCCTAAATCTACTCCGTTCTCGTGCGCTCAAAAGTTTGAATTACTATCAACCAAGTAATGTGCTGGCAGCTTTGAATGAAACCTTCCAGATGAGTTATCAAAATGACAAATACTTTACTATCTGGTATGGAGTTTATAACCGAGTCAATCGCCAATTAATTTATGCCAGTGCCGGTCATCCACCAGCAGTATTAGTATCTGGTAAATCTTCAAATAGTGCTGAAGTAAAACTCTTAAAAACCCCCGGTATGCCAGTTGGTATGTTTCCAGAAGCCAAATATGTTGATGGGTTTTGTCATATTGAAAAATGCAGTACCCTTTATATTTTTAGTGACGGTGCTTATGAGATTACTAAATCAAATGGCACACTTTGGAGTCTGGATGCTTTTATTCAGCTACTAGTTAGCTTACAGCATCCCACTGATTATCAACTCAATCATATACTGAATTACCTAATCAATTTAAACTCCAAAGAGGCTTTTGATGATGATTTATCTATCCTTCAGATTAAATTTGATTAATTAATTGGCGGATAGTACAATCCTATTAAATGCATCTTGACTAGGAAATATCTCAAAGACCTTATCCATACTAGTCAATTCAAATAATATCCTGACTTGCTCATTAATTGAGCAGAGAACCAGCTTGGTATCTGCTGCCCGCAGGGTTTTGAAAGCTAACACCAAAGCACCTAAACCAGAACTATCCATAAAGGTTACATCTTGACAATCAACTAACACAATTTTTACGCCAATTTCGAGAGTTTCTGTAATCGTTTGCCGAAATTCTTGTGAAGTGCTGGCGTTTAAATTTCCGCTGAGTTTAATAACTTTCACCTGCTGTCTCATAATAGGTCACTCTAATTAGCGTCAACAATGTTCTGATTTTGCTAGTATATACCAATCATAAGACATTTCAAAAATGCTCACCATATAAAATTCAGAGAGTATTCATGTCCCAAGCTTAGTAGATAAATTCTCAATTTTCACTTCTCCAATATTTAAGATTATTTTATTTATAATTACTCAGGCTTAATCTATAATTATCACCTGACCTGGAAAACCTGATTGAGTACAAATGAAAATATTTATGAAAGTTTTTAGTGAACATTAAAAACTGAAGACTTGTCTAGACAAGTTTCTTTATAAAGTTATCATTGATGTAAAGGGATAGTAATTACAAACTCAGAACCATTCCCTAGCTGGGAAAAACATTCTAAAGAGCCGCCATGCCGTTGGGAGATAATTTGGTAGCTAATGGATAGCCCCATGCCAGTACCTTTTCCAATGGGCTTTGTGGTAAAGAATGGATCAAATAGTCGATTTTTAACTTCCTCTGTAATTCCCCCTCCGTTATCAGCAATGCTAATTCTGACTTGATTTGCATCTACTAATTGAGTGCGAATATGAATCTGAGGATTGCCATTTAATTTGTTAGCGTTCATCGACTCTTCTATAGCATCAATTGCATTTGCCAAAATATTCATAAAGACTTGGTTGAGTTGCCCCGCATAACATTCCACCAATGGCAGTTTACTGTATTCTTTGACCACCTGAATTTCGCAGCGGACAGGTGTAGCTTTAATCCGATGTTCTAAAATCATGAGGGTACTATCAATACCCTCATGAATATTCACCTGTTTCATATCAGCTTCATCCATGCGGGAAAAGGTGCGTAGGGATACTACAATTTCCCGAATCCGCTGTGCCCCAATTTCGATAGACTTGAGGAGTTTTGGCAAGTCATCGATCATAAATCCTAGGTCTATCTCTGTTACTAGTTCCTGAATTTCCCGTATGGGATCGGAATAGTGTTGCTGGTAGAGTTTGACCAGTTTCATTAAATCTCGGATGTATTCGTTGGCATGAGTGAGGTTGCCGTAAATGAAGTTGACAGGGTTGTTTATTTCATGAGCAACACCTGCTACCAGTTGCCCTAGACCAGACATTTTCTCGCTTTGGATCAGCTGTATTTGAGTGTGCTGGAGTTCAAGTATGGCTGTTTCTAAGTCTTCTGCCTGCTGTTTTAGCTGAGTTTCTGCCAGTTTGCGCTCTGTGATATCAAGCACTATTGAGGCAATACTAATCACTTCACCATTGTCAGCTACTAAGGAGTTGTTATACCATTCGCAAGTAATTACCCTATTGTCTTTTGTCAGATTTTCATTGACACCCAAAATTTCGCCTTGTCTTTCCAACAGAGCAGCCATTACTAAATCTACATATTCTCTAGAAGCATCAGGAACTAAAAAGGTAAAATTACAACCCAGAACTTCACTTTTGCTGTATCCAAAAATTTTTTCTGCCGCCGGATTCCATTCCTGAATCTCAAAGTTGGTATTCCATTCAATCACACCTATTGGTGTTTGTTGAACCAACAAGGCTAATCTTTGCTGGGAAGCCCTCAATTCTATTTCTATCTGTTGCCGTTCGGTAATCTCAGCCTGTAGCGCCTCGTTACTGCGTGCCAATTCTTTAGTACGCTCTTCTACTCGTCTTTCTAGTTCTGCATAAGCTTGCTGTAGTGCCGCCTCTGCTTGCTTAATCGGGGTTATGTCCATTACTAGACCATCCCAGATCACTGACCCATCGGCTTGCTGTTCTGGACGGGATGCAGCCTTTACCCATTTGATTTGTCCGCTAGGAAAAAGCAGTCGCCTTTCCCACCGCCACGGTTCCAAGGTTTGGGCAGAAACAACAATGGATGCTTGAAAGTCCTGAAATTCATCTGGATGGATGAGTGACATTAGCGAGTAAGCATTTGCCAGAAGTTCCTCTGGTGTCAACCCGAATAGTTCGTAGGAACCAGAATTAACATAAGCGAAGGAGATAGAGCCATCGGAATGCAGTACAAATTGGTAGAGCATTCCCGGCACGTTTGCCGATAGCTTTTGGAAGTTGGCCTGACTTTGATGTAGGGCTTCTTCAGTTCGTTTGCGCTCGGTGATATCTTCGTAAGTACCAAGGATACCTACCACATTGCCTTGAGCGTCGCGCAGTGGAATTCTATTAGTATCTGCCCAACTCAGCTTGCCATCAGCTTGTTGTTGGGTTTCAATCATGTGCAGTTCTGCTATACCTGACTCCATTACACGGCGATCGCATGAACGACGCCAGTCAGACTCTTTGTTTGTCCAAGGCAAATCATAGTCAGTTAAACCCACAAGATGCTCTGGCGAATTCACACCGGCAACCCGGGCAAAGTTCTGGTTACAGCCTAGATATACTGACTTAAGGTCTTTCCAAAAAATTAACTGGGGAATGTTATCCATCACCTGCTGCAACAGTTGTTGTGAGGATCGCTGTTGCGTTTCTAACAAGGTGAGTTCCCGTAGGGCGGCCTGGCGATCGCTGATTTCTTGCTCCAATCTGTCAATTGCACGACTGAGTTCGGCAGTGCGTTCCTCTACTCTGTTCTCCAGTTGATTATTTAATTGCTGTAGGGCTAATTCTGCTTCTTTGCGAGTTGTGATATCTGTAAAATTACCAAGAATGCCAATGATATTACCCCCCTGATCGTGAAGCAGTATTCTATTGGTTTCTACCCACCGCTGTCGGCCATCTGCTTGCAATTGGGTTTCAATTAAACTATATTCCGGTGTCTGAGACTCCATCACACGGCGATCGCATTCTTGATACCAGTCAGCCTCTTCCTTTTTCCATGCCAACTCATAGTCTGTCTTACCCACAATGTTCTCTGGGGAATTTACCCCCGCCACAATCGCAAAGTTCTGGTTGCAACCCAAATATACTGAATTACGGTCTTTCCAAAAAATTGCCTGGGGAATATTATCCATTACTAGTTGCAGCATCTGTTTGGAGGCATGTAATTCAGCTTCCACCTGCCGATACTTTGTACTTTCTCGAATAGAACCAACTAGAAATTTATTACCTGCATTATCCACAAATAACCATTTTTTAGTAGAGATAACATGCACCACACCTAGAGTATTGGTCAAATATTCTTCATTTTCATTGGTAATGCCTGTGGTCAAAACCAATTCATCTTTTTCCCAAAACACATCAGCTTCAGCTTTGGGAAAAAACTCATAATCTGACTTGCCGATCAGTTCTTCTCGAGAACGCCCTAATAAATTACAGAAAGCATCATTTAACAGCACCCAGCGATGTTGGCAATCTTTAACAAAAATCGGATCTTCAGCAGCGTTGATGATTTGCAGCAGAAAGGCAACAGAGAAATTTTCCGGCTGGTTTGAGGGCGGATAATTGCTAACGGCTTCTTGTGATTGGTCGGGGGTATTCTTATTGTTCATACGCGAAGTCCTATTTGTAAGCTCTTAAACCCACTTTCCACCTTTTAGGCATCACACTTTAAGAAGTTTTGAATAAAATTTGCCTGAAATATTCAGTCAACCAGAATTTTAGTTTATATAAGCACCTTGCCTATGGTCAAAACTGATTCTCAATCAATACTATTCGTTGACAGCAAGGCTTTGACCAATGCGTAAAATCTTAATTTCTTGGTCAAAATTCTCATGTGTGCCTGTGACAAAGGCTAAATTTAAATTTAACCCTCCCATCCCTGGAAGTTAGTTGTACTGAGCCTCGAATAGCAGTTCTATGAGGCTCTTGACTATGCTGTTTTATTATTCTCAAGTCTAGTAAATTTATAGAAATAGTGCTTTTGGATGTAAAATCCTATCTTAAATTATAAGTGTTAATAATTAATTTAAAAACATCAATTAGGTTACTTATCAAAATCTAAATATTTACACAGGACTCACCTTGGCTCGATAAAGCAGCTTCTCTCCTTGATGGTAGCCAGTATAACGTACCTTAACTATTTCCCCTGGTTGTGCAATTCCCTCCATCAATTGGTGCAATTGGGGATTGTATGGTAGTTCTGCTCCTACAGGTGCGATCGCTTTGACTCCCCACGCCTGTAACAAGGTTTCTAGGGGCTTTTGCACCAACATTACTAATTTTATCGCCTCGAATTGGGGATTTTCCTGGGCTTTTTGCACTGCTGTCGGCCAAGACAACAGAAAAGACTCCAACAATTGCAAACTCGACTGTTGAAATTCTTGCAGTAATACCTCTCGCTGCTGTTCCAAGACTAGCAATATTCCCTGGTACTCTTTTTGCAAAACTGTAATTTGTTGTAATAATTCCTGCTCACTACCTGAAAATTGGGTGATTTTAGCTACGTCAACAGTACTTGGTACGGAGAAAGTTGCTACTAATTCACTCAATGAGACTTGTAGCACTTGTGAGAGCTTTAGCAGCCCATCCACCTGCATCTGCCCTAGCAATCCGCGCCGTAACCGCAAAATTTGACGCTCTGAAACGCCAGCAGCGCGACTCAGTGATTTAAAACTAGAAATACCCACCCGTTGCATTAAATCTTGCAACTGGTGGGTGAAGTCAATTTGGGAATTTTGGGAATTTAAGCTGTCATGCATAGTCAGGAATTGTTGACACTCTCAGGTCTAAAGACACGCTCGCTTTACGCGTACCGGGTAATCTTGTAATTTGGCAGAGGACATTATTCATTATCCCCAATGCCAATTCCTTTTATGCATGAGAAATCAATCTTCTGGCGAACTTTTTAGCATCCAGGCTGTTTTTACTAAATCGACTTGGTTTCAGATATCTCCCATCAGGGGTTTGACTCATGCCATGTGCATTTTAAGAACGCTCCGGGTAGCTCTGCGAACTCTGGCTAAGATGGTAAATTGGCCTAAACGTTGGCAAGCTTCATAGCGATGGCAACCAGAAAAGCCATAATACCGTCCATCTACTTCTAGTACCTCTATGGGTTCTTGCTGCCCAATTGCCGCTATCGATTCCATTAAGGTTTGTACTTTATGTGCATCGTTCTGACGCGGCAAGGGCCGATTAATCTGATTTAATGGAATTTCTTGTACTCTAACCATAGGGAGCTCTGCTGATTAGTTCTTTTTTATGACTTTAGATAAATCATAGTCATTCTGACTTCGATTTGCAAGTGTTCGGTGCGAAACGGGTAATGGTATCATTAGAGCGTTCATGCGACAAAACCACTACATTACAAAGCCAATTGAAAATCCTCCTCAACGCCGCACTGGGGGTTTCATTAAAGTTATCCAAAATTGGTCAGCCTTATCCAAAATCTATTCGTTAGATGCGCTAACTCGGTGCTTTTTTCCGGCATCACCCAATATCTACGGTGAAAACGAGATTCTCAAAGCCGCCAAAAAGCAAAGACTGACCAATTTTGGACAGGTTTTTCCCAAGGGACAAAATCAACTTTTCATGAAAATCTTCTTCTGGCGTTGTTCCTACACTGCACTGACGACATTTTGCTTAATGGGGCTGACAGCTGCCTCAGGGCCTGTGAGCAACTCCCAGGATATGGAACTGAGAATTGGAATTGTGCAGCGATTTGGTGACAGACCTACGAATAAGCTGCAACTGGCACCGACAAAAGGCGATCGCTTAAAACTAACATTTCCGGTAGGTAATAGGCAGGAAACCCTAATCACCCAAAACCCGATCAAGCTGGAGACAGCCATGGAGGCTTTACCCCAACCAGTAATTGAGGAAGTAGTGGTTTTGGGTAACTACCGCACCTTTGAAACCGCTGAAGACAGTGCCCAAAATTGGCGTTCTCAGGGAATAAAGGTAGAAATAGCCCAACCAGAACGTTGGCAAGTCTGGGCGAAACGGGATGTCTATAGCACTCCCTTACTGCGACGCTTATTATTGCAAAGCATAGAAGCATCTGGCCAGAAAATTGCCTACCTCGATACTAAAATACTCCAACAAGTGCCGCGAGTTAGTTGGGTAGTCAATGGCAGGCGCTACCAACAAAATTATCTGTCCATTAGCACTAACAAAAACTTGATTCGGGTGAATCAAGGCGAAAAACCGGAAAGCGATCGCCTTTACGCTGGGCGGATGAATTTGCAGCCAAACGCCTACGGTACTTATACTCTGGTTAATCAAGTCCCCCTAGAAACCTATGTGCGCGGGGTATTGCCCTATGAAATTGGTATCAGTGCCCCTGCTTCAGCCATGGAAGCCCAGGCGATAATTGCCCGCACCTACGCCCTGCGTAATATCCGTAGATTTGCTATAGACGACTATCAGTTATGTGCTGATACCCACTGCCAAGTCTATGAGGGACTACAGGGAGCTGCGGCAAGCACAGACCGAGCGATCGCCGCCACAAGGAGCATGGTACTAACTTATCAAAACGAGTTAGTGGATGCTCTGTATTCTTCTACCACAGGCGGCGTCACCGCCAACTTCAGTGATGTCTGGAATGGTGCGGATCGTCCCTATCTCAGGCCAGTAGTCGATGCACCGATGAATATTTGGAACTTATCTGGGCAGAGTTTAGCAGATGAAAAAAACTTCCAGCAGTTTATCAGTATGAAAACAGGATTTAATGAAAGCAGCTGGGGTGTATTTCGTTGGCGCAAAGAAACCAGCCTAGAAAATATTACCAAGGACATGCAAAAATTTTTGCGCGTAAAAAACAGCCCATACTCCAAACTCAAAAGCATTCAGGGCATAGCTGTAGTCAAGCGCAGTCAAAGCGGGCGCATTCTGGAACTGGCAGTCAAAACTGATATCGGCACTTTTAGCCTACACAAAGACGAAGTGCGTAGTGCCTTTGCGGCTCCTGTAAGCACACTTTTTTACCTACAACCCCTAAATAAAGGCCAACCAGAACTGTGGGGATATGCCTTTATTGGCGGTGGACTCGGACATGGAGTCGGCTTAAGTCAAACTGGTGCTCAAAATTTAGCCAAGCTAGGTTGGTCAAGTCCGAAAATCCTCCAGTTCTATTATCCCGGCACTCAAATTAAAATCCTAGAGCGAGACATTAAACCATAGCTAACCGAAAAAGGGATTGGGATCTGGGGTCTGGAAGGGGGAATTATTGGAGAAGTTTCATTCTTGTCTCCTCCTTTTTCCCAATTACCAATACCAATACCCATTGCCCCTAATCCCTTTCTATGAAAATCAAGTAAGCTTGCTAGACCCACTCATCCGAATACTTTCAGCTTGCCTTGTGCCTAATTTTTCAGGCAGGTTTATTGTTGAGGCTTGTGACGTACTCCACACACTCCGCGTTCGGGTGAGTGTAAGCTCTCTCAGGGACTCTTCTTTGAAGACATTGACTGAGCTTTAAGACCGTGCGCCCCACGGTTCTTTGGTTGATCCAAACAATTAGCTTTTATTTTAATAGGCTGCTTTTCAGCATTTAATTGGATTACACCTATCAATCGAATCGTATCACAAAGAGAGAAGAATAAGATTTGTTCGTTTGGGACCTGTTCTCCTCCCTCGCCTGGGGCATTGGTCGGAGAACTGTCGTCAACTCACTCGTATTCATCTCATCACCTCCCTATCGGGTAGGTGAGAGGCTTCTACTTTTTAAGCTAAACTTTTAGTAAAGATCTTCTTCTTTGTGGGTTTCGATTGTACAGTCAGAGGCTGGGTAGGCAACACAAGTTAGTACATATCCAGCTTCTATCTGGTCGTCATCTAAGAATGACTGATCAGACTGGTCAACGGTACCCGATGTAATTTTACCTGCACAGGTCGAGCAAGCACCAGCGCGGCAAGAGTAGGGCAGGTCAAGACCAGCTTCTTCGGCCGCGTCTAGAATATAGGTATCGTCCTCAACGTCAATTGTTGTATCTAAACCTTCGGCTTCGTGGATCAGTCTCACTTTGTAAGTAGCCATTTAGTAATCCTCTCTTTTTCAAACAGCAGTATAAGTTATCTTAAAGCAAATAGTACGGCTACTCTTATGGGAGTGGTCGCAGGTTCAAATTTGCTTCAATTCTGATACTACGGGAAAAGTTAAAGGATGTAACTGGAAATCGACCCCGATTAGTAATGAAATTTAGTTAGTTATTACCGATAAGTTTTTATTATGCAAAAAACGACTAGGGAAACGGCAATGAAATCTTTGCAGGGCTTTAGTTTTTTGCCAGTTCAGAGATTGTTGCCATAACTGTCAGAATATATTCTACACTACCCCAAACTCCCTATCTGTTAATGTTTTTTATCAAGCTGACAGGTGGTTGCTCTCCTTGAAAATCGAAATAGAACCAGTTTCTACCCAGAAAAAAGTAGAATTAGTGGGCATAGATTTACGATAATCAACAGTAACTATTTTGCTAACAGAGGATCATGTATAATTCCGAGGCACCTTTGTCTAAGTCAAGAGTGCGGGTGGGTTTAGTTGGTACCGGGTATGCAGCAAAGTTAAGGGCCGAGGCATTGTTGCATGATGAGCGTTTGCATCTAGTAGCGATTGTGGGTCATACCCCTGAAAAAACAGCAGCTTTTGCCAAAGAATTCCAGACTGAGGTGATGAGTTCTTGGCAACAGATGGTAGAGCGTGAAGATGTGGATCTGGTGGTAATCTCTACTGTTAATCGAGATCATGGTAAAATTGCCCGCGCAGCACTTGTTAGCGGCAAACATGTGGTTGTAGAGTATCCCCTTTCTGTGGATCTAAAGGAAGCTAAAGAACTCATTGCCTTAGCCAAAGCCCAAAACAAACTACTGCACGTCGAACACATTGAACTCTTGGGCGGCTTACATCAAGCTTTGAAGCAGCACTTAGCCAAAATAGGCGATTTATTTTATGTTCGCTACAGCACGATTAATCCCCAACATCCCGCACCCCGCAAGTGGACTTATCACCATGAACTTTTCGGCTTTCCCTTGATAGGAGCGCTTTCCCGGTTGCATCGCCTCACCAATTTGTTTGGCAAAGTTTTGACGGTTAACTGTCATCAGCGATATTGGGAAACAGAAGCAGAATATTACCAAACCTGTTTTTGCATGACTCAACTGTGTTTTGAAAGTGGGTTGTTAGCACAAGTGATCTATGGTAAGGGCGAAACCCTTTGGCAGTCAGAACGCAAATTTGAAGTTCATGGGGAAAAGGGGGGTTTAGTTTTTGATGGTGACACAGGTCTTTTAGTCCAGCCAGGGGAAACAACGCCGATTGAGGTTGGTACTCGTCGGGGTTTATTTGCCAAAGATACAAGCATGGTGTTGGATCATCTTTTTGATGGCACTCCCTTGTACGTTACGGCTACTGAGAGTTTGTACGCCCTGAAGGTAGCTGATGCTGCTCGCCGTGCAGCACAGACGGGTTTAACTATATTTTTAACAGAAGAGCAGTAAATCAAATTCCATGAAAACCGAGCTAATTGTGATTTTATCCCAACGAGAACTGGACAAAATGCGTCAGGCTGGACGCTTGGCTGCAAAGTTGCTACAACATCTAGAACCGTTGGTGAAGCCAGGGGTGAGTACTCTCCAACTCAATGATGAGGCTGAACGTTGGACGCAAGCTCAAGGTGCTAAAAGCGCACCTTTAGGTTATAAGGGCTATCCCAAGTCAATTTGTACCAGTGTGAATGAGGTGATCTGTCACGGTATTCCTAATGCCAAACAAATCCTCAAGGAAGGCGACATTATTAATATCGATGTTACACCGATTGTCGATGGCTACCACGGTGATACATCTAAAACATTCCTAGTCGGGACTCCTTCCCCAACTGCAAAAAAACTGGTGGAGGTAACACAAAAGTGTCTCAGCTTGGGTATTGCTGAGGTGAAACCAGGGGGACGTATTGGGGATATTGGTGCAGCTATTCAAGAGTATGCTGAGGCACAGGGTTTTTCTGTGGTGCGCGATTTCGTCGGACATGGCATCAGCAATATTTTTCACACTGCGCCGGATGTTCCTCACTATGGTACGCGGGATAAGGGTAAGCGTCTAAGACCAGGGATGGTGTTTACTATTGAGCCGATGATTAATGAGGGTAGTTATGAAGTGGAGATGCTGAATGATGGCTGGACTGCTGTGACTCGCGATCGCAAACTTTCAGCACAATTTGAGCATACCTTAGCAGTGACCGAAGATGGCGTGGAAATTCTGACTTTACCCTAACCACCGAATATCCCTCCCTCAAACGTTTGCACCTTTTTTGGTTTGATAGGGAGAGATTCGGTTAATAATGGGTTTATCAAGTCAACATCAGGAGTGGTGGTTATGCCTTTAGTAACTATTCCTAAGCGTTATCTCGTTTCTGAAGATGAGGATTCGATCACATTAGATTTACCAGAGTCTGTTTTAGTGTCATTGCAACGGGATTACGGGAAGGTTGCTCAGGCTAAGGGAATTCTTCAGCATCAAAAAGAGAAGATGTTGGCTCATCTGAATGCTGTACGTGGTGAATGGGAATGAACTATCTCTATGATACGAATATTCTTATTTACTATTTGGCAGGAGATGAGACAGTTTCTAAATTATTCTCGGATGCTTTCCTCAATCAGAATTACGTCATGATATCGCCGATTGTGCGGATTGAGTTACTTTGTTTTTCTGAGTTGTCTGATGATGATGCAGAGGTTATTGAAGATTTATTCACCTATAAAAAGTCCCTTATTATAGGGGTTGCCTCCTTGTAAAAAAACTTGCACCAATTTGGATACCCATAATTTTATTATCTCCCCAATTTATTGGGAATGCCTTCACAACCGCCGGGAATGGTGAGTCTGGTTTTTTCACCACCCCAGGCACAGCAGTAGCATCGGGTAGTATCAGACATCCGCTGTACATTGCTGAAATCGGCATTTTCTACTACAGCACCTGTGTGTTCGCCGGTTTCATAGTCTGGGGCTTGAGTGCGACTACGGGGTGATGCTTTTTCTAAGGAACCATAATATATACGAATGCCGTTGAGGTCAGCACCGCTGAGGTTGGCATCATATAAAATGGTGCGGGAGAGGTTGGCTTTGACTAAGTCGCAACCGCTTAAATTTGCACGGACAAGATTGGCTTCACTTAGATCAGTCCAACGCAAATCGTTGTCAGAAAGGTCTGCTCCCGCTAACATTACCCCTATGTCAATGACGCGCACACCTTCTAGACGGTCTTCGGCGTACCCCCCTATGCCGTTGAGAATTGGTCTGCCTAAACGGCGATCGCGTTTTAGGGGTGAGAGTAATTTGGAACGAGAGAGAAAGCGGAGTATTTTCGCTTTGCCACTACCATCAACACTGCTAAAAATGGCGGCGGTGCGTCCTTCGGCTATGGCTCTTTCTTGGGGCCAGTCTTCTAATAATCCTTCTTCATCTAATACTAAGTCGGAAATGCCTTGGAAATAGGAATCAATTGTCTGCTGCTGGGTGATGATATTTTGCTGTGCCGTCAGCAGGTTTTGCTGAATTGTCAAGTCTTTGGAAATCACGTATTGTCGCCAAGCAACGTAAACGGCGATGATGGCAATGAGAATTTGCCCTAGGGCACCAAACCAATCCGCTAGGGTACCAGCAACGTCCCAGTTAATCTTGCTTCCCCAAACCAATAGGCGATCGCCTGCACCAGTAAATTTTACCAAGCCGATAATGGCTACTATCAGTCCCAACAAAGCCACCAGTATGGTTATATCTTGGGGTGAAAACCACGATTTTAATGTCTGTTGCAACCAAGGTAACAGCATTGCCAGGGATAACAGCAAAGTTACCAGGATTCCCAAAACCCCCACAATCGAGTTATTGATGGCTAAACCGATCACAGTGATGGCGATCGCTACTAGGGTAATTACTAATGCCCTTGGTTGAGCTGCAAATTGATTGCTAGGGTGTTCCTGAAGGCTAGAACGGGCTTGTTTAAGGGCCACTGTATTCTGGGGAGATTGCAAAGACGCAATTACCCCTAAGGCTTGTTTTTTAGCCAGCCCTTCTGGGGTCAAGTTATTATGACTTGCTTCAGGAGCAAAGTCATCTGGTTGCAAGTCATCTTCCCGACTGGGTTCTGGTGCTGGTAGATTGTTTGAGTTAGATTCAATCGACATGGTTTCTATTCTTACCCAGCAGGCTTAGTGCTACATCTGTTTAATCTTAATTGCCAGTAACTAAGGTGTACAGGAGATTGGGAAACTCAGTACCCCTCTGGGTATTGGGTATTGGGCAATTCAATCTCAGAATTTCGGATTTTGGCTTTGACTTCATTTCCCCAATCTCAAATTTTTTGCCTCAGTTACTAGTACAGCACGGTGTAATTAAACAATTCAAAATTCAATTTTTTAAAATTAAACTAATCATTCAAAATCACACAAAAGCTGATAATATAAGCTTTTTATGCCTCTTTCAGAGAAGCCACCCTTACCCGTAGCCTGCCCCAGGCATATTTTTAATTCCGCAGTTAATTTTAGGGCAGTAATTTGGTTAATTTGGATTTTTAATTTTTAATTATATCTTGCCGCTTGATCTCAAATAGTCAATTCCCGATCTAAAATTTTTACAGTTAGTCTCACAAATCATCAACTAAGCTCAAACCACAGTAATTGCTTTTCTAAGCCTAAATATGATATGATGATTTTGCTTCATGCTTACTTAAAAAATAACTTTTTTCTGTGAAATAAAAAAAATAATTGATAAAAGTTTATATATTTTGCTAATATTTGAAAAACCAGTGAGGTTTTAGCCTTGTAGTACGAGTTCTGTAGGTATAAGATGGTCGTTTGGCGCGGCTTCGTTGCCTCTAGCGTTATCAGTTTGGTTATATGTAGCTGTGGTGATTCGGCGATTTCATCGACAGAAAATATCAAGCAAGTTGTGCAAGAAACTAATGTTGCTCAACTGCTGACAGAAGCACAGGCTAGTCAAAAAGCCAGAGATTTATTTACTCAAGGCAATAATTTATTAGACAGCCAAAGGTTTGAAGAAGCGATCGCATTCTATGACAAAGCGATCGCCATTAAACCCGGAAACGCGGAAACTTGGATTAACCGAGGGAATGCTTTAACAGCTTTGCAAAGCTATCCAGAAGCTTTAGCATCCTACGACAAAGCGATTGCCATTCAACCGAACAAAGATGAAGCTTGGTATAACCGTGGTAATAGCTTAACATCTTTGCAACGCTACCAAGATGCAGTTACAGCCTACAACAAAGCGATCGCCATCAAACCAAACAAGTATGAAGCTTTGATTAACCGAGGCATAGCCATGGCAAAATTGCAACAGTACAAAGAAGCCCTGGGATCATACGACAAAGCGATCGCCATCAAGCCAAATTTGCACGCCGCATACTATAACAAAGCTTGCTCTTATGCTTTACAAAGCAATGTAGATGAAGCCATTGAGAACCTAGACAAAGCCATCAAATTGGTTCCTAATAAATACCAGAAACTAGCAAAAACCGACCCAGACTTTGATAAAGTACGTGGTGATAAGCGGTTTCAAGAATTAATAAAATAGCAAAAATGCCAGACGATTAGAAATCGCGGCTACAAGAACAAAGTCTGCCTCCGCAGACTCAAAATTTCCTGATTCTATTAGTCCTTGTCTTGTGGACTTTGCGGAAAGTGCCGCGACTTCTAGTCGTTAGGGCTAAAAGTTTATTCTTTATAAAAATAAAAATCTAACACTATAGAATAGATATCAAATCAAAATTATCAGGTACAGCATGATATCTTGTCGCTGGTTGACTAGCTTTGTCGGCTTGAATTTTATCGCCCTATCTCTCACCAGTTGTCACCACCCCAAGACAGCGAGAGACATTGTTAAACAAGCCACAGAAAGCGTAGTTTTAATCAACTATGGCGACAAACTAGGACAAGGTACAGAACTGATTGCCAAACTCCAAGGTAAAACACCCCGAAGACAACAGCATTTTACAACAGGTGCAAATTCCCAAGCAGTTGATGCAGTTGGGATATTCAAATGGGGTATGCCGATAAATGTTGATTTGGCAAATGCTCTCCCTACTCTCACAGAGTCAGAAGCTGCCCAAAAGGCGGAGGAATTTTTCAATGAGGGTAATGATTACTTTGTTCAGCAAAACTATCAGCAAGCGATCGCATCATATGAAAGAGCGATCGCCATCAAACCTGACTACTATCAAGCTTGGTATAACCGAGGTAATGCCCTACGTCAGTTACAACGTTACTCCGAAGCGATCGCATCATACGAGAAAGCGATCGCCATCAAACCTGACTTGCATCAAGCTTGGAATAACCGAGGTTTTGCCCTTAGTGAGTTAAAACGCTACTCAGATGCGATCACATCATATGACAAAGCGATCGCCATCAAACCTGACAAATATGAAGCCTGGATTAACCGAGGTAATGACCTTAGTGAGTTAAAACGCTACTCCGAAGCGATCGCATCTTATGATAAAGCGATCGCCATCAAACCTGACAAATATGAAGCCTGGATTAACCGAGGTAATGACCTTAGTGAGTTAAAACGCTACTCCGAAGCGATCGCATCTTATGATAAAGCGATCGCCATCAAACCTGACAAATATGAAGCCTGGATTAACCGAGGTAATGACCTTAGTGAGTTAAAACGCTACTCCGAAGCGATCGCATCTTATGATAAAGCGATCGCCATCAAACCTGACAAATATGAAGCCTGGATTAACCGAGGTAATGCCCTTAGTGAGTTAAAACGCTACTCCGAAGCGATCGCATCATATGACAAAGCGATCGCCATCAAACCTGACTTAGACGAAGCGTATTATAACAAAGCTTGTTCCTATGCTTTGCAAAGCAATGCAGATCAAGCCATTGAGAACCTAAACAAAGCCATTCAATTAGCTCCTAATAAATACCAGAAATTAGCAAAAACTGACCCAGACTTTGATAAAATTCGCGACGACAAGCGGTTTCAAGAATTAATTAAATTATAGTAGAGACTTTGCATGCAACGTCTATAAATATGGTTCTAAATTAAATATGAAAAAACTCTTAATCACTGGTGCTAGTGGTTTCTTAGGATGGCATCTTTGCCAGTTAGCCAAGCAAGAATGGGAAGTTTATGGCACATATTTATTCCATTCTCTAGAAATTCCTGGCATCAAAATGCTGAAAGTTAACTTAACAGACTTTCAGGAATTGAAAAGCATATTTAGTCAAATTCAACCAACAGCAGTTATTCATACAGCCGCCCAATCTCAACCGAATTACTGTCAACTTCATCCCCAAGAATCATATATAATTAACGTCACCACATCTTGCAACATTGCTGGACTTTGTGCCGATTACGGGATTCCTTGCGCTTTCACCTCAACCGACTTAGTTTTTGATGGTTTAAATGCACCTTATCGGGAAACAGATATCGTTTCTCCTGTCAACATTTACGGTGAGCAAAAAGTCCAAGCTGAACAAGGTATGTTAGCAAGATATCCCCTAACCACAGTTTGCCGAATGCCGTTAATGTTTGGCAGAGAAACACCAACAGCTAAAAGCTTTATTCAGCCATTTATCCAAATATTAAAAGAGGGAAAAGAACTAAGTTTATTTATAGATGAATTTCGCACACCAGTAAGTGCTACAACTGCGGCAGAAGGAATATTATTAGTATTAGAAAAGGTGAACGGTTACATTCATTTAGGCGGTAAAGAAAGAATATCTCGTTATGAATTTGGGCGGTTATTAGTCGAAGTATTTCAACTCCCCGTTGAGAAGCTTAAATCTTGCCGACAAGAAGATGTAAAAATGGCAGCACCCAGACCGGCGGATATTTCCTTAGATAGTTCTCAAGCTTTTGCATTAGGTTATCAACCGCTATCTATTAAACAAGAATTAGAGAGATTGCTGAATATATAAATTTGATGCATCAGAGGACACATTTTACCTGTAGGGTGCGTTCCCTAACGCACGCCTAACGCACGGATTAAGATTTTCAATGAATAAAACCAGCCCACATATTTAGTTAAGAGGGCGGGGAAACCCCCTACAGAAAACTGTATCTCCTGAAATTAAATATGCATTATCCAGATACTTTTTAGAGACGTTCCGTGGAACGTCTCTACATTTTTTCACTCCTATGTCTATTGTGAATAAACTTCCATTGGTAGACAAGAACAAACAAAATTCCTGTCACCAAAAGCAGCATCAATTCTGCCTACATTCGGCCAGAATTTAGATTCTCTTGTCCAAGGCGCGGGGTAGGCAGCTTGTTCACGGGAATAGGAATGAAGCCATTCTCCAGCAATGAGACTTTCAGCAGTGTGGGGTGCATTTTTCAAGAGATTATCTTGGATATCTGCTTTGCCTAATTCAATTTCGGCAATTTCTTGGCGAATGGCAATCAACGCATCACAGAAACGATCTAACTCTTGTTTAGACTCGCTTTCTGTCGGTTCCACCATAATTGTACCGCCTACAGGCCAGGAGACAGTGGGCGCATGGAAACCATAATCTATCAGACGCTTGGCGACATCATCAATTTCGATGCTGGCAGATTTTTTCAAAGAACGCAAATCTAAAATACACTCATGGGCAACTAGACCATTTTTCCCTTGATACAAAACGGGATAATAAGACTCTAGTCTCTTGGCGATGTAGTTGGCGTTGAGAATTGCCACCTTAGTTGCATCTGTCAAACCATCTGCACCCATCAT
Organism: Cylindrospermum sp. FACHB-282; assembly: GCF_014697195.1. Lineage (GTDB taxonomy): Bacteria > Cyanobacteriota > Cyanobacteriia > Cyanobacteriales > Nostocaceae > Cylindrospermum. The sequence continues at coordinate 71,323 of NZ_JACJRJ010000009.1, read as the reverse complement.
GGCGATGTACATCCAAGAAATTACCAAGATGCTAGCACTACCCCAAGGTGCAGCAGCAACCGCCCCAATGCCTTGTGTACCAGTTATCTTCACCACAGGGTGTCCGGGAAGGAAGGGGACAAGATGGGAAGCAACACCAATGGGCCCCATACCAGGGCCACCACCACCATGGGGAATACAGAAGGTTTTGTGCAAGTTCAAGTGACAGACATCTGCACCGATATCTCCAGGGCGACAAATTCCTACTTGGGCATTCATATTTGCCCCATCCATGTAAACTTGTCCACCGTGGCGATGAACTACAGCACAGATTTCTTGAATTGCTTCTTCAAAAACGCCGTGAGTTGAAGGATATGTCACCATCAAAGCAGCGAGCTCATGGCTGTGTTTTTCTGCTTTCGCTTTCAAGTCATCCAAATCAACGTTACCTTGGGAGTCACAAGCCACAGCTATTACTTTCATCCCGCACATTACCGCACTTGCTGGGTTTGTTCCATGTGCAGACTGGGGAATTAAACAAATGTTGCGGTGTCCTTCTCCACGGCTGGCGTGATATTGATGAATCACTAAAAGTCCTGTATATTCGCCTTGAGAACCAGCATTTGGTTGCAGAGATATGCCGGAAAATCCAGTAATTTCTGCTAACCAGGCTTCAAGTTGCTGGAAGAGGATTTGATAACCTCGTGTTTGGGATAAAGGTGCAAAAGGATGAATTTTGCCAAATTCTGCCCAAGTTACGGGTATCATCTCAGATGTGGCGTTTAACTTCATTGTGCAAGATCCCAAGGGAATCATTGATGTAGTTAAAGACAAATCTTTAGTTTCTAACTTGTGCAGATAACGTAACAACTCGGTTTCTGAGTGATAGCGGTTGAAGACGGGGTGAGTTAGGTAACTGCTTTGGCGGGAGGTTATCTGGTTGGGATATTCTAACTCTTCTATGGTGAAAGGTAGTTCATCAAGACCGGCGAAAATTTGCCAAAGGTCAATTAAGTCTTCTGGGGTTGTGGTTTCATCCAGAGAAATGCCGACGGCAGTTGTATCAAAAATCCGCAGATTAATATTTCGCGCTGTGGCAGCTTGGAGAATTGTTTCTAGATTGTGTGTTCCCAACTCTACCCGCAGGGTATCAAAGAAGTTTTCAGAACTGATGCTGTAACCTAGGCGTTTGAGTCCTGCTGCTAAAGTTGCAGTTAATTTGTGGATATTTTGCGCGATCGCTTTTAATCCATCTGCGCCATGATAGACAGCATACATACTCGCCATCACTGCCAACAACACTTGGGCTGTGCAGATATTACTGGTGGCTTTTTCTCGGCGGATGTGTTGTTCGCGGGTTTGCAAAGCCAGACGCAATGCAGGCTTACCGTTGACATCTTTAGAGACACCGACAATCCGCCCTGGAACCAGCCGTTTATACTCTTCCTTGGTGGCAAAGTAGGCGGCATGAGGCCCCCCAAAGCCCAAGGGAATACCAAAGCGCTGTGTGCTGCCTACGGCAATATCAGCGCCAAATTCGCCGGGGGGTGTGAGTAAAGTTAAGCTGAGAGGATCTGCGGCTACAGTCACCAATGCACCCTGAGCATGGGACTTTTCGATAAAAGCGCGGTAGTCGTGAATTGTGCCATCAGTGGCGGGATATTGGAGAATTGCCCCAAAAATCGGTTGATCAAATTCAAATGTCTGATGATCGCCGACAATGATCTTAATTCCCAAGGGTTTAGCCCGTGTTTGCAATACATCGATGGTTTGGGGATGGCATTCACGGGAGACAAAATAGCTATTGGCTTTATTTTTGCACACACCATAGCTGAGACTCATGGCTTCTGCTGCTGCTGTGGCTTCATCTAGTAAGGAAGCATTAGCAATTTCCAAACCCGTCAAATCAATAATCATCGTTTGGAAGTTCAGCAGTGCTTCTAATCGCCCTTGGGCAATTTCTGGCTGATAAGGAGTGTAAGCCGTATACCAACCGGGGTTTTCGAGAATATTCCGTTGAATCACCGCCGGGGTGATACAGTCGTAGTATCCTGTGCCAATGTACGAGCGGCAGACCTGATTTTTGGCAGCTATTTGTTTTAACTTTGCCAGTGCCCCATATTCGCTTTGTGCTAATGGTAATTGTAGCCCTTGAGTTAGGCGGATGGACTGGGGCACTGTTTGGTCGATGAGGGCATCAAGGCTAGAAAACCCTAATACATCAAGCATTTGCTGAATGTCATCAGCGTTTGGGCCGATGTGTCTTTGGGCAAAATTATTTAATTTTTGACTGCTTGCATCTAGCGATTGGCGATCGCTAGACTGAGTACGAGGGGCGTAACTTACCACAAATTGCTCTCCAGATGCTACTACTTAATATTTTGCAACAAATACTGATAAACTACCCTAACCTTAGCCTTCAGGCAGGTTAAAGTAGTTTACTAATTAATTCCCCTAGTCTCCCTTGTCTCCCCTAATCGCCTTCTACCAGGGCGCTATACTCTTCTGCTGTCAAGGTATCTTCAATTTCTAAATCATCGAGGCGCACCTTCAGAAGCCACCCCGCACCGTAGGTATCATCAATTATATCTTCAGGAGAATCAATCAAGGGTTGATTGCGTTCTATAACTGTACCGCTCACTGGTGAATTGAGTGTTTCCACAGCTTTCACTGATTCAATCGTGCCCAAACTATCCCCCTTGACTATAGCGGCACCAACTTCTAGCAAGTCCAAAAACACGATATCACCCATTTGATTAATAGCAAACTGCGTAATACCAATGGTGGCAATATCGTCATCTATCCGCACATATTCATGAGAATCCAGGTAATACAAATCCTGAGGATATTCCGAAGACATAACAATTCCCCTTACATATTCAAAAATTACAACACATTATTCCTCAAAACATCAGCCGTTATCAATTAATGGCTCGATTTTTTGAGCGATAAAAGGGACGTTTAACCACAACTGCGGGATAAGCTTTACCACGAATTTCCACAAATAGCTCCTGGCCGACAGTTGCTAGCTGGGTGGGAAGGTAAGTTAAAGCTATAGGATAACCAAGTGTAGGAGACAGAGTACCGCTGGTAATTTCCCCAACTACTTCACCTGCGGCTAACACTGGGTAGCCGTGACGGGCTATATTGCGCCCTTGGGTTTGTAAACCCACAAGTCGGCGTTTTACTCCAACCGCTTTTTGCTGTACCAAAACGTCACGTCCAATAAAATCGCCTTTAGTATCCAGATGAACCAACCACCCCAAACCCGCCTCTAAAGGGGTGGTGGTGTCGTCGATATCTTGCCCATAAAGTGCCATTGCAGCTTCGAGACGGAGGGTATCTCTGGCACCAAGTCCGCAAGGGATGACACCAGCATCATAAAGACGTTGCCATAATTCTATTGCCACTTCTGGATCTACCATGACTTCAAATCCATCTTCCCCGGTGTAACCTGTGCGGGCTAGGAAGGCTGGTTTGCCCAGTATTGTTGTTTCTAAATGACCGAAGGCTTTAACCGGTGTTAAGTCTGCTGATACTAAGGACTGGAGATGGCTGGTTGCTTTTGGCCCTTGGACGGCAATTAAGGCTTTTTCTAGGGAAAGGTCTTGGAATTGCACTGTATCGGGGTCAAGATGTTGCAATAGCCATGCTTTGTCTTTACTGGTGGTTGCGGCATTGACAATGATTACCGCTTTTTGAGTATCACTGGTGTCTGTTCCTTGGTAATAAATAATGATGTCGTCAATAATTCCGGCTTGGGCATTTAACAATACGGTGTATTGGGCTTGACCGGGTTGTAAGCGACTCAAATCTGAGGGAACTAAACTTTGGAGTTGAGAAATCAGGTTTTTACCTTGGAGGGTAAATTTGCCCATGTGGGAAATATCAAACATCCCGGCTGCATTTCTCACAGCTTCGTGTTCGCGGGAAATGCCGCTAAATTGCACGGGCATTTCCCAACCGCCAAAGCCGATAAAGCGTGCTTTGAGTTCTACACCCAGTTGATATAAAGGGGTTCGCCCTAGGGATTGGGAGATATCTTCTTGATTAGCCACAGATATTTATGCGATCGCACCTCAACATCTATCTATACTAGGAGATCGCTTCTAGTTTGGCAGGCAGGATGCATTGTGACCATTAACTACCGAGTGGCGGCGATCGCTGATCTCACTATCTTGCTAGAGTTGGTAAAGGAGTTTCATGAACACGAACACTTATCATTTGATCAAAAAAGTGATGGTGATGCGCTAACAACTTTTTTAGATGATCAGTCTCTGGGACAAGTCTGGCTAATTCAGCAAGACAGTGAGGTGATTGGTTATCTGATTTTGACCCTTGGTTATAGCCTGGAATTTCGGGGACGAGATGCCTTTATTGATGAATTTTACCTCCGCCCCCAGTATCGTCAGCAAGGGGTGGGAACTCAATCTCTAGCATTTGCAGAAAATGCCTGCCGGGTTCTGGGAGTGCAAGCACTTCATCTAGAAGTGGATTTTGACAATCCCGATGCACAGCGGCTTTATAGCAGAGTTGGCTATCAACGTCATCAGCGCTTTCTCATGACTAAACAGTTGGATAACCATTCTTTTAAACAAGAGTAGTTCTCTATTAAGGTTTAATGGTTAATGGTGCAATTGTTGAGATTTATTAAGAAGACGTTATGAAGTATTGGCAAATACTAGCTAGCTTTGTCTTAGCTATGGTGCTTTTTTTGTTTCCCCCATCGGCATGGGCTGCAAGTTCTTCCAGTGTTACCCGTTCTTTTGGTAATGAAGAACTCAGTGGGAAGGATTACGCTGGTCAAAGTTTAATTCGGACTGAGTTTAGCAATGTCAATTTAGAAAATGCTAATTTTAGCGGTGCTGACTTACGGGGCGTGGTGTTTAACGGTACCCTGTTGAAGGGTGTAAATCTCCATGGTGTGGATTTTAGCCAAGGTATTGCCTATCTGGTAAATTTCAGGGGCGCTAATTTCAGTGATGCGGTGTTGACAGATGCGATGATGTTGCGATCGCTTTTTGATGATGTCGATGTCACTGGTGCTGATTTCACCAATGCTGTTTTAGATATACCCCAGGTGAAAAAACTTTGTCTCAAAGCTAGTGGTGTGAATTCTAAGACTGGTGTGGATACTCGCGAGTCCTTGGGATGTAAGTAGCATCTTACTTTTCTCCCTTGGGAAAAGGCTGACCAATTTTGTCCAGGTTTTTCCCAAGGGTTCATGCTGTTTAAATTGAATAATAGATTGGGAAAGATTTGGCATCCTTCGGCTTGACATACACGCGCTGCTGTGGTTCTAACTCTAACTGATCAAAGCGATCGCGTGTTAAATGCGCCGTCATCGTTTGCCCATCATCTAATCTTAATTCCACTTGAATTTCCCAACCCAAATGAATCACTCGGCTGACTGACGCAGGTGTTGTTGTACCATTAGCAACTTTCTCGATAATCACATCTTGGGGACGCAAAAATACTTCTGGGTTTGGTGAATTGAAACCGCTGCTTTGGAAAATTTTGGAAGAACTGGGCAAAACATTCACCGGGCCGATGAAACTCATGACAAAGGCTGTAGCAGGATTATCGTAAATATCCGCTGGTGTCCCTATCTGTTCTACCCGTCCTTTATTCATCACCACGACTTCATCAGAGACTTCCATTGCTTCTTCTTGGTCGTGGGTGACAAAAACCGTGGTAACGTGAACCTCATCATGCAAGCGGCGTAACCATGCCCGTAAATCTTTGCGGACTTTGGCATCAAGTGCCCCGAAAGGTTCATCTAGCAATAATACATTAGGTTCTACAGCTAGGGCCCTAGCTAAAGCTACCCGTTGTCTTTGACCACCAGAAAGTTGTGATGGATAGCGATCGCCTAATCCACTCAGTTGCACCAATTCTAGCAACTGGTCTACCCGTCCCTTCACCTTCTTGGGCAGTGTTTTCCGAATTTCTAAGCCAAAAGCAATATTCTGCCGCACAGTCAAATGCTTGAACAGGGCATAGTGCTGAAACACAAATCCAATCTTCCGTTCTTGCACACTTTGATTTGTGGCATCTTTGCCAGTCAGCAAGATTTTGCCGCTATCTGGCTTTTCCAGACCGGCAATTAACCGCAGCAAGGTAGATTTACCAGACCCCGAAGGCCCTAGCAAAGCAACCAATGAACCACTCTGAATTTCCAAATTTACCTGATCAACTGCTTGGAAACTGCCAAATTTCTTGGAGACATTCTCAACTACTATGCCCACTGATGGTATACCTCTGCGACTAATCTACGGTTCGTTGCTCGGATTAACGTGTTTTATATATATCATACATACTGGCTTTTGAATTAATTAAATTACAGAAAAATTACCAACTACAACCCCCGCAATCCAGAAAACTGCAATCAGCACCACTGCAATCGAGAGCACCAAAATCGAGGGAACCGCAATCAGGAGTCATGGTGAGAAGTTCGGCACAACTACAGCTTAAATCAGCGCAGTCAGGGCAGGAAGAAATATCATTACCCGTGAATGAGAATCTTTGCGCAGCCTTAGCTGGTGCCTTTTGTTCTTTCTCCTCTTCCTCTGTCGGTTCTTTCTTTCTCGGTTTGGGAGTGCAAAATTTGATTAGCTTGCTTACAGGCAAGAAATCGTTCCCGTGACTTGATCAATGCTCTTTTTAAGCCATCTTGTGCGATCGCCCCCTTGATGTATTCAGAGCAAGACTCACCACCATATAAGACTCGATGAGCGCAAGCAAAGCCTTTGTGGGGCGAAATATGCCTTTGATATCCAGTAATTGCGGTGGTGCTGATTTGTCTAGTAAAAGAATCAAACAAAGAAATTTGCATTTTTTTTCTGTTATTGGCGAGTCTATCATTTAGATAACTTCCCATCTATAAATGCAGATTTTGCTGCTATTAAATATTATTTTTTTCTGAAATTTAATGGTCTCTAAAAGCTGATATTTGTATCGCAATGTTAAGGAATATTGCATTTCTATCAAAACCCTAAGGTTAAGCGAGAAATCAGCCAAAAGTCCGTGATACGATGCTTTCGGTAAATGTGAAGATTGGGAGAAAACCTTTGACACTACGGGTTGCTGTTGTTGGCTCAGGCCCAGCTGGTTCATCTGCCGCTGAAACACTGGCAAAAGCTGGAATTGAAACTTACCTGATTGAACGGAAGCTAGATAACGCTAAACCCTGTGGGGGCGCGATTCCTCTGTGTATGGTGAGTGAATTTGACCTACCACCAGAGATTATCGACCGTCGAGTGCGGAAGATGAAAATGATATCTCCCTCAAATCGTGAGGTTGATATCAATCTGATAAATGAAGATGAATATATAGGAATGTGCCGCCGGGAAGTCCTAGATGGTTTCCTGCGGGATCGGGCGGCAAAACTAGGTGCAATTTTAATAAATGCTACCGTTCATAAACTCGATATACCCACCAACAATACTGACCCCTACACCATCCATTACGTAGACCACACAGAAAGTGGGGCCCAGGGGATTGCCAAAACCCTGAAAGTAGATTTAGTAATTGGGGCAGATGGGGCTAATTCCCGCATTGCTAAAGAAATGGATGCTGGGGATTACAATTATGCGATCGCTTTTCAAGAGCGCATTCGCCTACCCCAAGACAAAATGGACTATTACAACGACCTCGCCGAAATGTACGTTGGCGATGACGTTTCCACCGACTTCTACGCTTGGGTTTTCCCCAAATATGACCACGTAGCCGTCGGTACTGGCACAATGCACGTTAACAAAGCCAGCATCAAACAATTACAAGCTGGTATCCGCGCCCGTGCCTCTGAAAAACTCGCAGGCGGTCAAATTATCAAAGTAGAAGCTCACCCCATCCCCGAACATCCCCGCCCCCGGCGCGTTGTCGGTCGCATAGCTCTAGTGGGAGATGCAGCTGGTTACGTTACCAAATCTTCTGGTGAAGGTATCTACTTTGCAGCTAAATCTGGGCGGATGTGTGCCGAAACCATTGTAGAAGCATCCAACAGCGGCGCCCGTATTCCCTCAGAAGGCGACCTCAAAGTTTACCTGAAGCGTTGGGATAAAAAATATGGACTCACCTACAAAGTGCTAGACATTCTCCAAAGCGTCTTTTATCGTTCCGACGCCACCCGCGAAGCCTTTGTAGAAATGTGCGGCGACATGGATGTACAAAAGCTAACATTCGATAGCTATCTGTATAAAACTGTGGTTCCAGCTAATCCCATCACCCAACTAAAAATTACTGCCAAAACCATTGGTAGCTTAATTCGCGGTAACGCCCTCGCACCCTAAGCAATTGTCTCAGGTTTGCGAGTATGCAGCAAAGAGGAAGTAATTCATAACTGTAATTGTGAATTACTTTCTCCATTTCAATAACATTAAATATATTTAATTCATTTAGTAATTTTATTATTTTTCATTTTAGAGTGACTTACAAAATAAATGATCCCGTAGGACAGGCGTCTCGCCTATTATACAGAATATTGGGGATATTTTGAAAGTTGGAAGCCCCTGAGAAAATGTTCTAGAATGGGAATAGGAGGCTACTATGACTAGCATCACCCTTAAAAAACTAACTTTTGAAGAATTTCTAGAACACCATCCTAATGATGGTATCTACGAATTGGTAAATGGGGAAATTGTCAAAGTGGAAGCAATTAGGGCACATAAAAATATAGCCAGATATCTTGTTAAATCTTTTGACAGAGAAAGTGAGCGGTTAGAACTTGATTATATTGTAGATAAAGATATAGTCATCAGAACTGTTACTGCTAATGGGGAAGAACGAGGGAGAAACCCAGATGTCAGCGTAGTAAGTGCATCTTTATGGAACACCAATGCTACAACTTACGGCGCTGTTATCGAACCCATTCAACTAGCTGTAGAAGTAACATCAACTAACTGGGAAGATGATTACATCGACAAACTAGATGAATATCAACGTTTGGGAATTAAAGAATATTGGATTGTGGATTATTTAGCTATTGCCTCTAGAACTTATCTAGGCAATCCTAAATCACCTACTATTTTTGTTTATAAGTTGGTTGATGGACAATATCAGGTACAAGCATTTACAGGAAAAGACAGAATAATTTCTCCTACTTTTACAGAATTAAATATAACAGTTGAGCAGGTTATTGCCGCTAGTCAGATATATAAACTGTGATATCTGAGTGAAGCCGTGAAATCAATTTCTGGCTCAAAGCGAAAACCCGTTGCAGCGGGTTAATTTTTCAGTGCATTTAGTCATCCGATTAGATGGCAGCCAGACTCCATGATTACTTCTAATCGCCATAACATAAGTTAAGTAAGTAGGCGAAAAGAAATCAAACTATGTTAAGCAAAGTAAAAACTATTGAAATTTGCTCGTAGTGAGGGCTAAAGCCCTCACTACCAACCTTGAATTATTTACGCCAACCTACTTAAGTTATTTTCATCTAAGTTGCTCCCTCTCGCACCCAAAACGCGAAAATCGTACGCGCTTGGCTGAAACTCTTAATCATCAAGCAACTTAGGAACTTAGAGCCTTGATAGGACATGAGAGCATTGAAACAGCATTAAGGGATTAAATTTATAATCAGCAAAAATAGCATGGTGAAGGAGGGATTGCTACTATATTAGAAAATATGAAAATACCAAGGACACGACTATGGCTACGGTGAACATTGCTGGGTATGAGCTTTGCGAACAACTCTACAATGGTTCTCGAACCTTGGTTTATCGGGGTTATCGAGAGATTGACCACAAATTTGTGGTTATCAAACTTCTAAAAAACCCAAATCCTACCTTCAATGAACTGGTGCAGTTTCGCAATCAATATACTATTGCTAAAAACCTCAACTCATCCCTAATTATCAAACTCTATAGCTTAGAACCATATCAGAACAGTTATGCCTTAATCATGGAGGATTTTGGGGGAGTTTCTTTAAAAGATTATTTTACCAGACAAGAAAAATCTTTACATGAATTTTTGCCCATAGCCCTTGCAATTACTAAAGGTTTAGAAATATTACATCAGCATTATATTATTCATAAAGATATTAAACCCAGCAATATTTTAATTAATCCTGGCACAGAAAAAGTTAAATTAATAGATTTTAGTATTGCATCTTTGCTGCCAAGGGAAACACAAACCCTGTTAAATCCTAATGTTTTAGAAGGCACACTGTCTTACATTTCACCAGAGCAAACAGGCAGAATGAATCGGGGAATTGACTACCGGAGTGACTTTTATTCATTGGGTGTAACTTTCTACGAATTACTCACAGGAGAGTTGCCTTTTTTATCAGATGACCTGATGGAGTTAGTACATTGTCATATTGCTAAAACATCTGAGCCAGTACATAAAATTAACCCTGAAATTCCGACCGTTATTTCCGAGATTATTAGTAAATTGATGGCAAAAAATGCGGAAGACCGCTATCAGAGTATATTGGGTTTGAAATCTGATTTAGAAAAATGCTGGGAGCAGCTAAGAGACACAGGTAAAATAGCAGAATTTCCCATAGCTCAAAGGGATGTAAGCGACAGATTTATTATCCCTGATAAATTATATGGCAGAGAAGAAGAAGTAAAAACTCTGCTCCAAGCTTTTACCAGAGTCAGCGAAGGAACAACAGAAATGATGTTAGCCGCGGGATTTTCAGGAATTGGGAAAACCGCAGTAGTAAACGAAGTTCACAAACCAATAGTCGGGCAAAGGGGCTATTTTATCAAAGGAAAATATGACCAATTTCAAAGAAATATTCCCTTCCGTGCCTTTGTACAAGCATTTCGAGATTTAATGAATCAATTATTAACAGAAAGTCAGGCACAAATTCAGTTATGGAAAAACCAAATATTAGAAGCAGTGGGAGAAAATGGACAGGTAATAATAGAAGTAATACCGGAATTAGAAAGAATAATAGGACAACAGCCACCAGCTATAGAATTATCAGGAACAGCAGCCCAAAATCGGTTTAATTCATTGTTTCAGAAATTTGTCCGAGTATTTACAACAAAACAACATCCATTAGTAATGTTCTTAGATGATTTACAGTGGGCAGATTCATCATCATTAAAATTAATACAATTGCTGATGACTGAATTAAGAGGAGAGTACTTTTTATTAATAGGTGCTTATCGAGACAATGAAGTATCTGCGGCTCATCCTTTAATGTTAACTCTGGAAGAAACAAAGAAAACAAAAGCCATAATTAATACTATTACCCTAGCTCCTTTGAGCAAGGACAGCTTAAATCAACTGGTAGGGGATACCCTTAATTGTGCAACAGAAATTGCTAAACCATTAACTCAACTAGTCTACCAAAAAACCAAAGGAAATCCATTTTTTAGCACACAATTTCTCAAGGCACTGTATGAAGATGGACTAATTAAATTTGAATGGGAAGGGGGAAATTGGCAGTGTGATATTACCAAAGTGCGGAAATTAGCCCTGTCTAATAATGTAGTAGAGTTCATGGCAGAGCAATTAAACAAACTGCCAGAAATCACACAGAATGTGTTAAAGTTAGCAGCTAGTATCGGTAACCAATTTGATTTGACAACGTTGGCAATAGTATTACAACAATCAGAAATAGAAGTAGCAGCTGGTTTATGGCAAGTATTACAGGAAGGCTTAATTTTACCCCAAAGTGAAATTTATAAGTTCTATTTAGGCAATGAAGCGCAAGAGATTAAACAAGATAGACACATAGCTAATTATAAGTTTCTCCATGACCGCGTTCAACAAGCTGCTTATTCCTTGATTCCCGAAGACCAAAAACAAACAACACATTACCAAATTGGACAACTGCTGTTAAAGCAAATTTCACCATTAGCTAGAGAAGAGCGAATTTTTGAACTGGTGAACCAATTAAATTACGGAACAGGTTTAATTACGCAACAAAATGAACGCAATGAACTAGCTCAACTCAATTTGATTGCTTGTCGTAAAGCTAAAAGTACAACTGCCTATCAAGCAGGACTTGAATATGCCAAAATTGGATTGTCTTTGTTAGGAGAAAATGCCTGGCAACAAGAATATGAAATGACTTTAGAATTCCATGACTTAGCAGCAGAATTGGCTTCGTTATGCGGCGACTTTGAGAGCATGGAACAATTCATAGAAACAGTTATTAATCAGGCAAAATCTTTACTAAAACAGGTGAATGCTTATCGAATTAGAATTCAAGCAAATACTTCTCAGAATAAACCGACCGAAGCGATTGCCACTGGACTACAATTCTTAGAAAAATTGGGTTTCACCTTTCCTCAAACACCAACACAGGATCAAATTCAACAGGCGATAATAGAGACTGGACAACTGATTGGAGAAAGGAAAATTACAGATTTATTTCACTTACCCATTATGACAGATAAGGATAAAATTGCTATTGCTCAGATTAGCAGTAGCCTTTTTGCACCTGCCTACATCTCTGGTTCTCCCTTGCTTGCCTTACTGGTTCCTAATACAGTCAAGCTATTAATTCAGTATGGGAATACACCTGTTTCAGCCTTTACTTATGCCGTCTATGGCTTGATTATTTGCAATGTTTTGCAAGATATCAATACAGGAGTAGACTTTGGTCAGTTGGCACTCCAGTTCGTTTTTCAACTCGATGCCAAAGCCGTAAAACCAGAGGTATTATATGTAATAGGAATTTTTATCTGGCATCAAAAGTTTCACATTAAGGAAACACTGCCATTTTTCCAAGAGGGTTACACAATCAGCTTAGAAGTTGGTAATCATGACTTTGCCGGATACAATGCCCACGGGTTTTGTCTCTATTCTTTTTGTAGAGGTCAGTCCCTTGCGACCTTAAAACAAGAGGCTTATGCTTACTGGAATACTTTATTACAGTTAAATCAATTAACAACAGCCAATTACTGCTGGATTTATTGGCAATCTATTTTAAATTTATTGGAGGTTTCAGATTATCCCAGTATTTTGTCTGGAAAAGCTATAGAAGAAACAAAATTTCTGACCCTACTACTCCAAGCGTCTGACTTGACTGGAATATCTTTATTCTATATATATAAGCTGAACCTGAGCTACCTGTTTGGGGAAATTGAATTAGCTAAAGAATATGCAACTGAGGCTAAAAAATATTTAATAAGCGTTACTGGATTTGTTAGCAAATCAGTATTTTATTTATATGATTCTTTGGTTATTACAGCAGAATTAAATCCACAAATAGAAGAGATATATGAATTATTAGAACAGGTGGAGCAAAACCAAACTCAGTTAAAGCTTTGGGCGCATTATGCCCCTATGAATTACCAACATAAGGTTGATTTGATAGAAGCTGAGAAACACAGAGTATTAGGACGAAAAACAGAAGCTATTGAGTTATACGACAAAGCGATAGCTGGAGCAAAAGCTAATGAATACATTCAAGAACAAGCTTTAGCTAATGAATTGGCTGCCAAGTTTTATCTCGATTGGGGTAAAGAAAAAATTGCTCAATCTTACCTGCTTGATGCTTATGACTGTTATAATATTTGGGGAGCTAAGGCAAAGGTTGAACATTTAAAAAATTCCTATCCTCACTTACTTAAGTCGGTTATTAACCCACAAATAAACAACATAGATATTAATGATATCAATGATTTAATATCTAACTCAAGTACTGATTCTACTAGTAGCACAAATATTTCAGCCCAGTTAGATTTAGAAACTGTGACGAAAGCGGCTTTAGCCATTTCTTCGGAAATCTATATTGAACAATTAATTTCTAAGTTAATGCAAGTAACTTTAGAGAATGTAGGAGCAGATAAAGCTGCTTTAATTCTCCAGAAAGAAGAAAATTTAATTTTAGTAGCTGATTGTGCAAATTATCAACAATGTAATTTACAGTCTACTCTAATTAATACTGTTCAAAATCTGCCCATGAGTATTATAAATTATGTCTCTAATAGTAGAGAAACTATATTAATTAATGATGCTGTAAATGAGAATAATTTCTCTTCAGATACTTATATTATCAATACTCAACCCAAATCTATATTATGTACTCCCATCCTCAATCAAGGGCAATTTATTGGTATTATTTATTTAGAGAATAGTCTAACTGCTGATGTATTTACCCCTGAAAGGTTGAAAATATTAAAACTTCTTTCTTCTCAGGCAGCTATCTCTTTAGAGAATGCTCAACTTTACTCAAATTTAGAAGAAAAAGTTGCTAGTAGAACTAAGGAATTAAATGCTAAAAATTTACAACTGCAACAAACTCTAGATAAATTAAAAAGCACACAGATGCAATTAATTCAAACCGAAAAAATGTCTAGTTTAGGACAAACAGTTGCAGGTGTAGCCCATGAAATCAACAATCCTATTAATTTTATTTACGCCAATATTCAACCTACCAATGGTTATATCAATGATTTAGTACGATTAGTAGAAGTATATCAACAAGAATATGCTAATCCTTCACCAATTGTTCAAGAAACTATCGAACAAATAGATTTAAATTTCTTGATTCAAGACTCGCAAAAAATTCTCGGTTCGATGAAATTGGGTGCTGAACGTATCCGCAATATTGTGTTAGGGTTACGTAATTTCTCACGATTGGATGAAGCTGACATGAAACTTGTAGATATCCATGAGGGAATTGAAAATACATTAATGCTTTTACAATCTCGGTTTAGAGAAAAATTAGGTGATGTGGAAAATATAGTAGTTAAAAATTATGCACAATTACCTTTAGTTAATTGTTATGCTTCCCAACTGAATCAAGTATTTATGAATATTCTCAATAATGCTATTGATGCCTTATCTAAGCGTAATCAACAATTATCACTCACAGAACAACAAAATAATCCAAGCCAGATTCTTATTTATACTCAATTGCTTAATGCTGAATGGGTGATAATTGGTTTTAAAGATAATGGTTTAGGTATGACTGAAGAAATTAAAAACCGCATTTTTGACCCGTTCTTTACTACTAAACATGTGGGTGAAGGTACAGGTTTAGGTTTATCAATTAGTTATCAGATTATAGTGCAAAAACATCAAGGTAAAATTGAATGTACTTCTGAACCTGGTGGAGGTGCAGAGTTTATAATTGAGATTCCTATTAAATAGGAATAACCAGTAGTTTTGCCTACAAAATTCACTTGTGGAAATAGAGAACAGGGGAGAGGAAAAAGGGGAAAATCATTTGTGTAAGTACTAATGCCTTTTATTAGAAGGCATTGTTACTTAACTAATCAGAAAAACCATTCATCGTTTTCACCAACAATTGGTTCATTCTGTTTAGTCCCAAAGTTTTGTTGTGTTAATATTGCTTTGGCGCATTGCATTGCAGATATAACCGTAGCCTCAACACATCCTGAATTGTAACCATTATTCACCCAATCTCCAGCCATATAAAGGTTGTCAAATCCTGACTCATCCACTTTCAGTCGGTAACGTGTACTCCCAGGAACAGACATAACGTATCTCTCTGATGGGTTTAGGTTGAATCTCCAATATTGCGAATAAAATCTATCTCTGCCTGTTCTGTTCAAAGGATCTACTAACAAGTCCCAATTAAAACCTGGGGGACAGGCTCCTGTACGTGATTCATTCCACAAATAACCAATATGATTTTCTAAAAAGTTGATTGCTGAGAGATTGAGTTCGTCAATATCCTTCTGCGGAAAAGTTAGAGGAATGCCAGGATCTTTAATTACTCCTGTAAAGTAGGCAAGGGAGTAAGGGTAATTTTTTTCACTCCAATACTCAATTTTGATCAGATCAGTCATATCAGCGTATACGCTAATTGGCTCAACATAAGCACCAAGCACTGGACTTGACTTTTTCCAACCAAGCCCATTCAAAGTTGATTTCAGCCATAACTGTCCCCCTTGTGTAGGCACAGTTTTTACCATACAGAGCATATCGCGCCACTCATCTGATCTGTCTACAATTTCTTTGCAGATGAAAGATAAGGGAGCAAGGGAAGTAGCTAAAACTGCGATATCAAAATCTTCGCCTTTTTGCAATTTTTTAGTTTCTCCCTTCCAATTAGTCCAAAAAGACTCCAAATCGATCCCATCTTGCTGGAGTTGCTCGGCTTGCTCATACACAATCTGATCATACAGAGGTTTATTAGGCCAACAGTCTAGGCTTTTAAACTCGATCAAAGGTTCATATTCCGCTTGTTTTAGATCAACTTGCTTCTCAACAGTGATACCAGCAATGGTGTTTCCGTCAATATGCAATTGTTTGACGGTATGGAAAAATTTGAATTTTACACCCCGCTGTTTGAGGAGTTTGTAGATAGGCGAAACAACCACATCAGCAAAACCGGCTTGGGGTTTCCACATAATTGCACCATTATATTTAAACAGCACAGTTATAAAAACCCTAATTGCCACTCCCGCGGCTAGGCTCGGCTTGCTTGTGTCACCTTTAGGAAAAGCATAAACAAGGTCATAGAGGACTCGAATAAAACAAGATTCCGTACTTTCTTTTCTTGCTCCATGTTTTTTCAACCAATCTCGATAATCTTGGTTATCGAGACTATCTAAGTTTTTACCATAAATAATCCCATCAACAATTAGTCCGCGAATGTTGGCTAATGCTAGGTCGAGCAAAGCCAGCCGCCAACTGGTGTCAAAATCACGACTGACAATTCTCAACACTTTTTCTCTAAATTGCTCCAAAAGGTGCAATACCAGCTTCTGGTGTGAAGGCTTTTTACTGTTAATATTAGATGCTTTGTCCAGTATCTGAATTGATAAGTTTTCGGGATCTAAATTTCCAAATTCTTTTTGTCCACCTAAAATCAGCAATATTTCTTCTGTGATTTCAATAAATCCAGAGAGTAACAATAATTGAACTAAATCTTTACCTGATTCTAGGAAATTCAATATTGAACCTTTATCTGAGGCTTTATCTGAGGGTTGTTTCAACTCACCATAAGTTTGCAGCACAAATTTAATTGTTGTGAGAACATGATCCCATAAGGTTCCTTTAGAACTCTCATCCCAAGGCACTAATTTATTCTGCGATAAATTGAACTCCAAAGTTTTCCACTTACCTTGAAAATATTCGGTTAGGAAAATATCTGAGTGAGGCTTGAAAGCATCTTCTAAACTTTTAAATGGGCCTGCTCCTCCTATTTCTTTATAACATTGATTTAAAAGCCTAAAAGTATTTACATAAAAGCCAAAGAATATGTGTAAACCATGCTCCTCCACTCGGTAGTCGGCAGGATTACTGCCGTAACTTACTATATTTCTACCAGTGGCGCATTTCCCACCTAGCCTCCAACCCTGTTGGTAAATCTCTATTGAGTATTTTTTTTCCCATCCGGGAATGCTGGTTAGTTCGTATGCCAAAGCTAATCCGGCCATTCCACCACCTAAAATCGCTATTTTCTTAGTCATAATCTCACTATCAAGATTGGATGTTGTATGTTAGGAGTTGAATATTGGAAATCCAGAAAAACTATCAGTCTAAATCTGTCTCTTGATCTTTCCATCTCTTCTGCCACCCCTCCTCCCAAAGCACTTTACCATTGTCCACTTGAAAGTCAAAATTGATGTAGAAGCTCAAGCTAGGAGTGATTTCTGCTACCTGTGCATCTGAGTTTGATAGCCCCAGTTCTTGACAAATCCGGTGACTAGCATAGTTGTGAATTTTCACTAAAGAATTTTTAATGATTGTCCCTCGGGAAAAATTTGTGACTCTCATCGGAGTATAGACTATTGCTTTATAACAAGCGGTTGATGAATCTTCTATGTCCCGAAATTCCTTTAAACCGATTATGTTGACTGCTTTTCCCAGTGCGCCAGAAATTAAGTCTAAACTAATATCAAAATTGGGAATAGTAACTTGGTTGATTTTGAGATTATTTACCATATCTGCCAAGAATTCAGCAGGATCTTCATAGCTATTAGTTTGATCATTTAGAGATTTTTTAGTTTTAACTTCTATTATTCGTGCTTCTTCCGCTTTTAAATTTTGAAAAAATTTCTTAAAAACTAGAGTATCAACCGACAAAGGTTCAGTTTCCCCTGGTTGTGATGGGAAGGTGAATGTGGCTATTTGTTTTGGGAAACCGAATATTTCTCTGCCAGAAACTAAAACTGGAGAGTTATTGACAAATAGGTATGCCATAAACCAGACTAATCTCTCTGGCTTAAATAAAAGCCCAACTTTTGTACCCATGAGAACAGGAACCCAGAAAATTGCCTCTTGCTCAGTTACGTAACCTTTTTCGGAGTCAGGAGAATTAATAGATTGCAGAGATTCAATATTATTTATTGTCAAAACTACATATGGAGCAGCTGGACAATAAAATTTAGAAGAGCCGATATTCAAATACTTGTCGCAAATTTCTTGCAATTTATAACATTTAGCATTGAGCAAAAAACCGTACATATCAACACCTTTAATAAGGTAGGGTTGATTAAAGGCTTGCTCATCTACCCTTTCAATGTACTTTCTGCTTGGCGTTTGACCGCAGAAGTGCATTTTCAGCAGTTGCCAAAAATCCTCTTCAATCTTCTGACCTTTTAAATCTAGTTCTTGAATTAAGGTTAGGGGATTTTTGTCAATTAATAATTCCCCAGCAAGAAGCTTGCTTAAAGCACCTAGTATTACTTTCACCAGAAATTCTCACATACACAATGTTTACATTGTACCCGCAGGGCGATCGCATCTAAGTATTGACGGGACTGAATCAGAGTAAAATTCACCAATACCCTGACCAAATAAGGCTTACAGGAAATTAAATGCCCAGGTTTATAGTAATGATACTCATATAATTTTAAATAAATTGGCACTCCTGGAAAGATTCAAGGAGTGCCAATTTTGTCATTAGTGAAGGGAAGTGAGCAAATTAAGAGATATATTTACTCAACTACTGTTGTGGTAACCCCCTCACTTGCTGACTGTACACTGGGTAACTCTAGACAGTATCCCGCACCATATACCGTCTTGATATAGCGAGGGTGGCGGGGATCTGGTTCGAGTTTGGTTCGCAAATGGCGGATATGGACTCGAATTGTTTCGATATCATCATCTGGATCGTAACCCCAGACTTCTCTAAGAATTTCGCTGGGGGAAACTGTTTGTCCGTGGCGCTGAAGCAAACAGTGAAGTAGCTCAAATTCCAAGTGAGTCAGTTTTACAGTCTCATTGAACCATATAGCCTCAAATCTTTCTGGAACGAGGGTAAGAGGCCCATAGTTGAGAATTTCACTATGCTTTGCTGCTTGGGGAATGCGGTCAGTACGCCGCAAGAGGGCCCGCACTCGTGCCAGCATTTCTTCCAGTTCAAAGGGCTTAGTGAGGTAGTCATCTGCGCCGGCGTTAAAGCCTTCTACCTTGTTCTGAGTTTGGCTTAAAGCCGTCAACATTAAGACGGGGATCTCAGCGGTGCGCTCATCCCGACGCAAGCGTTGGCAAACGGTAAAGCCGTCTACCCTGGGCAACATCAGATCGAGCATGATCAGGTCTGGTTGTAGCTGGAGGGCCAGCGCTTGACCTTTGATGCCGTCTTCGGCTTGGCTAACATCGTAGCCAGCCATCTCTAGATTGACAGCAACGAGTTCTGAAATCGCTGGGTCATCGTCTATGACAAGAATCCTCGGCATTCTTAAAAAATTATGGCTACTTATTTAAGGATAATTAAGAACCTTTGATAGATACAAAGATTGCTGTCCTGATTATAAAAAAGATTTTAAATCTTACATAAATATTAAGATTAAAGAATCGTCAAATCAAGACCAAATCACTCGAAATTCCATCTATGAAGCATTATCCAGCCTATAAACCGCCGCAGTTGCTGCAAAACGGTGTAGCTCTGACTGTGTACACTGCTTTGTGGGGAGAACGTAATTGGGAGAATACCACTCTACATCCAGAGCCGCCTTACCACAAAATGATCTTTATGGGTGGGCAAGGTGTGCCAATTTTTGGTTGGGTGGCCATACCGGAAAATGCTCACAGCACAATTGTGGGTACTTATGGCATTACAGGGGATTTAGATGAAGGTTGGTCTTTGCGACTGCTGGGACGGAAAGCTTATGCTCAAGGATACGCCGTGGTGTTATTTGATTGGCGTGCCCACGGCAAAACCGCCGAGTTGTCGCCGACTTTGACCTCCGATGGCTTGTATGAGGGGGAAGATTTTGTGCATATTGCAGCGGCGGCGGCAAATATGGGATGTCCGAAGAAATTTTGGTTTACAGGGTTTTCATTGGGGGGGCAATTGGCGCTTTGGGGGCTGAAAATTGCGGCGGATTTGATGAGGGGAAATGAGTATTTAGGGCTAAAAGACAGTGACATTGCGGGTGGGGCGGTAATTTGTCCGAGTTTGGATTCTTTGCGATCGCTCACTTATTTAGTCAAACAACCGATTGGCAAATACTTTGAAGCCGGGATTGCCAAAGATTTGAAAAAACTCGCCTGGAAAATACATAATGCTCATCCTGGTAGCCTTGACCCAGAAGCGATTTCACGGGCAAACAGCATTTGGGGATTTGATGAACAACTGGTAATTAAGCGCTTGGGTTTTTCCACTGTGGAAGCATATTATGAAGCCAGTAGTGCTTTACAACTGTTACCCAAACTTTCTAAACCGACCTTAATTGTCTATGCTGCCGATGACCCATTTTTTCATCCAGCGATTGTACCCGAATTGGAAGCTGGCTGTGCTAGCAACCCGGTAATTGATTTGTTACTTACCCGTCATGGGGGACACCTGGGCTATTTGAGTAGCAAACAATGCCAGCGGCAAGCCCAAGACCCTGATCCTTGGTGGGCATGGAATCGCGTGTTACAGTGGCTGGGGGAAAAACGGCAAGAAAAGATAGAGAGCATTTCACTGGTTAGATAATTTATCTTCCAGTTCATCAAACATCCTGACCATCCCTCCTGCTTAAATTTTGAATTGCTTGTGACTGATTCTAATTATCCCTGGCTGCCCGCACCCACAGATTTAACTTTATCGCCCAAGGATGTGCATATCTGGAAAATAGACCTTGATCAACCAGAAGCACAACTACAATCTTTAGCCGCAACCCTCTCCAGCGATGAAATAGCGAGGGCTGAACGGTTTTATTTTCAAGAGCATCGGCAGCGGTTTATCGCTGGACGTGGTAGCCTCAGAGCTATATTAGGGCGCTATTTGGGTATCGAGCCGGCAAAAGTGCAGTTTGATTATCAACCCCGTGGCAAGCCGATGTTAGGGGAGATATTTGCTGATAGCGGACTGTTTTTTAACTTGTCTCACTCTGAGGGGTTGGGTTTGTGTGGGGTGAGTTGCGGCCAAATTGGTGTAGATATAGAATACATCCGCCCTGTTTCTGACCTGGAAAGCCTGGCCAAGCGGTTCTTTTTACCAAGAGAATATGATGTAGTGCGCTCATTAACTGCAAAAGAGCAACCAGAGGTGTTTTTCCGGTACTGGACTTGCAAGGAAGCCTATTTAAAAGCAACTGGAGACGGACTAGCTCAACTAGAGGAAATTGAGGTGTCCCTGACTCCCACAGAACCAGCTAAGTTGCTGATATCTCAAGACTGGAGTCTTAAGGAATTAGTGCCTGATAGCAATTATCGAGCTGCTGTGGTTGTTGCGGGTGATGGTTGGTGTTTCCAGTACTGGCATTATTGATTTATTTATCTTCCTGCATAGTTCTCACAATTCTTGTCACCAGCTTTCTGGGTACAAACCTGACACATTTGGCAAGTAGCCGATTTAGCAAACCAGGAATGACAACCGTTTTACCCTTCATTAGAGCCTGATAACCAATCTGAGCTACTGTTTGGGCATCCATCATCTTCTTACCCTTGAGCAACTTAGAGTCTGCCATCCCTGTTCTTTCGTGAAAAGCAGATGTAGTTGAACCTGGACAAAGAACTGTCACACTGACACCAGTACCTTCTAATTCATTGGCGATCGCTTCTGAAAAATATAAGATATAAGCCTTAGTAGCAAAATAAACTGCCATCAAAGGGCCTGGTTGAAAAGCCGCCGCCGAAGAAACATTTAATATTTTGCCCTTGCCTTGCTTGACCATTTCCTTCAAAAATAACTTGGTTAAATGGGTGAGACAAACCAAATTCACCTGAATCATTTCCAATTCGATAGGTAGGTCTGTTTCATTAAATAACCCATAAGTACCAAATCCAGCATTATTCACTAGCACATCAACCTTAATACCTGCTTGCTGCAACTCTGTGAATATTTCTTGAGGAGATGTTGATACGGATAGATCCTTGACAATAACTCTAACAGAAATTTCCAATTCTTGTTGAAACTGCACCGCCATCTCTGAGAGTTTTAACCCGTTTCTATCTACTAATACAAGATTGTAATCATCATGGGCAAAAATACAGGCTAATTCGTAGCCGATTCCACTAGCTGCCCCAGTAATCAGAGCAGTTTGTTTACACTGAATTTGTTCTGTTGTTTTCATATCAGCAATTTGGTGAAGTCAACTTGATGAAGCTGCCCTGGATATGAGCGTGGTTTTCAGTTGCCTACAATCAAGTAACTGTCATATTTGAACCACCAGAAATGTCTGAAGTCGTTCCCCTTGCAAATGCTTAAAAAAGCTCGTAGTCAGGACTTCAGTCCTTAAAATAATTTAACTGAGCGATAAATCGCTCACTACAAACAAAATTTTAATCCTGCATCTAATTGTAGTTAATCCTGAATAAAGAATGAAGAAAATATTTACTCATCATTTTTCTTCATTCTTACTCAGAAAATACTATTATAACTGAGCCATATTCAAGAAACCAGTTTGAACCAAGTAGGAGGTGTAAGTGATCAACAATTGAGAGTCAATCGGTGGACAGACAATAGAACTGCCTGCGAGTGCATTTAGGGTATATTGGCAGCTAATATGAGGTCTTCTAGCTTGCAAATACAAATCAGGAATAGTCAGTTGCTCATCAGACCAACGCTCTAGCAAAAAAGGTCGCAGGGTGTATAAAGGATTGTCCACAGAAGAGACATCATTAATTAACTTGTCTTGCCATTGTTGATAGGGAATCATCTCAATTGAAAAACCAAAAGAGCGAATCCAGTCAATTAAAGCTTTCAAAGGAACAGGTTGGGGATGTTGTAAATTAAAAGCCTTACCAATAGATGATTTTTGCTGGGATAGATAAACAACCGCTTTGCTAACATAGTCTACAGGAGACATATCTAACATATAGTCTACATCAGGAAATGCTCCCATTTGTAAACAGCCTTTGACCATCAAATTGATAAAATCATGTGTGTTACAAATACCTGTTTTGCTATCTCCTGAAATTAAAGGTGGTCTATGGATGGTGACAGGAAGTCCTCGGTCACGAGCTACCTTAACTAACTTTTCTGCTACCCATTTAGTCTGAGAATAACCAAGAAAAATACCTTCCCAGTGATTGAAGTCATCCTGTTCTTGAACAAGCTTACCAGCATAAGCAGGTGATTCAAAAACAGCGACACTAGAAACGTAATGTACAGGTTTAACTTTGACACGACAAGCCAAGCGCAAAACTTCTTGAGTTCCCAAAACATTGGCTGCTTTAAGTGCCGAGTAGGGAAAAACATAATTCAGCAAAGCAGCGCTGTGGTAGATAGTATCAATATTTGCCGCAAGTACTTGAAACTGTTCAGCGCCAATTCCCAACAATGGCTGAGACAAATCACCAACAATCGGGATAATTCTGGAATTAAACTGCTCATCCCAAAGTGCATAAGCTTCCAGGTTTTTTTGCAGTTTAATCTTGCCTTCTGCGGCATTATCAGCACGCACTAAGCAATAGATATTCGCCTGAGTTTTTTGTAATAATTCCTGGATAATAAAAGCGCCTAAATAGCCTGTTCCTCCAGTTAAAAATATCTGCTTAGGTTCATCTACAGCCACATAAGAGGCAATATCAGGTTGGATAGTAGAATCAAGAATAACTTCCGCACCCAAATCTAAGATAGGGGTAGCAGTCTTGACAGGAGAGAGGGTATCTTGAACCTGAGAATTGGCTGGTAATTCTTCCGCTAAACGCTGGGAAAGAGCTTCAATATTTGGGTAATGCCATAGGAGAAGCGGAGATGGTTGAAATCCCAGCAATTTCTCCAACTTACTCACCAAAATCATTGCCTGGGCTGAATCTAAACCGTAGTTTTCTAAATGTTCTTTAACATCTATTTCATCTGTAGAAACCCCGATTAATTCAGCCAGGTTAGCCACTAACCATGATTGAATATCTTCGGCAGTATAAGACTGTTTAAAACTCATTTTTACATCTCCTATTTAGCACAAAATGGTTGAAATTGACTATAATGATCAGATATTTGCAGCCCTTGAATTTTCAAACTTTGCATACGGTATAAATACGCTGCTCCCGTCATAATTTGGTCGGCAACGTCAACTACACGACGATTATTTGGTTCAGACAAGTAGGAACCCCGAACCCAGTCGTTGAAACTACCCATTGCCGGGCCACACCAAATTTGATAATCGGCTTCTCGTCCTTTTTCTCCAGCAAGAGACCAACGGGAAGACA
Organism: Cylindrospermum sp. FACHB-282; assembly: GCF_014697195.1. Taxonomy (GTDB): domain Bacteria; phylum Cyanobacteriota; class Cyanobacteriia; order Cyanobacteriales; family Nostocaceae; genus Cylindrospermum. Next base: position 46,870 of record NZ_JACJRJ010000009.1, on the reverse strand, counting down.
ATCCTAAATACCAGCGGAAAATCACAGCCATTTTCAGTTTGGGATTATTGACTGCCTTGCCCAATTTCTCAGGATTTCTTTGAGATAAATAAGCGGCACTGCCTTCCCATACTTCGGCAATAGTTTTGCGAAAAACTTGTTTTTCTAACTTCTCTCTTTCTGCTAGAGGAATTTCTTCAATTGAGTCATAGCTGCGGTAGAGTTCAAATAGTTTTTGCGCGCGCATTGGGAACATTGTGCCGCGTTTGAGGACTTGCAGCTTAACGCCCATTTCAAACATATCTGCCGCTGGAGCCATCATCATATCGGCCATTTCGGCTTGAGCTAGTAACTTCTTGGTGTGTTCTGAGCTTCCAGCTTCAATGCAAGACTGATTGATTGAGCCTGTCATCACATAAGCTGCCCCCATCATCAAGGCAGCTAAGGCTGATTGTGGCGTACCAATTCCACCAGCAGCACCTACTCTAATGGGTTTTGCGTAATGATATTGTGCTTGAATTTCATCCCGCAAGCTAATGATAGAAGGTAACAAACAAACTAAGGGACGATTATCTGTATGACCACCAGAATCAGCTTCTACGGTAATATCATCAGCCATGGGAACTTTGGTGGCGAGAGTTGCTTGTAACTCACTAATTAGTCCTTGCTCAACAAGTTCTTTGAGAATTCTTGCTGGTGCTGGCTGCAAAAATTTAGTGGCAACTTCTCGGCGAGAAATTTTGGCAATGACTTTATTTTTAATTTCAATTTGATTAGCAGCATTCAAACTTAGCCCAGCTGCCCGGTAATAGACAATGTTAGCGGTTAAGTCTAGGAATGCAGAAGCTTCTACTGTTCTCACCTCATATTTGAGGTATAAATCTACTGCGCGGCGTTCAATTGCCGGTTCACTAGGACTGTGAATTAAATTGAAAGCATAAGGGCCGTGAGGTAAAGCTTGTTGAATGCGGTTAATGGCTGATTCTAAACGATCTGGACTTAAACCGCCTGCACCAAAAGAGCTTAATATTTTCTCTTTTCCGAGTGCAATTACCATTTCTTCAGAAGCAATACCGCCAGCCATTGCCCCAGTTATGTAGGCATATTTGACTCCATGAAAGGCGAGAAAATTTGGATCGCCTAACTGTTGAATGCGGAGTGGGGGAACAGACAATAGTAGTTCTACTTGGGCGGCATTGTTATCGGCAGGGGATAAATACCCATCATTAGTAACACCGATTTTTTCGGCGACTTTAACAATGTAACAAGATTTATCCAATGCCAGCAATTTATCTTTGATGGCGTTTTGCTCAAAAGATATGCAATCTAATGAACCTTTCCATACTTGGGTTTGATTGTAAAAACAGGGGAAAAAATCAAGACCATTATTATGTTTGCTGCGTACCGTATCTACGGTTGTCACGGAAGTTATCCCTCAAGTTATTAAATAGGAGGCAAGGAGGCGGGAGCCTCTGAGAATGCATTCCCAGTCAGAGACTGGGAACGAGTAAAAACTAGGGAAAGTTTGGGTTAAATCAGGATTTTTCGTTGAGCAAATTTTGGGCGCAAGCTAATTGCAATTGAATGATTTCGCTCATTTGCTGACTGAAATCCTGTCTAGCTTGTAAAAAACTAGTGTGTGCTTGAGCCAATTTTGAATTGTTAGCATTCAGCTTTTGATACTGAGATGTATTTAAATCCGGCATGGTAATTGTATTACCAGGTTCCTGAGCGAGAGCGGGTTGAGGACTTAGGGGTGTCATGGCAGTTAACTCTGAAGATTGTAATTGCTCTCTCGGTTCAAAACCGTTACCCATGATAGTTTTCATTACAACTTTTTCTAGCTGGGGATTGGATGGTGGTATGGGGCGAGAATTAATTGCACTAAGGCTAATTTCGCTGTGAGCCTTGAGGGAATTAATAATTTTAGATTCTCGGTATTTAGCTATGCTTTGATGGTGTTGTTGCCTCTGCTCACTGAGGAAAAGTTGTCGGTTTTCTTCACTTAAGATAGAAGTAGTAATTGAGTTGCCGCCCAAGGTGATTTTCCTGAGTGTTAATTTAGTTTGGTTGGCAGTATCTGGTGAAGGAGAATACAGTGGTGATAAATCCAAAGACACTCGATGGCTGAGGAGTTTTGCTAGTGCTTTGACAAGAGAAGTATGGTCATCCATACCTCGGCGATTTAGAGATACGGTGATGTGTTCTTTGTGGGCGAGTATTTTATCAATCCATCGAGAACAAACACCACCAGCGCCAGCTTCGATAAAGATTTTGGCACCATCATCGTAGATGCGGTTAACTAGTTGGGGAAAGTCTAGTTGTTGGCACAGTCCTTTGGCAATATTGTGGGCAACTGCATCGCTATCTAGGGCCACTGGTTGATAATCAGCGGCGGAGTAAAATACAATACCGGGGACTTCTTGGGTTGGTAAGGTGTTTACCTTTTTGATTTCGCCATATTGCGATCGCATCGCCTCAGCATGAATTGCATGGTCAAAGGGAGCCGCAAAGGCATTACAGCCAAGGGTTTTAATCACTCTCTGACAAGCTGCGTCATCCCCAGCAATTAATACTTCTTCTAGTGTATTAATCTGAGTTAAATAGACATGATTTTCTTGTTTAATACATTCTCTCACCTGGGCAGGTGTGGCCATGAGAACATAGGTATTCCAGAAACTCTTGTCTTCTGAGTCTGTAGAATTCGGTAATCCCCAATACTCACGCACAGCATTTTTCGGGCCAGATAACTTGTCTCCAAATAGGGGAGATGAGTTTAAGGTGTTACTTCCACCCTCAAAATCACTCCAAACCCCTTGAGCCACCATCATGCTAGTTTCACCCAAGCTATAGCCAAAAACAAATTGGGGCTTAACTTGAAAATCATCACGGAAAATCGCCGTCATGTATCTAGCAAAGGCGATTTCACTCTCAAACATGGCCAGGGAATCATCCAACAATCGTTTTTCGAGAGTTTCTAGTTGCCTGGTAGATAATTTCGGCAAGCTTCTGGGGTAAACTAGTTTCTCAACATCGGCAGCGCGGTTGTAGAGATTGTTGCTTTTCAAGTCCTCAAAGACTTTGGGGAATAAGCGGAAGACGCTGCGACCGATGCCGACATAGGAATTTACAGCCGCTGGATACACATAAGCAGTGGCCCCTTCTTTACCCAATGGTTTAGCGGTAAAGTAACTACCAAGGGGTGTTTGCCAATCTGTACCTTTCTCAAAGGCATCATTTACGCCTTTGTGAGCAGATTCGATTTGTTTGAGTATTTCTTTTTTGTTTCGTCCGGTGATGGCTAGGACATACTTGGCTTGAGAATGCTGCTGATAGGTAGCATAAGTTTGGCTAGCGCTATTGGATAAAGAGGAACTATTTTCAATAGTTTGTTGGAGATTGTTCAGTACCTCTAAGATAGTTGTGCTGCACTCACCTGCCAAGGGAAACAGATAAAAGGGCATTTGCTGCAAATACTTGCTGCTGCGTTCTTCTTGGCTGGGTTCTTCCGACAAAATTAAATGAGCATAAGTGCCATCACAACCCAGGCTATTAATTGCCGCTACTCGGTTAACACCATCTTTCACAAACCAAGGTCTTGACTCTGTAGCGACGTAGAAAGGGCTACCCTCCCACACTTGGGGTGTTTTTACACCTGACCAGTTGGGGGTGGCGGGAATGTATCTGTAATGGATACAGAGGGCAGTTTTGATTAAACTAGCAATTCCTGAAGCCACGTAAGTATGGCCAATATTCGCTTTGACGCTACCAATCGCACAATGCAAACCATTGCCCACGGGGGGATAAGCTTGCAGTAATCCGGTGATTTCTGCTTCGTCTTCTTGAGGGATTCCACTGCCGCAAACCTCCACATAGTTGACATCTGTGGGTTGAATGCCTGCCATTTCAAAAGCTTGATTGCAGACTTGGTTGACAGTTGCTGCATCGGCAGCTACAGAATGAGCTTGTCCGATGTTAACGGCATCAATAACTGCATAGATACGCTCGCTATTTTCTAAAGCAGTTTCCTGACGCTTAAGAACAACAGCACCGGCACCTTCCCCAACCATCCAGCCGTTAGCTTTTTGGTCAAAACTCAAGGTATTGACACCAGTGTTAATTGCCCCCCATTGATTTCGCAGCAACACATTTTCTACACCACCAGCTAAATCGACGGCACCAACGACAACTGCATCTACTTCTCCAGTCGTCAGCAACATTTGTGCCAATTCTAAAGCCTTGAAAGTGGCTGTTTCCACAGCGCTGATGGTGAAAGAAGGCCCGGTGAAATTCCACATAGCCGAAATCCGACCCGCCATAATGTTGGCGATATAGCTGAGATATTCACCGGTCTCTACTTGCTGGTGCAGACTGTCTTTAACAATGGTTTCCAGTTGAGCAATTTTATCTCCAGGTAAGGCAATTTCCGCTGCGTTCAAACCGTCTTTAATCTGCCAAGATAAATTCCAGCGTTGTTGTAACTGGTGGACAGAAAATTCGGTTTCAGCAACGATAATTACAGCTACATTGCCCCCTTCAGACATTTTCGCATCTTTCAAAGCGCGATCGGCAACCTTTAGCAGTAGCAACTGTTGAGAATTCAGCTTTTCAATTTCATTTGGGGGGATTTTGTAAGCCAAAGTATCGACTTCAAAATCTGTAATGTATGCCCCCAAAGGTGCTTTCCCCTCTGGCAAACCATACTCTTTCAGTAGGTTTTCTTGCTCATCTATGCCATGCCATCTTTTTGGAGGTAGGGGAATGAAATGCTGTTTTCCGTCGTAGATACTGCGTTCAAAGGCATCTAAACCATTACATTCACCAAAAATCGCATCCATGCCGACAATTGCCAGTTTCCCGTTGCTTCCTTGTTCAAGACTCATTAGATTACTTCCCCTTGTTCCAAAATTAGATGAGAGTTCGTTCCACCAAAACCAAAAGCACTTAAAGCCGCGTGTTTAGTTGCCCCTTTGCTGGGCCATTGCGTGGTAGTTCTCACAATGTTTTGGGCGGAAATCACACTATTTTCAGAACCGAGAGGTTCAGTAACATTAATAGTCGCGGGAATCACGCCATGAGACATACTCAAAACTGTCTTTGTCAAGCTCACCATACCAGCAGCAACGAGCAAATGACCGACATTACTTTTGGCAGAACCGACCAAAGGTGCTGCTTGGTGTTGACCAAAAAAGCTATCAATGGAGTTTAATTCGGTGGTATCTCCCAGAGAAGTGCCAGTTGCGTGACACTCCATATAGTCAATTGCTTGGGGGCTAAGTTTGGCTTCAGTGTAAGCTCGTTCAAAGGCTAGAGTTTGTCCCTTAGAATTGGGGCTGAGTATGTGTTTGCCCTTGCCATCATTAGAGAGTCCATTGCCGCAAATAGTAGCAAGAATGCGATCGCCATCTCTCACAGCATCACTATAGCGCTTTAGCATCACCATCCCAATGCCTTCGGATGTAATTAGTCCTTTAGATGACTTATCTAATGGGTGACTAATGCCATTTTCGGGATATCCTTGAACCCCAGAAAATAACATCCTTAAAAACAGCGGATCTGTGCAACTAATAGCACCAGCTAACATGACATCAGCTTTCCGTGACCAGAGATAATGAGATGCCATCTTAATCGCATAAAATGATGAAGAACAAGCAGCATCTATACAGAAATGAATCCCCGAAAGATAAAATGCTTGAGCAACAATAGCTGCTGGCAAGCCGGAAATCATGGCATTACATGGAGAGGCTTTAGTGGTTGGTAAAGCAGGTAAATGGAAATCTGGCTCCTGTAAAAGTTCGCTGATCGCGGGTTCAATTGTTTGCTGATAAATTGGGGCAAACAATTGATTAGAAGACTTGGTGGGAAAGGAGAGATTTCCTAAAACTACACCACATTTAGCGAGTACAGCTTGATTTCCCAAATAACCACTTTGTTGAATTGCTTGTTTAGCAGCATAAAGTGACCATTTAAAGGTGTTATCTAAGCTTTGGAGAAATTCTGTAGGTAAGTTGTAGTCGCTGGCATCAAACTTAAAGTCGCGGACGAATCCTCCTTTTTTAAAATAGATTTTTTCGGGTTTTCCTTTTTGGGAATCGTAAAAAACTGCGGGGTCTACTCCAATTTCGGCGACGGTTACGGATGATGTTGAATCTTTTTCGTCGGTCAGATTCTGCCAAAATTCTTCTGGGTTGTTAGCGTCTGGGAAGAGGCATGATAACCCAATGATGGCGATTTTTTCCACTGTTGAAATCCTCGTTGGGGCGAACTTTTTAGGATTTACGCAGTTCCCCAAAACGGCAAGGATTTAACGATTTACGCTAATTGCCTTTGATGCAGAGGTGTGTTGACTTGGGCGGTGATGTTTTGTGGAAAATACTTTTTAAACGAACCGCAAAGGGCGCAAAGATCGCAAAGGGAAGAAAGAAAAGAAGGAAGAAGAGATTTTTTTGGAGAGGTTAGTTTGAGCAATAGCAAATAGCTTGCCGTAGACAGAACTCAACCTACTAGCTTCCTCTTTCCTCCCTCCTTCTTCCCTCTTCCTTCGCGTACTTTGCGTACTTTGCGGTTCGTTCCTCTAAAGTCTTTTCCACAATTATTCAGAGATTATTTTTACTTGAGTAGTTTCATTGGCCAAATTACTGCTTTTGCACCTAATATCTGTGAGTATATCTCACCTGTGCGGCTGTGGAGTATGAAGTTGGCGTTGACGCCAGTATCTGTTTTGCTGATGATTTCACAGGATACATAAAAAGGTTCGTTGCATGGTGTGGGTGCAAATTGTTCGGAGTGTGTTAATTGCCCTGGTAAACAAACTTCTTGATGGAAATGGCTTAACCACAGCCATAAGGATTGGGTGCTGATGTCGTTGGTATAAGGGTTGTGCCAGTTAACAGGAAATTGTCCCTGTTGTTGAAGGCTGATTTCTTCCCAAAAGCATTCGGCTGTGAGTTTGGTAGGGCTGACATTTAAGACTCTGGTAATTTTCTGAAATGCTGGCCCATGAAATAATGATGAATCTCCATTTTGATAAAAGTCTTTACCTGTGGTGGTAATGATGTTATCTTCTGTGAGATCCACTGATTGGTAAATGGGAATAGGTGGTTTTTTTCTGACTAGTTTGATGAAGGATGAGAAGTGATACTGGGTTTTACCTTTGGGATTGATGCTGAAGATTTTGGTCTGAAATTCGATGGTTTCGCCATCGATTTTTGTCACTTCTTGAATGTCTATAATGTATTCGTCGGCAAGATTTTCATTGAAGGTAATACCTTTTAAAACTTTGAAATCTTGACAACGTAAATAACTATAGCCTGGATACAGTCCTTCACAGGCGTTGATCATCCAAGACATGGCGCAGGTTGCTGGTAATACTGGTGAACCTGCTATTGTATGATCGTGCAAAAAGGGGTTTTCTGCTAATATCATCCGTCGTCGGATGCGATAGCTTCGCAGTTGGGAATCTAGGGGTGCAGGTGGTAGGGTAATTGGATGTCCAATGACTACTTGTGCTGTGTCATGATATGCGGGATGCAGTTCGTTAACTAACATTTGAGCGCCAACTTCTACAGGAATAATCTCAATTCCCCTTTCTGCAAAAGCTTTTTTGAGTTCTGGTGTTACCATGCCACTATCCCAACCGCCCCAATTAATTGCGACTACATGGGACTGGGGATGGTATTGTTTGATTAGTTGGGCTGATTTGTTGAGGATTTCATTAGCGATCGCATAATCAGTTTGTCCAATATTCCCATAAAACCCTGTAACTGACGAAAATAGCACTAAATGCTGTAGTTGCTCTAGGTTTACGCAATTCAGCAAATTCTCTAATCCCTGAACTTTGGCGGTGTAAACTTTCTCAAAGTCCTGTTCTGTCTTCTTTTCAATTAATTTATCAGCTAAGTTTCCCGCACCATGAATAATCCCTGTAATTTCCCCTAAGCGTTGCACAGCAGCATTTAGTTTCTCCTGTACAGCCGACTTATCGGTAATATCAACGCTAATATATTCGGCTTTTCCCCCTGCTGCGGTAATTGCTGCTAGAGTTATTTTAATTTCGCGGCTAGATGTAATCTGATTAAATACTTTTTGCACACTGTTGGGTGTGGGTTTCTCACCTTGGGAAATCAGATGCTCCATGATGCGTTTTTTTAAGGCGGCATCTTCAAAACAATCACGAGCAAATTCTGGCTCTGTTTCTAATAGCTCTGAACGACCAAGAAGAATAAATTTGCTCTTTTGATGCTGTGCTAATTTAATTGTACATTGGGCTGTAATCCCTTTAGCACCACCACTGACAACAAAAACAGATGATGGATAATCGCGGACTGTTTGTGTCATAAATCCTCTAAAATACCTGGACAAACTAGCTTTTTTATTAGTTATTAGTCAGTTGCTTAATTGGAGCTCCTCCCTTGGAAAGGGGGCTATTTTCTCCTATTTCTCTTGTGGCATGGGCATCTTGCCCTACAGGGGTTGAGATTAGGGCAGGCAAGATGCCCGCCCTACAGGGGTTTAATCAGCTTTAGCAACTAAAGTTACTCGTCCTTGAGAACTGTAGCCAACTTCAGCAATATATCTATTGGCATCGTGCAATTCTGCAATGATATATTGGGCTGATTGGTGTGGATCTAAAGTGGGATTTAAGTCAATGGCGCGGGCAAATACTTTGGGCCATTCCCATCTCAAACTTTTGGTTAATCCAAATAAACCGGCAGCAATTGGGCTAAAGTTTTGCTGATGTTCTAACCCAAAGGCGCCATCAAGATGGGCAACTGTGCAAAAACAACTCCGTCCGTGTTCCGCTGCTGTATTTAGGGATTGTTTGAGATGTTTTGCCATCAAAAACACATACTTGACAATCGCCTTTTCTGCTTCTGAATAAGTCAGTTTACCTGTGTTTTCTGCTGCAAATCGAGGATGTAAATGGATGAAAGTGGCGATCGCACCGCAGTGATTTACAATTGCCTGTAGTTGTTGTTGCAAATGCTCTTCACTCAAGTTTGCCAATGTCACGCGGGTTACACCTGTGGGTAAAGGCACTTGGGAAGCAACAAGGGATTGCGGGAAACTCAAAACTACTACTTTCCAGCCTTGTTCCATCAGCGAATACGCTAGTTTGGCAGTGGTGAGGGAACCATCATCGGTGATTAAACCGATGTGTCCCTCTGGTAAACTGAAGTCTAAAAAGTCTGGACGGGGTAGGGTTTTAAGCTTTGCCGGCAGTCTGGGAGTATTGGGATCTACCGCTGGAGGTGGGGGAGATACAACCCCTACCTCAAACTGAGACTTTTTTTTTTCACCTCCAACCAGCTTTTGGAGATAATCAACTATTTGCCCGATGGTGCGGAGTTCACCTAGTTCTTCTAGGTTTGGTTTGGGTAAGTCGGGATATAACTCTTGCAATCCTCCCAAAATTTCTACCCGTTTGATGGAGTCAATCCCTAAGTCTGCTTCCATATCCATATCTAATTCCAGCATCTCGACGGGGTAGCCGGTCTTTTCGCTGGTGATGGCTAACAGGGTTTCAGCCAAGTTAGCAAATTCGTTGCTAGCTGGTGCTTCTGGTTCTGGAATTAAGGTGATAACTGGCTCAGGTGCAGTAATTACGGGCATCTCGATTGCCTTTGGTACTTCCTGGGGCGCAATTACTACTGAGGAATTTTGAGAAATGTGGGATTGCAGATACTCGACAACTTGGCCAATGGTGCGTTTTTCTGCCAGTTCTTCTAAGTTTGGCTTGGGTAAGTCGGGGTATATCTCTTGCAACCCTCCCAAAATTTCTACCCGTTTGATGGAGTCAATCCCTAAGTCTGCCTCCATATCCATATCTAATTCCAGCATCTCGACGGGGTAGCCGGTCTTTTCGCTGGTGATGGCTAACAGGTTTTTACCCAAGTCAGCAATATTAATGCCAGATGTCGCTGGGGGTTCGACAATTTTCGCAACTTGTACTGCAATTACAGGTTCAGGAATTTTCGCAACTGGTGCTGCAATTACAGGTTCAGGAATTTTCGCAACTGGTGCTGCAATTACAGGTTCAGGAATTTTCGCAACTGGTGCTGCAATTACAGGTTCAGGAATTTTCGCAACTGGTGCTGCAATTACAGGTTCAGGAATTTTCGCAACTGGTGCTGCAATTACAGGTTCAGGAATTTTCTCTGCTGTCAAAGGCAATAAACCTTTGCCGTTGCTGAGTTTCTCCGTTAGAGATTGAATTGTCACTTCTCCAGAGAGTAACCGAGAATATTCTTGTTGGATGAGTTGGAAAAAGTTTTTGGCATATTCCACCTGTTCCTGGAGATATTGCTCATGAATGCGGAGGGTTTCACCTTGTTGGCTGTGAAACTGCATCATGCTGCGTTCTAAACTTTCCATTACCACAAGTTTAAGCTGGGCGGCTTCAGGAGAAGAGTTACTGTTGGCAAACAGGGCATTTTGCTGTTGTATCAGTTGGAAAAACGTTTTGGCGTATTCCATCTGATGGTGAAGATAAGTCCCGTGGACTTGTAAATTTTCAGTTTGATTTTGCTGAAACTGGGTGAGAAGGTTTTCTAAACTTTCTAAAGCCAGTTGGAAATTTACAAGTTTTTCTGGTGTTGTTTGCATCTTCCCTCCGGGACGTTGCGCTAACGGTTCTGGGGCTGGTTGATGTGGAACGGTTGCAGTCTTTTTATGTCCGTTACCATTACTCATTGCTGCAATCTCAGAAAATTCTGGGGTGGGACTGGAGATGACAGCGGCAGGTAAGGTGACTTGATGGCCATCCTGCAAAGCTTGAGTGAAGGCGTTTTTGGTTTTGTCGGATACGTAGTTAATGCCGTTTAAACGCACATTTAGCGTTTTCTTGGTCTCCGTTGGGGGCAGTACTGGGGGCAGTTGGTAAGGGTCGAGGTTGCCCAGAGACATACCGATAACGCGCAACTGTACCGCTGCTTCTCGCAGAGAGCGATCGCTACTTTTTTGGGTGCTGGGGTTGAGAGATACGGTAATGTGGGGGCGATCGCCTAAAATATCTTTAACCAAGTTGGTCAGAATCCGCTTCGGCCCAAATTCCACAAAACATTGACCACCGGCAGCATAGATATTTTCAATTTCCTGCTTAAACAACACCGAGTTAGAGAGGTGAGTTTCCAGGATTTTTTGGATCGCTTGGGGTTCTTTGGGATATGATCTACCGGTAACATTGCTGAAAACCGGAATTTTCGGATTTTGGAAAGCTACAGACTTAGTGGCAATCGCAAATGATTTTTGAGCAAAGGCAATCAGCGATGTGTGGAAAGCTGCGGAGACGGGTAACAACACCGCCCCATAGCCTAAATCTTGCAACGCTAGGCGGATTTTAGCGATTTCTGCCGTTGGCCCCGCCAAGACAACTTGAGTTGGAGAATTGAAATTAGCGATCGTCACCAGGGGAAAATGCCTCAGCACCGCTTCCACCTTGACAATATCTTCTTTCACCGCCAGCATACTGCCAGCATCATGATCCGGGTCTTCTGGCGCCGCCATAGCTTGACCTCTGGACTTCACCAGAAACAAGTAATCTTCCTCACTCAAAACCCCAGCAGCCCACAAAGCCGTCAATTCCCCAAAGCTGTGTCCAGCAGTAAAATCTGACTTAAACCCAGCTTGTTGCAATATCGAATATAGCCCAGCGCTAAACACACCAATCGCCGGTTGTGCATATTCTGTCCGTTGCAAAGCCGCAATCTGGGCATTTTTTTCCGCTTCCTCAAACACCGGATGGGGAAAAACAATATCCGAAATCCGCTGCAAATTATCATTCAGCAACAGACTGTCCATCTTTCCATAAAGACGACGCAGGGCCGGAAAATTCATCGCCGCTTCCCGGCCCATCTCTAAATATTGTGAACCCTGTCCAGAAAACAGGGCCACAACTTTACCGCCCAACTCCATCCCCGAAGCGCGGTAATAAATCCCTTGGGGATGCTCCCAAGATGCTGCCGACTCTTTGAGTTTCAGCAAATCAATACTAGTTTGCAGTAACTTGCAAGCCTCAGCCAAATTCTCAGCCACAAAGCCAACCCTAGCCGCAGCCAGGGGAATTACCTGGGTTTGACACTCCAGAACTAATTCTGCAAAGTGTCTGTCACCACCCTCAGACTGCAACTTACCTAAAACCTCAGTCGCCTTCAGCAACAACGCAGCCGGAGAAGAACCAAACAGCAGCACTTCACTAGGGGCATTATGTAAACGGTAGGCGTCTTTTTGTTCAGCTTCATATTCTTCCAGCACAACATGGTAATTTGTGCCGCCAAAACCAAAGGAACTCACACCCGCACGTCTTGGTGCTTCACCAGCTGCCCGAATCCAAGGTCTAGTTTCGGTATTCAAATAAAATGCCGAATTTTTAATATTCAGTTTCGGGTTCGGCTCAGTAATATTAATTGTCGCTGGCAAAATTTTGTGATGTAGCGCCAGAGCAGTTTTGATTAAGCTAGCCGCACCCGCAGCCGCTTTCGTATGTCCAATTTGAGATTTGACACTACCCAAGGCGATATGCTGCCTTTTAGAATCATGTAGATCAAAGTAGTCTCTTAAAGAACCAAACTCTGTGGGATCTCCAGCCATTGTCCCAGTACCGTGTGCTTCCATCAAGCCAACAGTCGCAGGAGAAAAACCAGCATCATCATAAGCACGTTCTAAGGCTTTGACTTGTCCTTCTTTGCGAGGAGCATAAATGCTCTTGTAACGACCATCGCTAGAAGTACCAATTCCCTTAATCACTGCATAGATTTTGTCCCCGTCTCGTTCGGCATCTTCCAAGCGTCGGAGAACCAGCATACAAATACCTTCACCCAACATCATCCCGTCAGATTTAGCATCAAAGGGTTTGACATTTTCGCTGGGAGTTACAGCAGGAGTTTTGCTAAAGGAGATGTAAGCCATGATGGTGTTGTCAGTATCCACACCACCAGTTAGCATCATGTCGCTGCGGTACTCAATTAGCTCACTAATTGCCATTTTTAAAGCACCGAAAGAACTAGCGCAAGCCGCATCAACAACGCAGTTTGTCCCGCCAAAGTTTAGCCGATTGGCAATTCTTCCCGCTACAACGTTAGCCAACATACCGGGGAAAGCATTTTCATCCCACTTGATATAAGCGCTTTTAATTTTCTCAACAATTTTTTGGGTATCTTCGTCAGATAAACCACTGCTTTTGAGTACTTTTTCCCAAACTGGATACTCTAATCTAGCCGACAGTGGCATCCCTAATTGCTTCGCTTGGGCTACGCCTAAGATTACCCCAATTTTCTCCCGGCTAAACTCCCGTGCTTCGTTATATCCAGCATCTTCCATTGCCTCTTTGGCAACTACTAAACTCAACAGTTGTGATACATCTGTGACTTCTAAGATGCTGGGAGGAATGCCAAATTCCATCGGGTTAAAATCAACTTCAGGAATAAAACCACCTCTTTTACAGTAGGTTTTATCTTCGGTTGTTCTGGGGTTGGGGTCATAGTAATCTTTGACGCTCCAGTGTGTTTCAGGAACATCGGTGATACAATCAATTTTGTTAACGATATTGCGCCAGTATTCTCGCAAATTTCTCGATTGCGGTAATAGAGATGCCATACCCACAATCGCTATAGGATTTTGTTGCAGTTGTCTGTTAATTTTGCTGGTTGACACCGATGTTTCTGTCCTCATCTTTTTTTCCTCTATAGACCTAATTACAGCCTTTTCACAACTGTTAATCAGGCTCTCTAACTCCGCCAAGGCATTATCAATTGAATAAGCAGACATAGGACATAGACTAATCTTGAGTACTGTGGATTGTGTAGCTACAGTAATTTCTGTTGCTTACGAATAATGAGGATTTACCTCTTCTTACAAGCAGCTAGCTATCCTATGTGCGATCGCCAGGCCAAATGCTTTGCTCCAAACCAATACCACAGGACACATTCTTACCTCACTTAGCCCAAATAATTGATGCTTTTGGGACTGTGAGGAAATTTTGGTATGCTGCGATCGTGAAAAAATTCTATACAATTAACGACTCTTGATATTGTGACAACAGGTCGATTACATTGTGGAAATTGGTAACTAATTCAGGGAATTCAATTTTTGGTCAATTATCTCCGACTGGAAAAATTGAAACTTAGAAGTAGTTATGAGGACAGAAACGCATTTTTTGCCCAAACCAGTTTGATTGTTTAGCTTCAATGTTCTGTAGCTTGATCAATACCATGTCTAGTTTCAACATCCGGGATAATATATTTTAGGGTATAAGACCAGTAAAAGTTGCCAAATTCGTTACAGAACCAACACTACTTTTAATCCAAATTCCGGAAATATGAAAAAATACTTAAACCTTCTTAGAGTGATGATAATGCAGCTAAGTTTTAGTATTTCTTCCCTTTTTACTCTCAATCAATCAACTAATTACCTTACTGATTTAAAACATTGAATTAATCAAAACACTAGCATATCTTAAAGCAGTTAAAAAGTTCATTTAAAGTTATTTTCTAAAAAAGTTTTCCACAAAACACCAAATAACTAGTATAATTCATAACTTTTTCCCCGTAAAAAATTTTATCTTGATGGAGCAATAGCGAGCAATCAATCCGGAGAGCATGAAGAACAATCTTAGAGAATGAAGATAATGTCTTATGGTACACAGCTAGCATAATAGCAGTCTGTTAATAATACTAAAGTTGGTTGATCATTAATAACCCATCAGGATTCTTAATTCAAAATAACTCAGTACCTAATCTCCCTCTAATAGATATTATGTTCAACTTTGTCAACTAATGCTAATTAAATTATTTGACAAAAGCCCAGATTTTTGCGAGAATAAAAAACGAGTTTGAGCCAGCTTTTTTGCTCATTTAAATTAACGCTTCCTTCCAAATTGAGATTGAGTTTTTCTAACTGGCACTACCGTATTTTACGCTACATCATTCAATGCTCATTAACGATAAAACTTAGGATAATTGATAGTAACGCCAGAGATAATTTAGCCGCTTATCTAATAATCCGTGTTGGCGGTAAAGGCGGACAACAATTAATTTCAAACTAATGAAAACTATCCCCTCGCCAAACATGAAGTTATAGAGGATAGAGCCTCTATTGGTGAATTAGCGGATAAGTCTATTGAAATCAACTGATATAGCCCTTTTGGCTATCCCCTGGTAGAGCATAATGGGAATGAAAATATGGCAGTAAACAAAGCAAGCCAGTTACTCAAAAAAGCCACTGGTCAGTGGAAAATGATTTTGGCAGCTTCTATCGCTTTAACTACTGGGTTAGTAGCTTTCTACGGTTTTTCGCAATTTGGGGTGAGAACCACTGTTCAACCCCCTCCAGTAGATCCCCCAAAGGTGAATTCAGCTAAAGTAGCTGTAACAGCTTTAGGACGCTTGCAGCCAGAAGGTAAAGTTACTTATTTGTCTGCTCCCAATTCCATCAACGGTGTCCGAGTAGAAAAACTGTTGGTGAAAGAAGGAGATGAGGTAAACCAAGGGCAAGTATTGGCTTATCTGGAAGATTATGCTCGCGCTAAAGCTGCTTTGGAACAGTCTTTAGACAAACTGCAAGTTGCTAAAGCCAAATTAGCCCAGGTAAAAGCTGGGGCTAAAAACGGAGACATCAATGCTCAAAAAGCAGCGATCGCTCGTTTAGAATCTCAATTAAAAGGAGACATTGCATCTCAAGCAGCGACAATCAACCGCATTCAAGCTGAGGTAGACAATGCTCAAACCGAGAATGATCGCTATCAGCAGCTAAACAAAGAAGGTGCAATTTCCGCTTCCACCGCAGATACTAAAGCTTTACAACTCAAGACAACACAACAGCAGCTGACAGAAGCTAAAGCCAATCTCAGCCGAACACAAGACACTCTCCAACAACAGCTAAAAGAAGCTAAAGCCAGACTCAATAGTGTTAGCGAGGTGCGTACTGTAGATGTTGCAGCAGCACAAACCGAGGTTAAGAGTGCGACGACTGCCATCAAACAAGCAAAAGCAGACCTGGATTTAACTTACATCCAATCTCCCTTAAATGGCAAAATTTTGAAAATTCACTCCAAAGCTGGAGAAGTAATTTCTACTTCTGGCTTTGCGGAAGTCGGTAAAATATCTCAAATGTATGTAGTTGCAGAAGTGTATCAAACCGATATTGCAAAAGTGCGTCCAGGACAAAAAGTTTCTATTACTAGCGCCGCATTTTCGGGAAAATTACATGGCACTGTCAACGAAATTGGTTGGCAAATTGACAAACAAAGCATCTTCAGTATTAATCCCGGATCAGACACAGACCGCAGAATAGTTGAGGTAAAAATCAGCATCGATAATCCCGCAGATAGTAAAAAGGTGGCTCGTTTAACTAACTTACAAGTGGATGTCGCCATCCAAATCTAACCACCACCCAATAAAATCTGCAATTGCTCCCAAAACTATATCTTCTTTTTACTGGAATTATGAATTTCAAGATTCCTTTGGCATGGCTACAGCTAGCCCAACAAAAGATTCGATTTGTCGTAGCTATAGCCGGGATTGCTTTCATTATCCTATTAATGTTTGTTCAACTTGGTTTCCGAGATGCGCTTTATTCTAGTGCTACCGCAATGCATCAAAACCTGCGCGGCGATTTATTTTTAGTCAGTTCGCAATATAAATCTTTGACCTCCAATCAAAGTTTTTCGCGGACTCGTTTATACCAAGTTTTGGGCTTTGATGGTGTAGAGTCAGTTAGCCCAATGTATTTACAATTTGCCAAGTTAAAAAATCCCGCTACTGGTGAAAAATATTCTATATATGTGATTGGCTTCGATCCAGGAGAATCTGTCCTCAATATTCCAGAAATTGAGCAAAATTTAGACAAACTCAAAATCCCAGATGTGATGCTTTTTGACCGGGATTCTCGCCCAGAGTTTGGCCCCATCGCTGAAAAATTTAACGCCGAAAAAACCGACCAGACAATTGAAATATTCCCCTTCAATTCCTTAATTGGCTACAGAGTCAGAATTGGTGGTTTATTCAGTTTGGGCCCTTCCTTTGGCGTAGATGGCAATTTAATTGTTAGTGACTCAACTTTCCTGAGAATCAACCCCAATAATACCCGTCCAGCAGAAATGATAGATGTGGGTTTAATCACCCTCAAACCTGATGCTGATCCAGTTAAGGTGTTGAAAAATTTACAAACAATTTTACCTAATGATGTCCAAATTTTTACTCGCCAAGGTTTTATTAACTTTGAGAAAAAATATTGGTCTGTCAGAACTCCTATCGGTTTTATCCTCAATCTAATGTTAACAATGGCTTCTATTGTTGGTGTAGTGATTGTTTATCAAATTCTCTACAGTAACATAGCTACACAATTCATCGCTTATGCAACTTTAAAAGCCATAGGTTATCCAAACAAATATTTATTAACTGTAGTTTTACAACAAGCTTTAATTTTAGCTTTTTCTAGCTATATCCCAGGTTTTATTGCTTCTATAGGTTTATATGACTTTGCTATGAAATCTACTAAACTACCAATTATGATGACTGTCAATAATGCAGTATTGGTTTTAGTGTCAACGGTATTAATGTGTATAACTTCTGGGGCACTTGCTATCAACAAACTCCGCTCTGCCGACCCGGCTGACATCTTCTAGTAGTCTATCAAAACAAGTTCGTAGTAAGGACTTTAGTCCTGATTTTTCTAAGCACTAAAGTGCTTACTACAAACCCTCAAACCTAACCTGACAAGAGTCAGTCGTTAAAATCAACATTACCAATTATTTACACCCTATGAATTTCACCACTAAAACCCTCCTAATTACCGGAACTGACGAATTTATAGGTTTGCGCGCAGCCGAGTTAGCTAGAGCACAGGGCATAAAAGTACGGGGATTACAAAGTTCTCCAGACCAAGATAAAAAAGCGCAAAATTTAGGTGTTGAGGTAATTGTTGGAAGTATTACCGATGCTGCTATTGCCCAAAAGGCTTGTCAGGGAGTAGACATCGTTTTACACACAACTCAAGTTACTCAAGAAGCTGGGGACATCAAGCATTTTCGTGAAGTCAATGTTGGCGGTACTCTCAACATAGCAAAAGCTGCTAAACAAGCTGGCGTTAAAAGCTTTATACATCTCTCTAGCGCCATGGTCTACGGCTTTAACTATCCTAATGAAGTTACGGAATCTGGCCCACTTTCTGGGGAAAATAATCCCTACTGTCAAACGAAAATTGAAGCGGAAACTGAGCTCTTAAAACTTAATGCACCGCCAGATTTTGGCATAATTATTATGCGTGCTGGAGATGTTTATGGACCTGGAAGTATTCCCTGGATAGTCAGACCAATTCTGATGATGCGTCAAAAATTATTTGCCTATGCTAATGATGGTAAGGGAGTGATGAATCATGTGTATATAGACAATCTGATTGATGCTATGTTCCTAGCTATAGAAAAACAAACCTATGGAGAAGTTTTCAATATCACCGATGGACAAGAGACTTCCTGGAAAGATTATTTTATCCAGTTAGCAGCAATGGAAGGTTTACCTGCTCCTATGTCTCTACCTAAAGATGAAATGAAATTATTTCTCAAACTGCGTCATCAGGGACAAAAACTGTTTCGGCAAAAGGCTGATATTCTACCAGAGTCTGTAGATTTTATGACTCGTCCTTACGCTTATTCTATTGACAGGGCAAAAAGCCTATTAAATTACAAACCAACTATTAATTTAGAAGAGGGAATGCGGCGCACACATCAATGGGTGCAAAAAACCGATCTTCAGAAATTAATCAAGTGATAAAACCCGCTGTTGCATAAAAGGTCTAGCTATGGAAAATGCTATATGAGTTAAAGAGGTCATACTTAAAGATGGACTTTTAACATTAAGTATACCCAATCTCAATTATAGCTAATCCATAGCTAAATAATTCCGTTGTTAAGGAATTATCAGGGGATAGTAAATGAATTCTGCTCTAAATTAAAAGTTATAGCTTGTGCTGAATTTTGGAAGGAAGTGATTTAGGTCTTTTTGATTTTATTGATGCATGGATAAATTAGTCTTTGCCTTTAGTGCTAAGTTAGGTGAATAGGGGAAATGACAATTTCTTAAAACAGCTTTTCTTAGTGTCAAAAAAATAGCAAATTTACCTGTAGGAGATTACCAAGTTATGTTAAATTTAACTCGCTGGCGCCATGTATTGCTCGCTACTATGTTGGGTATGAGTTGTGCTAATGCAGCTTATGCTGAACCAACTGCAAAACTGACTGTGGTAGTAAATGGCATAACTCACCAAAAGGGTGAAATTTGTTTGAGAGTTTACGCTTCGGAGAAAGGATTTCCGATGAGTAAGACAGGTGAAGTCCAAAGCGGCTGCACTAAGATTACAGGAACTACTGTTACGAAAGTATTTTCTGGCTTGAAACCTGGTACTTATGCTGTTGCAGCAGTTGACGATCAGAATGGCGATCGCAAACTCAACAAAGATTTTTTTGGTATTCCTACAGAAGGTTTTGGGATGTCTAAAAATCCTACTGTATCAATACAAACTGGTACGCCTAAGTTTAGCAAAGTCAGCTTTCCCCTGAAACAAAATACAACCATCAATATTTTGATGAAATATTCTCTTGATCAATAAGATGGGGTAATTGCTAATTGCTAAGGGGAGGAAATGAGGAAGAGATGAATTTAATAATTCTCTCTTCCTTTACCCAAATCCTTCAGGTTTGATTTCTGGTGTTGTTGTAAAAAACCTACATCCGTGAGATCCCCGTTCCCAGTCCCCTAAACAAACCGATATTTTGCCGGAGACTTGAGATTTGATGCAAGATTTAATGATATTTCTGTCTAAGTCTTTGCTAGGTTGGCTGGTGATTCAGGTGGTTTTAACGCTGGTCTTTGTATGGTATCTGCGTTCGCACCAGAAAAGCTTATTACCAGATGAACAGTTACCTAAAACAGCGGTGATTATCTGTCTACGGGGTGCTGATCCATATCTACCCAATTGTTTGCGATCGCTATTGAAACAGAATTACCCACAATATGATTTAAAGGTGATCCTCGATAGTCAGGAAGATCCCGCGGGAAAAATTACTACTGAGGCGATCGCCGAATTAGGCGCCACCAATGTCCAAATTACTCATTTGCGGATAGTACGCCACAATTGTAGCCTCAAATGCAGTTCTTTAGTCCAAGCTGTCTCAGATTTAGACGATTCTTACAAGGTAGTAGCCTTTGTTGATGCTGATACAATAGTTCATCCCAATTGGCTGCGGGAATTAGTCCAACCTCTGGCAGATGCGAAAGTGGGAGCCACAACAGGTAACCGTTGGTATTCACCCACAGGTAATTATTGGGGTTCTTTGGTGCGATATGCCGGCAATGTCTCTACCGTGGTGCAAATGTTCCTCTTTCAGATTCCTTGGGGTGGAACTTTAGCGGTAAAAACAGAAGTGTTTCACCAAACAGAACTCCTAGAAAAGTGGGGACAAGCCTTAAACGATGATTTGATGATGCACAATCTCCTAAAAAAACATAAGTTACAGGTGAAGTTTGTGCCTTCCTTATTAATGGTAAATCGGGAAGAAAGCGATTTACTAGATTTACTAGATAATCTCAAGCGTTTATTACTTTGCTCTCGACTGTATCACCCCCGTTGGTTGGCTTTAGTGAGTGATGCTATTTCCAGCATTTTATTTCCAACTCTAGTGATTGTGTTAATTCTCCAGTCATTGTTAGAGGGAAATTGGTATGCTGCATCTCTCTTATTTAGTTGCTATGGCATCTATATTCTAGGATTACTCTTGCTGATGCTGGTCTTGGAACAAGGAGTACAGCGAGTAATGCACTTTCAAGGTCAGGCGATCGCTAAATGGACACCTGCCGCAGCCCTGAAAATGTTGATTGTCATCCCTTTAACACAGTGGGTTTATGGCATAGCAATGCTATCCTCCCTCTGGATGTCAACAGTCAAATGGCGCGGACTCACCTATCGAGTCCAAGGCCCTTGGAATATTCGCTTAGTTGAATACCGCCCTTATCATTGGTTAGATCAACCAATTGATCCAAAAGCTTCTCTCTAATAGGTAATGGGTAATGGGTAATAGGTAATGGGTAATGGGTAACGCCAGGCTATTTTATTCTCAAAAACCGCCATGAATTGCCTCACCCTGCCCTATCAAAATCAATTCTGAGTCTAATAGCACTCATTCCTCTAAAGAGGAAAAAAATAAATATTTTCTAGTCCGTTTTAACGGACTTTAGTTATTAGCCCTGACCTTGAGTTCAGGGCGGGTTATTTCTATAACGAAATAGTCCTAATAGTAATTGTTTTCTCATTACCAACTTTTGCTCAAAAATCCATTTTAATTTATGACAAAGCAACCTCTTCGTATTGCACTTTTTACAGGATTGTATGCCCCCTTCTTAACAGGAGTCTCCGTTGCAGTGCATCAACGGGTTCGCTGGTTGCTACAGCAGGGACATGAAGTTTTTCTGATTCATCCAGAAATCAACAACCAGTACCCAAAACACGTTGGAAATCGTCCCATGGCGGGGCTAGAAGAATTACAATCTTTTCCCAACTTCTCCTCCTATGCATTCCCCACAAAGCCGCTAATTTTTTACAAATCTCTTCCTCAACCATTGCATTATCGACATTGGAGTGATACCAAGTTACTCTTAAAATTTCAACCAGACATCATTGTGGTTGAAGAAGCACCGCAAATGAGAGGGTTCTACTCACTCTTTTTGCAAGGTTATGGTCGTCCTGTGGGAACTGAATACGCAAAGCGAACAGGCATCCCAATTATATCTATGTTCCATACCGATATTGTTGCCTATATCGAATATTATTTAGGAAATCTGATCTTTAGCTTAATTCGTCCAATTCTGCCAATTTTAGTCAAGCAGTCTACTGAAGCTTACGACCTGAATTTATTTCCTTCTCAAGAACAACTCAAAAAATACAAAAAGTTGAAATCTCAACGCAGTGAATACCTGCCTTATCAAGGTATTGATTGCGAAAAATTTCACCCCCGAAATATCTCTTATGACCCTATTCCTAACGACCACCGACCAACTATTTTATTTGTTGGCCGGATAACTGCGGAAAAAAATGTCAACCAACTCTTGGATGCATATCCATTCATCGCTGCCAAAATTCCTGATGTTCATTTGGTGATTATTGGTAGTGGCCCAATGGATGAAGAAATCCGTCAGCGTGCCCAAAGCTTTGGTTCTGGTGTTACAGTTTGGGGTGAGTCCCACGGTACAGAACTTTTGGGTTGGTTCGCTAGCGCAGACGTATTTGTTAACCCCTCCGCTACAGAAAATTTCTGCACCACCAACAACGAAGCGCTGGCTTCTGGCACTCCTGTAGTGGCAGTTGTCGCACCCTCAACAGCCGAGCAAGTATACCCTGGTAAAAACGGCTTCCTCGCTGAACCCAACAACCCGAAAGATTTTGCCCAAAAGGTGATTGCGATTTTGGCAAATCCTGACCTCAAAGCAGAGATGACTCAGCAGGCTCGCTCTTCTATATTGGCCTTTGATTGGTCGGCTTGTACTCAAAAGTTTGAAGATAAACTCTACCAAATAGTTGAACAATCATCAAAGGTAGTCCTGGGAAAATAATTGGTCAGTGATCGTCCGTTTTCAATGGCGGGAAATACAGTTGTCTCTGCCTAGAAAAAAAACGCGCCAAATTGGCTACAAGTCTTTGATTGTCTCTGGTAGATTATTGAGGTAATAACTTGTGGGCTTTTAGGTTACAAGTTTGAGATTCTCAGAAATCCGCCAAAGAGAAGTGTTAGTTGAGTGATTGTCTACCTAGACTAACACCATCATTGCTATTGTCCTAAACTGTGCCTAAAAATACTCATGCCTCAGAAGTAATCGCTTCTGGGGTTTTTTTGTTTTTTCATTACTATTTCTGGAGGAATGCAAAAATAAAATGTTTAATTTGATAAAAATTCAGACATAATTCTCTTAGTTATGTCTCAAGTTGCAGTTAGATAAATTACCATATTCATAACCTTACTGTTAAGTCAACTATCTAAAATAAGAAATATCTACAAATATTGGATCTAAATAATATTTTTTTTAGACATAACTCCTTAACTTATGTCTCTAGCTTCTATTAGAGGGACTTGATTTTTATAGCTTTGTCAGGAAAAATATATTTAAGTCTAACAACTTGTAGGCTCTCTTGGTGACAACTTAACCTTATCCAATGTCCACAGTCCGCGAAAGCGGACTTTCTTTTTGGGTATTTTTAGAAGACAGTAAAAATTCCCATAATGGAGAATTAGGGATTGGCGATAATTGCAGATTTTTAGGGAATATCCCCCCATCGGGGGGCTGAATTTATCCAAACGTTTAACCGAAAAAAGAAAGGATAAGGATATAGAGTCACCTGAACTGAATTTATTTATCAGCAGGAGTTGAGAGTTTTTCAATTTGCTGAGTAAAGTATGCTTCTTGGTGTTTGAGTTCTTGGGCTAGTTCTAGACCTTTTTGAAAGGCTGTGAGTGCTTGGGGATACTGTTGGCGTTCTAAATATAATTTTCCCATTTCGTCGTAGGCTTGCATCAAGCCATAAAAGTTGGTGGCTAGTTGTTCTGCAGTTAGGAGAATCTGGCTAGTTTGCAAAGCGGCTTCTATTTGTCCTTGAGAACGGTACAGCGCGATGATCTTTTGCAAAGCTTCACTAGCAATCACAAACTGTTGCAGTTGCCAAGCAGTGGTATAAGCTTCTTGATAGTTGTTAAAAGCCTGTTGCAGTAAACTGGGATTTTCCTGTCCTAGGGATTCGTAATTTGTGGCGATCGCAATTTTCAACCCAGAAATTTGAGTCAGATTGTTTTCATTAGTGTAGATTTTTACTAGCTTATCAAGTACATTAATGGCTTTCTGTGGCTGTTTTGCCTGCTGGTAAATATACGCTAGCTGTTGCAAATATGCTATTTCGTTGACTCCATCACCCTGGATGGTAGCAAAGCCCAGCAATTCCTCATAGGTGGCTGCGGCGCTTAGATAATCAAACCAACTCAGATGCAGTTCCCCAATCGTTTTCAGGGTTTCTAGTTCTGCGGTGGTATCTTTTTGCTGTCGCACCAATGCTAAAACTTGGTTATAAGCTTCTATGGCTAATTTGGGTACACGGATTTTTTGGTAAGCCTCACCAAGCGATCGCCAAAGTTCTAAATCAGGGGTTTTTGGGGCATCCTTTTTTTTCGCTGGTTTCGGCTTTTGAATGGCTTGCAATCGCTGTGTAATATACTTTAGTTCTTCCCGTTCATTTTGATTCCAGGCGATCGCACCCACTCGTGACAGCGCTTGCACCTCAGCTAATGAACCCAAAAGACGCCGCAACCGCAGTTCCCGATTCCAAATCTCATAGGCTTTTACCCTATCCCCCCCTTGTAACGTCACCGCTGCTTCTTGATTTAACTCATCTAGCGCCGTCTCCAACTTTTGCCGTTGTTCCAGAGTTAACGGCTGTTTGTCCCACAAAGGTGGTAGCAGTGGATCGGGTATAATAACTTCTAATGGGCCTGGAAGAAATTTATCCAGTTGTTCCGGCTTTTTAGTCTCTGCCAGGGTCACAGCACTGCACAGATGCCAGAAAATAACAGTAGTGACTATAAAACTTAAGCGCCGTAGCATGGTTACTTTACCTCAATTTAAGTGACATCTTTGGAGTACCAAATACAGTGAGAGCCTTCTGCTGTTTTAGGTAAATTGTCTGGGGATGACCAATTTGTTTGACGCATTAAGCAACGTTAATTATCCCTTATTGCCCATTTTCCATGACCAAGCTTTAAAATATTCCCAGATTATTTTTACCCCTAACCCCCAGTCCCCAATCCCTAAAATGACTCATTCTTCAGACATTGCCACTTTAGCCCGCTGGATGGCAGCCGATTTTAGTAATCAAGCGCAAGCATTTGAAAACCCACCTTTTTTCGCTCATATTCGCGTTTGTATGCGTCCCTTGCCCCTAGAAGTGTTATCAGGGGTAGGTTTGTTTGTCGAACAAGCTTATGACTATATGCTAAATGACCCTTATCGCTTGCGGGTGTTGAAGTTGATCAACGCCGGAGATCACATCCAAATAGAAAACTACATTGTCAAAAACGAAGAAAAGTTCTACGGTGCATCCCGTGACTTGCAACGCCTCCAAACTTTAAACAGCGATGACTTAGAAAAATTATCAGGCTGTAATATGCTTGTCGAGTGGACTGGTAACAGCTTCAAAGGCAAGGTTGAACCAGGCAAAGGTTGCATCGTCTTTCGCAAAGGGCACAAAACCTATTTGGATAGTGAATTTGAGATTAACGAAGAGAAATTTATCAGCCTCGACAGAGGACGGGATCTAGAAAATAATCAGCATATTTGGGGTTCTGTCGCCGGGCCATTTCACTTTGTGCGTTGGGGTAGTTTTGCCGATGAAGTGAAAGTCAGCGCTGAGTGATCAGTGATGAGTGCTGAGTAGTCAATACTCAGCATTCTGCTAATATTCTTTGGCTTCTGACTCTGGAGGGCAAAAATAAGGAACACGTTCCACCCAAGTTTCCCAAGTCCCGTTGGGGTAAAGTTTTAGTAGACGAAACCCAGGGAATTTATCATCAATGGCAAAAGTGGGACTGTCTGACAGAAACTGAACGCAAGTTGAGGGACTACTCAAATAGTCAACATTGTGACGGGTGCGTTGAAATTCCTGGTGAATGTGACCAAATAAAACTAACTTGACTTGCGAGTGGCGATCTAAAATAGCAAACAATTCCTCAGAATTTTGTAGGGTGTTAATATCCAGCCATTCAGAATTTACGAGAAAAGGTGGATGATGTAGTGACACCAAAGTCGGGTTGTTGCCTAGCAATTTTAACTCCGAGTCCAGCCAATCTAGAGTTTTAGCTGAAAGATGACCATGCATAGACCCCGCTACGGAGGAGTTAAGTAAGATAAAATTCCAATTACCACGTTTAAAAGATTTCCTTCGGGAAACCATCCCCAGATTTAAGACTTCATCCATGGCGATGCCTCCTCCCGGCGTGGCGATCGCACAATCATGATTTCCCGGTAACCAATACGTCGGTATTTTCAGCGGATTCAGTAAATCTTGCAGATTTTCATAAGATTCACCCGTAGCATCACCAGACAAATTTCCTGTTAATATTAAAAAATCAAGTTCAGATTGTAGTTCCTTTAATCGCTTGATCACTGCCTGAAAAGACTCCGTAGTTGGCATTCCTAGCAGCCGTTGATCTTCCGCCGCAAACAGATGTATATCTGTGAGTTGGGCAATGAATACCGGAGAAACTTGATTTATGTTCGCTGAAACCAAAGTATGCGTCTTAATATCCGATTCTCCTTGCCGGAAAGTAACTTATTTTAACTCAACTAACCAAATTAGCCTGATAGCTAAAACAACCTCACCAAATTCACCAATTCACCTCCTAGATCATAGACTATGTATAAATTTAGTTAACTAGGCTGTACTTAATACGTTAATTTATTTTTATACAAATTATCCCAGAAATTAACTAATTTTATTTTTTACCTATCTTAAGGTAGATGATCTAAGATTTGTTTGATCTTCATGCAATAAACATCTTACCAACGCTGCCATTTACCCCTGACTTACTCAAACCCCAAAATTTTTCTGGCAGGGGATGCCATTTACAGTCAAATGCTGCTAATATAGGTAATTGTGAGTCCGGCGGCATAGCCAAGTGGTAAGGCAGAGGTCTGCAAAACCTCCACCCCCAGTTCAAATCTGGGTGCCGCCTTTAATCTTTTCAGCCTTTTCGGTAAGGCCAAATCAACCCGGTTTAACGCTAGAACAGGCGGGACGCCTGTTAAACATAGTGATAGTCACTAGAGCAATAGCTGTGTATTTTGGCTTAAACAACTAAAAAAATAAGCATGAGTACGAAAAACTTTCTTTACTCCTGCATAAACCAGGAAAGTCTATCCTATTCAAATTGTGTAAGCATCTAAAACAAACAAAAAGATTATGCATTGCATACACAAATTGATTAACATGACACTCTTGGCAACTGTGGTAGTCTCTCCTGCTGCTATGGCACAGCAGCAATCGCTAACCACACAACCAGGTGGTCTTGAACAACAGGTACCATGCACAGATAGTCGTGGCTTGCCCATCAAGTGCCCCTGGGAAAAGAAAAAACCCTTGGGGATACCTACCCATCAGCCCCAAACAACCAGTGAGATTAGCGATCAGAAACTGACTTCAGGGCGACCCTCTACTGGTACTGCTGCTAAGAAGCGACCGAATGGGACAGTAATACTAGGTGAACCTACTTGCACTCAAAATGGCAAACGCATTGAGTGTCCCTAGATTGACTTAGAGAAAAAACACAGGATTGTGCGATCGCCCGTTGGTAAAATCTATCCCGTGTTACAAAAAGAATACGGCAGGCTTTCAACCTCTCTTGGGAAAAACCTGCCTAAAATTGGCAAGCCAACCCTTGTTGGCGGCTTATATAATTAGGACTTACTGCCTTTGGAAATTCATCCTAATTTTGGGCTTTTTTAATGGTGTTTTGATGGGTCTCTTGACGCATCCTACCCGTAGCGTGCGTTCCCTAACGCACGGATTAAGATTTTCAATGAATAAAGCCAGCCGACACATATTTAGCATTTTTTGTCAATGCGTAAGTCCTAATAATCTCGTTTTCACACAATATCTTCGGTGATACCGCCAAAAAACACCGAGTTTACGCATCTAATACCAAAAAAGAAAAATGATGGCGACAGATGGTTCTATAGAACCCTGACACAGAAGGGGATTCCCAATCCAAAACCTAAAATCCAAAATGGCATACAGCGCCGTAAATCACAGTTTTATTTGTGTCAATACTAAAACAATTATGTCCCAATATATCAGGCCGCAGTAGTTGCTTTGGTAGCTGTTAAATGTCAATCTATATCTTAGTCACAATACAATGTATTAGTACTTTCAAGACCTATGACATTTATTTTAAATTCACATAATATTTTTGATTATTTAGTGGCACAGAGTTTATTTAATGGGTCTGAGCAACCTCCCAGTCATATAGAACGACTTACAGGCAAAAACTTTAATTTATTACTGAGTTTTTCAGATAGCAATAAAGTGTTAGTTAAGCAAGAACGGCACAATCAGGAAGGAAAAACGGCTGGTGAATTTTTGAGTGAGTGGCGAATTCAAGACTTTCTACAAAAATTTCCTGATCTTGATAAATATCGATTCTTCTTGTCAGAGGTGCTACATTTTGATCCAGAAAATTCTATTATTGTCTTTAGATATCTGGATGATTATCAGGATTTAATGGAATTCTATGATAAAGGTAAAAACTTCCCTGTAGAAATCGCTACGAAACTTGGCACTATTCTAGGGACTATTCATAGTGATACCTTCAACCATCAAGAATATCAGGAGTTCTTCTCTCAGCCTTCGCAGAATTTAATTCCTGATCAAGTATCGCTGATGATTCAGGAATTAGAACGGGTTGAACCAGAAATATTTGGTTTAGTTCCTGATGATGGTTTAAAGTTTTTTGCTCTCTATCAACGTTATGATAGTTTGGGGCAGGCTATAGCTGAATTGGCTAATGCTGTAATTCCCTCTTGTCTGACTCACAATGATTTGAAACTGAATAATATCCTGCTGCAAAAAGATTGGCAGGATTCCAGTAATAATATTATCCGATTAATTGATTGGGAACGTTCCAATTGGGGAGATCCAGCTTTTGATTTGGGAACACTTATTGGTAGCTATATCCAAATCTGGCTAAGTAGTTTAGTTATTAGTAATTCTTTGACTATTGAAGAATCTCTACGTTTAGCGATAACACCTTTAGAACTAGTTCAGCCTTCAATTAGTTCATTAACTCTAGCTTATTTAAACACTTTCCCAGAAATTATCAAACACCGCCCTGATTTTTTGCAGCGAGTAGTGCAATTTGCAGGATTTACTTTAATTCAACAGATTCAAGCGATGATTCAATATCAAAAATTATTTGGCAATATGGGAATTGCTATGCTTCAAGTTGCTAAAACTTTATTAAGCCGTCCTGTACAATCAATGCCAACCATTTTTGGTGCTGCTGCTGTTGAATTAAATCGTTTTAATAGTTCTACTGTTTAAGTCATTTTGTTACTACTAAATCATTATGGAATTATTACAAACTGGTGCAACTAGGCAATTACTAGAAGTTTTCCAAGATATTGCTCAGAAAGTTGAAATTAAATCTGATTTTTCCATCCACCATCCAGATTACAAACCCTTAGAATTACCAGTTGAACTTGTTGAACGTTTCCAGACGATGCCAGCCCAAATGCAGCAGAAATATCTGAGCTTGCAACTGCGAAGTTTTCTTTATGGTATTTATTATAACGGCTCGATGCAAAGTGCATTGGCATTAGATGGAGAAGAAAATAATTTACCTCTAGATTTGGAAAATAATACTGTTATGGGGGTAGATGTGAGATTTTATGAACGATTGCATAAAAGTAATTGTGGAGAGGGGTATTTTGATTCTGGCTGGGCTATTCTTAGAGAAGAAATTGATGGTAGTGTAGCAGTAACTAAGGGCGGTTTGAGGCTACATATTCAGAGAAATAAACATCTTCAAGCTGTTGAACAAGATGCTGCCGTCGGTAATTTAGTAGCAATTCGTTTACCAAAAAATCGAGTACAAAATGGTTTTTATGTGGCAGTAGGCAATCAGGGATTTGAGCGTTTTGATGATACTAAGTCTCAACCGATAACTGTGCGAATTTATTTTAATTTTACTCCTGAAGGTGCTGTAGCAGTGATGGGGAGTTTAACACAGCATTTGAATGAGTTAGCAATTCCTTTTAGATTTAAAGTTTTGTATAATCCCAAGGACTACAGACGGCATGATTCAGGAGTTTTGTATTTTGATAAAAGGGATTATGAGGCAGTTAGGGAAGTTTTGCAGGTTGTGTATGGGGAAAATAAAGTGTATTTTCGGTCAGAAATTCCTCTATTTACAATGCAGCTTGCACCAGGGTTAGGGTTGGCTGAAGAACCAGATCAAAAGTTTGCTGAACAAGAAAGTTTTGGCATGAATCGCTGTCAAATTGTGGCGAATGGGTTGTTAAAGGCTTGGTATCAAGGGGATAACTCAATTGATGGGAGAATCCAGGCTATTTATGAGCAATTTTCTACTTTGAAAATTGATTTACAACGAGTTTATTTGAATGCTAATTCTGAGGATATTTACAATTTTTTGTATTGACTTTGGCTAATTGGCTTTTTCCTCGTTGCCTCGTTTTCAGTTCCCTCGTTCCCTCGTTCCCAGTCTCCGACTGGGAATGCCATATAGAGGCTCTGCCTCCAGTATTTAGTATCAATGAAGGCAGAGCCTTCAGTAACTCATTCCCCTACAGAGTATGGGAACGAGAAAAATATTGAAATATACGTAGGGTGGGTTAGCGACAGCGTAACCCACCATCTGATAGCATAGCTTGGTGTTGGTTCCATACTTGAGTGCTAACACACCCTACAAATACTAATTAATCAGGAGAAGATTATGTCTCCTGATTTGTTTCTGTTTGAGAAAATTTCCCAAATTAAGTAAGTAGGCGAAAAGAAATCAAACTATGTTAAGCAAAGTAAAAACTATTGAAGTTTGCTCGTAGTGAGGGCTTCAGCCCTCAAAGTAGGGCTAAAGCCCTCACTACCAACAGGGACATAATTGTTTCAGTTTTATCTCTTTTAAGGCTACTCTAATTCTGTAATTGCCTTTTTATTGAGGATATTTTTAACTCTAAAGGGCATAATTACGGTTGTTTGGCTGAAAATGCTGTCACAATCAAGCTATTTTGATTGATAAAACCGTAACTTTTATGTCCCGTTTACTTGATGGAAATCTCTAGACATATTTTTTTATGTTTAATAAGATGCAATCAGAAATCAGATTTTTACATTTGATTCTTGAAGAAAACAAGTTTGAAAAGAGGAAAAACTCAAATGGCTGACATTAAGATTAATGACATCCAACCAGCAGGTTTGGAATTGTTTGCTGATGTTGAAAGTTTTATGCATCAGCTAACTGATAATGAAATGATGGGAATCGTAGGTGGTAAAATCTACCCTATTTATAATACGAAAACAGTGGTAATAAGTTATATCCAGGTTGAAACCAAGTAAAAGAAATAGAGGTAAGGTGGGTATTGCCCACCTTACTTATGTAAATTTTTTGAAAAACTTTAAAAACTGGCTTTATACTCGAAATACAGTTATAAATTACTGATAAAGTTAACTTCTTCAACTTGTTTTTTCAGCCATTCAACAAACAAATCTGAAGCAATTTTCTCGTGCAATTTTTTCTCTAACTGCGCTTGAATTATCTCTTCAACAAAAATCAAGTGTACTCCTTTAGCTGTCACAATTGGTTTGAGAACTTGTGGTGGTGTCGCAGCAAAAACAGCAGCAGAAATCTCCGGCTTTAAATCTTGGCGACGCAATAGCCCCAAATATCCCCCTTTACGACGTAATTCTACATCCTGAATATATTTGTGAGACACATCATAGAAACTCATCTCACCTTCTTTAATTGCATAGAAGAGTTCTAGGGCGAAATCTTTATCATCCAAGACAACTTCATACATGAGGACACCAGAATAATCTAACTGATGTTCAAAAAAGTAAGGTTCGACTTTATCTGAAAATAAATGTTGGCTTAACTTCCCACAAATTACGCCGTGATAAACTATTTCTTCAAAATCATCTATAGACAACCTATGTTTTTCTAACCATTTCCAAGTATCATCTGCACTGGTGAGTTTATTCGTTAATCGCAATAAATCCGCTGCTTTTTGTAATTCTTCTGTCTCCACTTTTATCCCAGCTTCCTCCGCAGCAGCTATAATCACCTTCTGGCTAAGAACCTGCTCAATTATCTCAGGAATTCTACAGGATAGCTTGACTTGTTGAAAAATATCTTCCTTGGTAATAGTGATAGGTTCGGACATAATTTGCTCCTTAAATTAGATGAAATTAGACAATTTGAAAAATACAACAACGCAGTGAAACTTCTACAACTTTACCCCACCCTGTTGCAACTTTTTAAACGGGTCAATTAGAAAATCAATAATCCGTCGCTGACGCACAATCACTTCAGCCGTTGCTGTGTCACCTGGACGCAAAGAAATACACGTATTAGCAGAGGGAATACAACTCTGTTTGAGAGAAATTTCTAAGTTATAAGCTGCCACTTTTCCATTAGGCGTATCTATCTCTATCGTATTAGGAGAAATCTTAACTAACTCCCCTGATACAATGCCATAATCCTGAAAAGGATAAGCATCAAATTTCAACTTTACTGGCAATCCTAACCGCAAAAAACTACTTTCATTGGTCTGCATTTGCGCTCGAATTATTAAAGGTGAATCTTGCGCTGCGATTTCGGCAACCAATGTCCCTACCTGTACAACTGAACCAGGCTTTTGAATTGGTAACTGAAATAATATACCATTTACAGAAGCTTTAATTTCTCGTTGTCCTAACTGAAATTTTAACGATTCAATCTGACTCTTACTTTGTGCAATCTCTGATTTAAGGGAAGTAATATCTGTATCTAAACTTTTCTGTTGTTCGGCAATTTTTAACACAGCTAACTGACCCGAACTGGTTAAAGTTTGATAGCCTCTTTCCTGTTCTTGCAGTCGCAATTTAGCCTGTTCAATATCTGCATTAGCTTGACGCAGATTTCGCTCATAACTACTTTCTTGTTCTGCTAAACGTAACTTAGCCTGTTGAATATCTGATTTAGTTTGTGCATACAATTTTTGTTTGTCTTTAGCTATATCTTGCTTTTCTACTAGATTAATGTCTGGAATTACTCCTTGCTGTTTTAGTTGAGTATACCGTGTCACTTCTCGCTGACTACTTGCCAAAGTACTCTCTACTAACTGATTAGTAGTATGGTTATTGATGAGAGTTTGTCGGGCTTGATTAAGTTGAGATAATCTTTCTTCTTTCTGAAATTGATAGGCACTCCTGAGACTATTAATATTCTGTTGGGCTTGATCAACTTGTGCCTGTTTTTCTAGCTGCTGAGATTGATTTTGCTGCTGTTGAGTTGCTAAAGAGACTATTAGCTGGTTTTTGGAGGAATTTAACTGAGAAAGTCGATTTAATTGCCCCTCCAATTTATCTTGGGCTTGACGCAAATCTGACTTGACTAATTCCGATTCCAATAATAATAAAGTTTGTCCTGCTTTGACTGTTTCACCTTCTTTAACCTGAATTTCCGCAACAGTTCCCGCTACTGCTGCATCCAGTTTGACTGTTTTATCTTTAGGCTCAATGCGTCCTCTACCCGTACCTGTTTCATCTACTTTAGATAGCATTGCCCAAGGTAAAACTAGGGACACAATCAAGACTAGAAGATATAGCAATCCCCTCGTCCAAACTTGAGGTAGGCTATCAAGTGATTCTTTAGTAATTTCTGACCAATCTTCACTGGTAATTTCCGGTAATGGCAGTGGTAAAATTTCCGGTTCATTAATGTCTGCTATGATTTGGTTTTTAACATTGCCATTCAATGTACTTGTCATAATTGTATTTACCCTACTACTTGCAATTGCTGTTGATTAAGATAGAAATAATGTCCTCGTTTGGCCATTAATTCGTCATGAGTTCCACTTTCAATTAACACACCTCTGTCTAGTACCAAAATCAAATCGGCATTACGTACAGTAGAAAGACGATGAGCAATTAGTAATGTGGTTCTTCCCTTGAGAATTCTGCTGAAATTATGCTGAATAATCCTTTCTGATTCAGTATCTAGATGGGAAGTTGCTTCATCTAAAATCAACAAGTTGGGATTACCTAATAACGCCCTAGCAATTGCTATCCTCTGTCTTTGTCCACCAGATAATAAACCTCCACCTTCACCGATTTGACTTTCATATCCCATCGGTAATTTTTTAATAAATTCATCAGCACCAGCGAGTTTTGCTGCTTCCATAACCTCTGCTAAAGGTAATCCAGGGTGCCCTAAACTAATATTTTCTCGAATTGTGCCACCAAATAAAAATGTGTCTTGATCAACTACGCCAATTTGTTGCCGTAAGGAACGTAAGGAAAGACTGGTAATATCTTGTCCATCAATCAATACTTTGCCATCTGTGGGGGGATATAAGCCGACAACTAATTTAGAAATGGTGGTTTTTCCTGAACCACTGCGTCCAACTAAGGCTACCATTTGTCCTGGTTTGATTTCAAAAGTGAGATTTTCTAAAATATTAATATCGCTTTCTGGGTGATAGCGAAATGTCACATTGTCAAAGCGGATATTACCCTGAATTGGTGGTAAGTTTTGCCGTGATTGGTGTAGTAAATCTTCCTCTGGTTCTGTATCTAACACATCATTAATCCGTTCTACGGCAATCACGACTTCCTGCAATTGATTCCACAATACAATTAAGCGTTGGAAGGGCTGTATAATATTTCCTAGTAGCATATTAAATGCTACTAATTGACCAACAGTTAATTGGTTATGAATTACCAAATATGCCCCAAACCATAATAAGGCAGTGGTAGCGATCGCTTCAATTGTGTTACTGAAAATTTGTAAGCGATTGCTGATGATTTGCCCGGAAAAGTTGGTCTTTACTTCTTTATTTAATAATTCTTCCCAATGCCATCTGACTGTTTGTTCTACTGCTGTAGCTTTCACTGTTCGCACACCAGTTAGGGCTTCTATTAAATAGCTACTTTCTTTGGCAACTGCATTAAATATTTCTCTGGAAATTCTTTGTAAAAAAGGTGTGGCTATCAGGGCTAATAAGGCAAAAGGTGGGACAATTAATAAAGCTAATAATGCCATTTTCCAACTGTACCAAAACATCAATCCTACATAGATAAACACAGTGAATAAATCTAGAAGGATTGATAATGCTTCACCGGAAAGGAAGCGTTGAATTTTGCGGTTTTCTTGAACGCGAGAAATAATATCCCCGACATAACGAGACTCGAAGAAGCTCAAGGGTAGCCGCAGTGTATGACGAATAAATCCGACAATAAGTGCTAGGTCTATGCGATTGGCTGTGTGGTCTAGAAGATATTGCCGTAAACCGGTCATAGCCACACGAAAGAGGCTAAACATCAGCAACCCTATTCCCACTGCTGTGAGGGTGAGTTCTGATCTCTGTACCACCACGCGGTCTAAAATTAATTGGGTAAAGAGGGGGGTAACAAGTCCAAATATCTGGATAAATATGGAAGCTATAAATACTTCCAACATTACTAAAGAGTGGGGCTTGAGCAATTCAAAGAACTGCCAAAAAGGTGTGGAAGTTTCTTTAGCATCTTTGAGCATGGCTGTTGGTTGCAACAGCAATGTATAACCAGTCCAGTCGGCTTGAAATTCTGCGTGAGTGAGGTGGCGTTGACCAAGAGCGGGGTCGGCAACAATTACATATTTAGAGGTAATTTCGTAGACAACGATGTAATGGTTGCCTTCCCAGTGGGCTATGGCTGGTAATTTTTGTTTCGCCAGCTGGTTTAAACTAGCTTTTACAGGCCGTGTGGCAAAACCAAGGCTTTCTGCTGCTGTCAATAACCCTCGCAAGGATGCACCATTGCGGTCTACATTGGCGATATCCCGCAACCGATTGACACTAAAGCGTTTCCCCCAATAGCGGGACACCATGACTAAACAAGCTGCTCCGCAGTCAGAACCACTCTGTTGGGCAAAGAATGGATAGCGTCGCATCACCTTTTGCCATAAATGCCCAACTCTTTGTGTGGGACTGGGAAAATAGGCTTTGCTAATCTTTGGTTCTGACTGGAAATCTGGGGTTGACGCTGGTAAAAGTTCTGGTTTTTGGTTGTTGTTTTCTAGAGTGGTTAGTTTTACTGGTGTATAATCTGCATCTTCTAGTAGGGAGTGGGCTTTCTGCCTTAAATGTTCTCGAATTTGGGGATACTTGTCCATTAGGGGCGACAGTAACTTTTCCGGCAAAAAGCACAGATGTAAATTTACTGAAGCCCTGGCTCCATAAGGCTTAAATTCAGATTGGGGAAACAAGGTAAATTCAGCAAATGATTCTCCGGTTTCTAGAGTGGCAATTAATTCATCTGTATTATCTAACAGTCTGACTTTGCCAGTAATTATGATGTAGATGCCAGGTTCAACATCACTTCCTGTCCAGAATTTGCCGACTTTTGGGTTGAGAGATTTAAGTTGTGGAAGATAGTGCTGAAATTCTTCTGGGGTCAGTGAATACCCTAAAGTATTGTTGATTTGTTGCAGAGATACTAACTGAGCGGACAGATTGTGCGCCATAAATGTCTGAATCTTTCGCTAGTTTGGCAAAATTAATAGGTAGGAATTCGGAGTAATCGGGGGGATTTGCTGTTGTGAGGTCAGCAATGAATATTTTGGCTTCTTTGTTTGATTTGAGGCTATTTTGTGGAGCATTACTGGTTTTGGCTCGCGTCGATAAGCCCATTTGTTTGAGGAGTCGCTTAATGTGGCGATCGCTCACTTCAACCCCAAATTCCCTGGCTAGATGTTTCTGCAACCAGTTCGCTGTCCAGCGCCGAAAAGAATAACCATGATCGCGGGGACTACTACCGACTAGTTCTTTCAATCGCTCTAAATACTCTTCGTTGACTGTTTTAGGGCGACCAATCGGACAATCTTGCCATTGGTGCGCCATCCCTGTACGCGCTATGTGTATCCAATGTCTTGCTGTTGCAGCACAACATCCTAAAATTTGACAAATTTCTGTTTGAGTTTTCCCCTCATCTGCCAACAACATGATTTCAATACGTTGACGGTAGGACTCAGGGTAATCTTCTTGTAGATTTTTTTCTAGAAGTTTACGTTGAAAAGGTGTTAAAACTTTACCATTATCAGCTAAATTACTTGGTTCCCTAATCTCAACGTCTGATTGATAGTCGGACATGATGCACCCCAGAAATGTTCAATCCAGATACAAAACTTTACATATCAAAATCTAGCTATTATGCAACCAGTAGAAAACTTAATATTTATCCAGATCATAAGATAGCCATCAGTCAATAAAAAAACGAGTATTCAACACTGGATAATCGTTTTTTGGTATTCCTGTGAGGGTAGATTTGACAATCTTGAGAAATGAATTTCTAATCATTAGCAAACAAATATATTTTAATGCTTAACCAAAAATTTAACACATTTTGGTCTTTTTTATCACATTTTTCTTAACATTCAACACTTCTGGAGTTGTTGCTGAACGTCTAGCAACAAACCTACTTCTTGTTCCCTTTTTTCTATACGCTGGCAGATGTCTTCAACCAGTTTCTTGACCCTGGCTAGAGTTCTTTTCCCATCCTCTTATGGTATCTGCTTGATGTAGGCAAAGGGTTGTTTTTCCATGACTTTTAGCTTACTATCTGCTGGTCGTTCTAATTAGCGATCGCCTACGGTACTGCGCCCTCGTCCTGAGTCCTTTGGACAACCTACGCGTTAGCGAACCTTTGGCTGTCTTCGATACCCGCAAACCCCCCTGAACGGTTACACCCTACTTGCACTCAAGTAAACCTATCAACTGTACCTAGATTCGCTTAGAGAAAAAACCAGGATGATGCGATCGCCCGTTGGTAAAATCTATCCCCTATTACCAAAAAAATACGGCATTGGTAAAATACTCTTAGGGAGTGGTCTGTTAAAAAATAATCATCTCACACTGAAGAAATAGCACAAACCTGCAACCCGACAGGGGTGTGAATAATCACAGATTCTACGCCAAAAACCTCAGCTATAGTGTTTGGTGTCAGCACAGCGGCAGGTGTGCCAACTTCCCAAAGATGTCCTAGTTTTAATAAAGCAATGCGGGAACTGTAGCGCGCGGCTAAATTCAATTCGTGCAACACAGTGATAATAGTTAATTCTTGCTGCTGGTTAAGATTTTTAAGTAATTCTAAAAGTTGTAATTGATAATTAATATCTAAATAAGTTGTAGGTTCATCTAATAATAGTACTTTTGGTTCCTGTGCCAGAGCTAAAGCTAAAAAAGCCCGTTGTCTTTCGCCGCCAGACAGTTCTTCAATTAGGCGATCGCTAAAATTTTCGAGTTGGGTTTTTTTGATTGCCGCTGTAACTTTTTGCCAATCTTCGGCGGTTAACTCCCATTGCCACCAAGGTTGATAGGGAGTACGCCCTAAACTAACTAATTGGCGCACTGTTAAGCCCACGGGAACCGTCTGCTGTTGCGGTAACAAAGCCAATTTTTGAGCAACTAAATTTGGCGGTTGAGAGTGAATTTCTTTACCATCAAGTAGCACTATTCCCTGCTGTGGGGAAAGAATCCGACTGAGCAATTTTAATAAAGTAGATTTACCAGAACCATTAGCACCTACCAAACTCAACCATTCTCCTGTTTGCAGGGTGAGGTTAATGTTTTCGAGAATTGGCGCGGCGGTGTAACCACCTGTGAGATTTTGCAGTTCTAGGGGCATTTTTAAGAATTTGGCGATAGTGGGAAAAGTTAAAATTTACCTAAATTACCAGAACGCCGATAAAGCAACCAGATAAACAACGGCGAACCTAGCAAAGCCGTGACAGAACCTACTGGTAATTCTACTGCTCCCAGCCTAGAGAGTAAATCTGCAAAGACTAGCAACCACGCACCCGCCAAGGCTGAAAGGGGCAAAACAAAGCGGTGATCTGTACCGACAATGAGGCGGACGCCGTGAGGCACAACAAGCCCGACAAAACCAATTAAACCGCTGATACTGACTGCACCGGCGGCTAATAAAGTAGCGACACCACCAATTAAAAGGCGCGATCGCATTAAGGATACACCCAAGCCCACAGTTAAATCATCACCCAAAGCTAACACGTTAAGCGATCGCGCCAGCAAACACCCCACCAACAAAGCCGCGATAATGTAAGGCCCAGCCGTAGTAATTTCTTGCCAACCCCGGCCGTTAAGGCTACCCACCAACCAACTCAAGGCGATTTGAATTTGACCATCTTCGGCTAATAAAAGCAGTGTACTTTGGAGAGCACCCAATAAAGAACTCACCGCCACTCCACCTAAAATTAGCCGTTCAATAGAAATTCCCGACCCCGTACGACCGAGTAAAATGACTAATGCAGAAGTCAAAATTGCCCCCACCCACGCCGCCAAGGGAATCGCTAGAGGGAAAATTTGCCAAACTATCATGAGAATGACAATTAGCCCTGCACCTGCGGAAATACCGAGGATGAATGGATCAGCCAGGCTATTGCGTAACATTCCTTGCAGTAGTGCGCCAGACATACCCAAAGCTGCACCGACAATCAGCGCCGCCACAATGCGCGGCAGCCGTAAATCCCAAACAATTGTCTGTTTAACAGGATCGCCTTGGTGGAGAATCGCTTGCCAAAATTGTGTAAAACTTAAGGGTACTGCACCTTGAAAAAGAGACAGCCCTATTGTCACCACTAAGGCGCTACTGAGGAGTAAAACCGCCCAAAATAGCCGATGTTTGGTAAAAATTGTCTGCAATGG
Source organism: Cylindrospermum sp. FACHB-282 (assembly GCF_014697195.1). Lineage (GTDB taxonomy): Bacteria > Cyanobacteriota > Cyanobacteriia > Cyanobacteriales > Nostocaceae > Cylindrospermum. The sequence goes on along the minus strand of NZ_JACJRJ010000009.1, from coordinate 7,400 downwards.
TCTTGTCAGCTAAAGGATGAACTATAGGTTACAAATAACATCTCCGGGCTGAAAAAGGTATGATGGGAAATTTCCCCAATCTAGATTAAAAACCGCAACATACCTTGTTTTTTCAGCCTTCAGCCTTAAATTACGTTAATTCCAACCATCCTTGATAGCCAGTCACGATGCGGTTACCATCTTTGAGAATGTGAACTTCTATCTGGTCGCTAGCCCAGCTAACTTGGTCGAGGAAGGCGGGATTGAATATATGTACCTGTTGATTCTTGGAAGAAACGGGAGAGGTAGGAGAATTAATTGCTTGAGACTCCACAAAAGGCCCGTCAATCAGAATATCTAATTGTTCTATTAGTTCTTGGGCACCCTCCGGCGCAGATTCTGATTGTAGTTGCTTCAAGGTGTACCCAGTAAAAGACATGACATTTAACCCAGCAGTTTTTACCTTCTTGGCTAAAGCAGCTAGTGCAGTTGCTTGCCCAAAGGGTTCGCCGCCGGAAAATGTGACACCTGTGTTCTTGGGGTTGCTGAGAATATTTTCGGCCAGGGTATCAACAGCAATCAGCTGGTTAATCTCAAATGTCCAGGAGTCAGGATTAAAGCAGCCAGGACACTCACGGGGACAGCCTTGCACCCAGACGACAGCACGAGAACCAGGACCGTTGACTTCTGAGTGATCAACGTAACCCATGATGTTGAGATAGCCAGGGGGAATTTCTCCGAGTGCTAACGATGGACTGTTTGGCTTTGTTTCCATCTCTCTACTCCTTTATACTTTTGCCTATTAATCGTTAATATAGCGAAGTTTTTGCGAACTTAGTATTAGCAAGTCTTTTGAGTTTCTTAGCAATTAGTTCTACTCAACTGCTACTCAATTGCTACTTAAAAAGCGTGATTTGCTGCTGATCACCGCAATATTTTACTGCTCAAATACTACTCATCTTAAATGCGCACTTCACTCACTAGAGATGCGATCGCATCACCTTTTGCTACTCAATTGCTCTCCTACGTGGTAGATTATGTAGTTATAGAGTTATACAACCATCAACCAATGACTAAATCAACACTGGCAGAGATATTTGGAGCGAACGCTACCCAAACCAGCACCAGTATTACAATTCAAAAAGCCGATTTGACAACGCTAACAGCCTCTGCGACGAATAGCGGATCAGCGATTCTTTCAGCCATCTTAATCAATAATCAAGCGGTGCTTACCAAGCCCAACTTTGATGCTGATATAGACAAATCAATTTATATCGAACCAGGGTACTCCTCTTTTATTTCCAGAGGAACTACTAGTACTTCTTATCGAGTAGACCAAATAGTAGTGAATCTAGCGAAAGTAGATTCTGGTGCTGACCTAGACGCAGACGATTACTCATAATGGCTATTTACTGCGAAACGGGTGAAACAGCCCGTATCACATTACCTAATCAGATCCTTGAATTTCCAGGACCGATAGATATAACGTGTAACACTGACACCAAGTGTTATAGAATCAATTACTTTTGTACTGTTCGAGAAACTTCAGACCCGACGAACAGCGCAAGTTACGAAGGTACAACGGGTCAAAGGTACCGCCCACCGTTTAGTTCAAGGATTTCACAGAGTACGTCAACGAGAGCTTTTAATGTTGATAGTAAATGCGACAGCTTACTAGTAGCAGAGGTACCGATATCTTTTGAAATAGTAAATTACGGCTTCAATTTAATAGAAGGTTCATGCAACCGTATACGGAATTGCCCTCCAGTCGCCGGCATTGTGATTAAAAGTATTAACGGTACCATTCTTTATCAAGACACTACCAACAATTGTAATTTTACTGTTGAGTGTCTGCCTCCGAATAGCCTAGACTGTGGAGATTGCTATCTCGGTTGCGATGGCATCTTTAATGAAATTTCATCAATACGGAGTTTAATATCAAGGCTTAAATAATGACTAGTTGTAGTGAGATTTCCAGTCAGATATCTGCTTTAAGAGCGGATATTGCGGCTCTTGATGGAAGATATGTTCTTCAATCAGAAAAAAGTCAACTTATTACTGAATCAGTAAATCAGTCTTATAACTTTATTTACCCAAAAAGCGTTGCTTACATTGACCAAGAAATAAACGGAGTGACTTTAGCTTTGCAAGCAGCAGTTTTAGCAATTGCCGCTTTAAGAGCAGGTTTCGATGTTTTAAAAGGGGTTGTGAATGGATTACAAACATCGCTTGAAGGATTTTTTGGGATATACGGGAGAGTTGCGTCCTTAGACCAAAGAGTTTCTTTGGTGGAGAATCTACAATCTAGGGCTTTATCTCTTTTTCAAACTGTTAAAAATACTGCTGATGAATCATTGAGGCTCTCTCAAAGAGCCTATGAAGTTGGTGCGCTTGCAAAGCACATTGCTGAAGAAGCTTTACAGAAAGCACGCATCCCCGGTCCGCAAGGTAAACCAGGGCTTGATGGTAAGCCGGGACTGCAAGGTAAACCAGGGCTTGATGGTAAGCCGGGACTGCAAGGTAAACCAGGGCTTGATGGTAAGCCGGGACTGCAAGGTAAACCAGGGCTTGATGGTAAGCCGGGACTGCAAGGTAAACCAGGGCTTGATGGTAAGCCGGGACTGCAAGGTAAACCAGGGCTTGATGGTAAGCCGGGACTGCAAGGTAAACCAGGGCTTGATGGTATAACAACTGTTGTGCAGATTCCTGGACAGCCTGGGCGCGATGGCAAGGATGGGAGGGACGGGAGAAATGGAAGTGACGGGAGGGATCTAGAGGTGGATGCTGAGATGAAGGCTTTGATAAGGCAAATATCGGGAAATACTGCTTTTATTCCGGCGCTAGTATCCCGTCCGGCGCCTTTGAATTTTGGGCAATCTGTAAATGCATCTGCCACTGGCACTTGCCAAACTATGCAGCCGGGTGGTTGTGGGCATACGGCTATTAATGGTGCTGTCAATGGTTTGTTGAATAATGTTTCTAATTTAAATAACTAAGCAGAGAGAAACATAAGCTATTCTCATTAAGCATCTGCATTATTGACAATGAACAGAGGCGATCGCACTTCACCCCAAAAATGCGATCGCTTTTTCATGACTCTTGTAACCGAATTTCATCTATCCCAGCAACCACTAGCTTTCTGCCATCCTGATTAAAGACATATTGATTAGTGACTGGAGGATTGGGGACAGATACGAGTACACAATCTAGAAACCAGAGGTAATCATTGTCGCCTATCTGTTGAACAGAGTAGAGCCTACCCTTTTTAAGCATCGCCTTGGATTGCCACGCTTCAATCTTTTCTAGAGCGATCGCCTTAATCGCCTCAATAGATTTCTCCTTCCCCAATGTTGGGATAGAGGCATTTTTGAGCCGCGCCCCTTTCCCTGATGGGAAGGTGAAGCTGATATTAAAGAGTAGCCCCCCTTTTTTGGGGCGGCCGGTAAATTCCACCAAGGCTTTGGATTCTCCAAATACCCCAGGGAAGGAAAATTCCATTGGTTCTGGCACTGGTGGAATGGCTGGGGTACTCGTTGAGGGAGGATCAAGCTGGGCTTTCTTCACCAGGGTCAGAAAACGGAAAGGCAATCTTCCATTTACCTTTAGCATCGCCTCTTGCGCCATTGAGTAGATGGCCATAATTTCATCCTCCAGCCCAAAGCATTTGCAGTTCTGATTGATGATTTTTACTCTGTCTCCGGGGCTGAAATCCTGGTTTACATCGCAGTAGTCGTCAATTTTCTTCACATGCCCAACGTAAACTATCTCATTATCGTTGGTCTGTATGAAGTCAAAATCTTGTTTCCCCTGTGAAACATAGGGGTAGCTCTGAACAACAAGCTCCCCTGGGTGCATTGGACTTGTGAACATCATGCGATCGCCTGGCTTGTATCCCCTGTCTGTGCCTAGCACCATATTGCCCTCCTCGTATCTCACGTCTGACTGATTGGGGGCGCTATCACTTGGCTTATCATCCGTTACCAGTCTAATATCTGAACACCTAGCCGCCTTGCCATCAGTGAGCATTACCATACTCGTTTTGGTAAGATTGTCATGCTGCCCAGTAGTGCATCTGACAATTTTCTCAACGGCACCAACCCAATCAGGTCTTGTCTCATGAGAGACAATTTCTACTGTTTCCCCGACGGAGAAGTAATGGATTTCAGAAGTGCGATCGCTTTTACCTGGTTTGGCGTCCACCGCTTCTTGAATGGGCGATATGTCAGCAAAATTCGCCGACATATCGCCCATGAGAACAGATTTATAACCAAATGCCCTAATACGTCCCTGTTTGCCAATCCAGTCATCGCGTTTTGGGTGACGCATTATTTGGACTAGCTGCCCTAAATAAAAGCCATTAGCAGTAATGGTTGGGTCAACCACCACACCATCTATATCGCCAATTTTCAATTCTGAAGTGCGATCAGTTGGGTCAACTACTAGACCGCTTTCGTTACTATCGGTTGCTGATTGGTTTTGTACAGAATTAATTGCAAGTTTAGTTGGTTTTACTTCCTCCCCCAGTGAAATAGGGTTTGACCCGCCGTCACCCGAAACCGCCTTGTTTAGCAAGGGTTCTGACCCGACACCTGACCCGACACCTGACCCGACACCACCCGAAACTCGTTCCATAAGATAGTAATCGTAGGTTGGGATGTGATCATCTATTCCGGTATGCCGCAGCCGCAATCCCTTGATAACCTTGACTGTTTTAGTGGCTTGCTTGCTGACTGGCCAGTTTAAAATGGTATGACATAATTCGATTAGGTCAGGGCTAAAAACCTTGCTGCTCTTGGGGGAGTCGCCCGATGCTAGGCAATGGCGGATGTACGAGCCAAACAAGGTATAAACCTCAGCACCGTTCGCACCTTCGTTCCTGTCGTTGCCAATCTGAGTTGTTGCCATCGGATCATAAATAACTTTTTCGTTGACCCACGCCGCGACGGAATCACCCTTCATCTGGTTTTCCCAGAACTCAAGGGTGCACTGGGGAATTTCCTTCTCTCCCTTGAGTACAGCGGTAACGTGATCATCTGAAAGTGAAAGCAGGTGGTTGGTGAAGGACGCTAATTCTGGTTCAAAAACCTTAGATAGCTGTTTTCGTTGCTTCTCAGGGACAGTCTTGTTGCAAGGTACCGTTATTGTCCGGCGTTTGGCGCGGCTGCTGCTGCCACCGCTAAACACTGGGAAGTTAGAAACTACAAGGGTCATCCCTTGATAGTCAAAGTTAAACGCGCGCTTCCCTTTTTCCTCAGCCCGAACTTTATCTTCACCAGTTAAACCGAGGAATCTGCCTATACTTCCCCTGTAGGGGTCTTCATCTGGGAATATCACCAGGCGCTTACCAAAAGCATTGGCTCCCTCAAACTGGTTCGTGCACCAAGCCGGTAAATTAGTTACCAGAACATTTTGGTCTCCAATCAGTTCAGTTACCAATCGGGTGAAAGTTCCTTTACCTGTTCCTCCAAGCCCAATTAGGTGAATAAATTTCTGAAGGTCATACCGTCCCTTGATTACAGCGTTACAGTAGCAAATCAGCAGTTCTTTGATGTCAGCATTGCCGTTTGATAAGTGTTCTAGGAAGTTGCTGATATTGTCCCAGCTACCACCATCTTGCGAATAGTCTCTTGGTAGGCTCCAGGTGAGTTTATAGCCAGGCTCGTGCCTTAGTAGCTTACCTGTACTAATCTCTACTACTCCATTGGTAAAAGGCAGGTACTCACGTGGTGACGCCTCATTCCATCGGCGCTGTATAAGTTCGTGGCGCAAGAGCTTGACGATGCTGCTAACGTAATCAGCGCCAAAGTTGAATGCTCCCTCAGTGTTCAAGATTTTGTAGACAATGGCTTCCATATACTCGTTGGATTCAGGCGACCAAACGCCATTAGAATCAGCCTGATACCTCATCCACTGCTTAGTTTCATCGTTAAATGCCAGGTTGGTGCGATAGTCATCGGCTATCTTTTTCGCCATCTGGTCAGGTGGTGCATTTTTATGTTTTTCCTGTTCGCTTTCAGATGCGCTGCCTTTGGCTGAAAATTGTTTCTCTAGTCTGGCTAACGCACGGGTGTAAGCGGTATCAAAAGACCCAAATCCTTTGTTAACTATCAGGTCATCAACTCCTTTCCCATCGTCTGATGACCAAATAATATCCTCTGTGTAGTTCTTGAATCCGTCTTTAGCCAAAACCCGCCCTAAGTCGCGCTTGGCTGCGTTAACCGTTCGCTTTGTTTTCTCTTTGCTGTCACGATCCAGAGCAAAGAGCCAAATCGAACCTTCCTGATTAAATTGCCGCAGGTCTGGGATTAGTTCTTTCCTCCCACCGCACGTACAGCCGTACAGTGTCAGCGGTATATACCCTTGGGTCAGAAGCGACAGTCCTTTTTTGCCGCCTTCGGTAATAACTCGTGGGACTTGTAATGGAACCATGCTAAGGGTGTAAGAGGTAAGATCGCCTGCTTGCCTGGCTGGGGAAGTTTCTAGTTGAGTCGCAGTTTTTAACCACTCCCAGAAACTTCCATCTTCTGGAATTTCTACGCCATAGCGGGAGCCAATTTTCTTCCGAATGCTGACAGGTACTGGAGGAAGAAAAACGCGATCGCCGTTTTCGTTTGGAGCACGATATATATAGGGCCGTTGAGAGTCTTCGTCCCATTGGCTAATTATGCCCTGCCATATAGTGCCGTCTTCATTTTTGAGGAGTGCGGCATACATTGTCTCTCGTGCTTGATGCCCGAATCGGGTGACTTTCCAGTTTAAGCCCTCGTGAATTGGGTATTCTGCGTCGTTCCCGGCGCTAGCTTCTAGGTCTTCGTGAAATTCAACGCACTCGGCAAATAGTTCGGGGGCGATGCCACTTCCTTCTATGAAGCTGGTCTTAACAAATGTTTTGAATTCTTGGAAGCTAGTAAATTTGTTTTGCTTTTGACTTGCTGGTTCTGGAGCCTGTATGTCTTGCGACTGTAGCGTTTGGGCTTGTCCGTCTGTTATAATTACATTAGATTGTTTTAATGTTTTTGCGGGTGAAGTTAGCGCTTTTCCGCTTTTTTTTGTTCTTGCCATATTATACATTACTTGTCCTTCCAAAGTGGCTATCTATATCTGGTGGTGGATGCTGTGGTTTCGACTGCGATTAATACCATCGGTTTATTTTTGGTGGTGGCGGGTCAGGTGGCGGGTCAGGTGGCGGGTCAGGTGGCGGGTCAGAACCTTGCTAAACAAGGCGGTTTCGGGTGGTGGCGGGTCAAACCCTATTTCACTGGGGGAGGACATAGCGAAGACGTGACTTTTTACTAAAAGGGAATTGGGCGATCGCACTCCCCATCACTCAGAAGCGCGATCGCACTTTAAAATTTCTGCCAATCAAGTTGCTCATTGACTGGATTGGCAATGTGGACTGATTTTTCCAACAGTTGGTATAC
>NZ_JACJRJ010000089.1 GCF_014697195.1 Cylindrospermum sp. FACHB-282 | reverse complement strand
TAAGCTGATTAAACGTTCTGGTTATGGATTTAGAAATTTTGAAAACTTTAGAGTTAGATGTTTATTAAATTGGGTTTAGCTTATTATTTTGGCATAACAAGTACTGAAGAGCCTTGTGTTTTTACAATTTCGCCGTCGTTATCGCTATGAAAATGGTGATTTATTTAAATTTTATTTAGTTTCTTATTTAAGTTTTCGATTTTTGATAGATTTTATTAAACCTGATTTTCATCCTTTCTTAGGAATGAGTGCAATTCAAGTTGCTTGTTTATTAGCTATTTTATATTATCGTCGCAGTATTCCCCAAATATTCCAACTAACAAAATTTGATTAATTACCATGCCTACTCGCAACTACCTTTTTTATGCTTTGACGAATAGCGTTTGCTCTAAATGTCTCGTTAAAGTGGAAGCAAAAATAATTTTTAGAGATGATTGTGTTTACCTTGTTAAGCACTGTCCCACCCACGGGAGAGAAGAAATTTTAATTGCCGATGATATTGAATATTATAAAAAATCTCTAGAATTCATCAAGCCAGGGGATATGCCTCTGAAGTTTAACACCCCAATTAAATATGGCTGTCCTTATGATTGTGGACTTTGCCCTGATCATGAACAGCATAGCTGTATAACTGTAGTTGAGGTGACAGATAAATGTAATCTTTCCTGTCCGATTTGCTATGCTGATTCTGGTGCAGAAGAAGTTTCTGATATATCGCAACAAACGCGCCGTCATCGCAGTTTAGAACATATTACGATGATGATTGATGCGGTGGTGGCGAATGAGGGAGAACCACAGATAGTACAAATCAGTGGCGGTGAACCAACAATGCACCCAGAGTTTTTTGAAATTCTAGATATTGCCAAAAGCCGACCTATTAAGCATTTGATGATTAATACCAATGGTTTGAGGATTGCTAAAGATAAATCATTTTGCGATCGCCTCAGCCAATATATGCCCGGAATTGAGATATATCTGCAATTTGACAGCTTTGAAGCCGAAGCATTACAGGAATTACGCGGCGCAGATTTGCGGGGTGTGCGGGAAAAAGCTATTGCCCATCTCAACGAATATAACATCTCCACTACTTTAGTTGTCACCCTGAAAAAAGGTTTAAATGACCACGAAATTGGCAAAATTATTGAATATGCTTTACAACAAAAATGCATTCGGGGTGTAACTTTTCAACCAATCCAAGCAGCGGGAAGACTAGAGGGATTTGAAGAAAAGCGAGATAGGTATACTTTAACAGAAGTTCGCCGCTCAATTCTCCAACAAAGTCCCCATTTTAAACCTGAAGATATTCTCCCAGTTCCCTGCCATCCTGATTGTTTAGCAATGGCTTATGCCCTAAAAATCAATGGTAAAGTTATACCTCTAACTGGCTTAATCAATCCCGATGCATTTGTGAAGATGTTGCCAAACAGCGTGCTTTATGAGCAAAATCAAGAACTGAAAAAACAAATTTTTGAATTATTTTCTACCAGTCATTCACCAAAATCCGCTGCAACTTCGTTAAAGCAGCTTTTGTGTTGTTTACCCTTGTTGGCTGTACCTGAAGGTATTACATACTCCAATGTATTTCGGGTGATGATTGTCCAGTTTCTCGACCCTTATAACTTTGATGTTCGTTCGGTGAAGCGCTCCTGTATTCATATTGTCCACCCAGACGGGAGGATTATTCCCTTTGATACCTTCAATATGTTTTACCGCGAGGGTAGCGCTGGATATCACTTAGTTAATAATCGTCCCGATTAAATATGATCTGTCAACATTAAATAGAGAGGTGGATTAATGTCTGAAAAAAATGAACTTTTGGGATTTTTTTTAGGTATATTGTTGTTATTGGGGATGCATATTGTAGCAATAGCAGTAATATTTCTTCTGGTCTTAATTGTCGATAAGATATACGGTAATTACTCTTTAAACGTTTTGCTTTATGGGATTTTGGGTTTTTTATTCTGGCAACTTTTATATGTAATTCCAGTTTGTCTCTGGCTAAAACGACGACAAGCACCAGGAATGATGAAAGGTGTGATTATTGGTGCAGTGATTACTGCTTTATTAAATGGTACTTGTTCTTTGCTGATGTTCCCTCGGTAAACTAGCAGCAAAAATCAAAGTGAATCTATTCGCGTTAGAAAACCGAGAGACAAAAATCGGTAGATGCTTGCAAAGTCATTTTCTGGAAGTAGGAATTAAGCTTTAGTGCTGTTTGTTGAGAGCATCACTCAACTGAGTTCCTGTGTAATTTGGTATCCAACCTTCTGCATTTGTGAAATAGCGGATCGCTTTGAAATGCAACGATGCTGAAGGACTACACCAATGCTCTATTCCAGCAGGAATATGGAGATAGTCTTGTGGTTGAAGTAAAAGCTGTACTTGACTACCATCTGGTCGCACGAAACCATAAATCATATCTCCTGCTAATACGTAGATTGGTTCGGCAGTGGTGTGAGTATGATACTGGCTATAAGTCGTGATCTGCGTTTGGAGATTAGGCGAACCTGGATGTACACTCTGCAAATCACACCAGAGATAACCGTTTTCTTGTTGCAGGAATTCAAAGACGCTGTTATGAAGTCCTAAAACATAACGCTTTTCAGACTCTGTGACAACATCTTGATCTAGCAGGTTGGGGAACAGGAGGGATGTTCCGGGGTCGTAATGGCTTAGGTGGATGCCGAGGGGTTCAAGTTCACGAACTATCTCGCTTAACTCAGTCTCAATTGTGCCGTCGTCAAGTAATAAAGTCGCCATGACAAAAAGACTAATTATCTGTTAACAAGAGTATACTTAATTTTAAATCAAATAGCCACTATTTCCGATAGACAAACCGGAGTTTTATTACATAGTTAAGTATGCGGCTTGAATTCACGTCTGAGACTGCCAGTCAATTCCGGATTTTTGCAAAAATGGCGTCCTCTCCCTTAATATTTAGAATGATTATCATTATTATTAATCGTATATTTTATTTTCTGGAAGTTCCTAGGCTGATGACAATAAGCGATTAAACCGCTTTACCAAAGTAAAAATTTAGACAACTGCCTAACCGAGCAGACATCAAGCTAGTTTTAATCCTCAAACGCAGAGGTGCAGGGGACTATTTTACTGCGTTTTCTTAACCTTAATGTTAAGTATTTACTAAATCAAGTCCCATGATATCGCGCAGGTGGTAGCATTCAGTACTCCAGGGTAAGAAATCAAAGCTAATTACTCTCTTTTAAACCAATAACCATGCAAACCCCTGTTTCTGCCCCTAGTGGGCTATAAATCAACGCTTCTGTGCAATTCGGCTCTTGGCTATGCGAGCAAAATCTCAGCTTGGCATTCACAACCTACCAAACCAACCGCCTTTTTTTCGTTGGTAGCCAAGCGAACGGACAGTTGAAGCTCAACGAAAGGCTATTCGACAAACCAATGGGGCTATATCTAGCAGGCAAAAGCCTCTACATGACAACCCGCTACCAACTCTGGCATTTTGATAACTTCTTGGGTAATGGCGAAAAGTACAAAGAATGCGATCGCCTTTATGTCCCCCGCACCGCCCACACCACAGGCGATGTCAACGCCCATGAACTAGTCTTAGACGACTCCGGAAAAGTTATTTTTGTCAATACCGACTTTAGTTGTTTAGCCACCCTCAGCCCAGACTACAACTTTGTCCCCATTTGGCAACCGCCCTTCATCTCCAAACTCGTCGCTGAAGATCGTTGTCATCTGAATGGGCTAGCAATGGTAGAGGGCAAACCCGCTTATGTGACCGCCTGTAGTACCACAGATACAGCCGCCGGGTGGCGTAATCATCGCGTCGATGGCGGAGTCGTCATCGACGTTGCCCAGAATGAAATCATCGCCACAGGCTTATCCATGCCCCATTCTCCCCGTTGGTATCAGGGGAAATTATGGTTACTCAATTCCGGCACAGGGGAATTAGGCTACATCGAGGAGCATCAATTCCATCCCATCACCTTCTGCCCTGGATTTGTGCGCGGGTTAGCTTTTTGGCAAAACTTCGCCTTCGTGGGACTATCTCAACTACGTTCCCAGAGTTTTACCGGATTAACCCTAGAAAACCGCTTAAGTTCCCAAGGCAATCGCCCCCAGTGTGGCTTAATGGTAATTGACTTGCAGACAGGCACAACCCTGCACTGGCTATATTTTCAGGGAGTAATAGAAGAACTATTTGATGTCGTAGTTCTGCCTGGGGTGCTACAACCCCAAGCAATTGGTTTACAGTCAGACGAAATTCAGCGCCTAGTCACATTTCCCAACAGTGGCGGCATTGTCACCACCAAACCCACCGCCAAACGTCCCAGTTTAGGTGCAATCCCCCCCGTCGCTGGTTTACCCACACAACAAATTACCCCCCTTAATCCCCCCGAAGATTGGGGGGAAACCAGACAATCTAGTTCCCTCCCCTTAACAAGGGGAGGGTTAGGGAGGGGTAATCCGAAGACTAGTAGTGAGGCAGCCTTATCAAGGGGGGAGCAAATCCGTTACCAACGGGTGTATCACCTCAACAGCAGCAACGCCCTCGACTACAATCACCTCACCTATCCCAGCCTGCAAAAACGCTGGCAAACTCAACCGCCCCAAGGCGAATTAACCGGGCTTTCCGCTTCCCTAGACGGTGCAATAGTCGGCTTTGCCATCAGCGAACGTTTAAACCCCCAACAAGCCGAAATCATCTCCCTATTCGTCTTACCCGAATACCGTCATCAAGGAATTGGCACAAGGTTAGTCGCCTATTTAGAACGAGAATTAGCCCAACAGGGATGTGTTGAAATCATCCTCAGCTATTCAACCAGTACACTTACCAATGTAGCTTTAGAACCGCTACTGCAAAAGCTACATTGGCAACCACCCCAAATTAACTTGGTGCTAGGCAAAACCGCCACAGAAAAAATTGCCCAAGCACCTTGGTTAAACAAGTATCCCCTACCTCCAACCTTTGAGGTGTTTCCTTGGTTAGATGCCGGTTTATCCCTGCCGCCTAATGTCGAGGCACACCGCTTAGAACCCCTAAATAGCTTGGGATTGCGCTATCGGGGGGAGGTAATTGGTTGGGTGTTAACCCATCGGGTAGCACCTGACACAATTCGCTACACCACTTTTTCAATTGCGGAAGCATTTGAGAAGCGGGGGCGAGGGGTTTCGCTGTTAGCTGAAGCGATTCATCGTCAAGTTAACAGTGGTGTTCCCTACCTCACGGGTTCGGTTTCTTACCGACATCCGCGTTTGTTGCAGTTTGTCGAACGACACCTGACACCCTATTTAACTGGGGTAGGGGAAGTGCGGCAAACGAGTAAGTTGATTAACCCTACACTTGAATCAAGAGAAAACTAACATGGCTGACCCGAATTTTATCGCCCCAATTACCAACCCCTTCGGATTAACGGATGTGGGGTTTTATGCTGCACCCACCTTTGCCGATATCGATGGCGATGGGGACTTGGATGCTTTTGTGGGTAATTTAGACGGTAATACCCAGTTCTACCGCAACACCTGAACTCAGACGGCTCCCACCTTCACCGAAGAAGCCACCAACCCCTTTGGACTGACAGATGTGGGGTCTGTTGCGAAACCCACCTTTGCCGATATCGATGGCGATGGGGACTTAGATGCTTTTGTGGGTAATAAGTCGGGCAATACCCTGTTTTACCGCAACAGTGGAACTTCGGCTGCTCCCAGCTTCACCTTTGAAGCCAACAATCCCTTCGGACTGACAGCTGTGGGGTATTCTGCTACACCCACCTTTGCCGATATCGATGGCGATGGGGACTTGGATGCTTTTGTGGGGAGTTTTGGCGGCAATACCACATTCTTCCGCAACAGTGGAACTGCCACGGCTCCCACCTTCACCTTTGAAGCCAACAATCCCTTCGGATTAACGGATGTGGGAACTGGTTCTGTACCCACCTTTGCCGATATCGATGGCGATGGGGACTTGGATGCTTTTGTGGGTAATCGCGATGGCAATACCCTGTTTTACCGCAACAGTGGAACTGCCACGGCTCCCACCTTCACCCTGGAAGCTACCAACCCCTTCGGGCTAACAGATGTGGGGTCTAATGCTACACCCACCTTTGCCGATATCGATGGTGATGGGGACTTGGATGCTTTTGTGGGTAATAAGTATGGTAATACCCTGTTCTTTGAGAATCAACCCGTTTCTACCCCAGTTGACCCGACTTTTAACGCCCCAATTACCAACCCCTTCGGACTGACAGATGTGGGGCGTTATGCGACACCCACCTTTGCCGATATCGATGGGGATGGGGACTTGGATGCTTTTGTGGGTAATCGCGATGGCAATACCCTGTTTTACCGCAACAGTGGACCTGCCTCTGCTCCCGCCTTCACCCAGGAAGCTACCAACCCCTTCGGACTGACAGATGTGGGGCGTTATGCGACACCCACCTTTGCCGATATCGATGGGGATGGGGACTTGGATGCTTTTATGGGTAATTATGATGGAAATACCCTGTTCTACCGCAACAATGGAACTAAGACGGCACCGACCTTCACCCTGCAAGCCACCAATCCCTTCGGACTCACGAATGTGGGAACTGGTTCTGTACCCACCTTTGCCGATATCGATGGGGATGGGGACTTAGATGCTTTTGTGGGTAATGCTAATGGCAATACCCTGTTCTACCGCAACAATGGAACTAAGACGGCACCGACCTTCACCCTGCAAGCCACCAATCCCTTCGGACTCACGGATGTGGGAATTGGTGCTGTACCCACCTTTGCCGATATCGATGGTGATGGGGACTTGGATGCTTTTGTCGGTAATCTTGATGGCAATACCCAGTTTTACCGCAACAGTGGAACTGCCACGGCACCCACCTTCACGCTGGAAGCCACCAACCCCTTCGGACTAACAGATGTGGGGTTTTATGCTGTACCCACTTTTGCCGATATCGATGGTGATGGGGACTTGGATGCTTTTGTGGGTAATTATTACGGCGATACCCTGTTCTTCGAGAATACATCCGCTACTACACCCACTGTCAGCATCACCGCACAAACTGCCACAGCCAATGAAGGCGGCAGTAACGGTGTCTATCGCATCACTCGTACCGACACCACAGGGGATTTAACCATCAACCTCACCCTTGATGGCGGCAGCACAGCTGCAACTGCTGACTATAGCCTCAGTGGTGGTAGGTAGCGTCACGGTTTCTGGTAATACCTTAACTGTCACCATTGCGGCTGGACAAAGTTTTGTTGACGTTGACTTATCTGCCATTGACGACATTGCCGCCGAAGCAGACGAAACCCTCACCCTCAACTTAGATACTGGCACGGGTTACACGGTAGATGGTACGAACAATACCGCAACTGTTACTATCGCTGCCAACGATACCGTCGTCACCAACACCAACGATTCCGGCGAAGGTTCCTTGCGGCAAGCGATTCTCAACGCCAATGCCAATCCCGACGCAGATACAATCATCTTTGATACTTCCGCTGGTTCCGTCTTTGCCGATAGTACTCCCGATACTATTACCCTCACTTCTGGGGAGTTAGCCATTACCAGCGCCCTAACTATCGAAGGACTTGGAGCAAGTAACCTCATTATCAGTGGTAACAATAGTTCTACTGCTTTCAGGGTGGATGACGAGGACAGTAACAATCAAATTACCGTAGCAATTAACAACCTGACTATTACTGGTGGAATAGATTTGGCCGGCGCCATTGCTAACATAGAAAACCTGACTATCGACAACAGCAACATCTCTGGTAATACTGGGAATGCTAGTAGTATTTTTAACACAGGAACAGCTACGATTACCAACAGTACCATCTCTGGTAATAGTGGGTTCGTCGGCGGCATTTTTAACACAGGAACAGCTACGATTACCAACAGTACCATCTCTGGTAATGGTGGGTCCGTCGGCGGCATTTTTAACTTAGGAACAGCTACGATTACCAACAGCACCATCTCTGGTAATAGTGGGTTCGTCGGCGGCATTTTTAACTTAGGAACAGCTACGATTACCAACAGCACCATCTCTGGTAATAGTGGAAATACTGGTAGCATTTCTAATACAGGAATAGCTACGATTACCAACAGCACCATCTCTGGTAATACGGCACAAGATAGCGGCGGCGGTATCAACAACGAGGGTACATTGAACCTAATCAGCAGCACTATTACTAATAACACTGCTGACTTTGATAACGATGGCAATGGCGATGGTGGTGGTGTCTTCAATGATGGTGGTACTGTCACTGCCGAAAACACGATTATCGCTGGTAACTTTGATTCTGGAAATGAAAGCCCTGATATTGCGGGTGAATTAATAGGCAATGCCAACAACCTCATCGGTAGCCTTGTTGGTGCATCTGGCAGCATCGGCACTGGTAGCGATATCACCTTTGCCTCGGCTGGCATTACCGATATTAACCAAGTCATCGCTTCTCTCGCCGATAACGGCGGTGCCACTTTCACTCACGCTATAGTTTCCGGTTCGGCTGCCATCAACGCGGGAGACAATACCCTCATTCCCTCTGGTGCCACCACAGACCAACGGGGTATCACTCGCACCATTGGCGGTACAGTGGATATTGGCGCTTATGAATCACCTTTCATCCCCCCAGTTGCCGCCAACGATACTGCCACCACTGATGAAAATACCCTCGTCAACATCAACGTCTTGGTAAATGACACCGATGCCAATGGCGACAGCCTGAGTGTGATTAAAGTTAATGGCAACAGCGTCACAGTAAGTACACCAATTACTCTAGCTTCTGGTGCGCTACTTACTCTCAACGCCAATGGCACTTTCGACTATAGTCCCAACGGTCAATTTGAGTCCTTGGGCGTGGGTGCAACTGCTACCGATAGCTTCACTTACACTGTCAGCGATAATGGCAATGGTGGTACTAGCACAGCAACAGTTAACCTCACCATCAACGGTGTTAACGATGCCCCAACAGGTTCACCAACTGGCATTTTAAGCAACACAGCAGAAGATACTGCCATCAATATTACTGCGGCTGACTTATTAACAGGTTTCAGTGATGTGGATGCGGGTGATATCCTCTCAGTTACCAACTTAACTGCGACTAACGGTGCATTG
>NZ_JACJRJ010000088.1 GCF_014697195.1 Cylindrospermum sp. FACHB-282 | reverse complement strand
AACATTCTCTCATTTAAAATGGATGTTTGAATGGTTTATCCGACACACTACCTTTGATTTTCCCACCCTTCAGATGTACGGAGCTTTTTCAAAAATCAAATATTAGTCCTATAGTCCTGGATGAGCGGGGCAAAACTTAATTATTTTTATCTGCTGAAAGAAAAATATCTATTTAATGTACTTCGTTGGTTTTTAGTGTAAAAACAGGGAGGTAAAAATAAAAACTTGGGGTTTAATCTGCGCTTTTCACATTTCCGAAACTGATAGTTATCCTTGAGGGTAAATGCTGGCTCCAGTATTTTGCTCAAATACAAATAACTGATTTAAATCTAGTTGTAGCGAAAGCCGTTCCCCTGGACGCAAACGCACACCTCCACCCACCTGCACATTTAACAACACCGATGAACCAGGTAAACTTGCACGAATCAAAGTTTCCCGCCCCAAAGGTTCCACCACCTTCACCTCAACAACCAACACTCCCCCCTCTTCCTCTTGGCGCTCTTGGCGTCTTGGCGGTTCGTTAAGATAAATATGTTCTGGACGAATCCCCAAATCAAAACTTTGTCCTTGGGTCAACGTTAAACTGCCCCGCACATCTGAGGGAATAGCTAATAACTGGCCACTAACATCAAAACCATTACTCTTATAAACTGCTGGCAAAATATTCATTGGGGGATTCCCCAAAAAAGTCGCTACCATCAAATTAGCGGGACGGGCGTAAATACTTTGGGGTTCGCCAATTT
This sequence comes from Cylindrospermum sp. FACHB-282, assembly GCF_014697195.1. Lineage (GTDB taxonomy): Bacteria > Cyanobacteriota > Cyanobacteriia > Cyanobacteriales > Nostocaceae > Cylindrospermum. The sequence goes on along the minus strand of NZ_JACJRJ010000088.1, from coordinate 8,379 downwards.
GTTGAATTCGTCCCCGGTTTAGCACCACAATTTTATCAGCCAAAGTCATCGCCTCAACTTGATCATGGGTGACATAGATAGTGGTAATTCCCAACCCTTGATGTAACTGTTTCAATTCTGCCCTAGTATCATCGCGCAATTGGGCATCTAAATTAGACAAAGGTTCATCAAGTAAAAAAAGTTGTGGTTGACGGGCGATCGCTCTTCCCAATGCTACCCGTTGTTGCTGTCCCCCTGACAACTGCTTGGGTTTGCGATCTAAAAGGTGTTCTAGAGAAAGCGATCGCGCTACTGTCACCACCCGTTCCTGAATAGTCTTAGAGTCAACTTTTCGCATCTGCATCCCAAAACCGATGTTTTCTGCCACCGTCATGTGAGGATAAAGGGCATAGTTCTGGAACACCATCGCCACATCCCGTTGTCTGGCCGGGACATCATTGACTAAGCGATCGCCTATAAACAGTTTGCCCGATGTAGCAGTTTCCAAACCGGCGATAGTTCGCAAAATCGTAGACTTACCACAACCTGACGGCCCGACTAAAACCCAAAACTCGCCATCAGGAATTTCAAAGCTAATATCCTCAATAGCGGTGACATTATTGAATCTACGTTTGATTTTGTCTAGAAGAACTTTAGCCATTATATAAACTTATTAGTGAAACAACGGTGACAAATATAATTTTTGCAGATGTGGAAAAAGCGATCGCTCTTTTTGATTGCCGAAAATGCGATGGCGAAACCCCACGTTTAAAGTTATAGTTATTCAAACTTAATTGATACAATTGCGCGTAAGCGCATCACAAAATGCGCCGCGCACTATTTAACTACCGTGATTCCAAGCGGGATGAGATAACAAAGCAGCCATCACCCGTACCCCACGCAGTTGATTTGAAAGGGGTAGATGACCTCTAGGAGCGCTTAAATCCCAGGTGAATTCATGGGGATATCTAGTCCAGTTATTACCACTTTTCCAGCCGATTTTCGGCCAGAATTTGTCCCAATTTTTACCCAAACCCAACCAAATTTCTCGTTGTACACTAAAGCCAAACTTGCCTTCTGAGTAAACTAACCACAGATTGTTAATGGTTTGCAAATCCTGAATCGGGAAATTTTCAGCCTCAGTAAAATACAACCATTTTCTTTGTACTGCCGTTGGCCCTGCCACTTCACACATTTTTTGGATCGTGAGCAAATCAGCAGCTTGGAAGTCTTGGAGGGCAAGTAGCTGTTGCAAAGAATTGTAATTAATCCCGCACTCTGATTTTAGAGGTACAATTCCCTCAGGATAATAAGTTTGTAGAAATTCTTTGGCTGTAGGTGCATCAGAATTGTCAAGGACTTGGTAGGCTTTGCCATCAATCCAAGTCGCTGGGGTGTCACGACGTTTCAGTAAAAATTCCCTCAACACATCTAACCCCTCATTACCCAAATCAGCTAACTGCGGGATTATTTGTTGTTGGACTTTTTCCGACCCAGCGATTAACGAATTTCGCAGGGAGTCGATGTCATTAGCAGTGCCTGATACAATCATTGGGTCTCTCATGCCATTACTCGTGTTAGCGGTCAGTGAATAAGGGTTCGCCTAAGGCGCGTCGAAGACAAACAGCTATCGGATGTTCACATCAGCGAAGCACTGATAGCGAAAAGTAGTTTACTATTTTTGATTGCCGACCGCACGCTACGCGAACGTACAAAATAGCAATGTTCTCACTGATATTTCACACCTTAGCCCCAAATCATTGTACAAGGGGAAGTAGGGGATAATCTGCGCTTCATGACTTGGTGAAAACAAGACACAGCAAAATCTGCTAGCCTACCAAAGAAATTTTTTTCCCTTTGAGTGGCGGCGTATCTATCTGGAGTGTGTAATGTATGTACGATAAGATTATTCCCCCCACAACTGGATCAAAAATCACCTTCAAAAAAGGTGAGCCGATTGTGCCGGACAATCCAATTATCCCCTTTATTCGCGGTGACGGCACGGGTATAGATATCTGGCCTGCTGCCCAAAAAGTTCTGGATGCGGCAGTAGCAAAAGCATACAAAGGCACACGTCAAATTAGCTGGTTTAAGGTTTACGCTGGCGATGAAGCTTGTGATTTGTACGGCACTTACCAGTATTTGCCCCAAGATACCCTCACAGCAATTGAAGAATATGGCGTTGCCATTAAAGGCCCCCTAACTACCCCCATCGGCGGCGGTATTCGTTCCTTAAACGTGGCATTACGGCAAATTTTTGACCTTTATGCCTGCGTGCGTCCTTGCCGCTACTACGCAGGTACGCCCTCTCCGCACAAAAACCCCGAAAAACTAGATGTAATTATTTATCGGGAAAATACGGAAGATATTTATTTGGGCATTGAGTGGAAACAGGGGAGTGAAATTGGCGATCGCTTAATTAAAATCCTCAACGAAGAACTCATCCCCGCTACCCCAGAACATGGTAAAAAGCAAATTCCTCTAGATTCTGGCATTGGCATCAAACCCATCAGCAAAAGTGGTTCTCAGCGCTTAGTCAGACGCGCTATCCAACACGCCCTACTATTGCCCAAAAACAAGCAACAGGTGACTTTGGTGCATAAGGGCAACATCATGAAGTACACCGAAGGCGCTTTCCGCGATTGGGGTTATGAAGTCGCAACCAGCGAATATCGCCAAGATATCGTTACCGAAAGAGAATCTTGGATTTTGAGTAACAAGGAGAAAAACCCCAATATCTCCTTAGAAGACAACGCCCAGCAGATTGATCCTGGCTTCAACTCCCTCACCCCAGAGAAAAAAGCACAAATTATTCAGGAAGTGGAAGAAGTTCTTAACTCAATTTGGGCAACCCACGGTGATGGTAAGTGGAAAGACAAGATCATGGTCAATGACCGGATTGCTGACAGTATTTTTCAACAAATCCAAACCAGACCGGATGAATATTCGATTTTGGCGACAATGAATTTGAATGGCGATTACTTGTCAGATGCGGCAGCGGCAATTGTTGGCGGCTTGGGTATGGGCCCAGGGGCTAATATTGGTGATTCCAGTGCCATTTTTGAAGCAACCCACGGCACAGCACCAAAACACGCGGGATTAGACCGCATTAACCCCGGTTCCGTGATTCTTTCCGGTGTGATGATGCTGGAATATATGGGTTGGCAGGAAGCAGCCGATTTGGTGAAAAAAGGTTTAGGAGATGCGATCGCTAACGGTCAAGTCACCTACGATTTAGCCAGGTTGCTAGAACCACCAGTAGAACCCTTAAAATGTTCTGAATTTGCCGAAGCCATAATTCAGCACTTTGGTTAATTTTCCGGGCAGCCTTTCCCCGCCCATTTTTTGAATTTATCCTAGGGGTGGGGTTTCCCCGCCCCTCTGTTCTATTCCCAACGCCCGATTTGTGACGTCTAGTTTCTCTGGTATCATTTGCACCCAGAATCTAAAGAAATACGAAGAGATTGGCTGCAAAAAAACCTATGACCCTTAATCGTCGTCACTTCTTGCTTTTACTCGGATCTGGTGTAGCTGGTTTTGCACTAGAAAATTATGCTTTGGCAGAGAAATTACCTAGTGGGAACAAAACAACTCCCATATCTGCCGGGGCTATCGAATTACCACCTTTGCCATACGCCTACGAAGCCCTAGAACCGTATATCGATGCTAGAACAATGGAGTTTCACCATGATAAACACCATGCAGCTTATGTAAACAACCTGAATGCAGCCTTAGACAAACACCCAGAACTCAAAAGCAAAACTGTTGCAGAACTGTTGCAGAACCTTGACCAAATCCCCGCAGATATTCGGACCACAGTCCGCAATAATGGCGGTGGTCATGTGAATCACTCCATGTTCTGGAAAATTATGAAACCCAACGGTGGCGGTGAACCAACAGGAGAAATAGCCACCGCAATCAGTCAAACTTTTGGCAGTTTTGCAGATTTCAAAAAACAGTTTAACGCAGCTGGCGCGGCTCGTTTTGGTAGTGGTTGGGTGTGGCTAGTCCGCACCCAAGATGGCAATTTAGAAATAACTTCCACAGCTAACCAAGATAATCCCCTCAGTGAAAGCCAGTACCCCATTTTCGGTAATGACCTATGGGAACACGCTTATTATCTCAAGTACCAGAACCGCCGCCCCGATTATTTAGATGCTTGGTGGAAAGTGGTTAATTGGGATGAAATTAACCAGCGGTTTGCCGACGCCACTCAAAAATTATAAATTCTGATTAGCAATGCAGAGGAGAAGGGGACGGTCAAATGGTCTCGTTTTAAAGCGGATTTTGAGTTGGTATACCAATAGCACGGGGAAATTCGACAGGTGTATTTACCACTTTTCGCAAGTAGAGACAATGACGAATACTGTTACTTAGGGGAGTTGTAAATTCGTCGATAGTTTCAATTACCCCACCCAACTGGTTAGCAGCATTTTGCAAAGCTGTTGTTTCATCCTCTGTCCAATTACCACGATAAATTACAGCCAAACCCCCTTGTTTGACTAATGGTAGGGCATATTCGGCACAGACAGAGGGTGTACCAACAGCACGAATTAGGGCGATATCGTAGGTTTTGCGTTGCTGGCTTTGTTGACCAATTTCTTCGGCTCTACCAATTAAAGTTTTGATATTGGTGAGAGCCAGTGTAGTTAATATCGTTTCGATAAAAGTAATTTTTTTCCGCGTTGAATCCAAAAGAGTAACTTTACAATTAGGAAATGCGATCGCCATCGGTATACCCGGAAAACCTGCACCCGTGCCAATATCAATCACAGACAGACCATCTGAAAGCAACGGAATAAATTGCTGCTGTGGCGCAATTCCCCGCAGAGAATCCCAGAGATGTTTTTCCCAAAATTCCTGCGGTTCAGTGATTCGAGTCAGATTTAGCTGGCGATTACCTGCCAAAATTAATTCATAAAGCTGCTGAAATTGCGATCGCTGTTGGTCAGTTGGTTGCCAATTAAGAGTTTGTTGCCAAATTTCTGGCATTTCCGGCAGCAACGGATTAGTTAAGTTAGTCATTAGTAATTAGTCATTAATCGTTAGTCATTATCGCCCGCTCCCCTGGGCCCTTTGTTCTATTTCACACCGCCGGTAGAGGTTCTTTCACCTTAGCTTCCAACGTCCTTGGGTCAATTGATTTTAGTTCACCGTGGTTGAGAGTCCAGCAACAATCAGCGATCGCTAACAAATCCCCAGCATCATGTGTTACAACCAACAATGTCCAATCTTGTTTCAGTTTCGCCAATAAATTTACCAATTGCCGACGCATTGACCAATCTAACCCAGCCGTAGGTTCATCCAACAATAATAAATTTGGTTGGCGAATCAATTGCACCGCCAAAGCTAAACGCCGTTGCTGACCACCACTCAAAGCATGGGGTGCAGCAGAAAGAGATAGATGCTCTAATCCCACTTCACTCAATGCCTGTTTCACCCTCTCTGAACCTAACTCAGGATGCCCTAAACGTAATTCCTCTAAAATCGTCCCGCCACAAAAATGCCGCTCTGGAAACTGAAACACCAACCCAGCCAACTGTTGTAGCTGTTCAGCAATCAGTTCTTGTTCCCGCCAGCAAACTGCGCCAGATGTGGGGTCAGCCAGACCAGATAGAATTTCTAGTAAAGTACTTTTACCGGAACCGCTAGGCCCAATAATTAGACCCAGCCGCTGGGGTGCTAATTCCAAATTGAGGGCTTTGAGAATAGGAGTCGGGCAGGCTGTGGGATGATAAATTAGATTTCTGAGATAGAGCATTTGTTAAGATTACCAAAAAGTCAGCGAATAACTGTTTAACTACACTGAGAGCAACTGAAAAATTCCGCAAAGTTTCATCGTGCTTTAACTGCACTCAATCCTTAATCTGGCTGCAAAAACCATCTGCTTTCCCCCATTGTGGCAGAATTATCTGGGAATAATAGCTACAACAAGTGTGGGAACCTGGACAAAATACCACAGTCAACCTGTATAGAATATTGGCGGCAACAAACGCACCTGATGGTTAACTATATTTTTGTTTTTGTATTTTAAGTAACACATCCAACTATTCCAACCGCAATTATTCTGGCTATTTCCATGACCAAACAGCTTTTTCTTCCTCAATCAATTGTCCTCACCAAACTAACTCACCTTGCCAAAGCAACTTTTACTGCTGCGATCGCCCTGAACCTCTGGGTAACTCCCTCCCTCGCTGGCGATCCATTTCGGACTAGCGAACCTCATAAAATTGGTGACCAAACAGAAGCAGCTTTTAAAGCTATTTTCCACCAGGGTGACTATCCAGCGGCAGATCGTTATCTAAAACAAGCAATATCCAGTGAATCAAATGAACCCCTAGCTTATGCGATGAAGGCATCCTTAGCATATGGAAATAAGGATTGGGCTAGACTAGATACCTACAGCAAAAAAACCCTGGAAACTGCACAAAAACTGATTGCTAGTGATCCGTTGCGTGGTAATTTATACAGTGCAGTAGGCTATTTTTTAGAGGGAGCAGTAATTATCATCCGTGAAGGTACAGTCAACGGTGCGTCACGAGCCTTAAGTAGGTTGCGCCAAGTCTATGAGTACTTAGACAAAGCCGAAGCAGTTTCAGCCAGAGATCCAGAATTAAATTTAATCAAGGGCTATATGGATTTGATGCTAGCTGTCAATCTACCCTTTGCTAGTCCAGATCAGGCAATTGAACGCTTAGAAAAAAATGCTGCCCCTCGGTATTTGGTGGATCGGGGTATTGCCCTTGCTTACCGGGATTTAAAACAATACTCTCAGTCCCTAGAATATGCAAACCTAGCACTAAAATCAACAGCCGATAACCCAGAAATTTATTATCTCAAAGCCCAAATCCTTCAGGAACTAGGCAAGAAAGAAAAAAGCCCGCAATTGTTCCAAGAAGCGATCGCTAATTTTGACAAAGCATTGACCAAAAAAGCCCAACTTCCAGGCAATTTGGTAAGACAAATTGAACGCGAACGCAGTCAGGCTGCTAACCGCTTAAATAATCCTGGTGGGTAATTAAGCTAGTAGTAAGTGCTTAAGCTTTCACTAAGAACCTATAACCAGCCCTGATATGCTGATTTTTAGTACACCTAATTTTGATATTTGACACAAATGCAGACTCACTTCCGCGAGATTAATCCTTTTGATGTATGGATTTGGCTGAAATTCAGCACAATTCCTTCCGAACGCGAAAAGCAATATGTAGAAGAGGTATTCAATTCCTGGTTTTATCTGGGTAAATTAGGTGCATTTAATGCCGAAAATCTCCAGTCCCAAGACTCAGGTCTTGATATCAGCTACATGAGTTATGACTCAGAAGGCTATGACAAAAGCCTGCTAGCCCTTATGCATAACATGGGTGAGTTTGAGTATGAGGATGGCTGGGGGCGGTGCTGGTTTGATTTGGGAACCGCTGATGCGATCGCCCTGGATATTTTAATCAACGCCCTCACACAGCTAAGTGCTGAATATGTCAATATTGAAGAATTGTACATTGGCGGCGAAAACGAAGATTGGCCCGTCGAAGATAGCGACAGTCGTTCTTACTCTATGTACGATAATTGACAATAATGAGCAATCTAGGCGAAATTCGGGTCATAGCTTTAGGGCTAATTCGGAATGGCGACCGCATATTTGTTTCTGAATGACACGACCGCGTCAAGCAAGAAACATTTTATCGCGCCTTGGGTGGTGGTATAGAATTTGGCGAAACCAGCCGTATAGTCTTAGAACGAGAATTTAAAGCGGAAATTCAAGCAAACTTAACAAAAAAGCAGAAAATACATAGCAATCCTAACCCATCTGTGAAAAAATACGGCGATAAAAATCCTTATTTTAGAAGCATTATAGCCTTTATTCATTTGCCTGCATTATTAAGTACTGTGAGTCACGCAGAAAAGCAGAAGGAAATGCTGGAAACATCTGGGGAAGGGATGGGTAACTACTGTGGCGGCAAAACCACTCAAGGCAAATCTGCCTGCACCTAGCACCTGAAAGTACAAGTAGTTGACTTCTTAGATGCCCCGACCTCAGGCGTCAGGTAAGTCAGGAAAGATTTCAATGCTCACCATATATATGTAATATGGCAGCGATCACGTCGATATCTGGTTGTAGAGCTTCGGTTATTTCTAGAATCATCTGTCTTGAGCAGCAGATATCCTCCCTGATCCCACATCTATGACCTGTAGTGGCATGCTCTGTCCTTACTGCCCTTCTTTTTGACCTGAAGCTTAACTTTTTCTGCGCTCATTCTCCTTACCCTTCAAGCACTTGAGGCAATTCCAGAAAAAAATAGTTTAACCCCTTGACGAAACCGAAAACATCCTGCTATATTAATTGAGGTGGAGGGCAAGCGCCCCGAACTACTGAACCGCGAAAAAATAATACTTTGAAAGTTT
>NZ_JACJRJ010000087.1 GCF_014697195.1 Cylindrospermum sp. FACHB-282 | reverse complement strand
GTTTTCGGTGCTGGTGATCCATTCGCAGAAGCGATCCCATACGTTGGCGCTGGAGCGCTGTTGTAAGGTTGTGGTCATGGTTTTATGATTGCGGTTATGTTGTTTATGATGTTCGGGGTAAGCATTTTTACTCCCTGAATAAATACTAAGCTGTTTATTTCGATTTGTAAACCCCTGTTAGCAACATTTTTTAACAATTCTGGAAAACAGGGTGTTAAATAGAGGATGCAAAGCTTACACCACAAAGCTTTTAGGATTTTTGGGGAATTGTATATCTCTATTCATAAACGTTACATTTATGGCTTTATATAGTTCACGCTGCGTTACATACAGCCCAGCCTATACAATCGTCCCTACTTATGAGTGCTTTAATCGCTGCACCTACTGCAACTTTCGCAGGGAACCGGGTAAGAGTCCCTGGATGAATCTTGAGGCGGCGGAAAGGATTTTGCAACAACTGCAAAGCCAAAACATCTGTGAAATCCTCATTCTTAGCGGGGAGGTACACGCCCATTCATCCAGGCGTGAGGCGTGGTTCCAGCGGATTTATGAGTTGTGTGAGTTAGCGCTAGCGATGGGATTTTTACCGCACACTAACGCCGGGCCACTGAGTTTGGCAGAGATGGAAAAGCTCAAGGATATAAATGTTTCGATGGGTTTGATGTTGGAACAGTTGACGCCAACACTATTAAATACTGTGCATCGTCACGCGCCGAGTAAGTTGCCAGAGGTGAGGATGCAACAATTAGAATGGGCGGGTGAGTTGCAGATTCCCTTTACCACAGGGTTACTTTTGGGAATTGGGGAAACTGTAGATGATTGCTGGGAAACGTTGACAGCTATATCTAATGTGCATAAACGTTACCATCACATTCAAGAAGTGATTCTGCAACCCCACAGTCCGGGAAATCAGCAAAGCTTTGATGCACCGCCTTTTGACCCCCATGAACTACCAGAGGTGATTGCTAAAGCACGGGAAATTTTACCCGCAGATATTACAATTCAAATTCCGCCGAATTTAGTTAAGGATGCCGGCTGGTTACTTGCTTGTTTAGCTGCCGGTGCGCGAGATTTGGGGGGAATTGGCCCGAAGGATGAAGTGAATCCTGATTATCCTCATGTTCAGGAACAGGCTTTGAGAGAAATTTTACAACCGGCGGGGTGGGAATTGGTGCCGCGTTTGCCGGTGTATCCGCAGTTTGATGAGTGGTTGGGGGGAGAGTTGGCGCTGGGGGTGAAGCGGTGGAGGGAGAACCTAACCCCCCAACCCCCTTACCTAGCAGGGAAGGGGGAGTGTAGAGATGTTTCATGAAACGTCTATATATAGATATTTTTCCTCGTTCCTAGGTTCTACCTAGGAATGCCAGATGGGAGGCTCTGCCTCCTGTTAAGTATCTAAGGTGTGCACACAAGTCTCTCTCAACTTATTTATGGTTTATCGAACAGAGGAAACAAAACCTCACCCTGGTTTTGCATAGCAAAACCTGTCCCTCTCCTTCGCAAGGAGAGGGATGTCCGTTAGAACTCTTTGAGGTTTTGGAGGACTTTTGGGTAATCGAATAACTTGTGTGTATAACATAGCTGTTAAGTATATGAGGCAGAGCCTCTAAGAGTGCATTCCCAGCCGGAGTCTGGGAACAAGAAAAGTTCGTAGTTAGGACTTTAGTCCTGATTGTTCTAAGCACTGAAGTGCTTACTACGAGCCAAAACGGCTGATTGTGGCGGTGTCAGTAATTAAGCATCTATAATTTTCAGTAGGGTGGTGAAAAGAGCAATATTTTTTACAAAAAGAATAATCTGTGGCGAAACTTGCATGAACCCAAATTGCAGCGATTGGGATGAGGATTTACCCCCGGAACCTGAAGAAGCCTATTCAGATTTACTTCGCGCACTAAAGCGGAACTCAGGTTTTGGCTTGTATTTTGTCCAATGTACACCTGTGGAAGCAGAGCATTGTATTAAAAAAGTGCCACAGGATATGCCGCAGAAAAAAATTGACGTTCTCCGCTTTGTTGAGGAAATTGATAATTTATATCAGCGAGTGAATGAGTTTGTTAAAGACAAGCCAATTGATATTTTATTGATTAAGGGTTTGGAATATTCTTTATATAAGTATGAAAAAAGAAGTTTTGGTGAAATCACTGAAAGTAAATTTAGCAATATCAGCAGTGTTCCCCGAATTTTAAATCACTTAAACCAACAACGGGAAAGGTTTAGAGATCATTTCTCCATTCGCTTTGTTTTTCTTTTGCGTTCCTTTTCGCTCAACTATTTAATTCATCGCGCACCTGATTTCTATGATTGGCGTTCAGGTGTATTTGAATTACCGATAACACCAGAAGTTGTAGAACAAGAATCATCACGTCTGATGTTGGAAGGAAATTTTGAGGAATATTTAAAACTCAGCCAAGAACAAAAAATTGAGAAGGTTTTAGATATTCAAGAACTACTAACAGACCAACATCAGACAGAAGAAGGTAAAGCAAGGTTACAATTTGAAATGGGAAATTTACTATGCACTGCTAAAGAATATGAAGCGGCTATCACATCCTTCGACCAAGCGGTAAAAATTCAACCTGATGACCACCAAGCTTGGAACAACCGGGGTATTGCGCTAGGCAAATTAGAACGCTATGAAGATGCGATTACATCCTTCAACCAAGCGGTGAAAATTCAACCTGATGACCACCAAGCTTGGTACAACTGGGGTATTGCGCTAAGGAAATTAGAACGTTATGAAGATGCAATATTATCCTACGATAGAGCAGTAAAAATTCAACCTGATTACCACCAAGCTTGGAACAATCGAGGTATTGCGCTTGATGAATTAGAACGTTATGAAGATGCGATATTATCCTACGACCAAGCGGTGAAAATTCAACCTGATTACCACCAAGCTTGGTACAACCGAGGTATTGCGCTTGATGAATTAGAACGTTATGAAGATGCAATATTATCCTACGACCAAGCGGTGAAAATTCAACCTGATTACCACCAAGCTTGGTACAACCGGGGGATTGCGCTAGAGAAATTAGAACGCTATGAAGATGCGATATTATCCTTTGACCAAGCGGTGAAATTTCAACCTGACGACCACCAAGCTTGGTACAACCGAGGTATTGCGCTTGATGAATTAGAACGTTATGAAGATGCGATATTATCCTACGACCAAGCGGTGAAAATTCAACCTGATGACCACCAAGCTTGGCATAACCGGGGGATTGCGCTAGGGAAATTAGAACGTTATGAAGATGCAATATTATCCTACGATAGAGCAGTAAAAATTAAATCTGATTATCACGAAGCTTGGCATAACCGGGGTAATACACTAGGAAATTTAGGACGCTATGAAGAAGCGATATCATCCTACGATACAGCGGTGAAAATTCAACCTGATCTACACCAAGCTTGGTACAACAAAGCTTTCTCTTATGCCATTCAAGGCAATATTGAGCAAGCATTGAAAAACCTGCAACAAGCAATAAAGATAAATCCTGAAACATATCGAGAAATGGCAAAAATAGATTTTGATTTTGATCGTATTCGGAACGATAAAAATTTTCAAAATTTGATTCAATAACAACAAGCAAGTAATTATTAGTTTCCTACAATAAAATGATTTATCTCAAATCTTGCATCAGTCCCAAAAACAGCATCAGAATTCATTCTGATGCTGATAACAAAAGCCATCTCGATACTGCTGTCCAAACATTCCAGTCCGTTTTAACTCATATCTTGCACCAGACGATTAAAATCGCGGCTACCAGAACAAAGCCTGGCGACCCAGGCTCCAAAACCATTGAATTTACGTTAGTCCGCGCAGGCGGACTTTGTTTTTATAGCCGCGACTTCCAGTCGTTAGGGCTAAATGCAAGATATCTGATTTTATCAATGTGACACTACTCACACTCTGACTTACAACAGTAAATTAAACTAAAAATAAACACAACTCCCATGAATCAAAATCCTGACTTACTCACCAACCTCTACAACGCCTTTAATCCCTTTGAACCTTTACCCGCAGGTGACCCAAAATATGTAGATTGTCAGGATGTGCGGGGAGATGCAGATATTCAGCAAGAGTTGGGAAATCGGATGCGATTGGCAAAAACAAATACTTATCAATTGTATTCTGGTCATCGCGGTGCGGGGAAATCTACAGAATTGCTGAGATTAAAAAAATATTTAGAAGAACGGGAATTTTATGTAGTTTATTTTGCCGCTGATGAAGAGGATATTGATTCTGAAGATGCCCAATATACAGATATTCTCCTCGCTTGTACTCGGCGGTTACTCAAAGATTTACGGGAAATTGGTAATCCCAAACCAGTGGTGAATTGGCTAAAAGACCGTTGGCAAGAATTGAAAGATTTAGCACTAACTGAAATCCAGTTAGATAATGTGGATGTGGAAGTACAAATTGCTCAGTTTGCCAAATTAACGGCAAATTTAAGGGCTGTTCCTGAATTACGCCAAAAAATTAGAGAAAAAGTTAACCCTCATACTGTCACATTGATTCAGGTCTTAAATGAGTTTCTGGCTGATGTGAAAAAACGCCTACCTGAAGGACGTAACCAACTAGCGGTAATTGTCGATAATTTAGACCGGATGGTTTTAGTTAAAGATGGCGAACGAACTAATTATGAGGAGGTATTTTTAGACCGCAGTGAACAACTTAAAGCTTTAGATTGCCATTTGATTTACACTGTCCCCATTGCTATGGTCTATTCTACCAGAGCTACAGACCTGAGAGATATCTATGGCGACCCGCAAATTTTGCCAATGGTGATGGTACGCACTCAGAATGGAGAAGTTTACGAACCAGGAATTAATAAAGTTAAAGAGGTAATTTACCGGCGCATCAAGCCATTTGCACCGGAATTATCCCTAGAAACAGAAATATTTGATAGTCCCCAAACTCTAGAACGACTTTGTTTAATGAGTGGTGGTCACGTCAGAAATTTGTTATTGTTAACTCAGGATGCTATTGGACGCACTGAAGAATTACCAATTACTGAAAAATCTGTAAAACGCGCTATCACTCAGGCGAGAGATACCTATCGCCGTTCTGTGGAAAATCATCAATGGGTTTTGTTAGCTGAAGTCTCCCGTTCTAAGCGCATCATTAATGATGACCAGTATCGGAGTTTGATGTTTAATCGCTGTCTTTTGGAGTACCGCTACTTGGATGATGAAGAGGAGATGCAGCGTTGGTATGATATTCATCCACTGATTCAAGGCATTCAAGAATTTAAAGAAGCTGTAGCACAACTCCCATGAAACAAGATTTGAGCGATTGGGATGAAGACTCTCCCCCTGAACCTGAAGCAGCCTATCAAGACTTAGTTCGCGCCCTCAAGCGGAACTCAGGTTTTGGCTTGTATTTTGTGCAATGTAGTCCTGGGGAAGCTGAACAGGTGATTGGTAAAATTCCCCATGATTTACCGCAGAAAAAGATTGAACTTTTGCGTTTGGTTGAGCCAATTAGCAATTTATATGAGCGGGTAATTGACCTTTATAGCAATAAGCAATTTGAAGTTTTATTAATTACTGGTTTAGAATATTCTCTCTATAAATATGAAAAGAGAAAGTTTGGCGAAATAACTGAAGGTCAATTTAGTAATTTAAGCAGTGTTCCGCCTATTTTAAATCATTTAAACCAGCAGCGAGAAAGGTTTAGAGATGATTTCCCCATTTCTTTTGTTTTTCTAGTGCGGTCATTTTCTCTTAACTATTTACTTCATCGCGCCCCAGATTTCTTTGACTGGCGTTCGGCTGTATTTGAATTACCGACAACACGGGAAGTTGTAGAGTTAGAGTCATCTCGCCTGATTTTAGAGGGAGATTATGGGGAATATTTGAAACTTGCACCAGAGGAAAAGATTGAAAAGATTTTAGAAATTCAAGACTTGCTGGATGAGCAGCATCAAACAGAGAATATTCGCGCGAGTTTACAATTTGAATTGGGGGGTTTGTTGCATGCTGCTCAAGAATATGAATCAGCACTCGCTTCCTACGAAAAATCTGTAAAAATTCAACCGCATTATCCAGAAGGTTGGTATCGTCGGGGAAATGCTTTAGGGAGTTTAGAACTACATGCGGAAGCGTTAGCCTCTTTTGAGCAAGCGGTGAGAATAAAATGTGATTATTACCAAGCTTGGTTTAATAAGGGGATAGCGCTTTATAAGTTAGAACGCTTTAAGGAAGCGATCGCCTCTTTTGACACGGCTATAAAAATTAAACCTGATTACCACCAAGCTTGGTTTAAACGGGGTGTGACGCTGGATGAGTTAGAACGCTATGAAGATGCGATCGCCTCTTTTGACGAAACTATCAAAATTAAGCCTGATTCCCACCTAGCTTGGTATAACCGAGGCTTTGCACTACTGAATCTCAAACGCTACTCCGATGCGATCGCATCCTTCGACGCAGCGCTGAAGCTGAAACCCGATTACCAAGAAGCTTGGAACAACCGGGGAACCGCGCTACTGAATCTCAAACGCTACTCCGATGCGATCGCATCCTACGACGCAGCGCTGAAGACTCAACCAGATTCTCAAAACCGTGGTAATAGCCAGGGGATTACTCTGGGGGATTTGAGAACCAACGAAAATGCAAATACCTCTGTTGAAGAAGCTGTAAAAATTCAACCAGATTTACACCAGACCTTCTACAACAAAGCATCCTGTTATGCCATTCAAGGTAACATTGATTCAGCACTAGAAAATCTGCAAAAAGCCATAAATCTGAATCCTGACAAATATCAAAAAAGAGCAAAAACCGATTCCAACTTTGACGAAATTCGCCAAGACGAGCGATTCCAAGCACTTATTCAATAACCAACACCACTCTAACTGCTCTTCTTTGCTCCTTAGCGCCTTTGCGCCTTTGCGTGAGACAAAAATATTTCGCAAAAACTTGATATCGATGTGCTACGCAATATTATTTATCAAAACCCAGCCAAATATAACACTCCAGACACCAGCCCCAGATATCATCTACCAGAAGATAGAGCAGGCAGCCCCTACCTTGTTGTAAAATGAACAATGAAGGATTCGGGGGGCCATTTAATTGGTCATAAACGTCTATAGAGACCATCTTTGGTAATCTCCAAGGTTTAAAGTCCAGCCAGCTGAAACAACTACAGCGGCTGTATCACCAGCGCATACCGGGCGATCGCATCACCACGCCCGATTTTTCCCAACGTCTGGCAGCAATTAGCACAGAAATCAATCAGCCAGTCTGTACTTACATCAACCGACGCGGACAAGTGATTCGAGTCGGGGTAGGTACACCGCGTCAAACGCAAATCCCGCCGATGGAACTGCCCCGTTACGGTGCAGAACGACTCAGCGGTATTCGTTGTATAGCAACCCATCTCAAAGCAGAACCGCCAAATGAGGCAGCACTAACAGCGATGGCGCTGCAACGCTTAGATGCTTTGGTAGTGCTAAATATAACCGGAACGGGATTTACACGACGGGGTGGTGGCGCGGCTGGGTATGTGAAAGAAGCTTATTTAGCTCATTTGGCATCAAATACCAATCAGCTAGTCTTAACTCAGCCATCAGCAGTTGGTAACGCCAGTCCACCCACGCCTGTGCCTCCCCAAGACACAGCACTCTATTCCAACATCTCCCAGCCTCTAAGCTTAGATGACTTAGCAGAGCAGGATTTTCTGGACTTGGTAGAAGGGCTGGAAGAAGAATTCCGACGGGAATTCATTGCCCAAGAAGTAGATGCTGACCATGAGCGCGTTCTACTTATTGGGGTGCTGACCGATGGCAAAACGAACCAACAATTCCAGGACTCTTTGTCAGAATTGGCACGGTTAGTGGATACTGCTGGCGGAGACGTATTGCAGACAGTACAACAAAAGCGATCGCGCATTCATCCCCAAACAGTAGTTGGCGAAGGTAAAGTACAAGAAATTGCCCTCACCGCCCAAACATTGGGAGCCAGTCTCGTCGTCTTTGACCGCGACCTCTCACCCTCCCAAGTCCGCAACTTAGAAGCACAAATTGGTGTCCGGGTAGTTGACCGCACAGAAGTAATTTTAGATATCTTTGCCCAACGCGCCCAGTCCCGTGCCGGTAAGTTGCAAGTAGAACTAGCCCAGTTAGAGTATATGATGCCGCGCCTGACTGGAAGAGGACAGACAATGTCCCGACTAGGGGGTGGTATTGGGACTCGCGGCCCTGGTGAAACTAAACTAGAAACAGAACGCCGAGCAATTCAGAAGCGGATTTCCCGACTGCAACAAGAAGTAAATCAGTTGCAGGCCCATCGTTCACGGTTACGACAGCGGCGACAACATCGGGAAGTTCCCTCAGTCGCTTTGGTGGGTTATACCAACGCCGGCAAGTCCACCTTGCTCAACGCCCTCACTAACTCAGAAGTATACACAGCCGACCAGCTATTTGCCACACTTGACCCCACCACACGCCGTCTAGTAATTCCCCATGCAGATACTAATGAACCCCAGGAAACTCTCATTACAGATACTGTAGGGTTTATCCACGAGTTACCTGCATCTTTAATGGATGCCTTCCGCGCCACCTTGGAGGAAGTCACAGAAGCCGATGCCCTACTGCATTTGGTGGATTTGTCTCATCCCGCTTGGTTGAGTCATATTCGCTCCGTCAGGGAAATTCTAGCGCAAATGCCAGTCACTCCCGGCCCGGCGTTGGTTGCTTTTAACAAGATAGACCAAGTGAACAGCGAAACACTAGCTTTAGCCAAAGACGAGTTTCCTCTAGCTATATTTATCTCTGCCAGCCAGCGTTTGGGATTAGAAACCCTCCGCCTGCGTCTATCCCAGTTAATTGAATACGCCGTTGACTGTGGGTAAACACAGAAAATAAATTGTTGACCTAGAGTCAGTCATGCCGTAGTAGATTTATCTACTACGGCATTAGCTATGTATGAACAAAAATATATCTATTCACTTTAGCTAGCTAATATAGTACAAATAAACTCCTCTAACTTGCCAGAGGAGTTTATTTGTACAAATCTACTAGAAAAAGATGCGATCGCCTAAAAATTAGATTGAGTTAGTGGCGATCGCCTTTTTCAACTCCTTGAACAGCAACCGACAGCCATAGGCAGCAGTTTGGCTAATCACCAAATTACCGAAACCCT
>NZ_JACJRJ010000086.1 GCF_014697195.1 Cylindrospermum sp. FACHB-282 | reverse complement strand
TATTAACATAAAGGCGCGTGGGACACACGCCCTCAAAGCTCAATCAATGTCCTCATAGAGGAGTCGTTGAGAAGCCCACACTCACCCGAAGGGGAGTGTGTGGAGTATGTCACTAACAGCCTTCTTCCAAAGCCTGTAATAACCTTCTCTCTGTACAGCATCCATCTTTGGTTCCCAAGTCTTATCTAAAAGCCAATTATCAGATAATTCCTCCAGGCTACTCCAGAAACCTGTCGCCAAACCAGCAGCATAAGCTGCCCCTAAAGCTGTAGTTTCTGCTACTTGAGGACGAATCACTGGCACACCTAACACATCGCTTTGAAATTGCATCAGCAGGTTGTTGTACACCATCCCACCATCTACTTTCAAAGCTGTTAAATTTACCTGCGCGTCTTCTCTCATCGCATCTAAAACTTCACGAGTCTGCCAAGCTGTTGCTTCTAACACTGCGCGGGCAATATGACCTTTATTTGTGTAGCGAGTCATACCCACAATTGCACCTCTAGCATCATTGCGCCAATAGGGAGCAAATAACCCAGAGAAGGCAGGTACAAAATAAACACCACCATTATCTGTAACTGTACTGGCTAATGTTTCTACCTCTGCACTGCTTTGAATTAATCCCAAGTTATCACGCAACCATTGAACTAGAGCACCAGTAATGGCAATACTCCCCTCCAAGGCATAAACCGCTGGAGCATCACCCAACTTGTAAGCTACCGTTGTCAATAAACCATGTTGGGAAATTACTTGTTGCTGGCCTGTATTCAGCAGCATAAAGCAACCTGTACCATAAGTATTTTTGGCTTCACCTACCTGAAAACAAGTTTGTCCAATTAATGCAGCTTGTTGATCACCTAAGTCAGCAGCAATGGGAACTCCTGCCAGAATACCTGTAGCTTTGCCATAGATGGCTGATGAAGGGCGAATTTCTGGCAACATTTGCCGGGGAATGCCCATAATTTCCAAAATTTCTGGTTCCCAGTCCAGAGAGTTCAAGTTCATCAGCAAGGTACGACTGGCGTTGGTAACATCGGTGATGTGCAAACCGCCTTCTGTACCACCTGTTAAATGCCAAATCAAAAAAGTGTCAATTGTGCCAAAAAGAGCGTTACCATTTGCGGCTGCGGCTTTTAATTCTGGTATGTTTTCCAGTAACCATTTGATTCTAGGTGCGCTGAAGTAGGTAGCAAGTGGTAAACCTGTGGTGGCGCGAAAACGGTCTATCCCACCATCTTCTGCTAGTTGATTACAGATATAGTCAGTTCTGGTATCTTGCCAGACAATGGCATTGTAGTAAGGTTTGCCTGTTTTCTTATCCCAAACTACTATAGTTTCCCGCTGATTAGTAATGCCAACGGCTGTAATCTTGGCGACTGTAATATTACCCTGCTCTAAAGCATCTTTAATCACAGTTTGAGTAGATGACAAAATTTCGTTGGGGTCGTGTTCCACCCAACCTGGTTGGGGATAAATCTGCTGATGTTCTTTTTGGGCATAGCCAACAATTTTACCCTGCTTGTCAAAGATGATGAAGCGGGTGCTGGTTGTTCCTTGGTCAATTGCAGCTACGTATTTGGTCATGGGTTTATGTTGATTGGCTATGCACTGTTGAGAGATTAAAGTTCCCAATCTTGAGGTTGTGGTATTTGGCTATGCTTGGGTTGCATTCTGCTGTCAGTTAACAGTTTATTCCAACCAGCTTCACCGGGAGAAATTCGTTTGGCTTGGGGTAGTTCAGCCAGTATCCCAGATACCAAGTCCTCAACTTTCTCATTCCAATACAATGTCGGTTATTGATGCTCCAATCTGGAAGATAAACTGGTTTCCTTCTACTTGGTCTTGAATCTGTCCTGGTATTGTTCGTCGCTGACCTTTTCCATCCAGTCCACGGGCTTGCCGTCGAGTACCTCCTGAGTGGCGATACCAGTCATCGCCGTTGTTGCTTAAGGTGGCGATCGCGACAATGGTTTGTTGTCGTGCGTTTAGGGTTTGATCGTGTTGGCGACGAACATCACTGCACCGTTTGGCCGCCGTCGATGATCATGGCGTGCCCAACGACGAAGGCAGCCGCGTCCGAATCGCTTCCAGCGGGCGCTACGCGCCATCGCGCCGCGTCCCTGCTTGAAGATCAGCGGGATCTCGTGCTTCATGCACAGGAAAACGCCGCGGAGGTTGATGTCGATAATCCGGTTCCACTCCTCCTCCTCGTACTCCGCAGTCGGAGCCGCCTTCCTCTCGATCTCGACCCCACCCTCGTTGGCTCAGTGTGTAGCGCACCGTATGCTGAATGTTTTTGTGTCCTAGATAGTGCTGAATAGATCGCGTGTCGTGCCCATCGTTGACTAGTGGTCTAGCAAGACAACTTTGCTGGGTTTGTAGTAAGCGCTGAAGCGCTCAATGCAAGGACTAAAGTCCTGACTACGAACTTATTCACCCATCAAAGTTGGTGTGGTGGACTACTAGTACTCTGTCCCATTAATTTTGAGGGGTTGGATAAATCTTTGAAAGCTTAACTCTTGCGTCTTCTGTACGAAAACGCCAATCTACACAAACTTTATTTTGATTGCGATCGCGTTCCCAAATCGATACCTCTGTTTCTAAAGTTTCAAGATCCGGAATTCTTCTTTGAAGACATTGACAAACGAGTACAGACAATTCAGATTCAACCATATTTAACCAACTAAGTAGGTCAACCTAATTAAACGTAAAACTCTCAACTTGATACTGACCTTGGTTAGCTCGGTTATTTATACCCTCAATAATAGCGATCGCTAATTCATATTCATCCTCAAGTAAGTATAAGCGTATAATTGCAGTGTTAAATTAGTGGGAATGAGTTGGTATAGTCTACTATCAGCGACTTGTCCTCAGAATTAATCACGACAATTACATTTTTTTCTGTTAACAAAATATTAATAGTATGTATATATGAGTAAAGTAGAAATTTTATTATTTATGTAGATTTATTTAGAGCAACTTATAAGTAAATCTATTTTATTTATTCAGATAATAAATAAATTCTAATATATAACCAATTGCTATTGGGTGTGAATCCCCTTAGCATCTTTTTAGATACATAATTTTTTACGTCTTAAGACAGATGACAATCAAAACCTTGGAGATCAAATAGCTAGTAGTTAGCGGGGTCAAATGAGCGATCTGATCAAGTCCGGAAGTGTTGAATCTCGCAATTAAACTTGACAATTTTTAGACCTGTAAGACTAGCCCCAAGGTATCGACCGTCATAAATCGCTTGCGTCCTTAATCTTTAAAAAACCAATGAGTTATCTTTCAAAATTATTTCTAAGCGTTGGGTTTTTCTCTATTTTAGGGCAGAGCTTATTCCAAGAAAGCTATGCTTTTTCAATTAAGAATAATCTACTAATTGCCCAATCTGAAACTTGCCCAATAGACGAGGGTGACTATGATGATAGTAAGGATAAGAAAGAAATTCAAGAATCATTTGCAGAAGATAAGTGCGAAAAAACTACTTTACAAGAACCAACTATTTATTATCGTTACTATTCCAGTGACGGAACCCAGAGGGGGAGATTTATGACGAATACGCTATATCAAGATCGCAACCAGGTTATTGAGGATTTAGCTCTTAATCAAGATTGGGGAAATTTTGTAACCATGGTCGGAGCAGTTATTCTTCCTAAGGGTACTGTTGTCTATAAAGGAAAAGTAGCTTCCCAAGAAAATAAAGCCAAAGATTGTAAATATAAAGGGGGTGGAAATCAGTTTTTCGTACCCAGAAGATTTCTATCAGATAAGGAAAATACAGGAGAAAGAAAAGATTTTACCCAGATGTCTTGGTTTTCTGCCCCTAAAGATATGCTATCTCCTAAGCCTTACGTATGTAAACAGATACAAGAAAGAATGAGAGCGCAGTAGTTCTAAATTCAAAATGTATCGAATTCAACAGAAAGAGTCTGAGTGATGGGTAGGGGCTGTTGCACTGAATGGTGCTGATTTAATTCAGAAATTTAAGGGGGAGTTTTATGGCATTTTTAGATAGAGAGCAGGGAATCATGCAGCTTATCTATAACAAGATAAACGACATGATCGGGGGAGGAAACCAGTTATTTAGTATGCAGTTTCCAGCCCAACCCTTGAATTATCGCATGTATCAATATGACACCAATAATAGGAACAGCGTGTTAACGCGACCCTATACGGTTGCAGAACAAGAATTTCGTCTTTCAGATCAACTGTTTGACATTTCTCCTATTACAGCAGGATCGAATGGGGAAAAGCTCTCGATTGTGTACGATACACTCGTCAATAACTTCATTCCCAAAATTGATTATTTGATACCCTTCATCAAAGATCGAGCCGGTCTTGGGACTTTCCTGCTCGAAGATAGTGGCGAAAGAGATGAAAACAAGAAACCACTTTCACGGATTGAACTTTGCAAGAAGCTTTACAAAGAATATCTAGAGGAAAAAAATAAATGGAATGAAGAGAAAAATAAGAAGTTTGATGAATTGAAAGCCAAGGAAAATGGTCTCGATGAATATGCCAAGTGGCAAAGTTCTTACGCTGTAGTGCGTCAAGAGGAATTGAATAACCTTTACAACGATGTGGTGGTTCGAGGGCTTTTTCATGAAGTGCTCACCATTTTAGGTTATCTCAATGCATCATCCATTGCCGAACAATTGGAAACGAGCAAGCAGAAAATGCGGAATTCTTCTAGGGTATCGCTGGATGAATCCATGACTGTATATCCAGTGCAATTTCAACCGAATAACTGGTTTAAAGCGCTCTCTCCCAATCTTAATCCTGAAGATTTGACAATGGCAAAAGAATCCATTCGCGATCAGTTTGTCGCGAAACAACGGGAGCTGGCGCGAGCAAAGACAGAACTACAACAGATGCAGTTGATCTCTGCTAATCCGGATGAAATTGAGCGGTTAGAGGCATCTATTGAAGCCAGCAAGGAAAATCTTAACCAAGCAGAATCGGCATTGATCAAACAATATGGTGAAGGAGTGGTTGGAATTGCCAAAATTTACTTCAACGTGATGAATGTTGGGGGCAAGATTGGGAATGTGGTTCCAGCTAAAGCTAAAAAACTGGGGGCAACCGACGACTCTCAAACCTATATTGATGCGTTGGGTCAAGCTGTCAAAGGCATTTCTGACACCTATGAAAAACAACAAACACTCACCAGTGCCATCTCCAACCTTGCCGATCTAAAAGCTAAAAAGGCACAACTGGAATCGCGGGATTGGCAATTTAACAAAGTGAGCATGGAGCAACGGGTGAATGAGTTGCAAACAGAAGTGGCTTATTACAGTGACATCTTGGCGGGTGTATTTAAAGAAGCAGCGAAAACAACCCGGATCGATCTAGAGCGCAAATCCTATGTCGATCAAACCCTGGTCTATGAGATTGGGATCGCGCCAACGGTCACTGGAGGCAGCTTTAAGCTAAAAATAGGTGGCGATCAAACCGATCCGATTAACGTTACCCTGACGTCTGGGGATATTGACTATGCCGCACTCAAGTCAGCAATGGAAACTGCGATCAATGCTAAGCGGACTGGGGCGACGATCACAGAGGTATCCGGCAGTTCAGGGTATTGGACGTTAACCATTCCCAATATGGTGGACGAACAGAGCATTATTGCCATTGAGGATGCTTTATTGCCAACTGTCAACGTGAAGGAACCTGCAATCTTGTCAACGCCACCGACAGAGGAAGACGCTGAGATTAGTGGTATGTTCCAGGATATTCTGCTCAAAATTAGTGATTCTAAACAGAAAGATGAACAATCCTTAGATACGCAAGCGAGTAGTACCAAGTGGGGGGCCAGCCTGTGGTTTGCTTCTGCGAGTGGTCAATCGAGTTCAGCCAGTGCTAAAACCACACAGCGGAGTAACTTCTTCAATCAAGAAATTGAAATTGGGTTTCGGGTGGCTAAAGTCTCATTCGATCGAGGGGGGTGGTTCAATCCGCAACTCTTCAAGATGTCTCATGCCTTTTTCAGGCTGGCTGACCTGCGCGTGTCACCCGGCATCACGGTAGATGATGTCAGAACTAAAAGTCAAACAGAGCTTAAGGTGCTGACTGAATATGAGGAGTTGGATAGCAACGGCAAGAGCAATGGGAAAAAGGACAAATACATCTTGCCCGCTTTTCCGGTGGCAATGGCGATCGCTAAAGATATCACCATTAAGGTGAAAATGACGCAATCAAATAGTGAATCTACCAAATCAGTGATTGAGAATTCAAGTAGTGCAAGTGGTGGATTTCTCTGCTTTTCAGTGTCTAGTGCGTCATCCAGCAAGAGTTCCTCAGAAGCAACCTTCCATGGAGCTCATGGGGAGTATTACTACATTCGCATTCCTGGACCACAAGTCATTGGCTACTTTTTGCAGTTCGTCCCACAGGACAATTCTGTTCCTTATACTCCATTGATAACTGAATCAGGGAGTAGTCCTGTGATTAATGCTTTTCGCCTTTTCGATAACGCCCATCAACTTCTTGGAGCAGATGATGATCGTAGAATAAATCGCCTTACTAGCGATCATGCCCTCTCGAGCAATACTGATTTAGATGATATCGCTCGGTTGGTAGGGAATGACTGATCCAAAAGCAAAGAGATGCTAATACGATGAGAATAGTCACCACAAAGGAAAATACCTACGGATTTGAGATCGAGTTTTGCACCCACGACAACACCATCCTGCGCTATACCCATATAGAAATCGCAAAGACGATTCTTTCTGGCGATGCGTTTGAGAAGGGAAACCAGATTCCGCTCAAACTAGAGACAGACTCTGGGGATGTACTGGAATTGGTTACACCCCCTATCATTTTCAATACCCCTCAACAGGCAGCACAGTTTAGAAACGAGCTTGCCAAATACCTCAAAGAAACGGTGGCACGCCCGACCACATTTGAGGGATGGTGGTCAAAGGCTAGTAAGGGGATCATACAAACAATGAACGAAGCCTACACAAGGATTATGGGGCAACCGGGCAATAATCCTTCTTGGATTTACCAAAGTCAAAGTACAGACTGGATTGAGATAGATGTAAAAGACATTGCCCTTAATCTCTCTGTGAACAACATAGACGATGGCATAAACATCGCGGCGGCCAAGTTACGAATGCAGCTCATTACCGAAGTCGACGACTGGCCACAATCTGCGTGGAAGAAGGAGCTTAAAAAGGCTATTTTGAGCGCAAGCAGCAAGGATTGGCCGATTGGTTATAGCACACAAACATCCATCCCCATGCAGGGTTTAGATTACGTAAAGTACGTAATCGGTCACAAGCTGCTGAAAAGCAACGCGAACCTTAGACGATTGGAAACGCTGCTGGCGGACAATCAGTACGTGCAGATCGCCAGTATTGATAAAACACTTCAATGGGAAACAGTGGAGCGCTGGGCAACGACCTGGTTTTGGGGTGGAGTAATTTTCGATCTATTTGTTGTATTCTTAGGCAGAGGAAAAGGAGGTGAATGTGATCTGTTGACACGTTTTCTCAACGGAGATAACTTGCAGTGGTCGAATAAGTTGGGTCAATGTAACAAACAGATATACACACCAAATCTCAACAAAGAGGAGGCTGCCATATTTATCATTGCTCAGAAAACTCTTACCGGTGCCCTTGGCGCTCTTAGTGAACGGTCACAGCTAAAAAAACAGCAAAAGGGGTATCAAGAGATGAATGCTGCCGCCATGGAGCAGAGAGATTATGTTAGGCAGCCGGATGACGGGGAATATTATTGGTGCGAGTACCATTCTAGCCTTAAGGATCTGCTAGGTGTGTGGTTCAAAGGACACTTAGCAGATGTACTGATAGAAATGGCACCCAATGGGATTAGTGGGAAAACAAGTATCAAAATCAATGAACCATCTGAAACTCAGCTCCAAGACATTTATACCCAACGCCTCAAGGAGGTGACAGATCAGTTGGAAAAATTGAAGCGTATGCGTTTCTTGCCTGAATTTACCTTTATTCCTGACGATAGCAAGCTTGCCCAACTTGTAAAATATCACTTGGCTGTAATTGAAGAAACGGCTGCGTTTCTAAGCAACCCGCCTGCCTGGTTCAGTGTGGAGAAGAAGCAGAAGTTTCTCGAATATTCGAGTGGGGGTACGTTTTGGGAGGGCAGAAAGGATACAATGATAGACCCAATCTACCATATTAATGAGAGCAGCACAAAATACGAAACATTCTTCCTGGTGGAGCATCGAAACAACTGATGATTCCGGTGCGATCGCCCGATCTGGTGGTCGGGTTGACCAAGAAAACCCAACAACTCCTCACCTGTTGACTTTCGTCGCTTCAGCGATCGCCTCTTTAATTCTTCTGCTTTTAGCCCACTGCATAGTCACTCATTTCCTGCATGAAAGGAGGATGAAAACCTAACACAGTATCTTATTTTGGTACGCCCAAATCGACTAAATCTGCCGCAATATCATGCTCCGTTGAATTGTAAAAAATCCCAATTTTATCATTCCGAATATGCTGTGCAAGTATAATGGTTAGTAATATAGAGCACTTTAGTTTATACCTTTTAATATAAGAGTAGTCCAAACTATAAAACCAAAATACGATTTTTATTAGTAGCCACTTCAGATATAGCGGTTCCCGACCTAGTGAGGTACGTTTTCAAAGCTACTAGCCTTGGTCAACAAGATTTGGGTGTACCTCAGTTGCTTAGAAACCGCTATAAATATTTTATAAAATCTGGCAGGGACTGAAATAGATATAGCGTTTCCTAGTCTGCTGAGGTACAAATCTCTGCGTACCTCTGCGCTTTACTTTGCGTCCCTTTGCGTTTCAAAATATTATCTGTACCTCACGTAACTCTTAATCGCTATATTACCCTGCACAGTTTTTGTGAGTTAGAAGCCATGATGCATTGGATTGTACCCTTGCTGCCGATAGTAATCATCTGGTTCTATATCCAGTGGGAGAGAGTCAATCTCTTCACCATTGCGAATGTCTTGAGACATGAGCGCTTTGCGTTTGCGTTGCAAATAACTTTTGCTATCTGCAATTCTCGCTCTCATCTCCTATTGTCCAAAATTTATCCCTTGTTCGGCATATCCAGCAGACAATTGATTGTAGCTATCAACATCAATTCTTTTGCGGCGCTCCATTTCTGCAAGCAATTCATCACTAATACCAATACTCAGAGCATATTCAACATACTCTTGTTTGAGAGAACCATCAGGATTAAATTTCTTTAAAGGTTGCTCTAAGGCAATTCTAACATCTACTTCCCAGAGGTTAATAACTCGGTAATCTTGACGAACTTCTAAACCAGCAAGATTAGACTCATATCGCGTCGGTATTTCTGCTTCACTGGTTTTAAGAATGTTAATTAGTACAGGATACGTTGGTAATTTATATTTTTCCTCAGCGAATCCTGAGTATGCACGCATTCGTCGTGGCATTTCTGGTTTATACCTCAATTACAATTCATTGAGAACCAGAAATTTTCCATACTTTTGACTCTCAACGTGGATGAATACATCACTTTCTCGGCTAATCCACTGGAACTCTGAGTTGAGAATTTCCCCTGCAACCACATCAGGTATTTGCGTCACCCATTTTACCCAGTTGTCCGGTGCGAGGGTAATTGAGCGTTTGGTGCTGACATCGGCAGCTTTCGTCATCGAGATATAGACGCATTCACTACACAACATCTTAAATTTTTTGACTACAAACAAGCGATCGCACCCCAATTATGAGAATACACCAGGCGATCACTAGAAGCGATCGCTCCGCGCCATCGCCTAAAATCTTTAGCATATATATAGGCAACCTAGCATGAGTGCAAGCACAGATACGATTTTCAGCAAAATCATTCGTCGGGAAATTCCCGCAGATATTGTTTATGAGGATGATTTAGCCCTGGCATTTAACGACGTTAACCCCCAAGCCCCAGTTCACATCCTCGTTATTCCCAAAAAACCTATTCCCCAACTAGCTGAAGCCGAATCTCAAGATCATGCTCTATTGGGGCATCTTTTGTTAACAGCCAAGCGTGTCGCCGAACAAGCTGGACTGAAAAATGGTTATCGTCTGGTTATTAATACAGGTGCTGACGGCGGTCAAACTGTTTACCACTTACATCTACATATCCTGGGAGGACGGCATCTAGCCTGGCCTCCTGGTTAAGCAAATCAACAGTGACGTACAGCAACCTGCTTTCTGTGCGTCACATCCACAACATATTAGTAAAACTCATAACTGTCATAATTAAATCTGTATTAAGATATATTTACAAATCTCAGTTAAGCCGCTATGGTTATATACAGATAGGCAAAACCACCTATCACATACATAAAACAAAGCACTCATAAAAAAATGACCACAACCTTACAACAGCGCTCCAGCGCCAACGTATGGGATCGCTTCTGCGAGTGGATCACCAGCACCGAAAACCGGATTTACATCGGTTGGTTCGGCGTGTTGATGATTCCTACCCTACTAGCTGCTACCACCTGCTTCATCATCGCTTTCATCGCTGCGCCTCCCGTTGACATCGACGGTATCCGTGAGCCAGTTGCAGGTTCCTTGATCTACGGAAACAACATCATCTCCGGTGCAGTTGTTCCTTCCTCTAACGCTATCGGCTTGCACTT
>NZ_JACJRJ010000085.1 GCF_014697195.1 Cylindrospermum sp. FACHB-282 | reverse complement strand
ATGCTAACATAAGTGTGTCGTCATTGTGTCATATATGACAAAAAAAGAATTACACATTAGAATTACCGAACGCAGAATGAATAAACTGCGGTTGTATGCTGCAAAAAAAGATACAACTATTACCCAAGTTGTAGAGGAATTGCTTGGTACTCTACCTGAAATTACAGATATATTACAGGTAGGCTAAAGCCTACCGAGTCGTTTTTCATCCCCGGTCTGAAGTACGGAGTATGGCGCTGTGCGCCTGTTCCTCCGGGGCTTTCAAACTTCCGTCTGTTTCTTGTAAACCAGGAACTACCATGCCTCGACTAGCATGGTATGGTGAAGGCAATTGGGGTGGTGCAACTTATCGCCATCTGGGGCAGGCTATTTATAGAGGTTCTAATCTTGTTGGTTTCGCCTCCGATATTCATGGAAATGGCGAAAACAGCAATAACAATTTCCCAGGAAATCTCCGGGTAGAAATTCTGAATTCATCAACTATTCGTGTCACTGGCCCTTGGAATGAAGAATGGAAATTAGTCCAAGCTACCAACTACGATCCTTTACCTAGACCACGGACTTGTGGTGGATATTTTGATCAATACAAAGTTTCTGACCTGTTAGAAAGTCGCCAAGGCGATGGCTTGCGTTGTGTTCTCCGTGTCGGGCCTAAGAATACCACTTGGTTTGGTAACGGTAACTGGGGAGGTTCGACCTATTCCCACATAGGAACCCGTGCCTTTAATGGTCACGGTGCGAGTGATATTTGCGCTGCTGGTTTCGGCCCAATTTGCAACACCTTTGGCTATGGTTCTTTGAAATTAACTCCTGTTGGCGGTGGCTTTAATGTTACAGGTGCTTGGAGCGAAAAGTGGCGTTAACGGATTTTACGATTATCGAAGGAAATTTATGCAAAATATCTAAGTCAATCCAAAATCGCAAATCTAAAATCCAAAATTGATTGACTGGCAGTTGACAGAGCAAACTTTTGGCTAGTTGGATAGAAACGTTTTAGGGTAAAAACGAGAGTCTAAAAGCCGCCTTCCTTGCGTTGGAACCGCCAATTTTGGACAGGTTTTTCCCAAGGTTGAGGTGTCATAACCATGCAAAAACGAATTGGCATTCTTACCAGTGGTGGCAATTGTCCCGGACTCAACGCGGTGATTCGGGCGGTTGTTAGCCATGTCTTGTAGATCCCAATAATTTCTTAGTGCAAACCGCGCGATCGCTCAGTACTTATACTGGCAACACTACGCCGACGGTAACCACAATCTAATCAGAGTTTTTCAAGCTAAGAAAGATAAGTAGGTCAACCTAACAACTATTTATGGACAGTACCGTCAGGCATAATTGTCCCAGTTAAAAAGGCTTCGCTCATATCTGTTGCATTTAAATTCGCCCCAGTCAGGTTTGCTTCACTCAGATTTGCGTCACTTAAATCAGCACCACTCAAGTCAGATTCTCGCAAATCAGCTTTCCACATCCTGACTCCGCTCATTTTGGCATCACTCAGGTTTACACGCTGTAAGTTTGCTGCGCTGAGTGATGCCATATGCAAACTAGCATCACATAAGTCTGCGCCACAAAGAGACGCACCACTAAGGTCTGATTCATTGAGGTTGGCTGTTGTCAGTGTAGCTTCACGCAAATCAGCGCCACTAAAAATCACTTCCGATAAATTTGCATCTTCTAGGTTCGCACCTTGAAGATTTGCTTGACACAGATTAGCTCCATTCATCGAGGCTTGGGCAAGGTTAGCACCCCGTAGGTCTGCTCTAGCAAAGTCTACACCGCCCAAGTAAACACCCCGTAGGTCAGCTTTTGGTAAGGCAATACCGTGGAAGTTCCTTTCTCCTGCTGCATATCGATTTAGAAGTTCTTTAACGTCCATAGCCTTATGTTTTGTGTGAATTTACTGGGGATACTTTTAACGACGCACAATATTGAGCATACTTCCCCTCCAATACTCTCTATTTCTCTTGGAGTTTGATCTTTGACGCAGTGAATCACCTCTTGCCACCTGGTTGTTTGAAACGTGGACTCTACTTTGAGGGTAGCAATAAAATGAGAGGAATTGTTGAATCAAATTACTGGAAAAACGGTAGAAGTAATTAATCCAAGGAGAAGCTCAGTTATTAACCAATAACAAACCCATATTTCATCAGATCCTCTGGATATACTGCGACTAAATCACCCACTTGAAGTTCTTGAACCAGTTTTCCTCTGAAGCTAATATCGATGATGCTCTCCCTCTAACCAAGTAGTTGTCTCTAACTTTGGTTAGAGGGTTAAGTCTTAGAACTTATCATATGATGTGGTTATATCTGAATGGCATTTAAGATAATCTCAAATAACCAATTTTAGGAAGCATTGCGATGGCTTCTCTTCTCGTTCAGAGACGCTCCGCAAAATGCCCAGGAACTGGAGCAAAATCAGATTTTCGTTGGTTTGGTGGCAATGATTGACCCGCCAAGACCAGAAGTTGCAGAGGCGATCGCCAAATGCTATCAAGCGGGTATCCAACATTCATCGCCAATCACCGGATTATTTACAGCTGGATGCTTTTTGAGGGTGATCGCACTCCTATCTCCCTGGTAATAGTCGATGCTAATCCTCTGTCCACCATTAATACTCATGGCTAATGAAATACGAAAGCGAGGCAGCATATCAGCTTGAGATGGCTAGTTGAGGGGATTCTGTAGCATGGGGTGTCAAGAAAAATCATCATAAGGGACTTCCCATAAAAAAATATTCAATTCTGTAGACGGAATGTTAGAACGCACCCTATCACTACTATCATACGTTGGGTTCTACTTCGTTCCACTCAAGCTACTAGGGATTGCGATCCGACTTATAGCAATCCTAAATGAGTTCCGAAAAAAGCTCCCCGGCTTCTTCAAGAAGTCGGGGATCTGAACCTCTCAGTGTTTGCAAATCAAATAGGATTGCTATATATAGCAGTCTATTCTGTTAAAACTGGGCTATTTATAGGTTTTTCAGCACTTTATCAGCCCTAACTTGTTACTTTAAAAGCAATCATCAATTTCCAAATTAACTTCATAATTCAGAAGGGCAGTTGCTATAAAATCGGGAAACTCAGCAAGGCAATGCCTCCTCCTAAATTCTGTATATTTTCTTATCTTTTCTGCACTCACCTTTACTTTTAAAGGAATAATAAAAATTGAAGGTAGAGCGTTGATAGTTAAAGTTAAAAATCCTCATATCTCCTAAGTGCAAGTTGCGATTAATGCTTCATCAGTCGTAGTTACAACGAATCATTCGTTCCGGATTTAGTGTAGGAGGTGAGTAGAATGACCATCACAGTCACTAAACCAAAGTTGCAGGTAAAAAAGCCAACCAACAAAAAACAGTTATCTAAAAATTCAACAGATATCGGTACTCCTCAAGTTCCCCTAGGTCAAGTCGCAGTCAAGCAAGAGCATGAGTTGCTTTGTGATTGGGGAAGCGCATCTTAATTAGCATCTTGCCTGAGCAATCTGTCAATCAAGGCAAGAGATACTTGAGAAATAGGAGAAATCATGAAAATCCCACTACAAATCACCTTTCATAACATCCCACCATCAGAAGCTGTAGAAGAAAAAATTCGCTCCTTAGCTGATAAGCTAGATCATTTTTATAACCGAATTACGAGCTGCCGAGTTATAGTTGATGCCCCACATCGGCATCAGCGTAACGGCAAACTTTATCAGGTGCGAATTGACATAACTGTGCCAACTGGGGAAATAGTTGTAAAACGTGACCCACCTGAACGTCAGAGCCACGAGGATATTTATGTAGCACTTCGTGATGCCTTTGATGCAGCCAAGCGCAAACTGCAAGACCATAGCAGTCTGCTGCGTCAGAAAACCAAGACTCACGAAGAGCAGCCTCATGGAACAATTGCGACATTATTCCCAGATGAGGGCTACGGCTTCATCGAAACATCTGATGGTAGCGAAGTTTATTTTCACCGCAACAGTTTATTCAATAGTGATTTCGAGCAATTGCAAGTAGGAGATGAAGTTCGTTTTACCGAAGAAGAAGGTGACAAAGGACTCCAAGCTAGTACTGTCAGATTGATTAGTTAGCATCATCTACAAAGTTGAAGCTAGAGCAGAGTGCGCGGGTTAAATACCCTCCCCACTGCCCCCTTTCCTCTGTTGTGTAACGATTTTTGTGTTTGTGGTGGAAGTGAGCGAGGTTAGGAGCGATGGGCACTCGGCCCGCCAAAGGCGGAGTTTGTATAAGTTGCGTTTGATGCCTCTTGTTTTACACTCCGCCCAGGTTGACCTAGCCAAGGAAGAAAAATTCGCCCCTATCTGTCACCAGATGCAATCCCTTAGTGCAGCTTTCAATACTAATGTTTTAAAGGACTGGAAGTCAAATTGAGAACTGAAAAAATGCTCATACCAGTTCTGTAGTCTAAATCTTCAAATCAACGTTCTACTCCTTCTCTGTAAACAGGAGGCAAACGAATGAAATTACTCTCTATTGCAGAACTCGAAACACTAGCAAAACAAGCTAGAGAAACTTGTGTATCGCTTTTTCTACCAACTTACCATGGAGGGTCAGACACACAACAAAACCCAATCCGGTTGAGGAATTTAATTCGAGAAGCGGAAGAACGCCTGATTGAAGGTGGTTGGCGTTCTGAAGATGCGAAAAACTTACTCGAACCAGTCAAAGAACTAGATGAATATGAATTTTGGCAGCATCAGAGTGATGGTTTAGCAATCTTCCGCTCTCAAAACTTGTGGCGATATTACTCTTTACCCTTAGATTTTGAAGAATTAGCAATTGTTAGTAACCGTTTTTACCTTAAGCCTCTATTTCCCCTCTTCCAGAGCGATGGACACTTCTATATTCTTGCTCTCAGCCATAATTTGATTCGGCTATTAGAAGGCACCCACCATCACATTGAAGAAGTTGATTTGACTGATGTGCTGCCAATTCTGGAAGAAGTACTGCGGTTTGATGAACCAGAACGCCAAACCCCCTCCCATACAGGCACTCCAGGCGCAGCAGGTGGACGACGGGCCGCCCCTAGTGGAGTCACAGTATTTCATGGTCATGGTGCTGGTGATGAGGATGAGAAAGAAAACCTCAGCCTGTACTTTCATCGGGTAAATGAGGCATTGCGGGAGTTTCTCAAAGAGGAACACGCTCCCTTGGTGCTGGCTGGGGTGGAATATCTCTTGCCGATTTACCGAGAGGCAAATACTTACTCATATCTCATAGATACTGCTATAACAGGCAATCCAGAACTACTGACACCAGAGGAATTACACGCCCAAGCCTGGGAAATAGTAGAACCGTACTTTTTGCAAGCACAGCAAGAGGCGATCAATCAATACAGGGAACTATTAGGAACTGGAAAAGCTTCCAGTCAAATTACAGAAACTATTCCCGCGGCTTGTCAGGGACGCGTTGATAAGTTAATTGTCGCCCTCGATCAGCAGCAGTGGGGAACTTTTGACTCGGACACCCAAACAGTTCAGGTGCATCCCAATGCAGAACCCAACGACGAAGAGTTATTAGATTTCGCTGCAACTCAGACTATCTTGAATGGCGGCATCGTCTATGCAGTTGACTCAGCAGATATGCCAAATGATACACCATTAGCTGCGGTATTTCGGTATTGATAGGTTTGTAGTAAGCACTTTAGTGCTTAGAAAAGCAGGACTAAAGTGCTTACTACAAACTCTCAAATATTTTCAGTTGAGGTAGACCAAATTTCAATTAGGAGTCAGCTACAGAAAAGACAAAATTATGAACCTTAAGCAGAGAGGCATTCTATTAATCATCCTGATGGCGATTATGGGTCTGTCTCTATCTAAACCCCAATAGCCCAGCCGTTTGATTAATGGATTTGATTATTTAATACTTCAAAAGTCAGTTTTATTACCAGGTTCGACTATTTCATCAGATATCAACATTTAGTTGTTCTATTTGTCGAGCAGCTTTATCCCACAACTTCGCTGAAGTTTCATCTTGCCAGTGATTTCGCAAATTTTCTGCTTTTTTGTGACATATTCGCTCTAACATCTCTAGAATTGCAGATAATGACAATTGATCGATTAATGTTTCTAAAATATCCATATATTCTTTTTTCATCACTAATATCTCCTGAAATTTATCAATATCTTCTGACTATACCCATTTAGACATCTTTGAAATCATAACCGGAACCAACTTAACCGCCAAGTGCTTCCAGTAATAAGAATTTTGGCATTAAGCCGCAAGGGGAATGATATTTGGCATCATTGGCTAAATTTCCGTCTATTCTATTAAGAAATTGTTGTCTGTATTCATCATAATTCTGTTAGCGCCAATCAGCTAACCAGTCTGTTGTAAATTTCAACGTTAAGCAGTTATTGTTGACAGATAAAAAATAAAAAAATGCACCTTCATGCTATAGAACTATATTAATATATAAGTGAGATAGTTCCCAGGGAAGTTCCAACATAGATGAAATAAAGTGGCAAGACTGTTTAGTGAAAGCTGAAGTAAGAGTTAGTCCTAAGCTGACAATTTTCTAGACAAAGCTATACATATATTGACTTTTGTCAATATATTTTAGTTGAAAAAATCAAATACTCGATATATGGTTTCAATTTCACAAATATTGAATAAGACTGTTGCTGACGCGAAAACCAAGCAATGATAGTGATAGTCTGTTTGAGAATCTTCAAAAAAAGAAGGATTGCGTTGGGCTACAGCGTGTAAGTCTACTGAGGGATAACCGCTCCCATGCTCCCGTTGAAGTAGAAAGTAAAGTCTAGCTTTGTCTAGGTTTTATATAGCAGTAAAGCCAAACCAGGATCTAGGAAGATGCGACTATGGAAGGTTCGGGTGAGGAGACTGCAAGACGTGTAAATCCAAGTTGGTCGTGGAGGGAACCTTGTATAGAATAGACTGTCATGGCTGAAGGGTCTAGTTGAACGCAACCAGACCCTTCAGTTTATAAACTTGGCGTAGTGTACCAAATACCTCCTGAAAATTTCGCCGCGTATGCCATGAGCATCAGTTACTTCCGCCTCTAGAGATTGTGCATCGAGATGCAAGATTTCAAATTGGTTAAAGCCTAAGTTTTCACTTTCATGTAGATACAAAAATTAATTCAACCTACCTACCAGTAGGCTTACATGGCCAACCCCTTGGAGTTAAATTTTCCCCTTATTTCTTGGCAAATATTAGAAGGCTACAATTAAAAGTAATCTAACTCCCGTCGTCCTTCTAAGGCTCTAGCCAAAGTTACCTCATCAGCATATTCTAAATCCCCACCCACAGGTAAACCAAAAGCAATCCGCGTTACCTTGGTAAATGGTTTGAGTAGCTGACCGACATATAATGTCGTCGTCTCCCCTTCTATACTCGGACTAATTGCCAAAATCACTTCTTCAGGTTTTTGCTGACTAACCCGCCTTACTAAAGGCTGAATGTTCAACTGTTCCGGGCCAATACCATCCATCGGGGAAATCACCCCACCCAAAACGTGATACTTGCCTTTATACTCGCGGGTTTTTTCCAGCGCAATCAAATCACGAGAATCTTCTACCACACAGATAATTTTATTATCCCGCTGAGGATGGCGGCAGATTTCACAAATTGGGTCAGCCGATAGATTAAAGCAGACGGTACACAAACCCATCTGTTTTTTTGCATCAATTATCGCTTGCGCCAAAGCCTCTACTTCTGCTTCTGGACGCTTCAAAATATGCAATGCTAGTCTTTGAGCGGATTTTGGCCCGACTCCCGGTAGGCGTTGCAGTTGCTCAATTAATCGTGCTAAAGGGCGTGCGTAAACCGTAGCTTTGTCTCCAAAATATTTGCAGTACTACTATAATGACATTTTCACATAATTTTTGATTGTTTATTTAGCTGATCAAATGATTGATACACTTAAGCAGTTCCCTATTACCTTGTACGTAGCTAGTGCTACAGGAATTTTCACAGCTTTGGCAACTCTGAGAACAGGCAATTTTCGTGAATGCGATCTCTTTTTTGTTGTATTAAGTTAAAGACTTCAGCAGGATAGTACACAAAGTACGCTATAAAAATTAAAGCAGTTAATTGAGCTATCTCCATGAAGTCTATTTTCGGCGAAGCTCTCGTAAAATTATTGATGCGATCGCCTCGCTTTTTTATTGAGGTATAGATGTGCGATCAGCGCTTCTCCCAAAGGGAGACGCCAAGGGCGAACGCAGCAGCGCTGAGTGCAATGTACAGGCTCCGCGTTCACGTTCGTGGAGCGTGGCATTAGCCATAGTGTCCCAAAGGGATACGCTATCCAACTATGCAGCGAACTAAAATCTTTAGTAGGGACACAGCAATGCTGTGCCCTTAGCGCATCTTACATCCAATAAAATCGCGATAGTTTAACAAATGGGCTGGATTTCTGACTACGTTTGAAACAAATTACCAAAGAAATCGTAGTGATCTAGCGCTTCCAAAATTCCCCAAGCATAATGCCCTTGAGCAAAATAAATCTGTGGATAGCCCCGCAGCTTTTCGATTTCTTGACTGTAATTTCCAACCACAACTGCTAGAGTATGCCCACCCAGCATAGATTCATCATTACCTGAAGCCCCAGCCACCAAGAACCGTTTCACAGGTAAGCCCCATTTCAAAGCAACATAACGAATAGCATCTCCTTTAGAAGCACGAAGAGGCACCAAATCAAGATACATATTATGACTGTAAATTCCTCTAACGGGAAGCTGAAGCTGACGCAGATGGCGGATTATTTCCAAAAAGCTTGGCGATTTGGCTTCATCAACAAAGTAGCTGATCTTTAACTTGCCTTGAGCCTCTGGTGGCTGCAATTCCACACCAGGGATCTGCCTCATGGCTTGATGAATTGCTTGGGATTGCCAATGAGAGCCAATGTGTCTTTGCCAACTCGTGTCCGTCACTATCTGAGGGCCGTAGTATATTTCACTGCCTGCTGAAGTGATTAGCAAATCCGGCATTGGAAACCGCCATTCCTCCAACATACTCAAAGTACTTTCGAGACTGCGGCCGGTTGCAATACCCACTCCAGTTGTCTGACCCTCGTTATGGAGTCGCTGAATCAACTGTTTTAGAGCTTCCTGGTCGCCCAATAGTGTATTATCGATTTCGCAAACAAGGAAACGGTCAGCCGTTGGTAGGCGGTTTGTATCAGGCACATTCCAGTCCGGATGCTCGGCTGCTGGAGATTCCCGAAGAGGACTGAGCAGAGATTGAATTCGTCGTTGGGGAAATTGGCGTAATTTCTCCAGATATTGCTCTACATGACTATCCCAGGAGAACTTTTGTCGGACATTACTTAGTCCGTTAGCAGACCAGCATTGCCATTGTTCGGCATCTGTCAGCATTGTTCGCAGTGCACCTTGGATATCTTTAATATTAAGAGGATCAATCAGCAGACCATTCTTGCAAGCTGCCACAATATCCCTTGGCCCGCCGTCAGCAGTAGCAATGATTGGTACACCAGATGCCGCCGCCTCAATCAGAGTCAGTCCAAATGGCTCTGTTAATGCTGGATTGATGAAGACTCCTCGTGATTTAGCTGTTAGCCGATATAAGTCTGGCACATCATCAGCATTGTGGTGTTTGGGATAAGCAATATAACCATAAAGGTCATAGCGATCAATTAATTGCAAAATTTCCATAAACACCTGGCGTGGCCCAGATTCCATCGCCATGATGTCCTCTCGTTTTCCCAATATGAGCACCAGGTTTGCCAGGTGACGCAGTTCCGAATCTTCGCCATAAGCCTTGATCAGATTACGCACATTTTTCCGAATAGCCGGACGGGAAATCGCCATGATCATTGGCTTTTGAGGATCTTTGAGAAACCGCTGCAATTCCTCTTGAATCGGTGGGTTCTGCCAATCATCGGCTGCTGGGTAGAACTGCTCCAGTGTAACACCTGGGGGGATCACCACCATTCGTCCGGGTTGATAGCGATCGTAAACACTGTACTGCTCCTCAACTTCTTGATGAGTACTGGCTACCACTAGTGCTGCACTGCCAAGTGTAGTTTCTTCAGCTTCAATCCGCGTAGTAATGTGAAAGTGATCTTCAATTACATCCAGTTTAGTTCCCTGTTCTAGTAATCGTTGCTGCTTAATACGTCCGAGGGAGTGACCAGTATGTACAAGGGGCGTTCCTAACCAGCCAGCTACTCGACAGCCTACATAGCCAGCGTCAGCGTAGTGTGTGTGAATAACATTTGGTACTTTTCCCACTTTGCGAATGTGTCTTAGTAATTCATCAGCAAAGGTATCTAAATGCGGCCAGAGAACTTCTTTGCGGAGGTAGCGACGTGGGCCACAGGAAAGGCGAATGATTTGGGCTTTATCTGAGAGAATTTCTACTGGTTGAGCGTAGTCTTGGCTCACTTTTGGGTCGTTTACCAAGCGAGTGACTAGGTCAACTCTTTCTACTTGTGGGTTTTTGGCTAATGTAGAGGCAAGTTCGACCACATATTTTGTTTGTCCACCTGTATCAGCATCTCGTCCTAACTCCAGATCATGTCCCCGAATTAAGCCATGAACACTGACCAGTAGAATGTACAACCCTGGACTGTGTGACATCGTGTCTTCCTTCATAACAGGCTATAACTAGCCAAGTTATATCAAATTGGCTGTGACAAAATGAAGGAGTGAAAGCCCATTCCTTGGTTTGTGTGGGATGAGATGGAACGCTAACGCTGCTAAATTAATTCTGGCATAAGGACTGATGCTCAAAAACAAAAAAACGCACTCCATTTTTGGAGTGCGTTTTTTTATTCAGCTAAGAGTCGAATATTAACCGTTGATTGCAGGAGCAGTCAGAGCCACAGGAGCAACTTCACCAGCAGCCAAGTCTAGGGGGAAGTTGTGAGCGTTACGCTCGTGCATTACTTCCATACCCAGGTT
>NZ_JACJRJ010000084.1 GCF_014697195.1 Cylindrospermum sp. FACHB-282 | reverse complement strand
TAAGCTGATTAAACGTTCTGGTTATGGATTTAGAAATTTTGAAAACTTTAGAGTTAGATGTTTATTAAATTGGGTTTAGCTTATTATTTTGGCATAACAAGTACTGAAGAGCCAAAAATATATTCAATCATTTTTACTACATGGTATTTTAGCTCGGATTTTGGGTAAAATGCAGGG
Organism: Cylindrospermum sp. FACHB-282; assembly: GCF_014697195.1. Lineage (GTDB taxonomy): Bacteria > Cyanobacteriota > Cyanobacteriia > Cyanobacteriales > Nostocaceae > Cylindrospermum. Next base: position 10,792 of record NZ_JACJRJ010000084.1, on the reverse strand, counting down.
CATTCTAAATCATGCTGATTTAGAAGCTTTTCTTAATACTAAATTTTCTAATTGGGCTGCTCAAATTATCGAAAAACAAGAATATGATGTTGTCTACGCTTTTAGTGGAGTTGCCGAAGAGGTTTTTCAAGCGCTACCAAATAAAAATGTAGTTAAAGCTCTTGTCAGGGGTTCTGCTCATATTCGGACTCAATTTCAAATTCTTTCAGCAGAAGAGAAACGGGCGGGAGTCTACGTTGATAAACCAAGTAAATGGATAATTGCTAGGGAAGAGCGAGAATATCAAATTTCTGATCTAGTTATAGTACTCTCCACCTTTGCTAAACAATCTTTTATTGCTCAAGGTATTGTCAAAGAGAAACTTAAAGTTCTATCTTTAGGTACTCAATTAGAAAAATTTCACCCCCTTCAGCAGGTTGTTGAAGAGCGGTGTCAAAGAATTATCTCTAAAAAACCACTTCGGGTACTAATGGTTGGCACTTATTCATATCGCAAAGGTGCAATTGATTTTAGTAAAATAGCTGAATTAGGATCTGGATATTGCCAATTTAAATTCGTTGGCGATGTTATCAGCGAAGCTAGTCACCTAGCCCAACAAAGTAGTGCCAATATTGAGTTTATTCCCAGACAGCCTCAATATGAATTGCCCGAATTTTACGCTTGGGCAGATATATTCATTTTTACAACTATTGAAGATGGTTATGCTGTAGTTTTAGCCCAAGCTCAAGCTGCCGGAATACCAATTGTATCCACTACAAATTGTGCAAGTCTAGATATCGTCGTTGAAGGAAAAACTGGCTGGATATTGCCAATTCGTAGCCCTGAAAGCTTTGTAGAAAGATTGATGTGGTGCAATGAACATAGAGAAGAATTAGTGCAAATGGTGTGGAAAATCTATCATAACTTTCACCCAAGGGATTGGGCAGAGGTGGCTGCTGACTTTGTTAACATAAGTTCCAAAGAACTAAGCAAGAAGCTAAAGATAAGAGATTAATAGAATCGAAATATAATAAAGTTAATAAATTCAAACAATAGCTAAAGCTACCTGCATATTTATCCTACCGATGAAGAAGATACAAGACCAGTTCAGCTAGTCTTGTACTACTGGGGTTTATGCTCCTGTTTTCGTAAAAGGCCTGACTATTAGTGATGAATTTCTAAATTTAAGATGTAGCGTCCCAGTTGGACTTTTGCTGCCCACAATTCATATTCTAGACGCAAATGTTCTGGTAATGTGTTTCCAGTGAGTGTCAGGCTATTAGTAAAATTTCGTAAGCGAATTGGCTCCTTAGGTTGTAATGACTCTGTGGGCAACCAATAACGACTAATACCATAAACGCCCTGTTCCCAAAAGTGGCGGTAACTAACTTGAGCATTACCTTGCATAGTCATGATTACCCGGTAAGGGGAAATTTCCAGCCACAAAATTCTGGGGCTGGTGGGGGTGTAAGTGTGGTTGCTATTGTGGGGAAGCGTCTCCTCTGGACTTGGTAAACTCCCTACTTCGCAGCTAATCAGGGGCGGTGCAGTCAACAGTAAATGAAACCTATCAGTATCTTTTTGATACAATGTACCTGCGGTTTCGACAACAGACCAGACTGGTAGGTCAGTGGAAATAATGGATAAGCACACGGGCTTGCGGTGATGGGTCAGCATGGGAGCGATAAGAGTTAAAAGCTATTGAATAGAACAATCTTTAGCCGGTCAGCTTCAGCACAAAAATAGTCAGACAAGTTTCATTGAATCTGCTGATTGATTAAGCTAGCAAAATTAGGATGAAAAATGCTAGGATTTAAGGCTGAATAGTGAAAATCTGGCTTTTTTGTCTGGAAAGCTTAACTAAAAACCAAGGTGGTAATAGTTGTGTGAAGACTCTCAAGTTACGGCTTCAATATAGATCGTGGGAGTTGTGATAGAGCAAAAAATTTTCTTGGCTGTCTGCACCTCTTATGGTAAAGCAGGTAGCAAAACTGAAAATAAAATTATTTACTTTGGGTAGATTTGATTAGTCTTTATACTACAAAAAGCGATAAGATACTAGGCAGAAGTTACTAACGGCGGCGAATGAAGTCGCTGATGAGCTTCCAGTGTATTCAAAAGCCAGTGTATCCTAATGTCGGCTTCTGTTATAACCGTAGAAACTCAAGAAAACCTTTCTCATAAGTTAATTATTCAGCGACCCCCTCTTGGGCTATCCCTACAGGGTCGCATCCGGGTTCCTGGGGATAAATCTATTTCCCATCGTGCTCTCATGTTGGGTGCTATGGCTGAAGGTGAAACCCAGATTCAAGGACTTCTTTTGGGAGAAGACCCCCGCAGCACCGCTAGCTGTTTTCGAGCTTTAGGTGCAGAAATTTCGGAATTAAATACAGAATTTGTGCGGGTTAAAGGTATTGGTCTGGGGAATTTCTCTGAACCGATTGATGTGTTAAATGCTGGCAACTCTGGCACAACACTGAGATTGATGTTAGGACTTTTGGCATCTCATCCAGGGCGCTTTTTTACTGTAACAGGTGATAGTTCTTTGCGATCGCGTCCCATGTCCCGTGTTGTTAAACCTTTACAACAAATGGGGGCCCAAATTTGGGGACGAGTGAGTAATTCTCTAGCGCCCTTGGCTATTCAAGGACAAGCCCTCAAGCCAATTCACTATCATTCTCCCATCGCCTCTGCCCAAGTTAAATCCTGCATCTTGCTAGCGGGTTTAATGACCGAGGGACAAACTACCGTTAGCGAACCCGCCCTCTCGCGGGATCACAGTGAACGGATGTTACGGGCCTTTGGAGCAGAACTCACTATCGATCCCCAAAGCAATAGCGTTACTGTTACTGGTTGTGCTCAACTACATGGGCAAACAGTGATAGTACCAGGAGATATCAGTTCAGCTGCCTTTTGGTTAGTCGCTGGGGCAATTGTCCCAGGTTCTGATTTGGTAATTGAAAATGTCGGCGTTAATCCTACCCGCACTGGTATTTTAGAAGCTTTGGCCCTGATGGGAGCAGATATCCAACGAGAAAATGAGCGAGAAGTTGCTGGTGAGCCAGTAGCTGATTTGCGAGTGCGTTATGGTGGAATCCACTCCTGTACCCTCGCTGGGGATATTATACCTAGATTAATTGATGAAATTCCGATTTTGGCAGTAGCGGCGGCATTTGCCCAAGGGACAACCATTATTCGGGATGCAGAAGAGTTGCGGGTAAAAGAAAGCGATCGCATTACTGTCATGGCCCAGCAACTCAATAAAATGGGAGCTAAAGTCACCGAACTACCCGATGGTATGGAGATTACTGGCGGTACTTCCCTAGTGGGTACTGACGTAGATAGTCATACAGATCATCGCATAGCCATGAGTTTAGCGATCGCCGCTCTAGTTGCCACCGGTACCACCACCATTCACCGGGCCGAAGCAGCTGCCGTCTCATACCCAAACTTTAGCGCCACCCTAGCAGAAGTTTGTCGATAAATTTATTTGCTCATGGGTGTAAGACAGTTACCCATAAATCTCTAAAAATCCAGTGCATGCTTTCAGTTGACGCTTCCACCCCTCCACTTGATTAAAGGGGTGGTATTTTTATCTTATACCCCAGAGTTGCCCTGCTTTCCTACTCAGCATTGAGGATTTTTGGCACTTTAAAAAATTCGCCTTCCTGTTCAGGCGCACTGTTAAGGATAGCTTCTCGGTCAGGATAGGGTTGCAACTCATCTTCTCGCGTCACATTGCTGACATCAATAGCCCTTGTTGTCGGGGGCACATCGCTGACATCAAGTTCACTCAGCTGTTCGATATAATCCAGAATCCTGACTAGCTGGGTGGTGAATTGTGTCTCCTCGTCTGGTGTCAATTCTAAACGAGCGAGAAGGGCTACTTTGCGAACTTGCTCACGATCAATCATAAATTAGTCATTTAGTCATTAGTCATTAGTCAATAGTAAATGACCGATGACCAATGACCAATGACCGCTTAACTAAAAGAATACGTCGATTTGCGATCGCCCAGTGGTTTTTAGCCAGTTTTGGGCTTCAATGTAGTTATTGGGAGCCATGCGAATAGCTCTAATCCAATAATCTGCTGCTTGATCAAACAGTGCTTCGCCGCCGTCATGATCTCCAGATTCTTTAGCCTTTTCCCCTTGGTAGTGAAAAATCACAGCGATATTGTTTAAGGCTTGGGGTAGCCGTGGATTCAACTCAATTGCCTGGTGATACAATTCTAAAGCCTTATTGTGGTCGCCATTGCTGGCATAAATCAGCCCCATATTGTAGAGAATATAGCCGCGATCATTGGTGTCTTCCTCTAGTGTTAGAGCTTCTTCGTAATACTCTAAAGCTTCGGCATATTCCCCTTCCGCCTGGGCCGACATCCCATCTCGGTAATAAACAAACGCTTCTTTGGCTTTTTTATTAGTTGGCAGTAGCTTCAGGATGATATCCGCCATCACCGTAAAGGATTTGTCAACAAAGTTATCGTTTTTTTGTGTTCTTGGCATATTGCCTCTATGGTTGTACAGCTATTAACTCAGAAAATGCCTTTAGACTTTCAGTCACTGGCTCACAAAGCAGACTCTTTAAAGTCCGCTGAAGCAGGCTTTGTTTAGCCGCGAATTTTCACCAGACTAGTACCGCTGCGCAAAATTCAAAATTCAAAATGCCTCTTGCTCCAGGTGCAACCCTTACAAAATTCAAAAAGCTTATGACGTAAGCTTTTCGTTTATTTTGAATGCTTGGCTTATTTTCGCCGTGCTGTACTAGCATTTTTGCAATTAGTAGACTCAATAGTTAATTTAACTGATTTGCAGGGGCATTTTACTCACGAATGGGCCATGATACATTCAAAACTATTGTGCCGATATTTGTTCACCCTATCGCTAAATGGGTTGAGATAGGGATGCAATAGCGGCTATAGTGCTTTCAGGTGTTTGCAGTTGCTTGAAGACTTGATTGAGTCCCTACCAACACCAGAGATTAGCGACTCCTCAACAATCCTATGCCCTTGGTAGCCTAGGGCCAAGCATTTAGTACTAAAGGCGCGAAATAGTTAAACATTAACTTAACTAGTGAAATTCTCACTGTGTACTTGCAAAAATATGTAGCACTATTCCCATCATTTGCCTAAGTGCGATGTTATGTGCGGTGGGAAAAACCGGAACTTTCGAGATAGGGAAAAATTGGGCTAAAGCTTCTACTGGCTTCTTTAAAGTAAATATTCTACACATACTTTTATTCTCAACTACCGACCAAAGTTAAATATCTAAATACTAGAAATAAATAATACTTGGAAGTTTTATATTGTCAGAAAATATTAATTATAAAGAAAAATTTATCCTGTTTTTAGACAATACTTTGGTAGAATATTATATCTAAAAACTATCTCTGATTAACACATCCCTCATCATAATTATTTGGGCATGGAAACGCTGCGCTTGTACGATTTTTTACCTTCAGGTAATTGTTATAAGATACGTCTTTTATTGACACAACTTGGTATGCCCTTTAAGAGGGTAGAAGTGAACATCATCAAAGGCGAGACTCGAACAACAGAATTTTTAAGCAAAAATGCCAACGGAAAAATTCCCCTTTTGGAAATTAAACCAGGGCAATACTTAGCAGAATCTAATGCTATATTAGTGTATCTGAGTGAAGGTACAGAATTTCTTCCCTATGACCGCTTTTTACGAGCGCAAGTACTGCAATGGTTGTTTTTTGAACAGTACAGTCATGAACCTTTTATCGCCACATCAAGATTTTGGATTTCTATTTTAGGTAAAGCTGAAGAATATCGTGAAGCCATCCAGCAAAAAAGGGAACCAGGTTATGCAGCACTTAAGGTGATGGAAAACCATTTAAAAGCTCACATTTTTTTGGTAGCAGAGCGTTATACTATTGCTGATATCGGCTTGTTTGCTTACACTCATGTAGCTGATGAGGGTGGATTTGATTTGACACAGTTTCCCGCTATCCAAGCTTGGATAGAACGAGTCAAAGCACAGTCAAGATATATCAGTATTACTCAGGAAGTATAACTTTTATTTCTTGTTTCCTGACTCTACTAGGAAATACCTTAGCTGAAGGTTTAATAAATTAGACATCAGTATGAATTTCAATTATTTTTTGCCGTGAGGATAAACCGGACTTAATCCTAATATAGGATTTGGGCACAGAAAAATTTTCAGCTAGTAGTTTAATTAACTCTTCATTAGCCTTACCATCTACTGGTGGAGATTTTAAATGTACAGTCAGACTACCATCTGATTGTTCTTCAATTTTTTGCTGTTTTGAATTAGGTTTAACTTTAACTTTTTTTTGCATTGCCAATTCCTTGTAATTGTCGCAGCCACAACCAACCCAATATACAGCCCAAGAGATAATGAGGAAAATCCCACCAAGCAAAGGTAGTGCCAAGTAACCATTTACCTATCAAGGTGGCGCGAATTGCTTCTAATAACGGCGGATGCCAAAGCTGTAAGAATTCTAGTATACAGGTGATGACAAAAACAATTAAAGGGATTTGCTGCACTGCTGCCCGATTTCTGAAAAACCAAAAGACGAATAAACACCAAAATATTTCGTAAAATATAGCTGCACCGTAGTTATTAAACCACTGTTGGCCAGTCCCAGTGTAGTACTTAAACAAAAAGCCCATCGCCACAACGATGAGCAGAGAAAGGATAATGAATATTGTTTGATTACGGTTTCGGAGCATTTTCTCGCTTGTGAAAACTAAAGAAAATTTTAGCTTTTACTCCACCGCTTTCTCAATTGGATTAAACTTAAGGATATCGTTTGCTACCAGCACCCACCACACCGATTTTGTGGCGATAGGAAAGTTCGGCACCAAACCAGCCAGAAATACTAGTCAGCGTAGCGACAACAAGCGAGAGAAACAGTCCCCAAGGTAGTATTCGTGATTCAGAATTACCCAGACGGAGGATGAAGTTGAGGGCACTCAAGACTAGAATAGAAGCGTTAAGAATCAGATGAGTCCAGCCAGCGGCGCGTTTGCGGACTCGTTCAATTCTCAAAAAGTCGCTCATGCCGATTGCTGCTGCTATGACACCTCCAACCAAACCGAGTCCGATTAACCATAACGAAGCCCTAGCCCAGAAGAAATCATGAGTTAACCAGTAGCCGAAATCGCTTCCTAAAGCAGCGGCTAAAAAGGCTATGGGAAAGATGACACTCAGGGGATGTAAGGGGTGTCCGGCGATCGCCACTGTACTGGGTACGCCGCTATCATGATACTCTCTATCGTCGCTTTCAATCAGTGGTGGGATATTTGGGAAAGGTGTCGAAGTTGTTTCTGAGGTTGTTTCTGTGGTTTCCATTATTTAATATCCTAATTTTAAGCCGCAGGAATTTGTTCAACGTAAGCCTCAGCTTGCAGCGTTAGTTTCCCTGGTTCTACTTCTAGTCGCTTAACTCGCAGGCTCATTCCTTCTAAATCAAAGTTACTCAAATTCAAAATTTCACTGGTTTGATCTATCAAAGCTTGTGTTAATTCTGGTGATATTTCCTCTTCTTCGCCATACTCAACATTTTCCAGTGACACTGTTGTGCCGTTAGTACTAACAAGAGGTATTGCTGAAAAAGCAACTTGGTGAATTTCGCCATTTTCTACTAACATGATGCTGCTAGTTAATGCAACTTTGCCTTCACCAAGTAGGCGAAAGTCTACGTTTTCGGGTGCGATCGTCATCGGTTGCCCCTGGATATGTATTTTCTGATTTTGGAGTTTTGAGCGGATATATTCGGAGTTGAAAGCGCGATTGATATCAGCTTCCGTTAAAACAACCCGCGCACTGCCTACAGTTGGTTTGGTGAGTTCAATTTTCCCAAAGGCAACACTGAGAGGATTAATCGAGACACTAGTAATTTGCATTTCCATTTCTTCCATGCGGAGGTCTTTTTGCATTACCAAACCTTCGCCTTCAATCTTGACTCTATCTACCTCTCCCTGAACCAGTTTGAGCGGATCAGTTTGAATACTAACATCCAATTTTTCTACTGCATCTAGCTGGCTAGACAACCCTATTTCTGCCACTTTATTCAGCGCTTGCTCTCCTAATCCAGGACTATCTGGCATGATGAATTGATCCCCTGTTCAACTACCTTGGAGCCAATCTAGAAGATTGGCATGAAAATTTTATCTATCTGGCGAAATAGGCGAAGTTTTAAAATTATCTATCTAATAGTGGAAGTTGAAAATTAGCCAAGACAAAACTTAGGTTGTCTACCCTAAGTAACTCAGGTAATCGCTCAAAAGAAAGATGGAATATGCCTACTCTCTATGGCAATCTGAAATTGGCAATAGTTCCGAATACTTTTACGAGGAGAATTAAAGATGGTATCCACTTTAGATGATACTAAACGCAATGCCATTGCCGCAAAATTGGCAGATATCAAAGCAGTTCAACAGTTGCTGATCGAGGATGAGCAACTATTTTTGAGAGCATCCACTGATAGTGAAATCTCCCAACGCATCCAAGATATGCTCAATGATGACCAAAAAAATCTGGGCATTCTGGATACTGTAATCGTTCAGTATGGCATTCACAAAGAACCAGATAGAACTGTTCAACAACAGGTGGAAATGCTTCGGGAATGGATACAAGGTTCTGAATTAAGCTTGTATGAAAAAGTATTTCAGCATGAATTGCTGAAGCACCAACAAGTAATGACCGGCTTGCTAATTCACAAGGCTGCTCAAAGAGTTGGTGCTGATGTAATGGCAGCAATTGGCCCTTTAAATACAATTAACTTTGAGAACCGCGCTCACCAAGAACAACTCAAAGGCATTCTGGAGATTTTGGGTGTGCGCGAACTCACTGGACAAGATGCAGATCAAGGTATTTGGGCACGAGTCCAAGACGCTATGGCAGCATTTAGCGGCGTAGTAGGTAGTGCTGTTACCCAAAGCAGTGATAAACAGGATATGAATATCCAGGATGTGCTCCGCATGGATCACAATAAGGTGAATGTCTTATTTACAGAATTGTTACAAAGCGGTGATCAGCAAAAAATTGAAGAGTATTTTGGGCAAATTTACAAGGATTTAACTGCCCATGCTGAAGCGGAAGAAGAAGTAGTTTATCCGCGAGTTCGTTCTTTCTATGGTGAGGAAGATACCCAAGAGCTTTATGATGAACAAGCTGAGATGAAACGGCTGTTAGAGGAAATTAGGGCTATTAACCCATCTGCATCTGAATTTAAAGATAGAGTCAGACAACTTTCAGACATCGTTATGGATCATGTTCGTCAAGAAGAAAATACAATGTTTGCGGCAATGCGCAACAACTTAAGCACTGTGCAAACTGAGGAATTAGCTACACAATTCAAAGCTGCTAAGAGCAGAATTCAACAGAGATTTGGCGGCGCAAAGACTGGTGCTAATGTTTAGTTTTACAGTCGTTTTCAAATAATTAAACCATTTTGTAGGGACACTGTGTCCCTACGATAATTTGTGGTTCATTAGTCTGAAAATTGCTGTAAATCCTAGCTATAAAAAACCTCATGGTTGAAATTTTTTCTGGCTATAGCAATCCTATTTGATTTGTGAACATAAAGTGAGTCAGATACCCGACTTCTTAGAGAAGTCGGGTATCTTTGTGTTCACAAATGATTTAGGACTGCTATATACTGGAATTGGTGCTATTTAGGCAAACAGGCAATCGCGTTGCAAAAATGCTGTGCGATCGCCTGGTTTTAGGTAATTTTGTTAAATGCTAGAGATGTTAAATCTAGAGTCTTTACTTTTGCTTGGCTGCTAACATCCGACTGACTTGTTCTAACTGTAACGGTTTGCGTTCTATACCCTGGAAGCAATCAACTTTTTGCAGATAAGTATATGCTGTTTTAAAATTACTTAAATTCACTAAAACAATATCTTCATATACTGACTCTGGGGGAATTTCTACTTGCAAAATTAATTCTCTTAAATTATTTTGGGTGATGGCGAGTTCCAAGTATTTCAGAAATAATTCGCGTTTTTTGGAACGAACACTGAGCAAGTACCAATTACCATTAACAGGTGGTTGTAATGAAGTTTCTACAGGTTGTATGGGCGGCATAGTTGGCGGTAATAAGGTGAGAGTTTATAGCAAGCTTAAAAGCTCCAAATTTCTTTTTGTTTATTAAGTAAAAAATCTGGGTTTAACTATGCTAGAAAATAATCGCGCTGATTTTATCAAGTTAGGATTTTGATTTCTATGTGTTAGTAGTTAAAGTCAAAATTTAGTTGATAAATAGCGGCTAATAATGAATCTGTTGACTCACTATTAACCAAAATAGTATAGCAGTAATTTTCTCTATCTTCATCTCTATAAATTGCTGCTGGTAGGTTATATTGACTACCACTACGCCACTAGTTGAATTTGTCTGATCATGGTTGAGAAATGACTAGTACCCCAAGGGGGAATTCAAAATTCAAAATTCAAAATGAAGACAGGGTGAGATTTTCAGAGATCTGGAAGGGGTGGTTTATTTTGATAACCAGTATTTATAAGCGGCATAAGCCATTGTCACAACCCCGGTAGTAATGGCAGATTCATCAACTTCAAATTGGGGATGGTGTAATGGGTGATTAATAATTCTTTCTTTGTAGCCTACTCCTAAGCGAAACATGGAACCGGGGGCGTGTTCTAAATACACAGAAAAATCTTCGGCACCAAGGGAGGGTTCGGGTAATAGTTGTAAAAAATATAGACAAATATCTTTTACTTTGAAAGTGTTACCTTTACTGGGGAAACTACAATCCCCTGTATCCCATCTGCAAAAGCATTAGGGATTGCTTTTCTGA
>NZ_JACJRJ010000083.1 GCF_014697195.1 Cylindrospermum sp. FACHB-282 | reverse complement strand
TTTAACTCTTCATTTGGATTAATTAAATTTTGCTGGCATCCATACATTTGTTTTGCCTCCTTACCTGTATGCTAACATAAGTGTGTCGTCATTGTGTCATATATGACAAAAAAAGAATTACACATTAGAATTACCGAACGCAGAATGAATAAACTGCGGTTGTATGCTGCAAAAAAAGATACAACTATTACCCAAGTTGTAGAGGAATTGCTTGATACTCTACCTGAAATTACAGATATATTACAGGTAGGCTAAAGCCTACCGAGTCGTTTTTCATCCCCGGTCTGAAGTACGGAGTATGGCGCTGTGCGCCTGTTCCTCCGGGGCTTTCAAACTCCCGTCTGTTTCTTGTAAAGCTTTAATACCTGAAAACTGGGTATCATCTCAAGATGAGACGACTACACTCAAATTATAGACTCCACCAAAATTTATAATTGAGCCAGCCAAATATAGCTCAAAGTGTATTACCACGAGCAATTGAACTCAATAACTTCCAAGGGGGGAGCGACTCAACTCATCCTTATAAAATTTCCAATTCGGCATAAATTTATTCATGAAAGCCACAAAGCGATCGCCATGATTGCGTTCTAACAGATGCACCATTTCATGAACTACAACATACTCTAGGCAGTGCTTGTCTTTTTTGGCTAGTTCGAGGTTGAGCCAGATACGTTTTGCTTGGATGTTACAAGTACCCCATTTGGTTTTCATCAGTTTTACCCCCCAGTCCTCAACCTCAACTCCCATGTTCTTTTGCCACTTTTCGATTAATGGGGGAATTTCCTGTTTTAACTGCTGTCGATACCAGGACATTATGACTTGTTGACGTTGCGCTTCACTACTTCCTTCTCTAACATAAAGGTCGATATAAGTATTATTTCTAACTTCCACTTTGGGATTGCCCAGACAATAAATGACGTTTAATAAATAGCGTTTGCCTTGAAAATAATGGCTTTCACCAGACACAAATTCTCTTGGTGACTGGCGTTCTTGTGCTTCAAAGTTAGCTTGATGCTTTTTAATCCAGGCTAATTTGGAGATAGCGAATAAACGCACAGCTTCGTCATCAAGGTGTAAGGGTGTGGCGATACGTACTCGACCATCAGGGGGGTAAACTCCCAAGTGCAGGTTTTTAATGTCTTTTCTAGCAACGTCTATGACGAGTTCACCGACTGTAATTTGGTGCATCCTAATACTCGCTTTGGCTTTTGACTATTTCAAAAATGCGATCTGCGCTTCGCAGCAGCGCTTCGCTATCGCAATCTTCAGGCGAATCTAAATGTTTCTTAATGGCATTTTTTACTTCACGCTCTTTCATTATGTTTCCACGCCACCCATCTTTTTTGGTTTTGCGAATCGCGTCATCTATCGCTAGAGATAAGGCTTCGTCTTGATTGAGGTTGTCATATAAAGCCCTTTTAGCAGGAGAGTTCAATGATTGAGGATACTGTGATGAACTGCTAGGTTGAACAACTTGTTTACTTAACTCAACAATTTTCTGCAAATAGGCTTTATAGTCTTGGCTGGCTGCTTTCCGTGCTTGGATTAACTCATCCAGCAGTGTGGACATTTTGTCGAAATATTTCGGGTTTGTTGGTTGTTGATCGATAATGACTTTGCGTAAGTTGTTTTCGATAGTTTCTGCTACAGCTTTTTGGTTTTGTTTGATGCCTTTGGGTAATACGTCAACTGCATTTGTACCGCGTTCGACAATCAACTGAATTAGTGTCATGTCGTCGAAAGCGGAAATTATTTCGCTATCTTCTGCCCCGATGTAGGTATCAATCAAGTGACGCATGGCGGGTTCGTAGGCTTTCAAGTCGATGTAATCGCCACTGGCTAGTTTCACTTCTGCGCGTACTTGTTCGTAATGCTTAACTTCTTGTTTAATAATTTCCGTTTCTGCTTTGCTGTATCCGGCTTCTGTCATGTCATTGGACAAATTGGCATAGGCTCGAACTAAAGCTGATGTGTATTTATAAAGGGCAATCCGCTGTTGTTGATTTTCTTTGATGATTTCTGGGTTTTCGGTATTGGAGCCGCAGAAATAGCGGATATAGGCATGGGTATCGTGGGGTCGCTCCACAGGTTCGCACAAAGCTTTGACGCTTTATCTCACATTTTCTAGGCGTTCTCTGCCTTTGGCGATTCTGTCGCTCAATAATCCATCGATGTCGTCTGTTTCGTAGTCTTCAAATGCCTCAGAGGTGTAATCGTTAATTGATTTTTCTAGGCTTTTAAATAGGTCTTTGTAGTCGATGATGTAGCCATATTCTTTATCTTCACCATCCAAGCGGTTGACGCGACAAATGGCTTGAAATAGTCCGTGGTCGCGCATGGTTTTATCGATGTAGAGATAAGTAGCAGAAGGTGCATCAAATCCCGTCAGCAACTTATCGACTACAATCAGCAGCTTCATTTGGGCTGGTTCTTCGACAAATTTCTTTTTAACTTCGTCTTCAAATACTTCTGGTGCTTTTCCGTTGAGCATTTTTTGATAAATTTCGTACTGGCGTAATTTTTCCGTCAGTTCCTCTTCTCCTGTACTTTCGCCTTTGATGTCTTTCGGGGAAGGTTTGTAGGATGTGACAATGGCACATTTGGTAAAACCAGCATCTTGGAATAGATCGTAATATTTACAAGCTTGGTAAATGCTACCAGAGACGAGCATGGCGTTACCATGACCACTTTGCAAGCGGTCTTTAGTTTCAAAATCTAGCAGAATATCGCTGACAATTATTTCCAGTCGAGATTTTGAACTAAGAACTTTTTGCAGATTTCCCCAGCGTTTCTTGAGTTGGGTTTTGGCGTGTTCGGTTAAGCCTCTAGTTTTGGCTTCAAACCACTGGTCAATTTTGGTTTGTGAAGTGATATTTTGGTCAACATTGCGAGCTTCATAGCGCAAATCAAGGACAACTTTATCAATTACGGCTGTTTTGAATGTGTAAGTGTCAATGTAATCACCAAAAACGTTGATGCTGTTTTGCTTATCTTTTTTAAGTAGGGGTGTACCAGTAAAACCTATAAATACAGCATTCGGTAGGATTTCTTTCATCGCGTCGTGTAGCGTACCTGATTGGGTGCGGTGACATTCATCCACAAATACATAAGTATCGCCTTTGGCGCTGAAGTCGCTGGGCAGGCTGCGCTTAAGTTCTTCGATGTAGCTGTTATAGTCTGAGTCGTCTGGTTTGTCTTTCTTGCCAAATTTGTGAATTAGGGAGCAGAGTAACCAGGGGGTAGTATTGTTGAGTTTGTTAATCAGGTCTTGCCCGCTTGTAGTGCGGTAAATCGCTTCGTTGACTCCCTTAAAGACATTCTCAATTTGCTTGTCTAGTTCATCTCGATCGGTAATTATCAAGACACGAGCATCAGTGATGTTTTCCCGAATCCATTTAGTTAGCCAAACCATTGTCAGGCTTTTACCACTGCCTTGAGTGTGCCAGATAATACCCCCTTCTCGGCGACGGAGGTAAGATTGGGCAGCATTAACCCCAAAATACTGATTGTGGCGGCAAACTTTTTTAATACCCCGGTCAAAAACAATAAAGTCGTGAATTAACTCTAAAAAGCGTTCTTTGGTGCAGAGTTGCAGCAGGTTTTTATCTAAAGGATTGGCGATGTCAGTGTTAGTATCTTCTTTCCAGGTGAGGAAGTATTTTTCTGGGGTTTCAATGGTGGCGTAGCGGAGTCCTTCGGTGTCATTACCTGCCATGACAAACTGCATGGTGGTGAAGAAGGATTTAATAAATATGGATTTTTGGTTATCGAGGTTTTGGCGGATGCCTTCAGATACGGAAACGGTGCTGCGTTTAAGTTCCAGAACACCGATCGCAATACCATTAACATAAAGTACGATATCTGGGCGTTTGGTGTTTTCGCCTTTAACTGTGACTTCTTCGGCGATCGCAAAGTCATTTTCTAGAGGTTGTTCCCAGTTGATCAGCCAAACAGTTTGGGTGTTCTCGCCAACTTCTTCTTTGACTTTGACCCCATAGCGCAGGAGGCTATAAACTTCTTTGTTGATGTCATAAAGGCTTTTGCTTTGGTCGCCTGCGACTTTATTGAGTTCATACAAGGCTTTGGTGATGAGGCGATCGCTGTAGTCTTGTTTGTCGCGGAGGAAGGTGCTGAGGATGTCGGTTTCGATGTTGCTGTTGTTAGGTCTGTCGTGCCAATCACCCAGATAGCGATAGTTTAATTGTTGCTGGAATAGTTGCACTATGCGGTTTTGGGTTTGGCGTTCGCGTTGTCCGACCTGGCTCATAGCAACCCTCTCACTGTAATATTCACGGATTTAGTCAGCTTTAAATATGACACCGTTAATCAAACTATGTCATCTCTATTTGTGTCATCCGTGAATTTGCAGCAAATACCAAAGCCAGATGTGGGTATCAAGTAATAGCTTCACTGAAGTGCTTCCCATGTGGTAGCAGGGATTACTGAAGCAATAATGTCTCCCAATATTTCGCCGCTACCCTTTATTGCTCCGAATGCTGGGCGCTGGGGTTGAGGGGTGGCAGGATAGATAATGACTAAGGGTTCCCCGTCATGGGTAACGGTTAAGGGTGTTTTGGTGCGTTCTTGGCTCATTATTGTTCCTGGTTCTTGGGGTCAGCTATTTTTTGGCGTTGTTTAATGTCTGTGAGGATTTCATCCATTGTTAGCTGATCGAGCCATTGATGACGTTCTTGGGTGTAGTCTCCATTTCCCTTGTCAAATTGGCGAATAAACCGGATAGCATCAGGATATCCCAAAGCATCTACTAAGGCTTGAAATCCTTTTCTATATAATTCAATCGGGGTCATTTTCTCCTCCTACGAGATTAGTGGTAACTTCTGCTAACCAGATCATTGGGTTAGCAACTATTATGTTTAAGTTATTCTTATAGTTTAATGCTCTTGACAATAGACGGTTATCTGTTGTCAAGAAAATGTCGGCGTTCCCCTCAGCACAAGCGATATGAAGCGCATCAAAATTTTTAATATTAAAGTTTGTTATTTCTATAGCTCGTCTAGAGATTTCTTCGGTGACTAAAATCTGATGTTGAGCGATCGCTAATGCTTCAAGCACCTGTTCTCTTCTGGCTACATCTGGGGTTTGTGCAATTTCGGATTCTAGGGCTGTGCTACTGACTAATTCCCATTCTCCATCTCGACAACGGCTGAGAATTTCTAAAATTGCTTCTGTTTCTAAACGAATTCGCGGCTGTGTTTGGTCGTCAAATGAACGATTTAAACAACAAACATCAAGATATATTTTATATTTTTTACCCATACTATTTAATTATCTAAATCATATTCTAGGCGAGTTTTCCCGGTGAGAAGTTCTTGCATCATGCCCTGTTTGATGGCTTTATATTTGTCGCGCTTTTGTTCTAAGGCTGCGATTTCTGCATCCATGTCGCTGAGGATTTGAGCGATCGCTTTTTGTTCCTCTATTGTTGGCGGAAGAGTAATTTGAAGGTTTTTTAAAGCATCTTGATTAATATTTGTATTCGCGCTAACAGTGCTACTATCTATTACCCTTTTTCTAAATTCTTCTTCATTAAAGCAATGCACTTTATACTCAAAATCCAATTCGCCAAAATCCCTAAATCTGATTAAAAAACCACTATAAACAGTATCCTCTAAATCATCATTCACCACAGACGTTAGTCCTACGCCTTCAGGCTTGACTGATGAACGTATAAACAAAATATCTCCTTTCCTTAATTCATAAATTTTCCTTTCTGCACCCGAAGAATTTACTAAACCAAACGATACACCTTGAAATATTTTAGATCGCCCAAATACATCTAAGAGATTTACAAAAGGATACCCAAAGCCAAAATCTTCTTTTCCCTTATTAATTCCATTTTTAAATTCTCCAATCTCCCCCAACTTCTTCACCTCCCACTCGCCGCTAAAACCGGGCAGGCGTTTTTTACCTGTGAGGAGTTGCTGCATCGTGCCTTGCTTGGTGTTGCGCTTTTTGGTGATGATGCGATCGCACTCTGTAATCAGGGCATCGACATCGCTGAGGGATTGTGCGATCGTTTTTTGTTCTGGAAGTGGAGGAAGTTTTACTTCTAGATTATGTAGATCATTACGATTAACGCCAGGAACACCACTTTTATCACTACATGATTTGAAATCAATAGTGCGTAGTAGAAACGATATAAATAGTGGATTATTACCCTTAAAGTCTTTTACAAATAGAGTTGTATTGAGCGGCCAAAAGTCTTCACTAATGAAAAAAACTTCGCCGATTGTACCGTATCGTCCTGTTACAACACCTGGGCTTTTTGCTTTAGCTTCAGAATGTTGTCCACTTATGCCAGACGAAGACACAACAGGAATATCGCCAGGTTGACGCTTAGTGTGTGGAAGATCGAAACCACGCTGAAGCTTAAGCACATCACCCAAAGGGATTTTTTTCCAACCGCTAACTACCATACCAACCCCATTCTCTTCAGATGCCCCTCAACCTTAGCCGTCAACTCATCAACCTTACTCGTCAACTCCGGCAAAGGCGTATCATACCGTTCTGCCAACTCCTTAATTCGCTGCGTCAACCGTTGCGAAATCCGATCCATCTCCGAAGCGATCGCCTGTCGTAAAGTCGGCATCCACTTGTCATCTACCACCAGCGTTTTAATCTCGTCCTCGGTTAGATCCCCGTATTTTGTCAACACATAATTATCCAAAAATTGAGTCAATACTTTAATTTGTTTACTAATTTCCGCCTCTTGCTCAATCAGCTTTAAATAAGCCTTTAACACCTTTAATTCATCCGCAAACGTGGCATCATTCTTAATTATCTTGATGCGATCGCTCACATTCGCTTTGGTAATTTTGCCACTGTCATTGGTGACTTCCTCCAGCAAACCCTCCTCACCGCCATGTTCTTCTTGCAGTTCCTCCTGCTGGCGAACAATTTCATCCTTTTTCGTTTCCAAAGTTGCGATCGCTGCCTGTTCAGCTTGAAAATAGCGGTTAATCATCAACTCTTTGGGAATCAGTTCGCAGACATAATCTGTTACTGCACCTTTCTTATTCGTCACCGCCGTCAGTTCTGCCTTCCAGCCATCTTCTACCAAAATATAAACATCGTCCTTCATACTTTCCACCCAATAGGTCATTAGGTGCTGGTAAACATCGTATTTATCAATCAGACTTTTACCCGTAAACCCTTGCAGCAAGTCTTCCGAAAGCGCGTAAATAATCGCCTTGGGCTTATCTCCCGGCTGGATGGCTTTCAGCAAAGGCGTATGTTTGGCTTGCCACGTCTCAAAAACCGCTTGAATGTCTTTCCCATAGCTGATAAATTCAGGATGAGCAAAAATACAAGCTTTAACTTCTGAGCCTGGAATTTTGAGCATCAGGTATCCTGGGCGATCCGCCGCCTCAAATAATTCCTGTTGCAGCGTCGGGTAAACCTGCCAGTAATCGCTCAAAGCTTCAATATCTCGCTTGGGTATCCCTCCCAACAGATGCGCCTCAATATCCTGTATATCTTCCTCTTCCTGAGAGTCGATATAACGCGGAATATTCAGGTTGTACTCATTCCCCGCAATTTCCTGAACTGGAACCATCCGCGAATACTTCGCCACCTCAAGCTGTTTGTTGAAGACATCAACTATTTTATGAATGTCCTGCTCCCGCAGACGGTTTTTATTGCCGTCTTTAACAAACCCCTTGCTGGCATCAATCATAAAAATGCCTTGGCGATTCTCGGCATCTTCCTTGTCTAACACAATAATGCAGGCAGGAATCCCCGTCCCATAAAACAGGTTCGGCGGTAGCCCAATAATCCCCTTGATAATGCCCTTGCAAATCAGATTTTTCCGAATTTCCGACTCCGCATTCCCCCGAAACAGTACCCCATGCGGCAGAATAATCGCTCCTTTACCATTACTTTTCAGGGAGCGCACCATGTGCAGCAAAAAAGCATAGTCCCCATTTTTAGCCGGAGGAATGCCATAGCCATCAAACCGTTGAAACTCATCCTTGGCTAAATTAAGACCATTACTCCAAGCTTTTGAGGAAAACGGAGGATTAGCCACAGCAAAATCAAAAGTTTTCAGGCTACCATCCGCATCTTTGAAATAAGGACTTGATAAAGTATTATCCTGCCAAATCTCAGCAGTAGGGTGTCCGTGGAGGATCATGTTCATCCGAGCCAAAGCGCGGGTAGCGTTGTCCATCTCTTGCCCGTAGATAGTTAAGCCCCGTTCCGCTTCATCCGCCGACTTTAACAACAGAGAACCACTACCACAAGTCGGGTCGTAAATCGTCTGACTCTGGCTTTGGGCTGAATTAACGCCAATAACTTGAGAGATTACACGGGACACTTCCGCCGGAGTATAAAATTGACCCTTGCTTTTACCCGATTGCGTCGCAAAGTTACGCATCAGGTACTCATAAGCATCGCCTAAAATATCATCACCATCGGCGCGGTTTTTACTAAAATTCAAAGCAGGGGTTTCAAAAATCGCCACCAAGTTGGAAAGCCTATCCTGCATTTCCTTACCCTTGCCCAGCTTGTCGGCATTATTGAAATCAGCGACATCAATAACGCCCTTTAAATCATTGGCTTCGGCTAACTTGGTAACAATTGTGTTGATACGATCTCCGATATCTTTCTGTCCTTTGAGAGCAACAATATCCTGAAATCCTCCACCTTCAGGCACTTCAATCAGCGCATCTGCTACACCCGCATATTTATCAGATACATATTTAACAAACAATAAAACCAGTACATAATCCTTATACTGCGAGGCATCCATGCCACCCCGTAGTTCATCACAGCTTTTCCATAAAGAACTATAAAGTTCACTTTTCTTAATTGCCATTTCGTGTAGCCTTCACGCATACCTCCTCCGATCAACTTTGCCAGACGTTCTTAAGCCCGTCTGACACTTTGCCTTGAAGTTTTTACATCGTGCAAAGAACCAATAACATACCACGCACAAGGACTTTACTCATGTAGTGGCTGAGGATATATCGTATACCAGGAATTTACAAATTGTCCTATCTGCGACACCTAGATATTATTGCGGCGGATTTTGCTTCTTTTCCCGCTCCTCAACTGCCTTACTCACAAGCCGCACAACAAGATTACTGATGGGACGGTCTTCTTCCTGTGCCCATCTCACCAAAGCCTCGTGGATATCCTTGGGGAAATATATGGAAGTTTGTACGCGATCGCTTTGATTCATCAACTCTAAAAGAATTTATCGCCAGATCATCATACCCCCACAACCTTATTCTAAGGCTAAATAATGTTTAACAATGTTCACCAATGTTTTATGGTAAATTAAAAACATTGCTAAACATTAAATTAATGTGTAGCAATGTCTTAGGTGGTTATTCTATGGAAAGTCCATGCTATGAGCGACTTGAGCGATATGAGGGAATTAGCTTGTATTGATTGTGACGACTTACCGAGTTCACAAAGTAACCAGCAGATTTTCCCGACAGTACTGAAATTTTTGGAGAGCGATCGCTTCAAGGTGCGATCTTTATCTGACAAAGATGCAATGAATCAAAGTATTCAAGTTTATTTGTAACCATACAAATAAAAAATCATTTGTTTTGTGGAGATTTTGTCACTATGAGCCGCAATAATAAGAAAAATTTCACGAGTCCTATCCTCAGAACTATACGATGCCATCTGCATAGTAGCGATGATGTACTTCGTAAAGTATGGGAAGAAATGACTCAAAAAAACACTCCTCTGATTGTCCAATTATTGAAGGATGTAAGTGAACAACCTGAATTTGAAAACATTAAAGAAACCGGAGAAATCAGCAAGGCAGAAATTACAGAGTTACGTAAATCCCTAACGAAGGATTCATATTTAAAGGAACAGTCAGGTCGTCTTCGCTCATCAGCAGACTCTTTTGTAAAGGAGGTCTATTCTTTATGGCTTACTTTATACCAAAAACGAAAAAGGCAGAAAGAGGGTAAGGAGTACTTTCTCAAGGATATACTTAAAAGTGATGTTGAACTTGTAGCAGAAAGTAATTGTGATTTACAAACAATCCGTTATAAAGCGCAAGAAATACTCGCTCAACCGGAAGAAATTTTGAAGCAAATTATCACTGGTAGTGAAAATAATAAGCAAACTAATTCTAATCGAAAAGTACGTAGAACTAAAAACCCTAAAACTAGCAACATAGACAAAGATTTAAATATCGTTACTCAAGAAACACCAAAAGATGAACGTCCAAAGGCATTGACAAATATTTTATATGACATTCACAAAAAATCACAGGATATTTTAATACGATGTGCTGCTGCTTACTTGATAAAGAATCATAATAAAGTCAGTGAGGAAAAAGAAGACATCAAAAAACTAAAAAAGCGTCGTAATCAAAAGAAAGTCGAGATTAAACGCTTGGAGAAGCAGATCCAAGATAATCGATTGCCTAGTGGTAGAGATATTGTAGGTACAACATATATTGAGGCATTTGATAATCTAATAAATCAAGTACCAAAAGATAATGAAGAATATGAAAATTGGATAGCTGATATATCGAAAAAAGTTTCACAGTTGCCATATCCTGTAGATTACTTATATAATGATTTAAGCTGGTATAAAAATAGTGAAAACAAGATTTTTGTTTACTTCAATGGTTGGTCTGAATATCACTTTCAAATTTATTGTGATAAACGCCAACTTCATTTTTTTGAACGCTTTCTAGAAGACTACGAAACTTTTAAAAAAAGCGATAAAGGTGAAGCCAAACTTTCAGGAAGCTTGGTAACACTACGTTCTGCACAGTTGCTATGGCAACAAGGTAAAGGCAAAGGTGAACCTTGGAAAATTCATAAATTAGCTCTGCATTGTACCTATGACGCTCGTTTATGGACAGCAGAGGGTACTGAAGAAGTAAGAAAAGAAAAGACTGATAAGGCACAAAAGCTAGTGAGTAAAGCAGAGAAGAATGAAAATCTAGACAAAACCCAACAAACAAACCTCAATAAAAATAAATCCTCACTATCGAGACTTGATAATTCCCTCACCCGTCCTAGTAAGATAGTTTATCGAGGTCAACCCAATATAATCGTTGGTATCAGTTTTCATCCTGTGGAGTTAGCGACGGCTGCTATAGTCGATATAAATACTCAGAAAGTAATAGCCTATAGGACAATTAAACAATTACTAGGTGATGATTATAGGACTCATATTTGATTTTTGAAAAAAACTCGGTACACCTTAATCGTCTAGAATCCCTTTGCCTCTTGCATGAGTGCCTCTTGCCTGCCTACGCAAATAATTTCAGGAATCAAATATTATTCCTATATCATTTGTTAAGCCGCAGACGACGGCAACAGGTACATTTTCGCAAAGAAAGAGAAAAAGCTCAGAAGAAAGATGCTCCCTGTCATCTTGGAGAATCAGAATTAGGGGAATATATTGATAAATTGCTAGCAAAGAGAATAGTAGAAATTGCTGAACACTATCAAGCGGTTAGTATTGTATTACCCAAATTAAAAGATATGCGGGAAATTCGCACCAGCGCAATTCAAGCCAAAGCCGAGACTAAACATCTAGGTAATCGTCATGTTCAACAATTGTATATAAAAGAATATAACCGTCAGATACACAATTGGAGTTACAACAGACTCCAAGAAGGCATTAAATCGAAAGCGGCTGAATTGAGAATTGGTATTGAATTTGAGGTACAGCCAAATTATGGTACTCTGCAAGAAAAAGCAAGGGACTTAACATTCTTTGCTTACCAATCCCGAATACATACTATTGGTTGATGAAAATTTCCGCCAATACAGTATAATAGCTAAATATTAATTAAATCGGTGCCATAATACATACTCTTTTGAGTCTCTGTATGATGCTACAGTATCAACCCCTTTGTGTAGATATTGTGGAATGGGTTAGTTTAACGCTTAGAAAAGCGTATTCTTTCTGGCCCTAGTAGCTGCCGACTCTACCTGTGCGGTCATCTAATTGTTTGTTAGCGGCAAATGCTTGGGTAAGCTGATGCTGTTGTTAGATGAGAAAGTACTCGCACCGAGACGCATGGGAAGTATAAGGTGTTAGGGTTCCAAAGAGCCCAGAGCCTTAGCTCTTGACATCAAACTCTTTTAGCTTGGTGTTAGGTGCCAGAGCGGCTTGTACTACCGAAATCCTAGATTTTGGTTTTACAAGGAATATCATCACCTCTTACAAGAAACAGACGGGAGTTTGAAAGCCCCGGAGGAACAGGCGCACAGCGCCATACTCCGTACTTCAGACCGGGGATGAAAAACGACTCGGTAGGCTTTAGCCTACCTGTAATAT
>NZ_JACJRJ010000082.1 GCF_014697195.1 Cylindrospermum sp. FACHB-282 | reverse complement strand
CCCCGTCCTGTCAAACCTATGGTTTGAATTAGTTGGGGGTCAATTCGTCGTCGCCCAAAAATTCATCCCACACTCCTAAGAGTGAGTGTGGGGCTTCTTTTCGTTTAAGCTAAATATGATGAAATGTGCGGTAATGAATTTTCTTATACTTTGAATCGATGCAGATTGCTTTGAGGAATGTTAATCAGGTTTGGGCTTATATCTTGACACAGACGCTAAAGCGCTTGGGTTTGACTTGCGCCGTTATCTGTCCCGGTTCCCGTTCTACACCCCTAACCGTCGCTTTTGCCCAACTTGCGCCTGATATTGAGGCGATTTCGATTCTCGATGAACGTTCTGCCGCTTTTTTTGCTTTGGGACGAGCTAAAGCCACGGGACGCCCTGTGGTGCTTGTTTGCACTTCCGGGACTGCGGGAGCGAACTTTTACCCGGCGGTAATTGAAGCTAAAGAAAGTCGTGTCCCTTTGTTGATTTTAACCGCCGATAGACCACAAGAATTGCGAGAATGTCACTCTGGGCAAACTATCGACCAGGTGAGATTGTATGGTAATTACCCAAACTGGCAAGCTGAATTAGCTCTGCCATCCCTAGATATGGGGATTTTAGCTTATTTGAGACAAACAATAATTTATGGGTGGGAGCGTTGCCAAGCCCCTACAGGGGGGGCTGTACACTTAAATATTCCCTTTCGTGACCCCCTTGCACCGATACCTGATGGTACTGATTTCACATTGCACCCAGAAGAGTTTTTTGCTGGTGTACCCATTACCCATTACCAATTACCCATTACCCATTACCCAATTCCCGAAGAATGGAAAGAGTGTAAACGCGGTTTGATTATTGCTGGAGTTGCCCAACCGCGACGACCACAGGAATATTGTAGTGCGATCGCTAAACTTTCCCAAACACTCAACTGGCCGATTTTAGCCGAGGGACTTTCCCCCGTGAGAAATTATGCAGAACTCAACCCCTATTTAATTTCCACCTATGATTTAATTTTGCGAAATCAGCAACTTGCAAAACAGCTAACACCAGAAATAGTAATTCAAATTGGGGAAATGCCTACAAGTAAAGAACTGCGTACCTGGATAAATGCCACACAACCCCGGCGCTGGATAATTGACAACAGTGATCAAAATCTCGATCCTCTCCACGGGAGAACCACCTATTTACGGATATCTGTAGAAAATCTGGAGACTGAGAGACTAGAAATAACTAGAAACTGGGAATATTTGCAAAAATGGTGTGATGCTGAAACGAAAGTCAGAAAAAATATTGATGATACTTTTAAAAATATAGAAGAATTAATTGAATGTAAAGCAGCTTGGTTAATTTCCCAAAATCTCCCACCAGAAACACCGCTGTTTATTGCCAATAGTATGCCGGTGCGGGATGTAGAATTTTTCTGGAAACCGAATAATTTAAAAATAAACCCTTATTTTAACCGGGGTGCAAATGGCATTGAGGGAACTTTATCCACCGCTTTGGGAATAGCACATCGTCAGCAAAGCAGCGTGATGTTAACAGGAGATTTAGCCCTATTGCACGATACCAACGGTTTTTTAATTAGAAATAAATTTGTTGGACATCTGACAATTATCTTAATTAACAACAATGGCGGGGGGATTTTTGAAATGTTACCCATCGCCAATTTTGAACCACCTTTTGAAGAATTTTTTGCCACACCCCAGGATATTGATTTTTCTCAGTTATGCGCTACTTACAATGTGCAGCATGAATTGATTATTTCTTGGCAGCATTTGCAGCAAAAATTAAACCCGCTACCAACTACAGGTATTCGGGTTTTAGAGGTAAGGACAAATCGCAAAATAGATGCGAAGTGGAGAAAGGAGAATTTAGGAAACTTTGCGGTGGATATTAGGATTTAAAATTTGTATAATTGCACAATAATTTTAATAGTTTTGTGGGATGGGCGTCTCGCCCGTCCTTGATTTTTGGGCGGGCAAGATGTCCACCCCACAAGAGTCATAGTTTGATTATGCAAAGCCGCAATTTAACCCTCGAATTAGGTATTACTGAATAGCGAGATGAAATATAGAATTTCTGTGAAATGCTTGTAATATTAAGGGAAAAACTGTGTAACAACAATGTTTTTTAGACATTAGAAAAATTCAAGTTGAAATCCAAATTCAAATGGAGATATTAGTTGAGACATCGTTTCATTAGATTCAAAACTCCAACGCCTCTCTAATGATGAAAAAGATAAATTTCTCAATACACTGCTAACATCTTGATCATCAATTAATTGGGCTAAAAGTTGGTTTGGTGTCTGAACACGAAATCGACCATTTAAAAAAGTCCTTTCAGGCACTTGTGAGTAAATTTCTCTTGTATCAAAAATAGTTCTAAATTCTTGCGGTTCATCTGTGAGCCAGTTATTTAGCGCAGAACGGGCATCATCTGGAAGTCGTCTAAGTTGTTCTGTGGGAGTATTAGCCAATGAACGAGAAACAGTATTGAGTCCAATTAGCGACAGATGTTTTGCCAAAGTTATCTGTGAAATAGAAGTATTAATTTCTTCAGTAGTATAATTTTCTAGTATCTCATTGAGTTCTTCCCAAGAAGGATCAGCGATATGAATACAGGACTTTGATCGTTTTTTTTCCTCTGGTGCAATGAACAAACCAGCAACAAGAGAATATTTGATTTTAGTTTTACCAAATGTTGTAAGATTACTTTTCTGTTTTATTCCTTTATCAACTGCTAATTTAAGCTTCTTTTTTGATGACTGAGAGCCTTTACACTCCAGTACATAGTAATTTGAATGACTATCAAATCCAATATAATCTGGAGACTTGTATTTACCATTATTTGCTGATTTAGGAAGATGGAATTTATGAGGGAGAGTCTTGACTACATGAAGAGTATCAGCAAATTGTTTGCATCCTAATTTTTCAATTAATAGTTGTGTCGTAAAACCCACACCTAATTCATCACTGAGAATAGTTTTTTGATGAGGATCAATCGAATTCCATTCTTTACATAAGCGTAAGTCAGAGCTACCAGCAATTGCAGGGTAGTATCGAAGACACGCCCAGAAATCGCTGAGATGGAAGCCATAGGTTACAGGAGGACGAGTCCAAAGTGCTGTGTGAATTAGAGCAGAAAGCACATTTGTATTCCGTGTTCCTTTAAGTTGAGCGATTTCCGTAGGAACAGTAGCTGTACCCCAACTTTGATCATCAATTTCAATTTCAATTGAGCGAAGCATTAGTTTGGTATACGGAAATTATAAGTAAGTATGTAGTCAATTCCTATACTATACTAAGTAACACTCAAAATTAACGATACACTCAGAGGAAAAGCGGCAAAAACATCACGCTTCCTCCTCCTTTGCGCCTTTGCGTGAGACTTACCCCCTTAGTTCACCTTGTAACCACCCTTCTAAATCAGCAAGAGTCGAGAAATCCAACAAAGCATCACCTAAAGCCTCCAACCGTTCCACCGACAAAGCCTGAATTTGAGACAGAAGCGCATCGGGAATATTACCCAATCGTCGGCTTAATTGTCGTAAAATGACCTTTCTTTCTCCTTCTTCCTTCGCTTCTCGAATAGCCCTCGGTTCTTCCGTTATCAGTCCCAACATTGCCGCAATCTCCTTTGCGCCTTTGCGCCTTTGCGTGAGACTTACCCCCTTACTTCCCCTTGTAACCACCCTTCCAAATCCGCAAGAGTAGAGAAATCCAACAAAGCATCACCTAAAGCCTCCAACCGTTCCACCGACAAAGCCTGAATTTGAGACAGAAGCGCATCGGGAATATTACCCAATCGTCGGCTTAATAGTCGTAGGACTAGCGATCGCTCTCCTTTTACTATTCCTTGTTGCTCCCCTTCTTCCTTCGCTTCCCGAATAGCCCGTGGTTCTTCCGTTATCAGTCCCAACATCGCTGCAATCTCCTCTCGACTCAGATTAGAAAACTTGTAGAAGATAATTGTCGTTACCAACTCTATTATCGCTTGTTCCGATTGTTGCTGTGCTTGTGCCAGCAAAAACCGCGCTGCTTCCATTGCTTCAGTTTCAGCGGTAATATTCGTCAGCAACATTAGACCGAGTCCTAAAGGTTGTTGTCGCAAATCCCCCAATTCATCTAGATAAACCCGCCGCACTTGTCCACTTTCCAGCGAACCCCGGTGAATCCTTGTATTTGAGGGTTCAAGACTCCGAGAACCAAAAATTATCACCCCAAACCAGTCATCGTAACGGATAGAGTGGCGATAGAGAAACAAAAACAACTCAGAAAAGAAGCGATGATACAGATCCTCATCCTTCTGAAACTGCACCTCAGCAAAAAATACCACCTGAGAAACTGCATTATCAGGAGGTAGAAACACGCCATCAATGCGAAATGCCGTTTCTTTCACCTCAACCGATTCAAACTGGTATCCTGCTGCTTCTGGGGGTGGTTCATCTACCAATTCAAACAGCAATCCCGGAAACTGCTTAAACAATTTATAAAAGATGGTGTCGCGTCGCATTGTCATTCCTCCACAGCCAGACAATTACCGCATTTTAAAGGCTGGAGATAGCACAGACACCTTCTTCTTTGCACCTTTGCGTCTAACGCACTTCGTGCTAGAGCCTCCGGCACGCTCCGCGTTCACGAAGTGTCCCGAAGGGATACGCTTCGCTGGTGCGCGAAACATTAATCTTAGCGATCGCATTTTCCCCAAGACCGCGATAAAATTCTCAAGCACTACCACGCAGCTATCCCCATGCAAACCAACTGGGAAACCGTCAAAACTTACGAAGACATCCTGTATCAAAAAACCGACGGTATCGCCAAAATCACGATCAACCGCCCCCACAAGCGCAACGCCTTTCGTCCCAAAACCGTCTTTGAACTGTACGCAGCCTTTTGTGATGCCCGTGAAGATTCTAAAATTGGTGTAATTCTTCTGACTGGCGCAGGCCCCCACACTGATGGAAAATATGCTTTTTGTTCAGGAGGTGATCAAAGCGTCCGGGGACACGCCGGTTATGTAGACGATGATGGCACTCCCCGCTTAAACGTGCTGGACTTGCAACGATTGATACGTTCCTTACCTAAAGTAGTAATTGCTTTAGTTGCCGGATATGCAATTGGTGGTGGTCATGTGCTGCACTTGATTTGTGACCTCACCATTGCCGCCGATAACGCCATTTTTGGACAAACTGGCCCCAAAGTGGGCAGTTTTGACGGTGGATTTGGTGCTAGCTATCTCGCCCGCATTGTCGGACAAAAAAAAGCGCGCGAGATTTGGTTTCTCTGTCGCCAATACAATGCCCAACAAGCTTTAGAAATGGGTTTAGTTAATACAGTTGTCCCAGTCGAACAGCTAGAAGCCGAAGGGATACAGTGGGCGCAAGAAATCTTAGAAAAAAGTCCGATCGCGATTCGTTGTCTCAAATCAGCATTTAACGCTGACTGTGACGGACAAGCCGGTTTACAAGAACTCGCTGGTAACGCCACCTTACTGTATTACATGACCGAAGAGGGTTCTGAAGGCAAACAAGCCTTTCTCGAAAAGCGTCCCCCAAATTTTCGCGATTTCCCTTGGTTACCTTAAAAATGCCAAAATCGCACCCTTAAACCAGGTGCGATTTTTCAAAATGCCAAAATTTACGGCATCAGAAATATTAACGGCTAATCTTATATTCAGCAAACTAAAAATTGATTACAGTAATAATGCTTGGCTAAATTAGAACGGTGTTTACTTTTTCCTCTTATGAGGTACAAGTAGCTGTTTGTTCAACAGGGGCCAGTTCAATATGATCTAAATCTGAAGCTAAAGAGTGAGAAGTAGCTAAAACTGGGGTTGCTACGGGCAAACTCCAGGCATCTTCTAAAGTTTCCCAAGGAGGCGCAAAGGCTGGAAGCGCGAAAGAGCAAGCTTTCCAAGATGCTTGCACTTGTGCGCCCAACTTCTGGCACATTCCACCACGACGACCCTCTAGCTGATAATGACGGCAATAACGACAGGCAGATGCTACTGGTTTAATGGGTTTCATTTTGGTAGATCTTTAGTGGTGTTGAGGGCAGAATCTTCACCTTTATATTTTGCTTGTATATCTAAATAGGCATAAGTGCCAAAAAGCCATTATTTTCTATGGGTTGTAGCGATCCCCAGTAATAAATAAACTTTATGATGTTTTTATATTCTTGTTATATATGTAAACGATAGCTGAAGTGTCCACGCACTTAATTTTAGCCAAAAGTTATTAGGGATCAAGGTTAAAACTCTACCTTTGGATTTAATCAGCTTTTTAAATTTATCCGTAAGGTATCCTCAAGCCACTGCCTCCTAGGTTAATTTGTCTAGATCATCGAGCAGGGCTTGATAATATAGCAGATAATTATCTGAAATCTGAACAAAATTATGTGCTTTTACGATTGATTTTTGGCGAAGAAGTATAAAAGGAGAACCTGAATCCTAACGTAGTTCTCAATACCCAATACCCAATACCCAATACCCAATACCCAGGAAAGCCCTTAAGAATTATTTGGC
Organism: Cylindrospermum sp. FACHB-282; assembly: GCF_014697195.1. Lineage (GTDB taxonomy): Bacteria > Cyanobacteriota > Cyanobacteriia > Cyanobacteriales > Nostocaceae > Cylindrospermum. The sequence goes on along the minus strand of NZ_JACJRJ010000082.1, from coordinate 6,920 downwards.
ACTCGTTTAGTAGAGCAGAGAGAACAGACACTCCAGCGTTGGAGTTCACCGGGTGGGGTGGGACATTGGCATTGAGGACAAAGGGGTAAATGATGCGATCGCATTTGCATTGCTCTAGCCCAATCCCCAAAAGCAGCATTTACGTTCTTCAGAGTAGGTGTAACATTAGGGACAGAGAAAATTTCATCGCCCAAGTAACTGGGATGTTCATGGGGCAAAACCGTTTGTTCTGGCTTTTGCTCCTCTGGTGGAAGCCGCCAATTAGCACTAGAGAAACGGATATCCACCAAAGGCGTAGGCAGCTTTTGATTTATTTTTAAAAGTAGCTGTTGGCGTCCAAATGTCAGGTTTTGCGCCCAAGCAGCGCTAGAAGTTGCTACCGACAAAACGTCGCGCTGAATTGACACTGGTCGAGAATGTGCAGCAACTACCACCCCCACGACTTCCGCCCAACATTTGAGCAAACCTTGAAGTGGTGGCTCCTGCCATTTAGCCTGCTGTTGCAGACCGCCTAAAATATCATTAACTGATTTAAAAGACATCTTGCCAAAGAGAGCAAAAATTAAGCTTAGTTCTGGGATCTATATCTATTTAGACAATTTTCGCTAGTTTTTCCAAAAATGTCTTTAAAATTCATCCAGCAGTTTATGTGTGAGGCATACAGGCAATGAGTCAAAATCCCCTGTTCGATTCTGGGACTCAATTATCTAAAACACCAGAGTTAAAGCCCGCACTAGGGGCAGCACTGGCGAGTTTAGAAGTGCAGCTAGATCAAGAATTAACCCGATACCGACGCACACGCACCAGATCGAGGGCAGTAAACCCATCCCGTGGTGAAAATTACATCAATAGTCAACCCCAGCAGTTGACTGACATGAGAACCACAGCGGCCAAAACACTGCCATTACTAGCAGAAAATAGAATCACATCGCCTCAGGGGAACTCTGCCCTAGGGAAAAACAAGACTGATGAACTAGATGATCTCCTAGTACCATCACGGACAGCAGCCACCAAAACACAAACGCCACCACCCCCACCACCACCAAATTCAAAAACAAAAATTAGCAGCAGTATAGTGCCTACGGAGGTTAAGACTCCTCAGAAAGAAAATATCCTACAACCAGAGAACACCCCCCAAGCGCCAGATGACTATTTAGAATCTAGTGAAGCACTGCTGCGAAGTCTGACAACAGAAGAACCAGAAATCAAAAAGCCAAGCAATACTACTAGCGACAGTCTGCTATCACCTTTGGGTATCGGTTCGATTTTGCTGCTTTTAGTGGCAAGTCTTACCCTGGGCTACATAGTGTTCAATCCCAAAAACTTGCCACAGTTGAATTTAGCCAATTTGTTGAATAGCAGTTCGTCGCCCAATAACGAAAATACCGAGGGAATTACGAGTAATCCTCAACCAACAGCCCAGGCAGAACTCACTTCTATACCCAAGTATCCCAATTTAGCAGCCAAAGAGTTTCCAGCGGTGAGAGATCCTAATGATTTAGTGGGCTTAAAACCTAAAATTCAACCAATTCCTAAGTCAACGCCTAACACCCTGACTGTTCCCCAACCGATGAATCCCACCACAGTGCAACCGTTGCCTCCCCTAAATCCCACCACAGTGCAACCGTTGCCTCCCCTAAATCCAGTTCCCAAGGCGACGGAGGAACCCTTAGCAACAGCAACTGCAACTCCACCACAGGTGAATTTAGAAACCAAACCGGCAGCAGATGGGTTTTATCATATAGTTATTGATAATCAAGGTGATGGCGCTTTAGCAGCTGCACGGCAAGTAGTTCCTGATGCTTATTTTTCACGCAACCAAAAATATATTTACTTGGCTGCCATGAAGACTAAAGCGGAAGTCGAACAAAGGTTACAACAGTTACAGGCAAAGGGACTTAAAGCACGCATCCAGCAGCCATGAGGGGCAAAAATCTAAGATACCATGAGGTAAATATCTATGACGAGCCTCTGCCTATTGACTGGCACAAAGTGAATGGAGAGCGAAAATGGAATTGATCAAGCGTATCCTGCGGGTAATTCGCGCTAACCTCAATAGTCTGGTGGCCAGTGCAGAAGATCCAGAAAAAATTCTGGAAAAAGCCTTTATGGAAATGCAGGAAAATTTGCTGCAATTGCGTTCGGGTGTAGCAGGGGCGATCGCTACCCAAAAACGTACTGAACGGCAAGCAGCAGCTGCACAGGGACAAGCTGAGGAATGGTATCGCCGCGCCCAATTGGCACTGCAACAAGGTAACGAAGCTCTAGCACGGGAAGCCCTCACCAAACGCCAAGCTTACAAAGAAACCGCTACAGCCCTATCAAACCAAATAGAGCAGCAAAGCAATGTGGTAGTTAAGCTAAAACAAGATATGCGATCGCTAGAGTTAAAAATAACCGAGGTAAGAACCAAAAAAGATATGTACATCGCTCGCGCCCGTTCTGCTGAGGCTTCTTATCGACTCCAAGAAACCCTGAGTGGCGTTTCTGCCACAACGGGCTTGGCCGCTTTTGAGCGGATGGAAGAAAAGGTGTTGCAGATAGAAGCTAAATCAGAAGCGATCGCTCAAGTTGGTAGCGATGATCTCCAACAAAGATTTACCTCATTGGAATCTACTAATAATATTGATGCTGAACTGGCAACAATGAAGAATCAAGTTATCAATCAAGGCAGTCATCTCCAGGAGGGAAGCCAAAGTAGCCAACAGCAGTTACCAAATACTCAAGATCGCTGAAATTGGGTAACAAACTGAAGCTTGATCATATCTTCACAATTCAGAATCACCATGAAATAACGATCTAAACTGGAAAGATGATCGGGAAATAGGTAGTTATTAAACAGTAAAAAAGTTAATTGTCGAGCAAAGCGCGTAAACAACCAAAGGAAAAACAAAGTTATGGGATTATTTGATCGTATTAGGCGTGTAGTTAGTGCTAACCTCAACGACCTGGTCAATAAAGCAGAAGACCCGGAAAAAATGTTAGATCAAGCCGTCCTGGAAATGCAGGAAGACTTGGTACAACTGCGCCAAGGGGTTGCTCAGACCATTGCCGCCCAAAAACGCACTGAGAAACAGTACAACGATGCCCAAAACGAAATCAATAAATGGCAACGTAATGCCCAACTAGCGCTGCAAAAAGGTGATGAAAACCTAGCACGCCAAGCCTTGGAGCGCAAAAAGACTTATACAGAAACCGGCACAGCACTCAAAGCCAGCCTAGATCAGCAAAATACTCAGGTGGAAACCCTCAAGCGCAACTTAATCCAGCTAGAGAGCAAGATTTCTGAGGCCAAAACCAAGAAAGAAATGCTCAAAGCCCGGATTACCACTGCCAAAGCTCAAGAGCAACTCCAAGGCATGGTGAGTGGGATGAATACCAGCAGCGCTATGTCTGCTTTTGAGCGGATGGAAGAAAAAGTCTTAATTCAAGAAGCCCGGGCCCAGTCGGCAGGAGAGTTAGCGGGTGCAGATTTAGAAACCCAATTTGCCCGGTTGGAATCTGGCAGCGATGTTGATGATGAGTTGGCAGCTTTGAAAGCGCAGATGCTACCCCCTGCTACTCCCACAAATCAAGGACAACTGCCACCGTCGTCACCAACTACCGCTCCTAAACCCACTCAGCCAGTTGATACTGACTTGGAGGCCCTCAAGAAAGAATTGGATAAACTGTAACCTTTGCAGACAAATAAGAAAGCGCTAATCCCACGCCTCTAGGTTGTGGGATTTCCCATCATTTTGTGAGTTGTTTGTTCTTGCTAATGACCAATGACCTGTTTGACCAATGACCTGTTTGTTCTTGCTAATGACCAATGACCTGTTTGACCTGTTTGACTAATGACCAATGACCTGTTTGACCAATGACTAATAACCACTGGCTCTCACATTGGGATAGAGTATTGTGTGTGCCAAGTTTGATCGATGCCACCTGATGGAGAGTGTAATGAGTAAGGGTGCAATCACCATAACTGATGCTGAGTTTGAAAGCGAAGTATTGACAACCGATCTGCCAGTATTGGTTTACTTTTGGGCTTCCTGGTGTGGGCCTTGTCAATTGATGTCGCCAGTAATTAACTTAGCTGCTACGAAATATAGCGATCGCCTAAAAATTGTCAAAATGGAAATTGACCCTAACCCCCTGACTGTGAAGCAGTACCAGGTAGAAGGTGTACCAGCACTCAGACTAATTAAAGGCAACCAACTGTTGGAATCTATTGAAGGAGTGATTAACAAAGTCAAATTACTCAGCATTTTAGATCAACACTTAAACAGTAATTAGTCAGACTAATGACTAATGACCAATGACTAATGACTAACTCATATGCAGTTTGCGAAGCGTTTACAACCCCTGCAATCTAATGTATTTGCTGATATGGACAAGGCCAAGGCTGTGGCTTTAGCTGCTGGAAAGCAGTTAATTGATTTGTCCTTGGGGTCTTCTGATTTGCCAGCCGAGGCTCATGTGATTGATGCGATCGCCAAATCTCTTGACGATCGCACTACCCACGGCTATTTGTTATTTAACGGTACCAAGGAATTTCGCCAAGCCGCAGCCAATTGGTACCAGCAAAAATTCGGCATCAAAGTCGATCCAGAAACCGAGGTTTTACCCCTGATTGGTTCCCAAGAAGGTACAGCCCATTTACCACTTGCAGTGCTTAATCCAGGGGATTTTGCCCTGTTGCTTGATCCAGGCTATCCCTCCCACGCTGGGGGAGTACATTTAGCCAGTGGTCAAATCTACTCAATGCCTATCCTGGCAGAAAATAATTTTTTACCAGTGTTTAGCGATATTCCCGCTGCTGTCTTGGATCAATCGCGGATGATGGTGTTAAGCTATCCCCACAATCCCACTTGTGCGATCGCACCATTATCTTTTTTCCAAGAAGCTGTAGCCTTTTGTCAGCAACATCATCTCGTTTTGGTTCATGATTTCCCTTACGTAGATTTGGTATTTTCTCAAGAAGACACCCCAAATCTAAAATCCCTAGTACCTTCAATTCTCCAAGCTGACCCAGAAAAAACCGTCTCAATTGAGTTTTTCACCCTGTCCAAGTCTTACAATATGGGCGGCTTCCGCATTGGCTATGCGATCGGCAATGCTCAATTGATTAACGCCCTACGCCAGGTAAAAGCCGCTGTAGACTTTAATCAATATCAGGGGATTTTGAATGGGGCGATCGCCGCTCTCACCGGGGCCCAAACTGGCGTAACATCTGCTGTCACTACCTTCCGTCAACGCCGCGATACCTTCATTACCGCTTTACACCGCATTGGCTGGAACGTCCCCACACCCAAAGCCACAATGTACATTTGGGCAAAATTACCCGAACCTTGGAATCAAAACTCAATAGAATTTTGTCAACAGCTAGTCAAAAAAACAGGTGTAGCCGCTTCCCCTGGTGCCGGATTTGGTAAATCTGGAGAAGGATATGTCCGCTTTGCTTTAGTCCATGAACCACCTATATTAGAAACCGCTGTAGAACGAATTGCTGAGTTTCTTAAGTAACTATCAACAACCCTTTTTACTGGATTTTAGTCCAAGAGATGATATCAGTATAATGTTTATCCCATATCTTAGCTAGGACTTACGCACCGTATAAATAAATATGTGTCCTACCAGTAGCGTGGGTTCCCTAACGCACGTTCTTAGGACTTTTAATTCCACAAACCATACCCTGTATTTGCTAATTCCTGTCCGTTAAGTCCTATTAGCTATTTACGTAATTAAGCGTATAAATATTGGTAAACATTCCAACCTCAAAACTTCACCAGATTTTTATGTTGGAATTGTTGCAGTGTGGGCGTTACTAGTTATTATGTATAAAAAGCTTATGTATTCCATTATTTTTGGCAATTCTACTAGTATTGCTATTACATAAAATACATATCTAACCTTTATTGTCAATGTCTAAATTATCAAAATATCCAAATCAGCATGAAAAAAACAATAGCTGCTATTACCGTTGGATTGACCTTGTTAATGACAGCCAACCCCAGCGAGGCTGTATCAATCACTCTTTATGATGGTGCATCAAATGTCACCCCTGATCAATACAATTCGCCATCGCCGTGGCTAAATTTTGCCTCAACTACTAATGGCACACAAAGCGTCAGCGGGGGTGTGACAACTTTAAATACAGATTTAAGTACCACAAGTAACGGTATATATGCTGGCTACAGCAACTACAATGCCACAGTCGCTGGAAGCACTACTTCTCCTTTTTTTACCATTACCCCTACTACCCCAGTTAACTCCTCATTTCCCTCCCTGGATAGAAATGCTGGGTACACACTCAGTTTTACAGTAAAAATTAATTCCCAATTCAATAATGGGACTAATGGAGCTAATCGTGCAGGCTTCAGCATTATAGTTCTTAGTAGTGACAAGCAAGGAATAGAATTAGGTTTTAGAGATACTGAGATTTTTGCTCAGAATAATTCCTCTTTTAATGGTGGTGGTGAACAAATTGGCAGTTTATCAACGTTGCTTGGAAGCCTAACCACTTATGATTTGACCGTTTCTGGAAACTCCTATACATTGACTAGTGGTTCTACCTCTCTATTAAGCGGTTCCCTACGGGATTACACGGCTGCTACTGGATTTGCCGGTGATATTTACAGAACTTCTAACTTTATTTTTCTGGGAGATGATACTACATCTGCACGAGCTAACATCAGCCTCGCAAATGTGTCTTTAACCGTACCGGATCAGGTGCCTGAACCCACTACTATTCCTGGTATGGTGCTTTTAGTTGGTGGTTTCTGGATGTTGAAAAAGAAATACTTACAGTCAGCAAAATAGATTTTAGCTTATCCGACAGAAGCCCCACGCCTCACTCTTAGGAGCGTGGGATGAATGGCGCGTGAGTTGACGACAGTTCCCTGACTAATGTGCGTAGCACCAGAGAAGGGAGCATG
>NZ_JACJRJ010000081.1 GCF_014697195.1 Cylindrospermum sp. FACHB-282 | reverse complement strand
TTTGAAACTTTCTATACCAAAAACATTTTGCTGAATGAGGGGATCCGCGCTTGGATGGCTCCTCAAGATCAGCCCCACGAACAATTTGTATTCCCTGAGGAGGTATTGCCTCGTGGTAACGCTCTCTAATAGCACTTCGGTTTTAGGCGGTGGACGCGACCAAGAATCAAGCGGTTTCGCTTGGTGGTCTGGTAACGCTCGTTTGATCAACCTATCTGGTAAACTGCTTGGTGCTCACGTAGCCCATGCTGGTTTGATTGTTTTCTGGGCAGGAGCGATGACTTTATTTGAAGTCGCTCACTTCATTCCAGAAAAGCCTATGTATGAACAAGGCTTGATTCTGCTACCTCACGTCGCCACCTTAGGTTGGGGCGTTGGTGCTGGTGGTGAAGTTATCGACACATTCCCCTACTTTGTTGTCGGTGTACTTCACTTAATTTCCTCAGCCGTGCTGGGTTTTGGCGGTATCTATCACGCCGTTCGTGGCCCAGAAACCTTAGAAGAATACTCTTCATTCTTTGGTTACGACTGGAAAGACAAGAACAAGATGACCAACATCATCGGGTTCCACTTGATCATCCTCGGATGCGGTGCGCTCCTGTTGGTTCTCAAAGCAATGTTCTTTGGTGGTGTGTATGACACCTGGGCACCAGGCGGTGGTGATGTTCGTGTCATTACCAACCCAACACTCAACCCAGCGGTGATCTTCGGTTATTTGATCAAGTCTCCCTTCGGTGGCGATGGCTGGATTGTCAGCGTCGATAACATGGAGGATCTGATCGGTGGTCACATCTGGATTGCCTTAATTTGTATTGCTGGCGGTATTTGGCACATCTTCACCAAGCCTTTTGCTTGGGCACGACGTGCTTTTATCTGGTCTGGTGAAGCTTACCTTTCCTACAGCTTGGGTGCTCTTTCCCTGATGGGCTTTATCGCCTCCATCATGGTTTGGTACAACAACACCGCCTACCCAAGCGAATTCTTCGGACCTACTGGCCCTGAAGCTTCTCAAGCTCAAGCTTTGACTTTCTTAATCCGTGACCAACGCTTAGGTGCTAACGTCGGTTCTGCACAAGGCCCCACAGGTCTAGGTAAATACTTGATGCGCTCTCCTACCGGTGAAATTATCTTCGGTGGAGAAACCATGCGCTTCTGGGATTTCCGTGGCCCTTGGTTGGAGCCTCTACGTGGGCCTAACGGTCTGGATTTAGAAAAAATCAAGAATGATATTCAGCCTTGGCAAGCTCGTCGCGCTGCTGAATACATGACTCATGCTCCTCTGGGTTCTTTGAACTCTGTGGGTGGTGTGGCTACCGAAATCAACTCTTTCAACTACGTGTCTCCTCGTGCTTGGTTGGCATGTTCTCACTTTGTATTAGGTTTCTTCTTCCTCATTGGTCACCTGTGGCACGCTGGCCGCGCCCGCGCAGCTGCTGGTGGTTTTGAGAAAGGTATTAACCGTGAGACTGAGCCAGCGATGTTCATGGGCGACCTCGACTAGGTTGCAAGTAAAATTTCATCACTGACAATCAAATGGTTTCTAGGCTCTTGTGTCAAAGCAAGAGCTTTTTTTGTTTTTGGATGTGAGAAAATCGAATTTAGTGCTGGACAGCACGCTACAGGTAGGATGCGTAAAGAGACGCATCAGAACACCATTAAAAAAGCCTAAAATTAGGATGAATTTCTACAGTGCGTAAGTTCTAGTTCTTTATTTTAAACGCACCAGGTAGCTAAGGACGCGCGGTGAGGCGCAGAGTCTTGATGAGGTAATTATGCAGAACTATAATTTTGATGCTTTGCGATGGACAACGGAAGCTAAGACAAAATTGCAGAATATTCCTTTTTTCGTTCGCGCCCAAGCTAAAGCGCGAATTGAGCAACTAGCACGTCAAGCAGGACAAGACATTGTCACAGGGGAATTGGTTGACCAAGCTAGGTTAGAGTTTGGACAATAGGGAGACAGTTAAAAAGTTTAAATTATGGGTGTGAGGGTGATTTTCTATCTAGATTATTCTTTGAAGGAGTCATAAAGATGACAATTGCTCAAAATCGTGCTGATAGAGTCATGCTTTACAACATTAGCTGGCAACAATTTGAAAATCTTCTGCAAGATTTGGGAGAAAGTCGTGCTGCTAGGGTTGCTTATGATGATGGGACTTTGGAAATTATGACACCTTTACCAGAACACGAAGATTATAAAGAAGTAATTAGCGATGCAGTTAAAGATATGGCTGAAGAGTTGGATTTAGACTATACAAGTCTGGGATCAACTACCTGGAAACAACAACGCAAAATGGCTGGGGTGGAACCAGATAATTGTTTTTATTTTCAAAATGAAGCATTAGTTAGGGGGAGGTTAGATTTCGATTTACAACGAGATCCCCCACCTGATTTAGCTTTAGAAATTGATGTTACTAGTAAGTCTTTAAATCGGTTTTCAATTTATGCTCGTTTAGGTGTACCAGAAATTTGGTGTTATGATTCCGGTGAATTGAAGATTTATCTTTTGCAAGATGGGGAATATGTGGAGTCAGAAAAAAGTTTAGTATTTCCAAGTTTAAAAATTCGGGAATTACCAAATTTAATTGAGCAAAATCGGGCAAATGGTAGACGAGCAATCCGGCGGGCGGTGCGAGAGTGGGTGAAGGGTGAGAAGTGAAATCGAGAACGTAAGCAAGCAGCAAGATAGACTTATTTATATAAATATTGGGTTTCGCATAGATCAACATTTAAGGCGTGTCACGCCAGTATGGTGCGTTAGACGCTTTGATTATGTTTTTTGTGACAAATCACATCGAAATATGCGCCTAACGCACCCTACAATAATTTCATTTTTACTATTGTGGTATTAGAGGTTGTTTGAAAAGTATTAGGCGAATATAATAGAGCCTCCGGCACGCTTCGCGAACGCTACTACACTAGCATTGTCCACCTCCGTGGACTAACGCAAAATCAAGGGTTTTCTAACCCACGGAGGTGGGTTTTGTCTGTGTAGCCAAGCCACTGCGTTGGGGAGGCAGCGCGGTGGACGGGAACGCCTGCATAAAGCGACTGCCGTCGGCTCCGCCGACTTGAAGCATGTGGCGCGCGACTTATAGTCGCCAGGGCTAGTAATAAATTAGACTTTTCAAACATCCTCTTAGGGCTTGAAGTTTAATTTCAAATATTGTATATTCAAAGTAGATACAGTATACCATTGAGTAAACGCTTTAAATTCATAAAGCTTTGGTTTTGGGCGTTGAACTTTCTGGAAAATATTTGAAGGTAACTATGACTACAGTTGTTGCCAAATGGGGAAACAGTTTAGCTATTCGGCTTCCTAAAGCATGGGCAGAACAACTTCAGATAAAAGAAGGAACAGACGTAACTTTTAGTATGTCTGGTAATAGTCTTGTAATTACACCCAAAAAGCGCAAAAAATATACACTTAACGAATTGCTGGAGGGGATGACTCCCGAAAAATTTCATCCTGAAATAGATACTGGAATTTCTATGGGGAATGAAGTTTGATAAGTCCTCCATACGTTCCCGGCAGAGGTGACATTGTTAAATTAAATTGTGGGACAGCAAAGCCAGTCTCAGTTGATTTAATTAAACGCATACTAGCTTTGAAAAACTCAGGAATGTCATTTGAGGACATTGCTGAAACGCTTAACGCGGAAATAGCGCCGAAGGGACATAAACAGATGGATTATCGCCCCTTTTTAGTTATGTCACCATTTGAATACAATCAAATGGCTTCTTTAATTGTAGTTTGTCCAATCACTAATTCTACAAAAGGTCTTAGCTTTGAAGTTCCACTGACTGAGGGATTAAAGACTACTGGTGTAGTACTAGCTGATCAAGTTAAATCACTATCTTGGACTACTAGAAAAGTGCTTTTTGTAGAAACGGTTGAACAGGATTTAATTGAAGAAGTACAAGCAAGAATTGAGCCTCTAATTTTATAAAAATAAAATAGAGGACTTAGATTTAACTCTGCAAACATTAATACAAGATAATTCCGACCAGGCAATCATAGTTAGCGATCGCATCTAGTTAAAAAGGGTGTGTTTAACTAGTTTAACGCACCCTACTACATCTTTTCTTCTTCCCGTATATTAGAAGATAAATTTTCAAACCTTTTAGTGCCGTCTTGTGCAATATAAAGAACGCGGTTGACCATATCAAATCCAGCTTTTAATTCTTCATCTATAGCAGTAACAGCTTGTGTGACAATATCAATTTGCTCATTTCTGAGTAAATCACCATCACAAATAAATATTATCCCAGCATGGACTTCATAGCTACGAGCAAATTTTTCAAAATCAGCAACATTAGCTGTTATCTGTGGCTTTTAATTGTGAAAGTTAATTAATGAAAACTATTCCCTGTCTAGGAAATATTTTAGCATTTATAAGAGTGCGTTGAGAAGTTTCTTTATCTGGTGTCAGGGTTTCAATGAGAGAAAACCGCCTCTAGTAAAATACTCTTGCGTTCCTCTCCGCCACGAAAGCACCTCTGGGTGAGACAAAAACCTCTAATTCCCCCATTCCAAAGTAATCTCCAGATTAGCTGTAGAAGTACCTTTAACCAGTAAAGGTGTAAGCTTACCAGAATCAACACCAATATCTATACCAAATTTCACACTAGCTCTATCTGGCTTAACTGTCTGCAATGCTTCGGCAATTTCCCTGGTTAAGGATTCAATAGCAACTGTAACTTCCTTAAAAGGTCGGGTAGCAAAAATCACTTTGCGTTCATCAAGTGGCGTAGCTTCAACTCTGATATTTGTACCATCAGCAAGTTCTACCGAAATAATTCTGGTTTGGAATTCCATGTTGTATTTGACTGGATAATTCTGGTGTTGTAAATGGGAATTTTATGGAATTTTAAATTAAGTAGGACTAAAGCTGGGTGTCACACTCAATGTAAGATTGTAGGGTGCGTCAGAGTCGATAATTCGCTAACAATCAACAGATTTTCCATATCTGACGCACCCTACAAAGCCATGCCAGTTGCATCCTGTTAACCGCTTAACTACCTCCCACGTTCATGGCTGCTAAAATAGCCTTCTGGCTGACATCTTTGTAAACCGTATCTAAATACTTCATTACTACATCACTAGATGGTAAATTTACTATATTTTCCTCTTCTTTAGCTAGGGGAATTGTACCCAATATATCTAATACCGTCTCGTTGCCCGAAGGCACAATTACTACCAAAGAAGACTCTAGGGGTTCATTATATTGCCAAAAGGACTCAGTTTTTATGGCGTATTGGTTTTGAGGAATTGACTGTTGAAGAGTTGGTGTTTGATATTGGGGAGATTCTACATTTTTAGTACTGCGTAAATTCCGTAAATCCCTGATGATTTTGTCCTTCGTGCGTCCGCGTAACTGAAATAAAACAAAGGGGTCTTCACTAAAGCGATCGCCTAACTGATAATAAACTGCACCAACGTGTTTACAAGGGTTTACTTTATCAGGACAAGAGCATTTACTCTGAACATCAGATAGGGTAAAAGGAAATAACGAAAGACCGTTACTTGTAAAAACTTCTTCTATATTTTGTGGCATTTCTCCCGCCAATAACTTAGCAGCAAAAATTGCCCTTTTAGACATAGTTTCAATTACATAACCCCACTCTTCATCACTAAAGGGTTCAAGAGAAAGAGAAACTTTATAAGGTTCCACTTCACTACCTTGTACTTTAGCTAATACCTTTGCACCTTTAAAATCAATGCTCAAAACATTTCCCTGACGGGAATAATTTCTCGCACGTTCCAAACGCTTTTTAAAGCGATAGGAATCTAACAAATCAAGCCACCGTTGTGACCACCATTCTCTACTCGCTTGAAGGGTTCCCAAAGAGTTTTGATTAGTCATTCTGCATCCTCGTCAATTACCGCATTGCGATCAAGTAGTAATAAATTGCGGAGTTGGTCTGTATCCATTTCTGTCAGCCAATCTTCACCTGCACCAACAACTTGTTCTGCTAGTTGTTTTTTACTTTCAATCATGTCATGAATTTTTTCTTCTAAAGTGCCAGTGCAGACAAATTTATGCACTTGCACGTTGCGAGTTTGACCAATGCGAAATACTCGGTCTGTGGCTTGATTTTCTACAGCCGGATTCCACCATCTATCAAAGTGAAATACATGATTTGCCCTGGTTAAATTTAGTCCTACTCCCCCTGCTTTTAGAGACAAAATCATAATTGGTGGCCCTTGGGGGTCATGTTGGAAACGGTCAATCATATCCTCACGTTGCTTTTTGCTGGTGCTACCATATAAAAACAATATTTCTCTTCCTAGTTGTTTTTCTAAATGGGGTTTAAGCAACTTACCCCATTCGGCAAATTGGGTGAATATTAAAGCGCGATCGCCTTCTGCTAAAGCCACATCTAACATTTCCTCTAGCCGCTGAAGTTTGGCTGAATGATGTAAGTCTAATGTAGCTGCTTTTAAATATTGCGCTGGATGATTGCAGATTTGTTTTAGCTTGACTAATAAAGCCAAAATCATCCCCCGACGTTGCAATCCTTCAGCAGAATCAATCTCTGCTAAAGACTCTTCTACCAATTGTTGATAAAGTGTCGCTTGTTCCGGACTGAGTCCGCAAAATACGGTCATTTCTTGCTTCTCTGGCAAGTCTTGAATGATGGTGTGATCAGTTTTCAGACGTCGCAGAATAAAAGGCTGTACTAAAGAACGTAATTGATTTAAAGAAGCCACATCACCATACTTTTCAATTGGCATAGCAAACCGCCGCTGAAAAAATTGCCGATTGCCCAAATATCCCGGATTGAGAAAGTCTAAAATTGACCACAACTCTTGCAGTCTATTTTCTACTGGTGTCCCCGTTAAAGCTACACGAAATGTAGTTTGTAACTGTCGCACTGCCTGGGATTGCTTCGCTTCGGAATTTTTCACATTCTGGGCTTCATCTAATACAACTGCTTGCCAAGAAATGCTCTTTAATGATTTAATATCTCGGTGAATCAGTGAGTAGCTGGTAATAACTAAATCGTACTTTTTGACTGTTTCTGCAACCGCTTTACCTTTGGGGCGTTTATCACCGTGATATTGCAATACTTTGAGTGTAGGAGCGAATTTTTTTACTTCCCTTTCCCAGTTACCTAAAACAGAAGTGGGACAAACTAATAGAGTTGGGTTTTCCAGTGCATTCTGTTCTTTTAGGTGTAGGAGAAAGGCGATGAACTGGACGGTTTTTCCTAAACCCATATCATCGGCGAGACAAGCACCCAATCCCCAACGTTCTAGAAAGGCTAGCCAAGCTGCGCCTCGTTCTTGATAAGGTCGTAATTGTCCCTGGAAACTGGCGGGTGTGGGTAAAGGTTCAATGGACTGATTATTAGTTAGCGCCCCAATTAACTCTTCCAATGCCCCAGACGCCTCAAAGCTGACCACTGGCAATTTTTCAATCACCTGAGTATCACCATTGCTAATGCGTAAAGCATCTTCTAAAGACAGTGCTATTTGGTCTTTACGGGAGGCAAAAAATGATTGGGCTGTCTTAATATCTTGGGGACGCAACTCCACCCATTCGCCGTTAATTTCTACCAGTGGACTATTCAGCTTTACTAATCGATCAAACTCGGCTTTAGAAATTGTTTGCCCACCAATTGCCAATTGCCATTGAAAATTTAACAGACTTTGCAATCCTAAACGTCCCTGTTTTTGCTTTGGTGTTTCGACGGCAATTTTCAAACCCAAACGGTTTGCCCAACCCTCACGGTTTGCTAAACTTGGAGGCAAAATTACCCCTAAACCGCTATCTTCAAATCTCCAAGCAACGGACTTGATAAATTCATAGGCTTGGATGGCGGTGAGGCGACTCTCTTGGGGCGATGGGGTTTCTAAACTGGGTGAGATGGTGGAATACAATCGAGAAGCTAACCCCAAACCCCACAAGAATGTTTCTTGGGGTTCTTCAATTATGCGATTTTGATAGACTAGTTGCTCAACAGGGTTTTGCCAAATAGTTGCTGCATCCACTAAACAATTAGGATCATCTGCCGCTTGGAGGAAATACGCCAAAATCCAATCTGTTTGTCCAGACTCTGGAGAACGCAGTTGAAAACAGGTGCGAAAAAGAGTTTTTCCTGCTAGTTGATATTGCAATGGCATTGTCCAAGCTTTCAGCGCCGCCTCTAGCCGTTCGACTCCAATGGCATCTGCATTGACTGTGTTGGTTTCACTAGTTAAGGCTTGCAACCACTGCCGCACCGCAGATGGTAAAGATGCCATTATCTTGGTTTCGATTGGCAGTTGGGAACCTACCATTTCCCGCACTTGGGCATCTATTGTACTGTTGAGAAAGCCCAGCAATAATTCTTGAGGTTCGGTGGGGAAGTCTATGTAGAGTAGTGATTGGGAAGAGATTTTTTCCATCATTTCCTCTTGTCCCCAGTCAAGAGTCCCCAATTCCTGCTGATAGGTGCGACAAGCTGGGGGCATTTTCGCCGCCAATTTTTCCAGCCGGGTAATGTCCATAGCACTGTCTAGGAGAACTTGCCACTTAGCAACTAGAGAACCATCTGATTGCCGCTGGATGGTTGGTAAAAACTTAGACCGTGAAATTAAGTCTAAACTCCAGCGGGCAACTTGAGACCAAAAGCGTAAATCTCCTCCCAAAAAAGCATCCTCGCCGTCAGCTACACTCAAGGGAAGAGCGGCGAGAAATTTGATTGCTGTGGTGGGATTGAGACAAAAACCCTCGACTTGCCACGGTTGTAGATGTGGTGGAGATTTTGCGTCAACGTCCAAGGTGACAGAATAAGCGGGGGAAATTGCAGTTGTCCCGAATTCATGGCTTTCTGGGATAGGAGTTGGCAGGGCAATTATATGTCCGTAGGTCGGCAAAGTTTTTTCTGTAGAACTTATACTTTTACGTCCTCTGCCGCCACTTACAGCAACTAGGGGTTGTTGGATGAAGTTAGCAAGTTTTGTGTGACGCGAGTGCAACCAGGCATTCAATTCAACTGGTGTCATTGCCAAGGGGTGTGGTGGTATTTCTCTGGATGCAATAGACTCAGAATTGACCTGAGAAGCTCGCCAAGTTTCTCCCCACACAAATAAACAACCGTTTTGATTTTTTAGTAGCCAACTACCGTGTAAAATTGCCATTTGTCAATTTCTCAAATTTGCGCCAAATTAAAGCATTAAATTGCTTATTTGATGATTTAGACTAATTCCTTTATTTTGGTTCCCCGATATTTTTATTTATTTAAATGGAAATATAATTAATTGTGTCAAAGCTAACTACAAGCGGAGCTTAAAAATTATTAGGGGATAATGGCTGTTAACCAATTTATCGGCATAAAATCTGGTAAAAAGGTAGAAATTTGAGGTTTGGCTACGAGGGTCAAAACATCTTATAATCAGGTTAGGCTTGATGAGTGCGGTCTTATATAGAGACATTGCAGGCACATTCTCTACATTACCGTTCGGTGTAGCCACATTTGCTCCCGCTAGGTTTATTGTACAATCTGGGCTGTTGACTTAGGGGATAGAATACCTCAGGGGAGAGGTAAAACTCTTGATCGCCGCTAGTCTTGGCTAGGAGGCGGTGATGCTCAATTTTGTCTTTGAAACTAATATACCTTCAATTAGACTTTGGCTGTTGTTGGGATTGGTGACTATTGAGCAGATTTTTCAGCGGCGAAATTAGCCGATATGCTGTTGGTAGAGGATTTGATCATATATTGTGTGTTGGGTTGACTGACTAGTTAAGCTTCTTGATCTTTGTATGTAACAGAAGCCGGACATAGTGCATAAATGTTAGGATTGCCACAGAGAGAGAATAGCGAAAGAGAAGGAAAAAAAACTGAATGGCAGAAGTTGATAAGTCAATATCCTTCGATGGAAGGGATATTCGACTGAAGGTTGGCCTATTAGCGCCCCAAGCTGGTGGGTCTGTTCTGATACAATCAGGGGATACAGCTGTTTTGGTGACAGCTACGCGATCGCAAGCCAGAGAAGGCATTGATTTTCTTCCGCTGACGGTAGATTATGAAGAAAGACTGTATGCAGCTGGTAGGATTCCCGGCGGGATAATGCGGCGTGAAGGTCGTCCACCAGAAAAAACAATTCTTACCAGCCGTCTGATCGACCGTCCCCTACGTCCTCTGTTCCCTTCATGGTTGCGGGATGACTTGCAAGTTATTGCCTTTACGCTGTCAATGGATGAGCAAGTGCCGCCAGATGTACTAGCAGTTACCGGGGCTTCAATTGCTACTCTGATTGCCCAAATTCCCTTCGATGGGCCAATGGCGGCAGTGCGGGTGGGCTTAGTGGGAGATGATTTCATTATTAATCCCACCTATGCAGAAATTGAAGCCGGAGATTTGGATCTGATAGTTGCTGGTTCACCCCATGGCGTGATCATGGTGGAGGCAGGGGCCAATCAGTTGCCAGAGCGAGATATTATCGAGGCTATCGACTTTGGTTACGAAGCTGTGCGGGACTTAATCAAAGCCCAGCAAGACCTAATGGCAGAATTGGGTCTGGAAATAGTGCAAGCAACGCCGCCGGAAGTAGACCAGACACTGGCAAACTACATCCGCGATCGCGCTAGCAGCGAGATTAAGAAAATTCTGGCACAATTTCATTTAACCAAACCAGAGCGAGATATCGCTTTGGATGCAGTCAAGGATGCGATCGCCACTGGGCTGACTGAACTGCCAGAAGACGACCCAATTCGTATTTCCGCAACGGCTGATAAAAAAGCACTTGGTAATACTTTTAAAGAAATTACCAAACAATTTATGCGGCGTCAAATCGTTGAAGACAACGTTCGCGTTGATGGTCGCAAACTGGATGAAGTCCGTCCTGTTTCTTGTCAAGTTGACGTCTTACCAAAGCGAGTCCACGGCAGCGGTTTATTTAACCGGGGACTAACCCAGGTTTTATCTACTTGCACTCTGGGCACACCGGGAGATGCCCAAAACCTCAACGATGACATGCAACTAGATCAACACAAGCGTTACCTGCATCATTACAACTTCCCGCCTTTCTCAGTCGGGGAAACTAAGCCGATGCGGGCGCCAGGAAGAAGGGAAATCGGTCACGGTGCCTTAGCAGAGCGAGCTATCTTGCCTGTGCTACCATCCAAAGAACAATTCCCCTACGTGATCCGCATCGTCTCGGAAGTACTTTCTTCCAACGGTTCCACCTCCATGGGTTCAGTGTGCGGTTCCACCTTGGCTCTGATGGATGCTGGTGTACCAATTCTCAAACCCGTCAGTGGTGCGGCAATGGGACTGATTAAGGAAGGGGACGAAGTCCGAGTCCTGACTGATATTCAGGGGATTGAAGACTTTTTGGGCGATATGGACTTCAAAGTTGCGGGGACAGATGCCGGAATTACTGCCTTGCAAATGGATATGAAAATATCCGGTTTGTCTTTAGATGTGATTTCCCAAGCTATCCACCAAGCCAAATCAGCGCGGTTACATATTCTGGAAAAAATGCTCCAGACTATCGAAACCCCACGAACTGAAACCTCACCCTATGCTCCACGTCTGTTAACGATCAAGATTGATTCAGACATGATCGGTCTGGTCATTGGCCCCGGAGGCAAGACGATTAAGGGCATCACCGAGGAAACTGGTGCTAAAATTGACATCGAAGATGATGGCACGGTAACAATTTCTGCTGTGGATGAAAGCAAGGCGAAGAGGGCGCGGAACATCATTCAAGGCATGACTCGCAAGCTGCACGAAGGGGATGTATACGTAGGACGTGTAACCCGGATTATACCCATTGGAGCTTTTGTGGAATTTCTGCCTGGAAAGGAAGGGATGATTCACATTTCTCAATTAGCTGACTACCGCGTTGGCAAAGTTGAGGATGAAGTTGCTGTTGGTGATGAAGTGATTGTCAAGGTGCGGGAAATTGACAACAAGGGTCGGATTAATCTGACACGTTTGGGTATCCACCCAGATCAAGCAGTTGCAGCCCGTGAAGCTGCGGCAGTAAATCGTTAAATCGATTGGGGATTTTAGATTTTGGATTAGGGATGAATCGCAAATCTAAAATCCGCGATGCCTTGATGTAGGCATCGCTGTATATTTTTTTCAGTGATGGCACGGAATTTCCCTCTCTCTTAGGGAAAGTCAAAATTGACACTCCCCGCTCTCTCATAGACGGGGATTCTTGGTTCAACGAGACCACTTAAACTAGATTCCTTGCGTTATCTAGCCCAGAGGTGGGACTCTCCCCGAGCGTTAACTTTCGGTCTGCCCGACCGTAGTTGCATGAGTGCAATTCCTGTTTAACTGAAACTTTCTTGTTTCAAAATTCTGATTCGTCTAGCTCCTATGAATCTTTTACCTACTGCTAGGAGGAAACTAGAACAATGCAGTAGAACCGCATAGATTCAGTTGTCAAGGTACAGATTGCCACTAGGCAGTTGGGTTTTTATACAGGTTGATTACCTTTCCTGTTATAAATAGCATAACATCAAACGTCACTGGGGGATAAATCCCCTACCTGGCTTTCATCCCTGGCTTAAAAGACACCAAAACCTAAAAACTTTTTGGGTTTTTAGGTTTTGATTCCAGGGTTTTCAGGCTACTTTTTTATAAAACACCCTCTAACTGAGATTGAGAGCCAGCTTTGATTCGGGAGGAGGGTGGTTGAGTTTTTGACATTATTTATTCAGCTATAGTCGGAGGATGCTTCTTTTTTCGCCCGTGATTCATCTCGCTGCCAAATCAGAGATTATGGCGGGAGCATTCTCACGGAGTTAGGTAAAGTGCTTGGCCTATTGGCTTTTAATTTCACCCAGACAAAGAAGGGAATTGCCAGCAGCTGAGTTGTGGCTGAAAAGACAACTAGTAAGGTGATTGAGCGATCGTATAAAATACCCATTAAGGCACTACCTAAAAACCAGGATAAACCATAGCCAGTGCTAAAAATTCCATAAGCTATAGCACGTTTGTTTTTCGGTACCATTCCGGCGATCGCAGCTTTGAGAACTGATTCTTGCGCTCCCATACCTATACCCCAAAACGCTATCCCTAAAAGAGCAAGGCGGGTATCCCCTAAAAAAACCAATGGCGCAAACAAGGATGATAAAAAAGCTGCAACTATCAGGATATAAATACCCATGCGATCAAACAGATATCCAAATATCAGTGCTGCTATGGCATCTACCCCCATTGCTAGAGCATAAAATAGTGGAATCATTTGCCCAGTAGCAATTCCTTCCTTTTGGAAATGAAAGGCAATCAATGGAAAGTCAGCATATCCAGCGGCAATAATAGCTACTGCACCGAGATAAATCCAAAATATTCGCGGCAGTCCTTCTTCTTTGCTTACAAGAAACAGACGGGAGTTTGAAAGCCCCGGAGGAACAGGCGCACAGCGCCATACTCCGTACTTCAGACCGGGGATGAAAAACGACTCGGTAGGCTTTAGCCTACCTGTAATATATCTGTAATTTCAGGTAGAGTATCAAGCAATTCCTCTACAACTTGGGTAATAGTTGTATCTTTTTTTGCAGCATACAACCGCAGTTTATTCATTCTGCGTTCGGTAATTCTAATGTGTAATTCTTTTTTTGTCATACATGACACAATGACGACACACTTATGTTAGCATACAGGTAAGGAGGCAAAACAAATGTATGGATGCCAGCAAAATTTAATTAATCCAAATGAAGAGTTAAAAGCAGTACTTGAG
>NZ_JACJRJ010000080.1 GCF_014697195.1 Cylindrospermum sp. FACHB-282 | reverse complement strand
CATGATTCGGTAGCAGAAGGCTATAGCCAACTTTCAGTCACAAATACAGCTACCAGCGCCGATACAAAATACAACAACCTCAGCACTTCTGTGGCTGCGGATGTTGGCGACAATGATACCGTAGGTATCAACGCTAACCAAGTTGGTGGCACTGCCGCTGTCGTGGAAGGCGCTACTGCTGTGTACGCTATCACCCTCAATAGCGAACCTATTGGTGAGGTGACTATTACCATCAGTAGTAGCGATACCAGCGAACTTACCACCGATGTCACAACTCTCACCTTCAACGCCAGCAACTGGGATACAGCGCAAAATGTGACAGTGACGGCAGTAGAGAATGATATAGCAACTAGCACAGCCCAAATCCATTATGTAGCAACTAGCAGCGGCGATACTCAATACAACATTACCAAGTCTGTTGATGTTGAGATTGCCAACAACGATACAGTAGGTATCAACGCTAACCAAGTTGGTGGCACTGCCGCTATCCTCGAAGGGGATACCGCTGTGTATGGCATCACCCTGAATAGCCAACCTACTGATGATGTCACCCTTACCATCACTAGCGTTGACACCAGCCAACTCAGCCTTGATGTCACAACCCTCACCTTCAATGCTAGCAACTGGAATACAGCGCAAAATGTGACGGTGATGGCAATAGATGATGATATAGAACAAGGCGATCGCACAGTCTCTATCAATTACGCAGTAACCAGTAATGATGCTAACTACAGTGCCATTGGCACCGACTCTGATGCTATTAACATTATCGACGACGATATCCCCCTAGCAAAAGGCGATGATAATGATATCTTCACCATCAACAGTAATACTAATAGAAACACACTCGAAGTCACACTCCAAGGGAGCAGTTCTAATTTTGTAAACGAACTGGGGGTATTTAATGTTGACGATGCTCAAGGTACCATTGATGGTATTGCGCCAGGGGCAGCAGGTTACGCCGAAGCAGCTTTAAACCGATCTAAAGTCATCTTCTCTACTATTGCCAATCTCCCCAACGGATTTAATCCCGAAGATCTCACAACTTTGCTGAACTTGAATTCCGGAGATAACGTGAGATTTTACTTAATACAAAATAGTACAAGTGATTCCGTCAGGAGTACTGGTGAATATGGCAAGGTACTGTTTTCTGACTCCCAAAATGCTAAAATTACTACCAGCGAGGACGGTACTCAGTACTCCATAGGTTGGAACGATGGTTCTAGTAACAGTGCTGGGGACTTCAGCGATCTGGTTGTAAACTTTGAAACTACAAATGCATCTGTGCCTCTAGGGACAAATCTGCAAAGTTTGGCAGAAGGAGAAGTCATTGATTTGCGGAGTGTCACAGGCCAGGTAACGGCTGAGTTTGTGGTCAACAGAGAAGCGAGTTTCAACAATTTTATCGGCTTCTATAAGGTGGTTGATCAGAATGGTGGGATTGATACCAATGGCGATGGTCAAACAGATATTTCCGTCGGAGATGCTGGTTATATACAAGCAGCTGTGAGTGGGCGTATTGCTGGCATTGACCTAACGGTAAACAACCAAGGGACGGCAACTTACACTGGAACTTTCCAAGCTGGTGCTATCTATGCTCCATTTCTGATTGTTGATAGTAACCCTGATGCCATTCTCGATAGCAATTCAAGTAACGACCCAGGGGTTTACTTCACATACTTAGGCTCTAACACCGATGGGACTGATCACGTACGCTTGTTAGGAAATAACACCTTTGGCTTTGAGGATTTAACAGGTGGTGGCGATAACGATTTTAACGATGTAATTGTTAAAGTCAATTTGAGTATTACCTAGGATAACCTTTTAATCTTCTCCCCACCCTGCCTGACGGTCGAGGGTGGGGATTTTTTTTGAAGAAATAGGACTTCAAAATTTCTGCCCTGGGTAAATCGATCGCACTTCACCGTTACGACGGACGATTGCTTCACCGTTACTCACCTCTACGAGTGTCCAACCGCTAGCGCCAATACTCTCTCCCATGTTGACGCGGCGTGTCACACCATCGATTTTAAATAAAGCCGCAGATTTATTACCTAACTCTAGTAATCCCTCTAACTCTGTGGGATTACTAGATAAAAATACTTGATTTTGGGTGATGGTAGGTTCTTTCTCCGGCGCTACTGATGGTCTGGGTACTGTGGCAGTAGGCAGTTTCGGTGGGGCTATCCGCACTGGTACGACTGGTAATGCAGCCAGAGACTTAACTGGTTGTTTTAGGGTAGTTGGTGCGGTGCTTACAGCCCCAGTTAAGGGTTTTTGAGTTATGGGCTTGACTGGTTGCTGCACAGATATTAGGGGGTTTTTCATCGCACCAAGTTGAGATGGCTGCCCCGCAGTAATAGGGATGGGAGGTAGGGTGTAGCGCATGGGTGACGGCGCTTGATAAACAGGTATGTAGATCCGCTCGACAACGTTTGTCGCCCGGTTAGCAGCTGGCAAGGTACTGTTAGCAGTTAGAGGTGGGGGTAAATTTCCAATGGGTGTTGCCCTAGGCAGGGACAGGGGTGTTTGGTTAATATTGGCGCTACTTGGTAATCCAGGTTTGGCAGATATTTGATTAGTATTTATCTCTTGCTTGTCTATGACTGCCAATGCTTCCAGCATATAATCAACCAACTCTGCTGATGGTTCTTTTTTTGTAGGTAACTGTGACTGTGGCTGGCTTGTGGGCAGAGTTGACGGGGTGAATATAGTCAAGACTCCAGACTTGATCAGGTAGATAATGATAGCGGCCACACCAAGGATTGCTCCTAGAAGCAGCAGTTTATCCACAGCATCCCTTTTTTGCTGATGCTTTTGAATTGCTGACACAGTGGGAGGTTTAATAACCAGCGTCCCAACTTGCTGATTTTTAATTTGTGGTACTGGCTGTGGCATGACAACTTGTGGCATCGTCACTGTAACTGTCTGCCGCGATACAGATTCTATTCTCATGGTTTGGTTTGTCAGATTCCCACTACCATCCAGAATGTCATCAATATCTGAAAAGAGGTCATCCATCAAGCCATCAGCATAGGTCTCTATCGTCCAAGGCTCGTTGGCGATCAAGTCTTCTGATGGTTCCGTAGCAATGAGATAGGTGCGGGCATCTTGTGACATAGGCGTTTTGGGTTGTGGCTGCTAGGACGGGGAAACGACACCCCTAAGCAATTTAAAATTCAAAGTTCAAAATGAAAAACTCATTAATGGCAAGCATTCTGGCTGCCGAATGAGTGCAAATTAAATGTAATCTGAAGTAGTTTCCTAGATAAGAAATCAGGATTTTTGATCAAACAACCAATCTCCCGTCTTGGTTAGACGAGTGGATTGAGCGATGGTATTAAATTCAACTTTAAACCGGAAATTGTTGATGATGGCAATTCTTAATCTGTGTCATCTATCATACCCATTTCCCCCCTTATACTATACTCACCCTTGATGCAGTTTTATTGCCGCTAATGCTGGAAAATCCGGCTGCATATTGGTTTTACGCAATTCTAAATAGATCAGTAAAGCGTTGATATCAGCTGGGTTGACCCCGCCAATCCGAGCAGCTTGACCGAGGGTGAGGGGTTTGACCTTGGTTAGCTTTTCTCTGGCTTCTTTGGAAAGGGTATCAATGGTGATGTAATCCAAATCGGCAGGTAATTGGCGATGGGCTTGACGAGCAATTTGATCTATCTGATGTTGTTGTCTAGCTAAATAGCCTGAATATTTGATGTCAATTTCTGCGCCTTCTTTTTCGGCTGGTTTGAGGTTGGGGTTCCCCAGTCCGTACCTGTCAAGGTCAACATAATGGAATCCTGGACGTCGCAGCAAGTCAGCTAGGGTAATTGAGCCTTTAATGGCTTGTTGGGTATCAGTGGCGATCGCTTTGCCGATTTCCTCGAGTTCTTTTACCCGCGTGGCGTCTAGCCGTTCTTTTTCAACGCTAATCTGCTCTTGTTTCTGGGTGAATAAGTCCCAACGGCGATCGTTAATTAAACCAATTTCTCTACCCAAAGGTGTCAGACGCTGGTCAGCATTATCAGAACGCAGCAGCAACCGATACTCAGACCTACTGGTCAGCATCCGGTAAGGTTCCCGTAAATCCTTTGTACACAGGTCATCAACTAAAGTACCAATGTAACTTTGCTCACGGGGGAAAACAATCATTTCCTGACCGCGCACAAACCGAGCCGCGTTAATTCCTGCCACCAAACCTTGAGCAGCCGCTTCTTCATAGCCGGTTGTGCCATTAACTTGTCCCGCACAAAACAACCCCGCCACCTTCTTTGTCATCAGCGTCGGATAACACTGTGTAGCTGGTAAATAGTCATATTCCACAGCATAGGCAGGGCGGAGCATTGTACATTTTTCTAACCCTGGTAGGCTCCGCAACATTAGCAGTTGCAAATTTTCGGGCAACCCTGTGGAAAACCCTTGGATATACAATTCCGGTATATCCCGCCCTTCCGGTTCAATAAAGATTTGGTGGCTTTCTTTATCGGCAAAGCGGACAATCTTATCTTCAATACTGGGGCAATAACGCGGCCCCTTGGCTTCTACCCAACCACCATAAACAGGTGACAAGTGTAAATTTTCTTGAATTAGGCGATGGGTTTCGGCAGTGGTGCGGGTGATATAGCAAGGCAATTGTTCCCGTTCTACCCATGCATCGGGGTCGAAGCTAAACCAACTAACTTTCTCATCCCCCGGTTGGATGATCATTTTACTGTAGTCAACTGATCGCTTATCTACCCGTGCGGGAGTGCCGGTTTTCAATCTGCCGGTTTCAAAGCCTAACCGATTGAGAGTTTCTGTCATGCCCTCAGCGGCAAATTCTCCTGCCCTTCCCGCTGGCATTGATTTGTTGCCAACCCAAATTTTTCCACCCAAGAAGGTGCCCGTTGTCAAGATTACTGCTGGGCATTGAAACGCCATGCCAAAGTAAGTCTGAAGGCCGATGATTTCATCGTTAGCTCCCAATACTAAATCTGTAGCCATGCCTTCACGGATGGTTAAGTTTTCTTGGTTCTCAACAATGGTTTTCATCACTGCTGCATATTCCCGTTTGTCAGTCTGGGCGCGTAATGCCCACACAGCCGGGCCTCGTGAGGCGTTGAGGATGCGTTTTTGTAAATAAGTGCGATCGGCAACTTTGCCAATTTCTCCGCCCAGTGCATCTACTTCATGAGTCAACTGTGACTTGGCAGGCCCACCTACGGCAGGGTTACAGGGTTGCCAAGCAATTCTATCTAAGTTGAGGGTCAGTAGCAGTGTGCGACAACCGAGGCGGGCAGAAGCGAGTGCTGCCTCACAACCGGAGTGACCTGCACCGACGACAATCACATCAAATGCGTCTTGGAATTCAACGGAATTGTGCATGGTCATAGTTAACAGGATTTAGCCAGTTTGAGAGTTATCTTCTATTTTAACCACTCTCGTGGTTTTATGTAGTATTTTGATGATAAAAAGTTATGAATATCACCTAAAATTAAATATGAAAAAATTTATATTTCTGGGTTATCCTGGAGTGGAAAGGGCAATATATGTTAATTTGTTTGGCTTGCAATATACAGATATCAGGGTTCTGTGTAGAGAATGGTTTTTAACGTTCGCGTAGGTGCGGTCGGCATTACCGCAAAGAGCGCAAAGGACACGAAGAAAGGAAGAAAGAGAGGTTTTAAAGGGTATTTTTTGTAAATGCTTATCTTGACAGATTCAAATTATATTCGGTATATTATCAATGAATTAAATTGGCTTTAGCTTATATGTATAAGCATGAAATGCTTGAAGATATTAAGCAAAAGTTTATTTATATAGGAGTCCTATTTGATTTTTCAAAAAGACTCATTACACTTTAATCTTCTAGATTCCTCTTGCCTCTTGCCTGCCTACACAAATAATTATGGCTACGCCTACCGTGAGGGATACAGGAATCAAACCAGATTCCTAAATTAAAAACAAGAATCAACATTTTTTTACTTTTCAATCATTTACAGCTTTTCCTGAGCTAGTGAGGTACATTAGGATGTTCTATATCAAGGCTTTCGCCCTTTACAGGGTACTTCACATGATAGGGAACCGCTATATACAATTTTGTAATATGATTAAACTCCAGTTATCAAGTTAATCTATTTTTTCATGAAACGACTTTCTCGGAAGGCAACATTTATCATTATCGTTGTCTTGATGATTATTACCGTAGTTACTATTTATGGATTTAACCATCACAAACTGGTTAACAAAGTTCAACCAGTAAATAAATGTGTGAGCAATTGTACCAATGCTGTAATATCACCCTCGCCGTTTATTCCCAACCAGGAATTGAATGAACAACAGCGTTTTTTGTCTACAATTGCTCATAAGCTATCAACAACTCCCCAAAATAATACTTTTGAATATACTTTACTACGTGCTTACGGTGCGGTATTTCTTAATCAAGAATTAGGAGTTAAATTACCACAAAAAGTTATCTTAGCAACTGAACAAGAAGCGCAAGAATTTCAAACTACTCTGACAATGGGACAAGTTGATGGTACTAGAGATTGTTATTTACAGAAATCAGCCGCAGATGCTTTAAATAAAGCCAGAACTCTGCAAATTATTCCCCTAAAATCCGGGTTTTCTGGTGACTGCACACGCAATTTCGCCACTAATTTAAATTTTTGGCGAAAATACGCTAATAATCAAGTTTTTGAAAGAGTGCAACAAGGTCAGGAAACCAAAATTCTTGGTACAGTTGCACCCCCAGGAACCTCACAGCATCTCTGGGGATTAGCAATTGATTTACGGGTATCTAATCAAGAACAGAGAAAAGCTTTAAATCAAAATGGTTGGTTTCAAACTGTAGAAAATGATCTTCCCCACTGGACTTATATCGGTTGGACTGAAGAGAATTTACCTAAGTTTGGGTTAAAGAATAAAGTTGTCAATGGAATTATCTATTGGGTAACACCAATTTAAGCCATACTTGTCACCTTGGTGTTTCTGATATCCTACCAAAAAGCTAGCATTAGCCAGTGCAGTAATGGAGATAATTAATACCTGTAATTTTGGTATAATTAGCGGACATCTACATAATAAAATTCTGCGATTTTAGTCCCTTGATCAACAGTGTCTAGGTAGGCTTTAATGGCATATTTGATGTTCTCTAATGCCTCTTCTTCTGTTGCTCCCTGTGTCCAACATCCAGGTAAAGCAGGACACCAGATAGCATAGCCTTTAGCTGTCTTATTTAAATTGACTTGATATCGCATATCTCAATCACCACTTTTGTCTGAAATTCTATCTTGTTCAATCAGACAAAAAGGGATCACTTGATACTGCATAAACTCACACCCTTGCTAACTCTAGAGAAAAAGTTAAATTTACTGGGATTTGTATAGAGATGCTACAAATGTCAGAAAATTGACTTGATTATTCTCCCACTTGTTGTAGTAGCGCTCAATTCGTTTTTTTCCATCACTACCCCCTCCTAGACCAACAATTATTAATAATTTGCTATTGGTCTGGTAGTGCAAACCTTTATCATGTTTTGGGGCATTATATCCAGCACCGCGCTGGTCGTGATAGTTTTGAAGCTGTGTAGGTAGATAAACTTGACCAGTTTTGAGATCAGCAATCGCCACAGTGTCTACACCACCCATAGCACGATTGAAACCCTTGACGATAGGGTAGTATCCAGCTAAGTTAGTGCCTTTTTAAACTGCTGTTTTCATTTCGGGTTCGGTTAAATTAAAATTTACCGTCTGCCAAGGTGAATAATTACTACAATAAAATAGTCGCGCGTCTGACTTCTGGAGTTCTGGCAGTGGGCTTATTTGATGATTTGAGTCGGTTTCTCGAAAGCCGTTTAGAAGAATTCTTGCGTAATAATCCACATTTGGAGTTAGAAGCGCTGTTAGAACAGCTGCGGGAGCAAGAAGAAGATACTTTAAGGCTGATTGCAGATTTACAATTACAAGAGAAGCGATCGCAAGACGATATTCTCTCCACCGCTCAAGAAATCCAACGTTGGCATATCCGTGTTCAAAAGGCCAAAACCGCCGGGAGAGAGGATTTAGCCGCTGCTGCGGGTCAGCGAGAAGCCGCCCTATTGCGCGAAGGAAATCAGCGCTGGGGACAAATGCAGGGGCTGAAAGAACGGATTAATCAATCTCAGAAACTACTACAAAAAATTCAGCAGCGACGACAGGAGGTGCAAACTAAAGCAGCTGAAGCGCAAACAGAACGAGCTAGAGCTACTACCCAGCAGCGCTTAGAAACCAATGGCTGGCAAAATCCAACTAGTAGTTACTCTAGCGGGTTTGACGACCTAGAAGAAAAATTTCGTAGCTGGGAAACTCAAGACGAGTTGGAAAAGATGAAGCGTAATCTGGGGAAATAATCACCAAACATAAAGGATGAAATCTCAATAATAAGTAGGAGAACTAAATTAAAACAAGAGCTTCTGTAGTAAGGATTAAAGTCCTTAAAATGCTTCGCTCACTATAAACAAAGTTTTTAGTTGACATTTAATTATGTCTACCTACTTACAAATTCATCCTTGATTTTTATATATTATTTGTAATATATTTGACAAATTAATTATTACCAAAAGTGCTATACATTGGCAGTTACTGTCTCGATTGAGTAACTGAATTATTGAGACTTTATTTAGTTATCTTATTAGAGTTTTATTTGCTGATAAATTTTATTTAAGCAGATTTTTACCTCTGGTTCTAACTGCTCCTATCCCATCAGCAGCATACCTACATTTATTCCCTATCGCCTATATGTTGCCAAAGGATTCCCCAGACATTGCAAATAAGAACTGAGGAATGGAAAATTATATCTTTCTAGACGTTTTAGCTAGCCTACAACGGTTGTTTGTAAGTTATATTCCAGCCGTTGTTTTGGGTAGTTTTATTGGATATCTAATCAGCATAAACGGTAGAATTTATCAGATATTTAGACGGATATTTCAGATACCCCATAGTATCCCGCCTATAGCCTTGCTACCGATTGCCCTGATAGTCTTTAAAGAAAGCGAAGCCGCTGCCGTGATTGTAATTTTTATGGGCACTGTCTGGACAATTGTCGTTAATACCGCAATAGGTATGCGACATTTTCGCAGACAGAACAATAACTTTCGCGCGGCTATCTTTCATATATTTCATTCTCTCAAAGTTGGTGTTTGGGTAGCCTGGTTTACAGTTATTGCTACAGAAATGTTGATGGGCCCAAAAGGTCTGGGGTTTCTCGTTTGGGATAGTTATAAATCTGGCAACACCAATTACATCATTGAGGCGATACTTTACATTGGTATTATTGGTTTTTTGCTGGATCAGTTACTAGATTTCATAGCATATATTCTCTCCCAGATGGTCAGCGATGGGCGTAAATCGTCTTAATCACTAACAGAAGTTAATTTTTAGCATTTGGTTTAGGATTGCTATATAAGAAAAAAAAATGGTTCTGCACTAAACAGAACCACTAAAGCTTTTACAAAACTGTTACAAATTAACGAATTGCACCTTGAGCAGAAGCAGCATCAATCGGTTTCATCAGGTATAGCCGCAGTAACTGCCAACCATGAGAGAGATAAACCGGCAGCTTTTGGAAGAATTGTAAGAATTTGGGAGTGTTAGAGTTGGAAATTGCTCTTAGCTTCTCGTTATTCTCTATACAAACATCCAGGCGCTGATAAAACTCTGGATTTTCTACATCCAGCATTATTGGGAAGACTCTACCTGCGGTTTCGTTGGTCTTCTTAATCACATGGATATCGTACTCCCGTGCATCTAAACCAAGGGATGCATAGAAGTCCTTGCGCTGGATGTCATTCAGATACATTGTTGCAAACACCGACAACAGGAAGAACCGACTCCATAGCTTTGCCTTCCAATCATTCAACATTTGCGGTTGAGATTTCATAATCGCATCGAAGAAATCCCCGTGACGGTTTTCATCCTGACACCAGTTTTCAAAGAACCGGAAAATTGGATAAATCTGGTCTTCAGGATGTGCTTCTAAATGGCGATAAATGGTGATGTAGCGCCAATAACCAATCTTCTCTGATAGATAAGTGGCGTAGAAGATGAATTTCGGCTTAAAGAAGGTGTAACTGCGGCTCTTAGTCAAAAACCCCAAATCTAGGGATAGGTCGAAATCTGACAAAGCTTTGTTCAAAAAGCCAGCATGACGCGCTTCATCCCGTGACATCAGGTTGAAACACTCTGCCAAGACAGGGCTTTTATCCTTCAAGCGGCGTCCGAGTTCTTTGTAGAGCAAAAAGCCGGAAAACTCCGCTGTACAGGAACGTTCTAGAAATTCAACGAATAACTTGCGAGTTTCTCCGTCAATATTATCCCAGGATTGTTCAAACTCGGCATCCCGGACAAAGTGATGGCGGTTGTAGTCTGTACGAAATTCTTCCAGAATGGCTCTTAACTCGTCTTCGTTGACGGAGATGTCCATCTGCGCCATTTCATCAAAATCTGTGGTATAAAACCGGGGTGTTAAGAGGGTTTCTTTTGCGGGAACTTTAACCCCAGGACGCAATTCTTCAAAGCCTGGTTTTTTTAGGGAATCTACCATGTCTTGATTACTCTTTTGTCTTTCTTATATTGAGTACACCACAAAGCCAAATTTTATGCTCTCACAAGGTGCGACTGAGGACAATAACGCCATTTGTATAAAACTCAGTTTACCAAGGAGTAGGCTAGAAACTGGTAAATATATCGTTAAGAGTTGCAACAATAGATGTATTGTTACCGAATCTAGCCTGGAAAATTGGTAGTCAGCGCTTCCGTTCCTGAGTTGAGGGGTTTCATTAAATTTATCCAAAATCTACTCGTTATGGGTAAACTCAGTGCTTTTTGGCGGACTCAGCCAATATCTTGGATGAAAACGAGATTATGACTTTTTATCTGGGGGATGTTGAAATCAGGTTATGTCAAAATAGACAACGACCCCATTACTGGAGCCGTTACCTACCATTTCCAGGAGATTTAAAGTTCCTAGACTGCCATTTGTCCAAAACTCAGGACTAATGACTAATTTCTACCTAGCCATTTTTGACCATTCAAGCGCTGCACTAAGCCAAATACCAATAAATCAAGGGTAATTTTGCGCTCATCGATTAAGAATGACTCAAGAGTGCTAGGTTTTTTGCCTTCATTACAGGAAAATCCCTTTTTACCTTGAATATCTTCATCGGGGAAATACAGGTTAAATTGGCGGAGGTTGTCTTGCCACTTGCCGATAATTTGCCAGCATTCTTCAGCGGAATCAAAGCCAGCGAGGGGAAATTTCTGCTTTGCAAAGGATAACTGCAAATCGGGGACTCCTTGCTGTGCGATCGCCTTTTGTACAGCTGGCAAGTATTCTTGCTCGATAAACTCCACAAACGGCTTATCTTCAACAGTGGGAGCTTTTTCCTTTTTCGCGGCTGCGGGTTTGTCTTTGGGGGGTGCAGCAGCTGGTTTAGCCGCATTGGGGTTAGTTTTGGGATTTGCTGCTTTCGGATCTGGCGTGTTGGCAGTAGGGAGGCTCGTTGCTACTGGTTCGTTAGTGCTAGGAGCATTATCTTCAGCGACGGTGGGAGCCTGTTTGTCAACAGTGCTGGGAGCAACCTCTCCCGCTTGATTGTGATTGGTTTGGTCTGCCATTGCTCAGGTCAATCCTTTATCTAGCTTTCAGAGCGATCGCTCACCTGAAGGTATCGGTTATTTTCATTTTGGCATATTTGGCATATCAGAAGCCCAGTTATAGCTGATTTCTCTAGTTTGCCAGTAATCGCTGATGGGTCATGCGATCGCCTGCTGAATATCTTGGATCAATTCGTCAATTCTTGCCTGTGTTGTATTCCAAGCACACATCAAACGCACACCCCCCACACCTATAAAAGTATAAAATTGCCAATTTTTAGCTTTTAAGCTGTGAATTACCTGTTCCGGGAGTTTGACAAAAACGGCGTTGGCTTCCCTCGGAAACAATATCTCAACCCCTTCTATCTTCAATAATTGATTTTCTAAGTATTCAGCACATAAATTGGCATGGCGGGCATTTTTTAACCACGCACCGGTTTCCAATAAACCCAACCAAGGAGCCGAAATAAACCGCATTTTTGACGCTAATTGACCAGCTTGCTTGCAGCGATAATCAAAATCTTCTGCTAAAGATTTATTGAAGAAAATAATCGCTTCACCTAAAGCCATACCATTTTTTGTCCCACAAAAGCACAACACATCCACGCCACTTTTCCAAGTAATTTCTGCTGGGCTTTTATTCAATGCAGCTACAGCATTAGCAAAGCGTGCCCCATCAACATGAATCTTTAAGTTATACTGTTTCGCAACTTCTTTAATACCCAGGAGTTCTTCAGGAGTATATAAAGTTCCTAATTCTGTCGCTTGGGTAATACTAATAACTTTCGGTTTCGGATAATGAATATCACTCCGCTTAGTGACAACTGCCTCTATAGTCTCTGGCGTTAACTTGCCATTTTCTCCTTTAGCTAAGAGTAGTTTTGAACCATTAGAAGTAAATTCTGGGGCGCCACACTCATCAGTTTCGATGTGAGATGTCTCATGACAAATGACGCTATGGTAAGACTGACAGAGTGCAGCTAAAGACAAAGAATTTGCCGCAGTGCCATTAAAAGCAAAAAATACTTCACAATCAATTTCAAACAATTCTCGAAAATAATCCGCTGCCTTTTGTGTCCATTCATCATTCCCATAAGCTGGCGCACTGGCTTGGTTTGCTCTCAGCATATATTCCAGGGCTTCGGGACAAATACCAGAATAATTATCACTAGCAAACTGTTCTGAATTATTACTCATAATCTTTAATAATGTTGATAATTAATTGGGCAATTGGGCTAAATATTTATGATTACTACTACCCCTGAGAAATCTCTACCAAAAACTACTCAGAATTATATTATTTTTATCGTTTTTTTGAATTACCCATCAAATACAAAATTTAGCTGCTCTTCATGAATTACCCTAGACTTAATTAAGGCTTTCAAATATTTTTTGTGTAAATCCTGGCTTGGTCAACATTACTAGATTTAGTGGTAAACTTAATATCACTAGGACTTACTTCCTTTGGAAATTCATCCTAAATTTGGGCTTTTAAAATGGTGTTTTGATGCGCCTCTATTCCTATAAATACTTGGGTTGAGAGATAAATCACTCACTACGGCAAAATAGTCATTTTACATTGTTTTATGGAGCAGATATAGCATGGTAGCTGAAAACCAAGAAGTTGATGCCCAGCAATGGGTGAAAACTCGTTCTTCCCTTGATTCTACCACATCCACTTTTTTGATTTGGAGTGGTAAAATTTACAGCTTTGTCCCTGGCGAGAAACGACAACTACTGTTTAAAATCGTGGGGATGAGTGTAAGTCGGTGTATTGCCACTGATGAGGGTAGCTGGGATTTTACTTCTAGGGAACTGACTTATTACCTCAACCCACAGACAGATGAGGTTTTGCGGAAGTGGCAAAATCCTTGGACTGAGGAGACTGTGACAGTGATGCACGTTGCCAATAATCCTGTGCAAGGGCAGTTTAAAGGCAAATTTCCTGCCCAAGTCGATGGTGAAAACACTACTTTTGTGTTTGATATTTTTCCCACTTATCCTAATCCCCTAGCAGAAGATGAGAAGTTTGCCGAATATAGCCCAAATCCAATTTATCAAGCGGCGGAATTGTTTAAAATTACAGTGCCTAGTGCTGATTTAGTTAACGCAGAAATTCCTTCTGTGACAAAATTAAGGCTGAGTTGGGATAGGATTGGTCAGTGGCTGCCTTGGATGAAAATGAGCGATCGCGCCGGTTATCTTATTTATAGTGCCTCTGGGAGCAAAGTTGGTAGTTTTGCAGAATTACCCCCACTGCTGCAAGAAGAAATTAACACCCGCCTACCTTTGTATAAGCAAGCTCCAACAGCTTTTATTGATGGGGCAGATATGACTTCTTGGTTATACTTTCAAAAGTATTTTTCCGCTTACTTGGGTGGAGAAATCTTCCCGCTCCCAGCACCAGAGGAAGGTTAAAATCTCAAAAGGAGTGTCAACTAAAAGTAGTTAGAACTTCCGCATATTATTAATAACAGGGTCAAAACCTCTAGAAAACTTCGTGCTGTTATCATAATAAGCGCCGCTCAAATTAGCTCCATATAACTTGGTATAGTGAAGCTTTGCGCCTCGGAGATTGGCTTCATTTAGGTTGACACCGCACAAATTAGCTCTTGTTAAATTTGCCTTGGCTAAATTGGCACTACTCAAATCTGCTCCCCACAGTTTAGCCTTAGCTAGATTAGCTTCACTCAAATTAGCTCCCCATAAATTGATTCCAGGTAGGTAAATGGCAATCAGCTTCGTCTTACTTAAATTGGCAGATGGAAAATATCTCTCCCCTGCGCTATAACGCCGTTTTAGTTCTTCAGCATCCATGGGTTCCTTACCTGATTCCGGCCATATCTTCAGAATACTCCGCCATTAGCCTATAAGCACTTCCTAGTAGGTGAAAATCACCCCAAAATAAAAGCAAGCTCTTGAGGGCGCAGAGGACAAAATACCAGTCAAAGCCCACCTACTGCCCTCTAAGAGAACTTAGACTCTGTTAAACTGCACAATTTCAAACTCAAAAGTCTTAATTAGCCGATCATCAATATATACCTCTATTTTATGCTGACCAACGGGATCTCCAGGTGCGATCGTCCAAAAATTTTCAATTACACCATTAACAGCGGTTTGTGTGCGCTTTGACACCGCAGTAGTACCGTCAGATGAGATTGAGAAATCTTCACTATCCTGTGTACCCCAAGTTTCTGGAGGTTTTGGTAAGCGCAGAACTTCGCGCCATTTTACCTCACCCCGGTAATTTTGAAGCTGAATTCGCCACCCATAGGCATCACCTTCTTGTAATTGCACTCTAGTTCTGGGGAAAAAATTGACTTTACCCTGAGAGTCAACTATCTTTACCCCAAACTCAGCTTTGCTAACAGTAATCTGTTTAGCATCAATTAACTGAGAAGATGCTGGGGAATTTTGTGCCAAAACAGGAGTAGCATTAATCATCTCAACCCCTATGATTCCAGATATCAGCCAAAAAGAAGCTAGCGCAATCCTAGCAGACCAAGTTCTCATAAACATCATTTTCTTGTCAGATATTGCTACTTATTCAATTATTCCGATCTACATTCCGGTTTGAACAAAAAAATAATTATTGGATGAGCAGAAATACTTTTGATAAGCATCAGATTGTATATTTATCAAATTCAACATTCCCACTGGATGAACAGCTAGACAATTTTTATAGGAATATGTATTTTCCCTATATTAAATGGATTATTGTTTTATTTTAAATTAAGAAACTAGAATAATCTTTGTCTCTTCAAAGAATGAGAAATTTAAAAATACTGACCTCTTGCCTAGAATTTAGGGCTATTTCATTCTCAACAACCGCCATGACTTACGTCACGCTGCGCTATCAGAATGAATTCTGAGTCTAATAGCACTCATTGGTCTAATTTACGATAATAAATCCCAAACAGCCTATACTAGAAAGTAGAATACAACATTGTTACATCCTACTTTCAAAGTGTTTAGTCTTCGTCAAGTGCAGGAAAAGCTTCTTCAAGCTTCCACAACTTATTTTTATTTTCAAGGAACCAAATCCGCGTTTCAGTCGTTAATTTACTCCAAACCACTTCAGCGGGAATATGGGGAGATGCATATTGATACTCCTCACCGAGTGATTTTAGATTAGCCGCTACATCACGGGGAATACCAAATTCTTCCCAGTCAACTTTTAAATGTCTTCCAGAAAGTCCCGCCGTAGGGTCAAAAACTAATTGTGCAGTTCTGATTAAATCGGCGAAGTGTTGCGGTTTGAGTCCGAAACTATCCTGATTTTGGAGTGATTCGTTATGCTCTTGAGACATGGTCACTGGAGTGGTGAAGGTGGGTGGTTCATTGAACTTACTGCCAGAGATCATCCCCGTATCTTTAGTTTAGCGCGGAAAATTCTGGTCAGCACAGCCCACCAGACAATTGAGAAATCATGACGCTAGATTATATTGTTATATATTGACTATTTCGTGCATTTAATTTTGTAGTCAATATTTCAGTTAATCAGTTTCTACAAAAACTGTAACCGCAGCTACAGCTATCAACATTTCATCATTTTTATCGTTGAGGGAAGGAATGGCTAGTCCATCAACCACCATACCCCCAGATTCTACCGTGAGAGTTTTCCTACCAAAGGGGAGTACAGCTAACACTTCCGCTTCCCGGACTTGTTCTGGATAGGGTACGGCTACCTTAACTTCCACAATCATGTCATTTGGGTCACTCAACCCAGCTACTTCCATAATACCGAGCAAGGCGTTATGTGCGATCGCATTTCTGACTGCCCTAGCAGCTGCTACCGTCGGTTCCTGTCCATGCTGATCTACACCCATCCCCATTTCAATAATAAAACGTTTAAGAGCCATAGATACCTGCCATAAGTCCTGGTTATAAAGTCCTAGTATCTACAAATTTATATTAGGACTTACCCACACTCTACAAATTCTTGGCGTTCTTGGCGGTAGCCTGCGGTACGCCGCTTCTCTACCAGACGCTGTTCGCGTTCGCGTCTACGATAAATGAAGCTTGTTGTCCATTT
This sequence comes from Cylindrospermum sp. FACHB-282, assembly GCF_014697195.1. Classification (GTDB taxonomy): domain Bacteria; phylum Cyanobacteriota; class Cyanobacteriia; order Cyanobacteriales; family Nostocaceae; genus Cylindrospermum. Next base: position 197 of record NZ_JACJRJ010000080.1, on the reverse strand, counting down.
TTGCGTATGTCCTGTATATACTACCATAATTTACCAAGCAACCTAATAATATAGGACTTAACGGACAGGAAACACCCAATATGAAGCATTGCTTAAGTCTGTTGTAGGGTGCGTCAGACCCAATAATTTGGCAATAATGAACAGATTTTGGACATCTGACGCACCCTACAAAGCCATGTTCAAAAGCCGAAAATGAC
>NZ_JACJRJ010000008.1 GCF_014697195.1 Cylindrospermum sp. FACHB-282 | reverse complement strand
GATTTTGAGCTATAAATTCCTGTAGTTCGCCGATGACTCCACCCACCGCAGGTATCTCTTGTTCTAAATACTGCTTTATCATTGTTCTGTTTTAGACTTGTATGCTCTCTCCGTATTATCTCTTATTTTTTTTCAAAAATCAAATATTATTCCTATATTAGCCATAAAATTATCACTGAAAAACATGGCGGAGAATTAAAATGTATTTCCGCTCCTGGTAAGGGTACAGAATTTGTGATTGCCATCCCTCTCAACCAAAACAAGCTGTAAACTGACTAATTTGAGGGTTTCATTTGAAAATTTTCATTTTAGAAATCACGCAACTTGATTTTCTTTAGAAAAGTCTACTGTGTCTGGCAGTTCACTTTCTAGTCGCCTTAGCGGTTCGTATTGATACACTATTAAAGTAGACAGAAGTGTAGTCAGCCCTATCAATATAAACAAAAGACCAATTCCTCTACCAGGGCCAGAACCAATTAGTTGACCAATTCCTTGAGACCAAGGCCCATCAAAGTCCATTAAAGGCTCTAAAACTTTATCCGCAAAAGGCCCAATGGCAATAGCAAGCACTGGCGGAAAGGCCGTGGCTATCATATTATTCATGGAAAAAATTCGGCCTTGAATTTCAGGAGCAACTTTTCTCTGTAATAGGATTTGGGTGCATCCATTAATCAAGGGAATTCCTAAGGCAAAAAAGAATCCAGAAATCGTAAATAGTGTTAAAGATGGACGCATACCTCCTGTGACCAAACCACAGGAACCTAAGAAAATGCTTATAAAGATAATATTTACCAGGTTTGCTTGGCGGTCACCCAAAACCCCTAAAAATATACTCCCCACAAGCATACCACTCCCCGCCAGAGACAGAAGAGGGCCTAAGCCGGCAGGTGTTGTCAAACTAAGCAGAAGTGGCGTTACCAAAATCATTGCTGACCCGATTGCTCCATTGTATATGCTGCGAAGAAATACGAGCATTAATACTCCTCGTCGAGTCAGTAAATAATTCCATCCCTCTACTACTCCTGACAGAAGAGATTTATCCTGACTGTCAATCTCTGTGTTATCTGTGTGTGGCAGTTCTGGTACATTCAGGATTAAAAGAGGAATGATGGCAAATATAAAGGTTATAAAATCAAGTAAAATTACCCCTGGCAATTTTAGAATTCCTAGTAGAATACCACCTAAAGCCGGAGACACTAAACGGACTATTGAGTCTGTTCCTTGGGTGAGTCCACTAGCACGCCCTAATCGATTTTTGGGAACCATCAACACAACGGAAGCGCGAAAAGCTGTTACACCAAAGGTACTAAAGAGTGATTTTCCAGCCACGGCAAGATAAATATGCCAAATTTCTAGATGACCCAGAGCGAAGAGAATGCCCACGGTCAAGACACAGAGGCTAGAGCAGATAGCACTAATCACCATTAGCCATCGACGACTCCAGCGATCAACAATGCTACCTGCAATGGGAGCAATGCAGATACCAGGGAGGGTAATAGCAAGGGTTAAAAAAGCAAATTGGGTGATGGAGCCAGTGTGCTGGTAAACCCAGACATCAAATGCAAAGCTAGTTAAGCCAGAACCTACCCTGGATACCATTTGACCTAGCCAGATAGTGATAAAAGCTCCCATGCCCTTAAAAACAGGAGTTTGTGTAACGCTTAGAGGCTGATTAGTCACAGTGATTAAAATATTAGGCGTTGCTTGACACTCCCCGCTCGCTTCGTGACGGGAATTTTAGTTTCATACTAGTTACTAATTGTACCAGGTTTTTACCAAATAAAGTAAATGACGAACAAGACTGATTACATGATACAGAGGCAATTCTCCGTGAATTGGGAAGCCTACACTAACCTATCGGTAGAGTGTAGGTAGTTCACTATGTGTTATCTTCTCTCCTCAACTGATTAAGTGCCGCCTTTGTCCGCTCAGACACAAAAATACGCTGTTCTGGCGGTAATTGGCTGATTAGTTCACTGCACTTTTCGAGGTGAGAAAAAATTTCTTCTAGACGAAAAAATGTCTCATTCTCTGCATTGGAGCGTAGTGATATGCTCACCTCCATTGCTTCGATCTCATGCCACCAATTTGATGGAATAAAGAGCATATCCCCAGGCTCAAGCACCGTTTCCATTGCCTCTAGCTCCACTACCCTAGGATGAGCCTTAAAGTCTGGTGATCGGAGGTTAACGAGGGAACGTCGATCATTGCCAGTGACTGTATCATGGATTGGGTAAAGCTGTTGGAAGTACTTTGGTGATAAGAGCAGCACATGTTTTTTGCCGTACAGATGCATTAAAAATGCTGTATGTCTATCATAGTGAGCCTTTGTTAGCACACCAGCAGCAGTAATGTACATGGATTTATCACTATCCATTGCTCCGATGGGCCAACGGACTAAATCTGTCAGCTTTGCTGGTGACTGGTTGCCAAAAACGTAATATCGCTCACCTTCTCCTAGGATAAATGGGTGATTCCCCAGCCCCGATATCCGTTCAAAAATTTCGGTGACTGTCATCTCTACAATCACATTGTCTCCAGATTGTCCCGCACGAGCCGTCACAGCAGGATTATCCGGAGAAATAACTGTTACCTTTCCGGTTATCCCACTCCAAATATCAGAGTGAGGCGCAAAGTTCTCAACATTATCAATATAGTTGCGCAGAACCACAGGTTGTTTTTGCTCAAACAACTTGACTGAAAAAGCCTCCTCTCCTCTCAACTCTGGAACATGGGAAACTGGAAAAGCCCAATTTGCTATGATTGCCATCTTCGTTTTACCAAATGATCCAACTGGATCAATATTATCTATGCAACAGTATCCATAAAAACCTCCTTGTAGCCAAACAGTCGTTCCGCAAAAATTCCCTTGCTGTTACATTCGTCAATTAACTTATTTGATTCTGCAATGGGCCCCTCATAATCAGGAACCATCATGTAACTGAGCCAAGGTTCATATCCCATTGCATACACGTACACAGATTTCGGTTCCAATTGTTTAACCATGCTACTAGCAACGTCAAAGTTGGCTCCCCCCACTTGTCTAGCATTATCCATTTTGCGGTTTAAAGGTTTACATAACAATGATCCATAAGCCCAACTCAGAGGTGCTCCATCAGATTGCAATCCTAAAAATAAAGCATCAATCCTATTTACCGAGTTACGTATCTGCTTACATACATGAGGATCACAAATTCTAGAGTCAGCGGAAACCATCACGGATTGACCTAACAAAGTGATCAAGTAAGCGATTTTACTTCTAATATTTAAATCTCCATGTTCACCCAAAAAAGGTAACCCAGTAATGCTGCCACCTGTAACGTCTATCTGTTCCATCTCATCAATTTCTCTGACATCCTTAAACCCAATACTCTGTAAGATGAGTTTCATAGACGGATCGGCAAGACTTCCCCCGTTATTTTTGGGAACAATCACTGTGCGAACCCGATGGCGTAACTGCAACAATGTTTCGATCACACAATGATCATGGTGGTGGTGGGTGATCACAATGTAGTCGATTATTTTAGGCAAATCAGCGTAAGTATAGCGATCGCTTGCACTCTCATAGTGATAACTGATGAGTGGATCACAGAGAATGCTGACATCTTTTGACTCTACTAGAAGGCAAGCATGACCAAAATAACGTACTCTTACCAAATCTTGGTCATAGTGACTAGGTTGCTTGTGAGGAGCCTCTTCTGTAAACCAACTTAAAAATAGTGCTTCATCTCTAAAATCAATATCTAACTTGTCTCTCATCCCCTGCAAATCATTAGGGATATATTTCATTTTTGCTAGTTCATCTATAATCTCGTGCTTGAAGGGGATATGGAGTTGCAAGTTATCAGCCTGCTTCAATCTAGGTGTACTAAAAATAAAGGGTCGTTGATCCTGCTCAACAGTATACATAGCAAAGCTTTGGGATGCATCATTCCCATAAATGCTCTTATATAAAAGCCCTTCTATCAAGCGCATAGAAGGATGATTATTCAAATCATAATTGAGTTCAACAAAACCTTGAAGAGCCTGGGGAATTTTTGAGTATATTTCTTCTAAAGAAAAACCAATAGCTTCTGTTTCTAGATATTGATTCAGGGACTTAATGGCTTCAGCAAGCTCTAACATATATGCTTGCTCCTGCATTAGATTTTCGAGCAAGTTCTTAATATCATCAACGCAACTTTCATCATGATTGACAAAAGGCCCCGCCATCATTTTGGGTGATTTAAGGGCAGACAGATGCACTTTTGGCGCAGAGACAAAAGACTGCATAATCTTTAAATGTGAGTTAACGATATACATGGCTGCTGTTGCTGGCGCCACTAAATAAGACCAAGCATGCCACTGATTAACTAATGGTTCTAAAACCACATTTTGCTTAAGGTAAAACTTTTCACCTGACATTAATTTCCTCCAGAGATTTAATTTAAGTAGCCCTGTAAATGTTTTGCTAATTCTTCGACATAAGGATTTGCCATGATCGAGTAGTGGCTTCCTGGAATCAGATGACAGGTAACAGGTTGGGTTGAGACGCGATCCCAACCCAGTTTAGGCTCATTGAGCAGTGAGTTGCTTTCAAACATTATTGTATTTGCTTGTTCAGCACGGAAGAGTGTAATTGGCAGCGGTAACTGTTCTAAGCATTGATAGTTAACAGCACTGGTGTGTTGTAGTTTCGTCAATTGAATCAGGTTTTTTAACTGGGTTTCACTGTCTTGGGGGGCTAAAATGCCATTTTGAACAAACTGGTTTTGCAAGTGGCTAAACTGCGCTTCTGGAGATAAGCTATTCAACATTTCATAGGAGATGTCCAAGGTAATACCTAAGGCATCAGCCGCCCCAGCAGCAATAGCACTTAACCATTGAGCGCTATTCCAATCGGAGGGTGTGAAAACTGGCTGGTCAGGAAGGGGAGCCGTAGCATCAACAATGGCGAGAAGTCGAATTTCTTGTCCTTGCTGTAGCAGTTGTCTTGCTATTTCAAAGGCGACTTTACCCCCCAAGGAGTGACCACCTAAGATGTAGGGCCCTTGGGGCTGGAGGGTTTGAATGGCTTCAAGGTATTGAGTTGCCATGTCCTCAACCCGATTTAGAGGGTTAGATTGCTCGTCTAATCCTTGAGCCTGTAAGCCATATAAGGGCTGATCTAACCCTAAACAGCGTGAGAGTTCATAGAATTGAACCACACTGCCCCCTGACCCTGGAATAAAAAACAAGGGCAACTTTGAGCCTTGGGGCTGAATGGGTACTAAGCAAGATGAGTGCTTTGTACTGTTTGAATGAACCAATTGCCGAGCTAAATTCTCGATGGTTGGGGCTTGGAAGAGGATGGCTAGGGGTAACTGTTGACCAAAGACTTCTTGAATTCGTGACATCAATTGTACCGCCAGCAAAGAGCGTCCACCCAGTTCAAAGAAATTATCACGAATGCCAATCCAGTCTAGGTTCAAAACCTCAGCCCAAATTTGGGACAATTGACGCTCTACAGGAGTGCGAGGAGGGAGGTATTTTGGTGAGGGGCTTTGATGAGAGGGGGCTGGCAGCGCTCGACGGTTAATTTTGCCATTAGGGGTCAAGGGCAGTTGGTCAAGCTGGACAAAAATATTCGGCACCATGTAATCAGGCAGCTTCTTCAAGAGAAACTGATGTAACTCAGTGTCAGTGGGTAACAGCGATGTTGAATGGGGGACAATGTAACCGACAAGGCGCTGATTTTCCTGTGTCCCGTCTAGGATGACCACGGCTTGCTGAATCTGCGGATGTTGGTTGAGTGCCGCTTCAATCTCGCCTAGTTCAATGCGGAAGCCTCGTAGTTTGACTTGATAGTCAATCCGACCGAGAAATTCGATGTTTCCATCGCTTAAGTAGCGGGCTAAGTCACCAGTTTTGTAGAGGCGATAGCTTTGCTCGCCGCAGGCATCGCAATTTCGGAGATGGGATTTTGAAGAGCCAAAGGGTTTTTCAATAAATCGGTCTGCTGTCAACTGGGGCCGATTTAGGTATCCTCGTGCTAAACCCATGCCTCCGATATGCAGTTCTCCTGGAACTCCTATCGGCACAGGATTTAACCATTGATCCAAGATATAAATCTGTGTGTTGGCAATAGGTTTACCAATGGTAATGGTTGTCTCAGATTTAGTCTCAACATCATTTTTATGAACAATTGCCGTAGAGGCCCAAATGGTTGCTTCAGTTGGGCCATACATATTGTAAATATCTGCATTAATAGATGTGCCCAACTGCTTAACTAAGGCTGGAGGCAATGCTTCTCCACCTAACATTAAATGTCGCAAAGAGCGCAAGCTCTCTAGTCCATTGGGCATTAACGTTAACATTCTGGCTAAAGAAGGGGTACATTGCAGATGAGATACTTGATGTTGCTGAATTTGGTTCAAAATAGAGTAATCTTCAGCTTCAGTATGGGCGGTACTATTGCTGAGTTTTCTGACTTGATTGAGTTTGTCTAAACTAGATAACACAGAGTCAACATTCACCCCAAAGTCAATTAGACATCCAACTTCATCAACTCCGATAGCTTTGAGGTTATCAATCATTGTCAAGCATTTTTCGGGAGTCCCTAAAAGACCGCTGGTGGCAAAGTAGCGATCAAATGCATGGGACAGCAGGGTATTTTGATCCTCCTGGGCAAAGTTATCGAGATGGGTTTCAAATTTAGTACCTTTGAGCATCTTTTGGATCAGTCCCATAGATTGCTCTAGGTAGTCAGACAGGGGGACACGGACTTGCTCTCGTACGGCATCTTCGTCATCACCGATAAAGGTATGTAACATCAAAGTGATATGACCATTGCCGGGATGTCCTTTTTGTTGCCAAGCCTGACGATAAATTTTAATTTTCTCTGCCAGTTCCTCTATGCCTTGTCCTAAAAGATGTGTGAGTACATTTAGACCCAACTCTCCTGCTAGCCGGAAGGTTTCAGGGTTGCCTGCTGCGGTCAACCAAGCTGGTAATTCAGACTGAATCGGTTTGGGGAAGGTTCTTACTTCTGTGGGAATGCCATGTCCATTTTTCAGGGTGATAGGTTCTCCTCGCCAGAGTTTGCGAACGGTCTCTATCTGCTCAACCAAGAGAGACTTACGATGTTGATAATTTTCTGGAGATAGCACAAAGTCATTCGGTTGCCAACCACTGGCGAAAGAAATTCCCACTCGACCGTTAGACAAATTATCTACAAAAGCCCATTCTTCAGCGACTCGAATCTCATGATGGAGTGGTAAAACCACACTACCGGCGCGAATCTTTATTTGTTTAGTCACTGCTGCGATCGCCGCACCCGCCACAGAAGGGTTAGGATAGATGCCCCCAAACTCATGGAAATGACGTTCTGGTGTCCAAACTGCTGAAAATCCGTGTTGATCAGCAAATTTAGCCCCTTCAATTAACAATTTATAGCGATTTTGCGCCAGGTTTTGATTACCAGTGTCACTGTCATTGGCAAAATAAAATAAGCTAAACTCCATCGGTGTTTCTGGCAACCGAGAAACTACTGATGTAGAAGCAATAGTTTTTTCTTGCTCCTGTTGGATAACAACCTTAAACCCTCGTGCCAATGTCCAGAATAATTCCAGAATTGATATATCAAAGGAGATAGTTGTCACCGCTAACCAGGTTTTGACTAAATCAGAGCTGCTATCCAGACCTAGGCGCTGATCCATTGCCACGCAGAAGTTAGCAACTTGACTATGCTCAATCATCACACCTTTGGGTTGTCCAGTGGAGCCGGAGGTGTAGATCAGATATGCTAAGTGTTCACCGCTGACCAATGTATCAGGATTGGTTTGATCCTCCTGGGCAATTTCCACCCAGTCAGTATCTAAGCAGATAACCCTAGCTGCATGATCAGGTAAAGTTGCCTGTAGCTTTTCCTGGGTCAATAACACTGGCATTTGGGTATCTGAGAGGATAAAAGCTAGTCGCTCCTGGGGGTGGTGTGGATCGAGAGGAACATAGGCCGCGCCTGCTTTGAGAATCCCCAGCAAACCGACCATCATGGACAAAGAGCGTTCCACACAAATGCCCACTAAGGTTTCTGGGCCAATGCCCTGGCGCTGTAAATAGTGGGCTAACTGATTTGCCTGTTGATTTAGCTGCCGGTAAGTTAATTGCTGATCTCTAAAAATAAGTGCGATCGCCTCTGGTGTTCGCTCCACCTGCTCTTCAAACTGTTGATGAAGGCAACAATCCTGGGAATACGCCACTACTGTATTATTCCAAGTCACCAATAACTGGTGCTCTTCCTGCTGCGTCAATAAAGGCAAACATCCTACAGTTTCTTGAGCATTAGCCACAATCCCCTCCAGCACCACCTGGAAATGTCCGATCATCCGGGCGATCGTCTCTGCCTTAAACAAATCTGTGTTGTACTCCCAGACACCAGACAAGCTGTTCTCTGTTGCCACCATCGACAGAGTTAAATCAAACTTGGCCGTGACGATTTCTGACTTGAGGGGAGTCAAGCTTACATCTGGTAGTTGCAGCAAACTGTTTGCAGCATTTTGCAACGAAAACATTACCTGGAACAGAGGCGAATGGCTGAGATTCCGTTCTGGCTGCAATGCCTCTACAATTTTTTCAAAAGGTACATCTTGGTTAGCATATCCCTCAAGTGTTCCTTGCTGCACTTGCTTCAAGATATCTATAAACTTTGAATCTTCCTCAAACTGAGTTCGCAAAACCAACGTATTCACAAAGAAACCAATTAAAGGTTCAATCTCAGTCCGATTCCGATTTGCCATGACAGTTCCCACTACCATGTCATCCTGACCACTATAGCGATGTAGTAAAATCAAGAATGTGGCACATAGCACCATAAACAAGGTAGTGTCCGTCGCCTGAGTAACTTGTTTGAGTTGGTGAATCAGTTTCGCAGACAGTTCAAAGGGTTGCTGTGCGCCTCGAAAGGTTTGCACCCCAGCACGAGGATAATCAGTGGGCAACTCCAGTAACGGGGGTGCGCCTAAAAGGTATGTTTTCCAGTACGTTAGCTGTCGTTCCAGAATGTCACCTTGCAACCATTGACGTTGCCAGTGGACAAAATCTGCGTACTGGATTGCTAAGGGTGGTAGAGGAGACGGCAATCCATGAACAAACGCATCATAGATGATGGATAGCTCTTTGACCATCACTCTGACAGACCAACCGTCAGCCACAATGTGATGCATGGTGACAAGGAGAATATACTCATTGTCAGCGGTTTGTAGCAGTGTCCCTCGAATCAAAGGAGACTGGGTCAAGTCAAAGGGTCTTTGAGCCTCTTGGGTTAGTCTTTCCTTGACTTCAACAGCTAATTTGTCAGTAGAGCTTAATTGTAAATTGTCCCGAAATAAGCAAAACTTTGATGCCGTCGAAATCACTTGCACAGGATTGCCATCAACAGTCGCGAAGTGGGTTCGCAGAACTTCATGACGTTGCACAATCTCCTGGAGTGCCTGTTCTAAAGCATCAATGTTGAGATTTCCCCTCAGGTGAACTGCCATAGGGATGTTGTAAGTCGCACTGTTCCCTTCTAACTGATCTAAGAACCATAACCGTTCTTGTGCCCAACTTAGAGGTAATGCAGCCATCTCTTCCCGTGGAACAGCAACTACAGCTGGCAAAGGCTGAGTCACACCTGTATCTTGTTGAGGATTATTTTGCAACCATTGTTGAATTATCGAATCCAATTCTGCAACAGTTGGTGATTCAAATAGAGTTCCTAGAGGCAACTCAATAGAAAAACTCTCTCTTAATCGAGAAATAACTTGAGTTGCTAGAAGAGAATGCCCCCCCAAATCAAAGAAATTATTGTAAACACCAACCTGCTCTATCTTCAGAACAGCAGCAAATATATCAGCAATAGTCTGTTCTGTAGGTGTACGAGGCTCAACAAAATTATTTTGCTGGATTAAATCTTGATCGGGAGATGGCAAGCTGCGATGATCAATTTTGCCATTTGGTGTCAATGGCATCAGATCCAACATCACAAAGATACTCGGCACCATGTACTCTGGTAACTTATCTTTTAAGAATTGTCGCAGTTCTGATGAGACTAAGGTTTGTTCCCTAGATACCACATATGCCACTAATCGTTGATTCCCAGAGGAGTCTTCACAAGTGACAACAGTGGTTTCCTGTATCTGAGGATGCTGACCTAGCTTGGCTTCTACTTCTCCTAGCTCAATTCTAAACCCGCGAATTTTAACTTGGCGGTCAAGACGACCTAAAAATTCGATGTTGCCATCCGGCAGATACCGAGCCAAGTCGCCTGTTTTATAGAGTCTTCCTTCCCTAAAAGGATTTTCGATAAACCTTGCTGCTGTCAGTTGAGGTTGGTTTAAATATCCCCGTGCTAGACCCACACCACTAATATATAACTCTCCTGGCACTCCCGTAGGAACAGGCTGTAGAGCGTTGTCTAGAATATAAATCTGAGTATTAGCGATTGGGCGACCAATGGGAATCACCGAGTTAGTCTCTATTTCTGGGTTTAGACAAACCTCAGCAACGGTGGCGCACACTGTGGCTTCACTAGGCCCATAGGCATTGAAAAAATGCCTTCCTTGGCTCCAAATCCGGGCTAGAGGCTCAGGACAGGCTTCTCCAGCCACGATGACTTGTTTCAGCGTTGGCATATCATCCACAGGCAAAATCGCTAAGGCCGAAGGGGGTAAAGTAATGTGAGTAATTTCATGGTGAGCAATAGTCCGTTGCAGATCGAAACCAGGCATCAGTTGCTGGGCAGACGCTAACACAAGTTGAGCGCCAGACCCCAGAGCCATAAAGATTTCTGAGACGGAAGCATCAAAACCAAAAGAGGCAAATTGAAGTACTCGACTGTTAGCTTCTATCTTAAATAAGGTTTGTTGAGCCAGGGCTAGATTTCCTATGCCATGATGACTGACTAAGACTCCCTTGGGTTGACCGGTAGACCCAGAGGTGTAAATAACATAGGCTAAGTTGTGTGGCTGGACTTGAGAGACAGGATTTTCACAGCTTTGGGTGGCGATTTCATCCCAATCTGCATCCAAATAGACAACCAAAGCATAGGATGGCGGTAAATTCTCCTCTAGAGATTCTTGAATCAACAGCACCGAAACCGCAGAATCTTCCAGGATGTATGCTAGGCGTTCTTCTGGATAATTGGGATCTAAGGGAACATAAGCTCCACCAGCTTTCAGGATTCCCAACAAACCCACGACCATATCTAGGGAACGATTTACACAGAGTCCAACTAAAACCTCTGGCCCCACCCCGATAGTTTGCAAATGGTGTGCCAGTTGGTTGGCGCGATGGTTCAGCTGCTGGTAGGTGAGTTGGTCTTCCCCAAACACTAATGCAACGGCATCTGGTGTTAGCATCACCTGTTGCTCAAAGATTTGATGAATACAGTGATCTTTTGGATAGGGAGCGTCAGTATCATTCCAGTCATTTAAAAGTTGTTGTCGCTCTTGTTCTTTTAAAAGCGGCAATAGGTTGATTTGTTGTTGGGGATTAGTGGCGATCGCTGTTAGCAAAACTTGAAAATGTTCTACCATCCGCGCTATGGTGCCAGCATCAAACAAGTCTGTATTATATTGCCACACTCCCACTAACCCTGACTTGGTTTCTGACATCGATAATGTCAAGTCAAACTTGGCTATCTTGGTCTCTGAAAGCAAAGGTGTCAAAGTTACATCTGGCAGTTGCAATGTTTCGCTTGGAGTATTCTGTAACACAAACCACACCTGAAAAATAGGGGAATGGCTTAAGTTACGCTCTGGTTGTAATGCCTCTACAATTTTTTCAAAGGGCACATCTTGATGAGCATAGCTTTCCATCGCCCCTTGTCTTACCTGCTTTAAAAGCTCTCTTAAGGTAAGGGTCTCATCAAACTGGGCGCGTAAAACTAAGGTATTAACAAAAAAGCCAATTAATGGTTCTAGTTCAAGTTGATTGCGATTGGCAATAGGTGTGCCCACGACAATATCTTGCTGGCTACTGTAACGATGGAGCAATGTCGCAAAGGCAGCAAACAAAACCATAAACAAAGTGGAACTGTTCTCCTGTGCCAATTGTTTAAGAGCAATGCTCAGATCAGAGCCAAGTTCAAATCGCTGATACTGTCCTTGAAATGTCTGGACTGGAGGACGTGGACGATCAGTAGGCAATTTTAAAACAGGTGGCACCCCAGCCAAATAATGCTTCCAGTAGGCCAGTTGTTTATCTAACCTATCTCCCTGGAGCCACTCCCGTTGCCACTGCACAAAGTCGGCATATTGAATATCTAGCTCTGGTAGTGTATGAGGCTGATTTTGAATAAAAGCTTGGTATAGTACAGACAACTCTCGAATGACAATCCCCACAGACCAAGCGTCGGAGATGATATGGTGCATTGTCACCAAAAGCACATACTCTTGAATATCAGTTTGCAAGAGTGTGGCTCTCATCAGGGGGGCTTGGGAGAGGGTAAAAGGTTTGGTGGCTTCCTGTGTTACCCATTGTTGAACGGTGATCTCTCGTTCAACCTCAGGCAAATGCTGTAGATTGACACAGCACAAGTTAAAAATCACTTCTGTGGCAATAATCTGCACTGCTTTGCCATCAAGGGTCTGGAAACTCGTTCGTAACACCTCGTGGCGTTGGACAATTTCCCCCAGAGCTTGCTCTAGCACTTTAACATCCAGCTGGCCACTTAAACGGATTGCCGCAGGCATATTGTAGGTGGCATTAGCTCCTTCAAGCTGGTTAAGAAACCATAGTCGTTCCTGGGCAAAAGATAAGGGGAAAACAAAGGTTTCTTCTGAAGTTGAGAGGAAGGTATCATTAGCCATGTCTAAAAATGCAATTAAGTCTTTCTTTAAAGGCAGCAAAACAAAATCAGAGAATACTAACTGGGATCTCTAAAAAACTTTCACACAAAAATTTTTCAAGCCTGGTGGCAATAATCATTAGAGGATCTAAAAAAATACAATCAGCAACATCTCCCTGATGTTGATTTATCTGAGAGTGAAGATATCGATTAAGCAAGTGTATCTCTGTACAACCAGATATTACAGAGTTTACTTCATATTTTTTCATTAAGTTTTTCAAGAAGATAATAGCTGAGTCAAAACTCTGTTTATTAACCTTGATTTGATAAATCATGTTATGGATATAATTCTGATCTTTTTCATCTGGTAAAATAATTTTATCCTCCGTCATCTTCCATAACTCACTAGTCTGGAATACTTTTAGTTGACGGGTTCCATTAGTGGATAGTAGCAGGTAGCGACCTTGGCATTCTAAAACTTCTCTAAGAGAAACATCAACTAAAGAAATTATTTTCTCCTTAAGTTTGGCAGGAAATTTTGGCAGCAAATAATGAGATGTTACACAGCAAATAATAATCTTAGAAACTTGCAACTCACTCAACTGATGTACAGCATCAATCAAATTCATCAGTAGTACATCATAATCTCCTTTGAGAAGATAATTTGTGCGGTCAGGAATTGAAGGATTAGAATACAAAATGATTCTAGGCGCGTCCTGTTCTTGATTTCCTAAAACATTGTGTTCATAAATAGCTTTCACAAATTCTGCTGATGCTAAAGGCCCCATACCTCCCAAGATGCCTAACATATTATCCATCTAAATTTACTCAGTGAAATGAAGAACAAATACTCAATAAAATGACAATAGATTCTACTGATTAGGCTTGAGGATTTCGTGTTTTAATTCCTCGGAAATAGCAAGCTCTCCCTCTGCCGAAACTTTAGCTTGATGACGTTTGCGAGAGATTTTTGTGATTTTAGGAAGGATAGATTCAGCACCTTTTTCTAACTGGAGCTTGTCAACAAGGGCAGCAAGTTCTGTAGGTGTAGGCGTTTCAAAGAGAGATTTAAGAGGAATATTAACCTGAAACTCTGGTTGCAACCGTGAAATAACTTGAGCTGCTAGCAAAGAATGTCCTCCCAACTCAAAGAAATTGTCATCAATACCAACTTGATCGAGATGAAGAACCTGTTTAAAGGTATCGACAATCTTGATTTCCGTAGGTGTACGAGGTTCTCTGTGTTCATAAGGTTGATTTGTGCTGTTAATAGGTTCGGGTAGAATTTTCCGATTTACTTTGCCGGTTGCAGTCAGGGGTAGAGCATCTAATTCAACAAAAGAGAAGGGTATCATGTATTCTGGCAGTTGCCGTTTGAGAAACTTTTGTAACTCTTGATGGGTAACAGATTGTCCTGATTTAACAACTATGTAAGCCACAAGATAATGCTCTCCAGAAGTTTTTTGTTTAGCAATCACAACGCCTTCTGCAATTGCCGGATATTGGTTTAACATTGCTTCAATTTCTCCAGGTTGAACACGAATTCCTCTAATTTTAATTTGATCATCTAAGCGCCCTAAAACTTCAACCGCACCGTCGGGACGATAGCGTCCGCGATCGCCTGTGTAGTAAACCCAATCCTGCATATCTTGGCGAAATGGATTCAGCACAAAAGGAGACGGGACTTGCTCAACAGCATGATTGAGTGCAACGCTATTGCCAGAACTACTATCAGGTTCGCTGATATAACCCAAGGTGCAAAACGGTGTCCGTACCACAATTTCACCAAGCTCACCAATACCACAAACTTGATTATTCCCATTCAAGATGAGAACTTGAGTATCAGGGAGGGGAAAGCCTCCAGGAAGAACCCCAGCCGGGATCTGAGGAGGTACTGGATAAAAGCATTTAACCATTGTGGTTTCGGTAGCACCATAAAGGTTAACGATATTCCCTGCGGCTGGAAAGCTTTGCCGCCATTGATTAACCAGGGTGTGGGTTAGTGGCTCTCCAGAGAAGAATGCCCAGCGCAAGTAGCTCAGTGTGACTTTTTCCGGAACCTGCTGTAACCAAGATTGCGCTACGGCAGGCACAGTATGAAACACAGAAATTTTCTCTTTCTCTAACCAAGACAAAATCTGAGGTGAACCTGGAATATAGTCTTGATCTGGTAAACAAAGGGTTGCACCACTGGTTAAGGGCAGAAAAATATCTCTAAGTAGGGCATCAAAAGAGAGTCCAATTAGTTGAGCTACCCGATCATCTGGTTTAATCTCAAAGGTTTTGCGTTGCCAATGGATAAAGTGAGCAATGCCCTGATGAGTTCCCAGTACTCCTTTAGGGGTTCCAGTACTGCCAGAGGTAAAAAAGATATAAGCGGGGTCAGTGGGGGCGAGGGAGGGTAAAGGTACTGCTAGGATGTCAACATCAGCAATTCGCCCAGTATCAGGAGCAACGGAAATAATCTTCAATCCATCTTTAAGTACTTCTGGTGACAGAGATTGATTGCCAATGGTAATCAAGTACTGAGCTTGAGTTTGGTCGAGGATCAGCCGCTGACGTTGGGGTGGTAAATTGGGATCTAGGGTGACTAGCACGGCTTTGCCCAAGAAGATACCCAATATACTGGCAATTAACCCGAAGGTGCGATTGCCACATAATGCCACCACATCTTGTTGCTGCAACCCGTCGCTGATGAGAACTTGGGCAATGCCTTGGGCAGCTAGTGCCAATTCTCCATAAGTCCAGGTTCGAGAATGTTGACGAATTGCCGTTTGCTCAGGGGTCTTTTTAGCCCAGTTGGCAAAGGATGTGGACACAAGCTCATAGTCCGGTTTTAGCAGAGGAATGGTAGGGTTTGGCAGTAGAGCAGCGGATTGAGGAGATAACAGAGAATAGGTTTGAATAGTATTGTCAGGATGATTTACTACTTGTTCCAATAGGAAGACAAACTGTTCTAGCAAAGCCGTCATCCGTTCAGAGGTAAATAAATTTTGGCGATACACTAATTCAATGTTTAACGCTTCACCAACTGGACGAATGTAAAACGTGAGCCAGAATTTGGCATAAGATTCGGGTTGGACTAAAGGTTCAAAGGTCAGATCCCCCATACCCAGAACTGCGGCTGGTGTGTTAACAAAGTTGAACAGCACATCAAACAGCGGATGGCGATGTAACACGCGCTCTGGACGTAACTCTTCCACCAACTTTTCAAAGGGAATATCTTGATGGGTATAGGCTCCCAGTGTAACTTCCCGGACGCGAGTTAATAATTGTCGGAAGCTGGGATTGTCAGCTAGATTAGTGCGTAGAGGCAAGGTGTTGATAAAAAAGCCGATTAAATCCTCACAGCCCATGAGGTTGCGACCGGCAATTGGCGACCCCACAATGATATCTTCCTGACCTGTGTGACGAGACAACAAGACATTGAAAGCCGCGAACAGAGTCATAAACAATGTCACCCCTTCTTGGTGACTGAGTGCTTTTAACCCTTGAGTTAGCGATCGCGAAATTGATATATTTTGTTGAGCGCCCCGATAATCTTGTCTATCAGGCAACGGATCATCTAAAGGCAATTGTAGAATTGGCAGATTACCCGCCAACTGATTTTGCCAATAGCTCAGTTGGGTTTGTAACACATCTCCCGTCAGCCACTGACGTTGCCATAGAGCAAAATCTGCATATTGAATACTCAAGTCTGCCAGTGGTGAAGGTTGGTTTTGGGCAAAGGCTTGATATAGAGTAGATAACTCTCGCACCACAAGGCTCACCGACCAACCATCAGAAACAATGTGGTGCATTGTTACCAATAGAATATGATCTTGAGGACTAATGTGTAACAAAGTTGCCCGCATCAAGGGAGCTTGAGACAAATCAAAGGGGGTTTGAGCTTCCTTGATGATCTGTTGTTGAACAGTAGTTTCCTGTTCTGAAACAGGCATCAGCTGTAAATCAATTGAGTGTAATCTCAGCCTTGCTTCGGGTAAAACAACTTGTATAGCCCCACCATCGTCGCTTTGAAACCCTGTGCGTAAAACCTCATGGCGTTGAACAATTTCCGCCAGTGCTTGTTCTAGGGCATCAGCATTGAGATCACCATGAAGATGAACTGCGGCAGGCATATTGTAGGTCGCACTTGCGCCCTCTAGTTGGTCAAGAAACCACAGCCGTTCTTGAGACCAACTTAGGGGTAGACGCAGGTCGGAAGTTCGCGGTACAGCTGTGATCGGGGGCGCAATCTGGCCGATGCCCCGTTGCATCTGCTGATGGATAATTAGATCGAGTCCAGCAACAGTAGGGGATTCAAACAGGGAAATCAGGGGCAGGTCAATTTGGAAAGTTTCCCGCAAACGGGAGATCACCTGAGTCGCTAACAGGGAGTGTCCCCCTAGCTCAAAGAAGTTGTTGTTAATGCCAACTGACTCTAATTGTAAAATAGTAGCAAAGATATCTGCGATCGCCTGTTCTGTGGGGGTGCGGGGTGGAATAAAATCTACGTCTTGACTCAAGTCTTGCTCTGGTACAGGAAGAGCCTGACGATCTACTTTACCATTTGCCGTTAAAGGAATACTCTCCAACTTGATCAAGGCACTGGGCACCATATAATCAGGCAGTTGCTCTAGCAAAAACTGACGCAACTCATGAGGCGAAGGAACATCAGCGGACTCTGTTTGCACCGGCACCCAGTAAGCCACCAGCCGCTTATCTCCAGACTGTTCTTCAACTCGTGCCAAAATCACGGCTTGTTGCACCCCAGGATGCTTACCAAAAACGGATTCCACCTCACCTACCTCCAGGCGATACCCCCGGATTTTTACCTGATGGTCAATTCGACCCAGAAATTCAATATTGCCATCTGGGAGGTAGCGGGCTAAGTCTCCGGTTTTGTATAAACGCTCAGAATTTTGAAAGGGGCTAGGGATAAATTTCTCAGCCGTTAATTCTGGCTGATCTAAGTATCCTTGGGCTACACTGGCGCCACCAATATAGATTTCTCCGGGAACGCCAATAGGGACGGGTTGCATCTGGCGATCCAAAATGTAAACCTGGGCATGTCTAAGGGGTCGTCCTAAAGGAACTGTTGCGGATAAACGTTCTGACTGCTGCTTGACAATGGAAGCAACAACGCCTACTGTGGCTTCACTAGGCCCGTAGTGGTTAAAAATTCGACAGTGGGGCGCTAAAGATTGAATTTTTTCTGCTAAGTCCCAGGATAGGGTGTCTCCCCCTAAAACAAGGGTATGTCGGGGTAATACCTGTGGGGATTGTTCGCCATCTAACAGGGCGTTTAAGTGGGCAGGTACAATCTTGAGACAATCAATCTGATGTTGGCTAAAGTATGCAGCCAAGGCGCTGGGATCGGTAGCGCGTTCTTGAGCGATAATGTGCAAGATCCCACCTGTACAAAGTGTGGGGAAAATGGCGGTGTAACCCAAATCTGCGGCGAAGGTGGAAACTGTAGCAAAACTCATGCCTGGTTGCAAATCTAGCCGCTGAGTAATGCTGGTAGTGTAAGCAACTAGATGGCGATGTTCAATGGCAACTCCCTTGGGCTTACCCGTTGAACCAGAGGTAAAGATCATGTATGCCAGATCGTCAGGTGTTACCTGGAAGGTGCTATTCTCTGCACTATTTTCAGCGATCGCACTCCATTCTTTATCCAGCAGCACAACAGGGAACGGTGTAGAATCCCTGGTAGGCAGATTTTGGATGAAGGGGTCTTGAGTTAAGATTGCTGTTGGTTGAATATCTTCTAGCAGTAGTGCTAAACGGCTGGGGGGTGTTGTCCCAGCATCTACGGGAATATAAGCTCCTCCCGCTTTCAAGATACCCAGCATTCCTATCAGGGTCTCTAAAGATCGCCCGGTGTAAAGAACTACTCGACTACCGGATTTTGTCTTTAAGTTTCGCAGATGGTGAGCCAGTTGGTTTGATTTGGCGTTTAGCTCGTGATATGTCAACTGCTGATCTTCAAATACCACGGCTACAGTATTTGGAGTCTTCAAAACCTGTTTTTGAAAGAGTTGATGGATGCAGGTATTGTGGAGATTTTCTGCTGACAACAACCCTTGTTGAGGATAATCTGGTGAGCCAGTATTCCACTGAACCAACATTTGAAGACGCTCTTGCTGGGTTAACAAGGGTAAAGTGCCAACAGACTGATCTGGCTGTGCCATAATTCCCTGCAATAGGGTTTGAAAATGACTTAACCAACGCTTAATGGTGGCATCATTAAACAAATCTGTGTTGTACTTCGCTTCCAAGATTAGGCGATCGCCTAGATCAATAACGATAAAGTGCAGATCAAAGTGGGTGAAGCTAATAGGCCGCGACACTAACGCTGTCTCTAAATTCTTCAATGGAGCCGTGGGTACTGGTGGCTCTAAGTTAAATGTTACAGATACCAAGGGGGTACGGCTGCTATCAGATTTGAGATTTAGCCGATTTAGCAACTGAGCAAAGGGATAATCCTGATGCTCATAGGCATCTAACAACCTCTCTCGAATTTCCGCCAGATAGGCTTGAAAGGTTAGTTCTTCGTGGAAACAACTGCGAATAGGTAATAAGTGCGTTGCGTATCCCACCATTGTTTCACTACCGGAGAGAAAACGCCCAGCGGTGGGAATTCCCAAAACTATTTCTTCCTGTCTGCTGAGACGATGCAAAAGCACGAAATGGGCAGCAAGCAAGGTCATAAATAAGGTGCATCCCTGCCCCTGGCTGAACTGTCGCAATTGTTCACGTAGACGGGGATCAGTCTCGTAGGTTTGGCGGTTGCCGTGGTAGGTTTTCCGTACTGGACGAGTCCGGTCTGTGGGCAGTTCTAGCACTGGAATAGAGCTGGCAAACTGCTCTACCCAAAAGGACTCATGGCTCAACATTTCTGAGCTTTGACTGCGTTTTGTTTGCCAGTTGAGGAATTCACGAAATTGCAGGGGAGTCTCTAGGGTAACTGCTGCCCCGTCACAAAGAGCAGAATAGATCAGCCCAATTTCTTTGAGGATATTTTCTATAGACCAACCATCGGAAATAATGTGGTGAATGGTAATTACTAGAACATGGCGCTTTTGTTCTAGCTTCAGTACTTCAATTTGGAATAATGGACTTTTTGATAGATTCAGAGGTTCTTGGCTGCGTTGGGTGAGCCAATCTAACAATTGTTGATCCTGTTCTTCTTTCTTTTTGCCACAGATTTGGCTAGAAAGATCAACTAGGGGGATATCGATGGCAAAGGTAGGTAAAATTTCTTGCCATTCTCCTTGAGGGTCAATGACGGTACGGAGGGCTTCATGTCGATCAACAACCGTCTGCACCGCCTGTTTTAATACCTCTAGTTGTAAATCACCACGCAATTCCAAATTAACGTTGTCATTGTAGACAACAGACCCTGCTTCGACAATTTGAGCCAGGAGCCATAGTTGTTTTTGAGCTTCACTGAGGGGAATCCTCAAGGGGGTGATGCTTGTTTCAACGGGTTCAATTTTAGTTGACGATGACAGGGGTGAGCTAACAGGCACAACGGGCTGAGTTAAGTCTAGCAGTAGCGGCTTTTGTTGAACACCGAGGGACTGGCAAAACTTAGGCCAATCAATCGGAAATACCCCAACTTGCACAGGAGGCTGATTCAGCAGTTGCCCCAGTGCGTGAAAACCTGCATTGGGTGCGATCGCCTCCATACCATAGCTACGCCAAAGTTTCTCAAAATAGTCTTTCCACCGTTGCTGCTGTTGTCCCTCTAATCGCGTCACTTTGCCGATTTCTGTCCAAGACCCCCAATTCAAACTAACAGCAGGCAGCCCATTAGCTCGACGATAGTGAGCTAAGGCATCTATAAAAGCATTGGCAGCCGCATGATTACTTTGCCCCGGTGACCCCAATAAAGAAGCGATAGAAGAGAACAGCACAAAGTGTTTGATTGGCAGTTCTTGAGTCAAAATATGTAAATTCCAAGTTCCTAAAATCTTAGGAGCCATCACTGCATCAAATCGCTGCCAAGTCTGCTGAAATAAAACACCATCATCTAACAAACCGGCTAAGTGAAAAATACCATGGAGCGGCGGCCAATTTTCTGGGGTTTTGCCTTGAATTTGCTGCAATAACTCAGCTAAATCAGTAGAGTTGGACACATCTACTTGAGCCACCATCACCTGTATACCCTGTTGCTGTAGCTCTGTGATAGTTTGTTGGATCTTCAAGGAAGGGGCACTACGTCCACACAGGACTAAATGCCGAACACCTTGGTCAACCAGCCACTGGGCTAACCGAATGCCCAACGCACCCAGCCCGCCGGTAATTAAACAAGTGCCATCTAAGTCCAGATTCAGAGCAGCATGAGAATGGCTATTACTGGCAATGGCATGGCGCACTAAACGGGCAACATAGCGTTTTTCCTGATGCAACAAAACTTGATCTTCAGCTTGTTCTCCCTTCCGTTTCCGTTCTGTGATTTCTAGCCATAGTTGCGCTGAGAGTTCTGCTGCCTTGCCCTTGGCATCAATATCAATTAAAGCACCCCAAAATTCCGAATGCTCTAGGGCGATTACTCGACCAAACCCCCATAACGATGCCTGAGCAATTCCAGTTGGGGCAGCATTTTCGGGCATAACAGCTTGTTGTGTGATCAGCCACACTTTAGTCCCAGCATCCGTTAGCTCAGGGTTTTGCGCTACCGCTTGAACTAAATGGAGTACACTGCCACACAGTATTTCTTGGGTTTTATGAAGTAAATCAACTGTCAGTTGCGTAGATAATGGACTATCGAGACTCCAGAGATGGATAATTCCCTTGATTGGCAGTTCACTGGCGGAAATTTGGTCTTGCAAAAATTGCTTAAACGCTTCCGGGTCAGTGGGATCAATCTCCTGAGCCTTCTTAGGTACAGGGGTGACCCCACCTTGGGGATAAATGAGCGCACAGGTTTGACCATCAGACCGGATTTGCTCTGCTAAAGCAGTGCCAACCCCTTGTTCATCCGCAAAAATCAACCAATGTCCAGGTTCCTGAGGCAGCACCGCAGATATATCACGGGGCTGTTGTTGCCAATCAAGGGTGTAGAGCCAATCGGCGGTTTTTACTTGATTTACCCGTTCCTTCAAGGTCTTTAGGTAGGGCAAGCTGTCTACCACTGCTGACTGGTCAACCCCAAAATCAATTAGACAAGCAATTTCATCAACACCAATGGCTAGGAGTCGCTCAACAATCTCAATACAAGAATCTGGTGTACCAATCAAGGCACTGGTTTGCACATAACGGTGATATGCCGCTGACAGAATATACTCTTTGTCATCCTCAGTCATCTTTTCAAAATCTGTCACCTCTAAACCTTGGCTTTTCACTAAGGCTTGAAACAGGCCAATGGACGAGGTGAGATAATTCTGAAACGGCTGACGGGCTTGCTCTCGCACCTGTTGAATATCAGCCCCGACAAAGGTATGCAGCAACACTGTAACTTGACCAACCGTTGAATCGTAGCCATGACGAGCCAGGGATTCTCGATAAAGGGCAATGTTTCGGGCTAGGTCGTCTACGGTCTGACCCATCAGGTTTGTCAAAACCCCTACCCCCATTGCCCCTGCTCTAATATAGGTGTCTGGGTTGTTGACTATTGTCACCCAAATGGGCAACTCTTTCTGTCGAGGCATGGGAAATGTGCGGATTTCGGCAAGTTGACCAGACCCACTTGGTAACTGAATGGATTCTCCCCGCCAAAGTTTTTGAACTGTTTCGATGCCCTCGAACATGATTTCTCGGCGTTCTTCATAAGCTTCAGGGGCAAATACAAAGTCGTGGGGATGCCAACCAGAAGCGAAGGAAATTCCTACCCGACCTTGGGAGATGTTGTCAATGACAGCCCAATCTTCTGCCACTCTAACAGGGTGATGGATGGGTAAAACAACACTGCCTGCTCGGAGATTGATATGTTTCGTGACTGCGGCTAGGGCTGCACTGAGAATTGAGGGGTTTGGGGAAAAACCGCCAAAGGCATGAAAGTGACGCTCAGGTACCCACACTGCTGTAAAGCCATTTTGGTCTGCATACTTTGCTCCTGCAAATAGAAGACCGTATTTGTCTGTTGTGAATTCTGCATCATAACTGCCGAAATAATAGAGACTGAATTGCATCTCTTTATTAGCAGGCACAGTTACTTTGAAGTTAGCAGATGGATCTTGCAAATCGCTTAATTTCGGTTTGAATTCGCGTCGTTCCCAAAATTCCTGTCGTTTAGACTCCTTACCCCCAGGCTGGCTGAGGTTGACAGGGGAAGGTTGTGTAATGGGATTGGTAACAGGGAGACTTGGAGGTGTAGAGACAGGATTGGTGGGAATGAACTGTTGCGGCTCAGTTAATGCCGTTTCTCGTCTTAAGATCGCTAATTGTTGGGACATGAGATCAGACATGGCCTGTAACTGCTGGCTCATAATCCGTTCCAGAGCAGTAGTGGCTACTTGATTCGGTGCTATGGAGTTAGAAGTTTGACTGGGCTGTGAATATCCATTTTCCGTTTCCCTGGTGGTGGGTGCAACCTGTTCTGGGGAGAAACTCTTGTTAGAGGTTGATTCATTTACATCGGAATCATGAATACGAGAATCTAGTTCAGTAGATTCAGCAAATTCAAATCCTTCTGGAAGATGATCGGCTATGTAAGTACCTAGAGCATCTAAGGTAGATAAGTCTTCAAATAATTTGCGGATGGGAATCCGAACGGCGAAGAGAGTTTCTAATTTCTGGCCTGTTTCCATAAAAACAATGGAATCTGCGCCCATTTCCACCAATGGTGTGTGAATATCTACTTCATTTGGGGAAATTTGCAGAGTCTGACCGATGAGGGATTGCAACTTTCTGAGAATTTGCTCTCGTTGTTGGGATAGGTCTGATATTGGTTCATCTGCTGGCTCAGTCGATTTCTGGGGAGGCATATCTGCATTTGGTGTCTCAAACCAGTAACGCTGACGTTGAAAGGGATAAGTGGGTAATATCAGCCGTTGGCGTGAGTAATCTTGGTCAAACCCTGACCAATTTACATCAGCGCCACGCACATATAATTGAGCTAGACTATTCAGCAATATTGGCCAGGCTGGTTGCCCTTGATGGAGAGAGGAAAGCCACAATAGGTTTTCACCCAACTGACATTTATGTCCCAGTTTGGACAAGATAGGCTTGGGGCCAATTTCTAGAAAGGTTTCATAGCCCTGTTCTACTAATGTTGAGACCCCTGCCATAAATCTGACGGCTTCTCGGCTATGGTTGCGCCAATATTGTCCATCTAAGGGTTGATTTGCTGATAGTATCTGCCCTGTTAGGTTGGAAATCATGGGAATGCGAGGGGGATGGGTTGAAATCTCCCTGGCAAGTTGTTCTAACTGATCGAGAATGGGGTCTACTAAGGGTGAATGAAAGGCATGGGAGGTGTTAAGGGGTCGGATGTCAATTTCGTCAGCCTCTAGGGCAGCTTTAATAGTAGCGATCGCCTGTTTTTCCCCAGAGATTACAATATTTTGGGGGCCATTATAGGCAGCGATCGCTACAGTATCTCTATAGTTCGCGATCGCTTCAATTACCCGCGCTTCATCGGCAAATACAACCACCATTGCCCCATTTTGAGGTAATGATTGCATCAAACGACTGCGGGCGGCAATCAATTTTAGCCCATCTTCCAGACTAAACACCCCGGCGATGCAAGCTGCTACATATTCCCCTACACTATGTCCCATCACCACAGTGGGCTTAATTCCCCAGGATATCCAGAGTTGAGCCAGGGCATATTCTAAGGCAAATAAAGCGGGTTGAGTGTAATCTGTTTGATCGAGATCCGCAGCTCCCCTAGCTTGAGACTTGTCTGCATTCTGGGGGTAGAGAACCTCTAATAGTGGTTGTGCCAACAGCGATCGCAAAATTTTGTCACATTGCTCTATAGTCTGACGAAACAGAGGCTGAGTTTCGTAGAGTTGCCGCCCCATATCGACATACTGAGATCCCTGACCTGTAAACAGAAAAGCAACTTTAGGCGATCTACTATTAGATGGCAGTTGTCCCTGAAACACCCCAGGAATACTTGTCGTTTCTGCAATGCTCTCTCCTTGTGACAGACGAAGAGTCAAGCTACGAAGTTTTTCCCCTAGTTCTTGAGGGTCAGAAATGAGCAGGGCTAAACGGTGCTGAAAGTGGGCACGACCTGTGTTAGCGGTGTAGCATAAGTCAGCGATGTCTAAATCTGCACTGACTTCCATCCAGGAGTGATAACGCTCTACCAAGTCCTTTAATGCTTTCTCTGTCTTCCCTCCCAGGGTTAACAAATGGTGAGATCGCTCTAATAAACCGGAATTTGAATTTTTTAATGGCTCCGGTGCTTCTTCCAAAACAATATGGGCGTTAGTTCCTGTGGCACCAAAGGAATTCACTACCCCTAAACGCTTGCCAGACTGCACATTCCAGGGGGTCACCTTGGTCGGGACAATGAGGGAAAACTCCTGCCAGTTAAAGTGAGTGGTTGGAGTTTTCAGATGGAGATGAGGTACAATCTGTTGATGTTGTAATTGCAGAATGACTTTGATCACACCTGCAACCCCAGCTGCCGTTTCTACGTGGCTGATGTTGGTTTTCGCTGATCCCACAAATAAGGGCTGCTCCTGGGAGCGTTTTGCACCGTAGATTTTCCCTAGCGATCGCAGTTCAATCGGGTCTCCCAGAGGTGTGCCGGTACCGTGGGCTTCAACATAACTCACCTCAGATGGTTCTACCTTAGCCATCTTCAGGGCTTGACTCATCACCTGTTGCTGGGAAGATCCATTGGGCACTGTCAACCCACTACTAGGCCCATCCTGGTTGACTGCTGAACCTCTAATTACTGCCAGGATGCGATCGCCATCAGCTTGTGCTGTTGACAGACGCTTGAGAAGCAGGATGCCGCAGCCTTCACCACGACCGATGCCATCAGCCCCAGCATCAAAGGTTTTGCAACGCCCATCGCTGGACAACATATTTGCCTTAGCGGTGGCAATCATACTGTCGGGGAGTAAAATCAAATTCACCCCCCCAGCTAAAGCCATTTGACACTCTTGTTGTCGTAAACTCTGGCAAGCTTGATGAATAGCTACCAAGGAAGATGAACAAGCGGTATCAATGGCCATGCAAGGGCCAGTAAATCCAAAAGTATAGGAAATCCGCCCCGCTGCTGCATAGGAAGGTGATCCCGTAACTCCGTAGGCTTCTAGGCTGATGTCTGATCGCGCTTGTTTGGCAATCGATCCATAGTCATTGAGGGTAATGCCAACAAAAACTCCCGTTGGACTACCTTGGTTGCGTTGGGGGATATGTCCGGCATTTTCTAAAGCTTCCCAAGTAACCTCTAGTAGCAAACGATGCTGTGGGTCGATACTCACGGCTTCACGGGAGGAAATGCCAAAAAAATGCGGGTCAAATTGGTCTATATCTGACAAAAATCCCCCGGATTTGGTATATATCTTGCCAGGGCTATGAGGATTTTCATCATAGTAATCTTCAATATTCCAGCGGTTAGGGGGGACTTCTGTAACCGCATCAACACCTTCTCGCAAAATTGTCCAAAAGGACTGGGGATTATTAGCGCCTCCTGGAAATCGGCAGGACATCCCAATGATGGCAATAGGTTCTGTTTTGCTATACTCCAGCCGATTGACCTTAGATTCCAGTTTTTCAATGAGTAGAACTGAACGTTGTAAAGAGGAAAGATTTTTAACGTTATCTGAAGCACCACTCATTTTAATCGTCCTCCAAGGCTCTGGCTAATTTTTTGTTAATCAAATCCTCTAATGTCTGCTCTGATAATTGCTCTATTGTCTGAGAAAGTTCTGTTTCAAAGCGTAGCTCCTGCTGGACTTGTGCGGACTGAAAATCATCTTCTGAAGATGACCAATTGAACACTTCTGTTATTATATATTCCGTTAAACTGATAACATTAGGACGCTCAAAAATTAATACAGTTGGCAGAGGAGAACCCAGGCTATTTTCCAGCTTGTTCTTGAAAGCGACAGCGAGCAAAGAATCCATCCCCAGATCAAAAAACCCTACTTCTGGGTTGAACAATGGCTGATTGGCAGAGTAGCCTAAAATTTTGGCCACTTCGTTTTGTAAATAAGCGACTATTTGGTGATAACGCTCACTTTCAGGGGCTGACTCTAACTGTTGCCAAAAGATATCCCGGTTTCCTAATTTTCGATGGGCAGAACCCCTCGAATGTTCGTCTATTTGTCCTAGCAGCAGCTTGCCAGTAGTCCCTTCATAAAGGGGTTTGAAGATAGACCAATCCATATCGGCGACGACGATATTAGCTACACTGTTAGTTTTTTCTTGCTGGAAGAAGCCCCCTGCTACATCAAGTAAATCAGCCGGGGAGGTTAAATTCAAGCCAATCTGAGTTGTGTATTTCTCCCCTTCAGGTGAGGCTAGAGCCATACCCCCTCCTGCCAAAGCGCCAACATTGACGGTTAATGCTGGTTTACCTAAGCTGTGACGATAGTGAGCAAAAATATCCAGGAAGTAATTGGCCGCTGCATAATGTCCAAGTCCTTGAGATCCAAATACTGGAGACATGGAAGAGGTGCTGAAGAAGAAGTCAAGATTGAGATCCAAGGTGAGTTGGTGTAAGTTCCAGGTGCCAAAAACTTTAGGACGTAACATTGCCGCCAAATCATCAACAGTGATGTCTGCTAACAGGCTTTGTTGGCTAAAACCTGCAATATGAAAAATTCCCCGTAGGGGTGGACAGGTAGATTTGATGGTGTCGATAGCGTGAGTGATTGCCGCTAGATCGGATACGTCGGCTTGGAGAACGAGGACTTGCACCCCAGCCTTTTCTAATTCGGCGATCGCCTCCGATCCTTGAGGGGATGGGGGGCGTCGTCCCATTAAAACTAGGTGTTTTGCTCCTTTTTTTGCCAACCATTTGGCACTTGAGAGCCCGAAATGCCCAAATCCCCCGGTAATTAGATATGTGGCTTTTGGTGACAACTGGATGGACTGGGGTGATACTGGTGTTTTTTGACTGCGAACTAGGCGCAGGATATGGGGCTGTCCTTGACGAAGAACTAGCTGATCTTCGCGATCGCACCCAAGCAATATTTGCAGTAATTGTTTAGCAGATGCTTCAGGAGCGGAATCCCCGTCTAAATCTACCAATCCTCCCCAGGCTTTGGGTAATTCTGTGGCTACAACTCGCCCTAATCCCCAAATCGGAGCTTGTGCAGGAGAGGGAGGAGTCTTTTCTAAACCCACTTTTTGGACATCTTGTGTCACTACCCAAAGGGGGGGAATTTGAGCCTCTGAACTTTGAGTAACTGCTTGCACAAGGTTTAGGAAACTCGTGACAGTCAAGATTTGATCCTGTTGCAGAGATGCTAAGGTCGTTTCTTGGCTGGGGGTAACATCTAAACTCCACAGATGCACAATTCCCCGACAGGGTGGTTGTTCTGGTGCTAAGGCATGGCAAATTAGCTGTTGCATCTGGGCTTGATCGCCAGGATTCACTAGAATCTGGGTGAAGTCATGTTCAGATGCCTGTGATTGATGCTGACCATAACGGATGATCCCACAGGTGTCACCCTGAGCTTGTAGCAGCTCAATTAGGTTTTGACTTACCTGAGAGCGATCGGCAAAGATTAACCACCGACTTGGCTCTGATGTTGTGGCTGACAAAACCTCTGACCAGGGCTGGGGTTGCCATTGCAACTCGTACAACCAATCCGCTCCCTGGTGTTTGAGACTTGTTGAGTTTCCCACAGAACTGGTGCGTTGCATCTGCAAGCCAGATACTTTGATCACCAGTTTGCCAGCGGGATTAAATATCTGAATATCTCCCTCAATTGACTCCTGAGCAGTCCCACCATGGTTACGGACTACAGCATGACTCCAAACTTCAGATCCAAGAGATTCATAAACTTGAAAACTCTTTAGCCCTGTTGGTAAATACAAAGACATCTCCGGGGAGGAACTCTGAGCATCGGCTAAGGTTTGACTGAGCAATGTTGCCCCTAAAACTTGATGACAAGCATCCAACACCGCCGCGCGCACTTGAAACCCATTGCCGAAGGCTACGGCAGCTGGTAACTTAACTTGGGCTAAGGCTTCGTCCTCACCTAACCACAGATTTTGAATTCCTCGATAGGTTTCTCCCAGTTGTAACCCATGCCCTTGCAGTAATTGATAAAACTCTAGAGCATTTCTCTGGTCTTGACATCGTAAGCGGATCGTTTCTAGGGTTTCTTGTGTGGGAGCAGTAGTTGGTAAGGTTGAAGGTGTAACCAGGGTAGACCCATTTAGGGCAGTTTTCAAGACCGATTGCTGATACTCTCTTGTGGTGGTGGCTCGATTAGTATACAGTTCTCGCAGTTGATTGAGATCAGGCAAATGTCCGAGAATCAGTTCTTTAGTCAGACCAAAATCTAGTAGACAAGCTACCTCATCAACCCCGATCCTATCAAGCTGCTCTAGTAACTTCAGACAAGTTTCCGGGGTACCAATCAAGCCTCTGGAAGTAGCAAATCGATCATATAAGAAGTTGACAAATTCATTTAGGTCGCTCTCAGGCAATGTGGTGATATCTACGTCATGTCCTCGGCTTTGGGCTAGTCCTTTGAGGAGTCCAATGTTAGATTTGAGGTAATTACAGTAAGGTTTTCGTGCTTGTTCACGAACTGTTTCAAAGTCTGCACCCACATAAGTATGCAACATCAATGAGACTATTCCTGTGTCTGGATCATGACCATGGCTAGCTCTAGAGTGGCGGTAGAGGGCAATTTTTTCTGCTAAGGTTTCTACCTCTTGGTCGAGTAAGTGAGTCAACAGGTTTGCCCCTATTTCTCCGGCTCTAGCAAAGGTTTGAGGATTGCCTGCTGCTGTGATCCAGATGGGGAGATGGGGCTGAATTGGGGTGGGATAAATGCGAATTTCTGCGGGCTGTCCTTTACCGTCGGTAATTTTCAGCGTTTCCCCTTGCCAGAGTTTTTGGAGAATTTCTAGATTGCTAAAAACGAGTTGGTGGCGATCGCCATACTTGTCAGGGCAGGTAGCAAAATCACTGGGGTTCCAACCGGATGCTAAAGATATCCCCACACGCCCATTCGATAGGTTATCTACTAAAGCCCATGCTTCTGCTAACTCGATGGGATGGTGCAGGGCCATGACTACACTCCCTGCTTGTAAGCGAATCCGTTGGGTTTCTCTGGCTAAAGCGGCATTCAACACCGCCGGATTGGGGTAGAGGCTGCCAAATTGAGTAAAATGTCGTTCTGGTGTCCAAATACTGGAAAACCCATGTTGATCAGCAAATCGGGCGCTGTCAATCACTAGGCTGTATTTATCCCCAACCAGGGCATCTTCACTGCTGGCAAAGAACATTAAACCAAATTTCATACTTCTGTTAACCTCCGTAAATGCTCTGTTTGCTCTGGGTAGGTTGTGGAAGAGGAAACTTGTGCATCTGCGTATAAAGTCCACTCTGGTGGGGATGAAGATGTACTGAGTCGGCAACTATATATTTGCAGCAACATCTGACTTGGGGATTTCGGGGAGAGAATCACCTGAATTTTTTGCTCTTCTTCTTTGGACAAGAACAGGGGAAAGTAAAGTTTCAAGTTGCTGATTTGGCTGCATGGCTGGTTGAAAGCTTCTTGAGTTGCTTCAAAGGCGATTTGCAGATAGCCGGTATGGGGCATGATCACGGTATCCCACACTTGATGGTCTTTTAACCAAGCGAGATAAAACTCATCTACTACTGTTTCCCAGATGTATGTATGAGGGAGAGCAGCTAGGTCAGGTAATCTATATCCTAAAATGGGATGCCGCTTGTTGCCTTGATTGGATCGGGTATTGGTGAATTTATCTTCAACCCCTTGATTCCTCTTGATCCAGTAGCGTTGTCTTTGAAATGGATAAGTGGGTAAGGCAATTTTTGTGCGGTTGGAGGAATCCTGGTAAAATTCATCCCAATTAATTGGCACACCATGTATATAAAGTGTGGCTAGACTTTGAAGTAATTGCTGGGAGTCTTCTAGCTTGGGATATAGGCTAGGTAGGCTCAAATGCTCTCCTTCAGGAATACATTGGTGTACCATGCCTAACAATATCGGTTTGGGGCCAATTTCTAAGAAGATTTTATAACCAAGCTGATGTAATGTGGCGATACTCTCAGCGAATTTAACTGGTTGGGAGATATGATTTACCCAGTATTGGGGAGTTGTGATTTCTGCTGTGGCAGGTTTTCCTGTGAGGTTAGAAATTAGCGGAATTTGCGGTTGGTTGTAGGTGATTTGCTCGGCTATGTCTGCAAACTCTGCCAACATCGGCGCCATCAGTGGGGAGTGGAAGGCGTGGGATACCTGAAGATTTTTGGTTTTGATCCCCAGGGCTGCTAATTGGCTACAGATGTCTCTAATGGCTGCTTTGGCGCCGGAAATAACGATGCTGTTGGTTGTGTTGTAGGCGGCTATTGCTACTTGGTCTGTGTAGGGGTTGATGATTGCTTGTATTTGTGCAGCTGATGCCATTACTGCTACCATCTCACCAACTTCGGTTAACTGTTGCATTAACCGCCCCCGATGGGCAATTAGTTTGAGTCCGTCTTCTAAGGTGAAGATGCCTGCTACACAAGCGGCTACGTATTCGCCGACGCTGTGACCGATGACTACATCTGGTTGAATTCCCCAAGATTTCCATAGTTGGAAGAGGGCATATTCCATGGCAAATAGGGCAGGTTGGGTGTAGGCTGTTTGATTTAGTAGGGGATTTTCGCTGGTTTCTGAATAGATGATTTCCAGTAGGGGTTGTGCTAAATCAGAACTGAGGAGTTGATCACATTGGTCTAGGTATTTGCGGAAGACTGGTTGGGTTTGATATAGTTCTTTTCCCATGCCCACATACTGGGAACCTTGTCCTGTGAAGAGGAAGGCGATTTTTGGGCGTTTGTTGCTAGTCAGTTGACCGTTGATCACCCCAGTAGCTGGGGTTGCTTTCAGGAAGGTATTTAATTGTTGTTGTAAATGCTCATTTGTTTGGGCAACTATCGCTAGTCGGTGGTGGAAGTGCGATCGCCCTGTATTAGCCGTAAAACAGATATCTGCAATAGATGTTGTCGCGTGGTTGCTTAAAAAACTCTCATAGCTTTGTGCCAAATCCCGCAAAGCCTGTTCACTTTTGGCTGAGATTGTCAAAAGATGTCGCGGACACTCTTGGATATGATCTTGAATTTTGAATTTTGAATTTTGAATTTTTAATTGATTAGGTGCTGCTTCCACAATTATGTGCACATTTGTGCCACTCATCCCGAAGCTGCTAACTCCTGCTAACTGTGGCCCATCTTGTCTAGGCCAAGGGGTTAACTCGGTGGGAATGGCGATCGCCAGTCTATCCCAAGGTATATAAGGATTAGGATTTTGAAAGTGAAG
This sequence comes from Cylindrospermum sp. FACHB-282, assembly GCF_014697195.1. Lineage (GTDB taxonomy): Bacteria > Cyanobacteriota > Cyanobacteriia > Cyanobacteriales > Nostocaceae > Cylindrospermum. Next base: position 120,303 of record NZ_JACJRJ010000008.1, on the reverse strand, counting down.
ATGGGGTGGAATTTGCTGATGTTGCAAAGAAAGAACTACCTTAATTAAACTTGCTACCCCCACCGCTGCTTCCAAGTGACCAAAGTTAGTTTTTAGTGAACCAATAATCAACGGCTCCTGTTCTGACCGACCTTGACCCAAAACTTTCCCCAAAGCCAACACCTCAATCGGATCTCCCAAGGGTGTCCCTGTACCGTGTGCCTCCACATATTGAATTTGCTCTGGTTTCACCCTAGCATTCGCTAAAGCTTGCTTAATCACAGCCTCCTGAGCAGAGCCGTTAGGGGCAGTTAGTCCATTACTTTTGCCATCATGGTTGGCAGCAGAACCCCGAATTAAAGCGAGAATGTTGTCACCATCGGCTATGGCATCAGAGAGCCGCTTCAGTACCACCATGCCACAGCCTTCTCCCCTAACATAACCATCAGCCGCTGCATCAAAAGTCTTACAGCGTCCATCGGTCGATAAAGCACGAAGTTTGCACCCCAAGATTGTGTTAATGGGGGAAAGCATCAAATTTACGCCACCGGCTAAGGCTAGATTGCACTCACCAGAACGCAGGCTTTGACAGGCTACGTGAATACCCAGGAGAGAAGATGAGCAAGAGCTATCTAATTGCATCGTCAATCCCTGTAGATCCAGGATATATGCCAAGCGACCAACAGCAATACTGCGAGCGTTACCTAACCCCCTGTAGGCATCAAGGCGATTTAAATCATCAAAAGTCACACTTAGTTGGGCATAATCGTCTGAGCTAATTCCCACAAACAATCCTGTTTGCGTGCCTTTGAGTCGCTCTGGTGCTAGTCCAGCATTTTCTAGGGCTTCCCAGGTAACTTCTAAAAGCAGCCGTTGTTGTGGATCCATGTCCATCGCTTCCAGGGGAGCAATGCCGAAAAATTCAGGGTCGAACTGATCTACCTGATCTAAAAACCCACCATGACGGGTGTATATTTTTCCTGGAGCATCGGGATCGGGATCATAGTAATGCTCAACATCCCAGCGATCGGCAGGAATTTCTGTAATAGCATCTACTCCATTATGTAATAGTTGCCAAAACGTCTCTGGGTCTTTTACACCCCCTGGAAAACGAAATCCCATGCCAACAATAGCTATTGGCTCGGTCTTTTGGCGCTCCGTGTCTTCGAGTTGGGTACGAGCTTGCTTCAGAGCATTAAGTAAACGTGGCAATGAAGATGCTTGCTCATGACTAGGTTCGGAAATATTGCTCATTTCCCTCTCTCCAACAACTTTTCTAACTCTAATATTTCCTGTTCAATTAAGACATCAATTTCTAGTTGAGAGGTGTAATTGACTTCTGATGAAATTTTTTGTTCAGTCTTCAACTGTTGCTCTGAAGAAGAGGATGTTGTCAATTGTATTTCAGTGGTTAAATATTGCGCCAAAGATTCAATTGTGGAAAAATTCCAAAGTATAGTTGCTTCTAGAGGATGTTCTAGCCAGTCCCCTAATGCTTGAGATAACTCAATCGCCATCACTGAATCCATGCCATAATCTGCAAAAGATTTGCTAGCATCAATCTTATTCGGGTCTATTTTTAATTTCTTAGCCAGCCATTCTTCAATCCAATTCAGTAGAGACTCAATAGTATATTTAGAGCTACTAGTTAAAGGTTTAGGTACTAGATTATATCTGGGAATTTCTAAAATATTCGGGTAATTTAAGTTAGATTCGTTTGGTGATCCTTGATTTTTTAGTAACTCATCCTCTGACTTCCAAAGACCTACCACACTCAGAGTATCTTTTAAGAATGAAGTGCGACAGGCTTGGCGCTGGATTTTGCCACTAGATGTCTTGAGGATACTTCCCGTCTTCAGCAGCACCACGGCGTAAAGTTGTAGCTCATGCTGCTCTGATACTACCCTGCGGATGGCTCCAACTACTTCATTTACATCGAGTTTTCGCAGATAATTCCGCTCTACCTCTTGAGCAATAACTAGTCGCTCTTCCCCGTTGATTTCTACTGCAAAGGCTGCACTGCTACATGGTTTAAGTGCTGGATGACTTTTCTCTACTGTTAGTTCAATATCTTGGGGATAATGATTACGACCCCGGATGATAATCACATCTTTGATGCGTCCTGTGATCAACAACTCACCATTCTGCAAAAATCCCAAGTCACCGGTGCGGAGAAACGGCCCTTCTTTGGTATCTGCTATGTAGGCGTTAAAAGTTTGTGCAGTCTGCTCTGGTTGATGCCAGTAGCCTTGGGCAACGTGGGGGCCAGCCACCCAAATCTCGCCCACTTGGCAATCTAAACAACCAATCAAGGTTTCCGGATTAACAATCCGTACAGTTCCTTCCACACAAGAGTGACCACACCCCACTACTAATTGAGTGACCTGATCCCCCTGATTACCTTGGCTAGGAATCACCTCTCCCCGGCTTAAAGCGTCTCGGTCTAATGAATAAACAACTGGGAGATCATGCTTTTCTCCTCCTGATACCAGCAGGGTGGTCTCTGCCATGCCATAACAAGGATAGAACGTTGTTTTGCGAAAACCGTAGGGTTCAAAAGCCTCTGTAAATGCAGTTAAGGTATCCGCTCGAATTGGCTCTGCTCCGTTAAAGGCTAACTGCCAACTGCTGAGGTCTATGGATGAACGCTGCTCTGGAGTAATTTTTCGTACACATAAATCGTAAGCAAAGTTAGGTCCACCGCTAGTGGTGGCCCGATAATTAGAAATAGCCCTCAACCAACGATAAGGCTGTTGCAGAAAGTCTACTGGAGACATCAAAATCGAGGGAACACCCAAGAACAATGGCTGTAACACATTACCCACTAAGCCCATATCGTGATAAAGAGGTAGCCAGCCCACAAAGCGAGTCTCGGCATCATGTCCAAAAGCTTGTTGAATCATTTGCTCGTTATGGATCAGGTTGCTGTGGCTCACCATCACAGCTTTTGGGTCTCCAGTCGAGCCTGATGTATATTGCAAAAACGCTATGGCTTCGGAGTTAACTTGGGGTAGAGTCTCTTGTTCTTGTCTGTCATCGGCACTATTTATCCCTAGGTTGTCAGTCGGCAGCCATTGCAAGGTTTCCAAGTTTGAGCTATCTACTACTGATGCCTGCAAAGTTTTCAACAACGATTCGCTGGTGAGACCGATCTGTGCTCCCGAATCCGCTACGATGGTTTTTATTCGTTTCAGACTTTGATTGCGCCGGGGTGGGTTGGCTGGCACCGCAATCATGCCGGCATAGAGGCATCCGAAAAAAGCTTTTATGAACGCTAACCCCGGAGGAAAAACTAATAGAACAGGTAGACTACTGGTGGCTTTTTGCCGAAGGAGAAGATAGGCTATGTCCTGAGCCGCTTGATCGAGGTCTCTGTAGTTCAATCTTGTTTCTTCAGGCATCTCCTGATCCATAGAGTGCTTAAGAAAAATAAAAGCATCTTTCGTCGGCTGTTGCAGAGCATGTTGCCGTAAAACATCCACTAGGGTAATGGACTTTGTTAGGGGGGGGAGACATGGTGAAAACAGGCGTTGCATAAATGCGGGATGATTTAGGTTAATAGGGTTAATTTTAAATACTTCAATTAGTTAGTTGATGAAGTAATCATCGAATTAAATACTTAAGCATATCCAATAACTTGAGATAGCAAGATGTTTTTCGTTAGTTTAAAAGTAATCTAGTTATAAGCCTTTTTTACAAATTATACAACACCAATACAAATAGGTGATTTAGAACCAGGTTCAGAGCATCTCAATTAGGATTGAGAAAAATAACAATGTTTTGGCATAAGAATAACTTTAGCGTTCGATTGAACTTTTACGAGTTAATAGCAATTGCCTAAACCATTATTAGTAATCATGGCTTAATCCGATTATTCTGGTTTTTCTTGAGATGTAGGTGTTTTTATTGGGATACACTCGCCCTGGATCTAGAAAATTATGCATACTTCTAAATTTCTAAATATATTTATTTAGATAAGGCTAAAGATATGACATCTATTAGACAAATGCAATACTTAAAAGACTGGCAAAATACGAATATTCAACTTAAAAGTATAAAATACTACTATTTGTTTGGTTTTGATAATTACGTAAATCTGTTGAAAGGCTTTCTCTTCCTAGGATTGGAAGCAAGTCATAATTCACTAGCTTTTTGCTAAAAAATCCGTATTACTATTCTGGGTAATGTAATTAATTGATACTATTAGTTAAAATGCGGAACATGGGTTGAAAGCTTCGTTATCGTTTAGAGCTAGCGATGGATTAACCCCCCGCTGTAGCTGATTGTGAGGAGTGCAGTGCCGTTTGGGTAGCGTCTTGAAAAAAAGGAAAAGAAGGCGATCGCACCAGCTTGGATGAGAAACTAAGAGCGTTTGGGTATCTAACACATCTGTTCTTTAGATAAAATTTTTCTTCTCAGAGAGAAAAATAAGTTAAATAAGCGTAAATAAACAAAAATATGTTACAAGACGTAAATATACCTAAAAAACGAAAAAAGACTATCCTCTCATGTCCCAGAAGCTTTACGCAGCTTGTGATTGACAGCCTTTGATATCCTGGCTTCATTCACAAACACAAAAATTATTTTTTGCCCAGTATAAAAAATATCAGCCAGTCAATTATATTATGTTACTGTAGCTACATCATAGGGAACCCCAAACAAAAAATGATACACTTAAGTAGATTGGCGTAAATAAACAAAACTATGTTACCGTAGCGTAAATGTACCTGAAACCTTGACCAATGAGAAAAGACGATCCTCTCCTGTCCCAGAAACTGCGCGTAGCTTGTGAGATAGAGCGGTACACCAGTAAACAGAATTATGAAATATCTAACTCAACTAATTGCACTAATTTGTGAGTTCCGCAATTTTACTCTCTTCTGGTTAGGACAGTCTTTGTCTGAAATCGGAAATCGACTGACAGGATTTGGTTTAGGTATCTGGGTTTATCAAAACACTCACGCCGTTACAGAATTAAGTCTAATTTTATTTTTAACAGCATTACCAGGTATATTAATCACTCCCTTTGTGGGTGTATTAGTAGATAGATGGAATCGAAAATGGACAATTATTTTCAGTGAAATAGCTGCGACGTTAATTACGCTTACACTTGCTATACTGCTGCTGCAAGGTCATCTACAACTCTGGCACACTTACGTCTCGGCATTTTTTACCTCAGTCTGCGGTTCCTTTCAAATGACTGCGAAGGCAGCTGCCTTACCGATGATGGTTCCTCGCAATCAGATGGGGAGGGTTAATGGTTTGATTCAGTTCAGCACCGCAGTAGGACAACTAGCTGCACCCATCTTGGCGGGTATACTCATTGCCAATGTACAACTTCAGGGATTGTTGTTGATTGATTTGTCAACCTATCTCATTACATTGTTAACCTTACTATTTATTCATATTCCTCAGCCGGAAACTAGTGTTTTGTCAACTAGGGGAATGACTGCTATCCTTAATGACATTGTTTACGGCTGGGAAAAGATTTCATCTCGCTTCTTCTTGCTAATTCTACTAGCATTCATGACAATTTATTTTGTTGTGAATGGCATGACATCTGTCTTAATTAATCCGCTGATATTATCCTTTTGTTCCCCTACGACATTTGGGATTGTAATGTCAATTGCTGGCTGTGGAATGGTTGCTGGTAGCGTCGTTATGACTATCTGGGGAGGAGGAAAAAAATCTATATCTACTCTGTTTATATTTTCTGCCTTAAATGGGATAGGTCTAGTAATTGCTGGCATTAAACCCTTTATCCCTACCATAGCCTTGGGCATTTTTCTTTCATTTTTTACCGTGCCTATTATTCTAAGCACTAATAGTACAATTTTGCAAACTAGCGTTCAACCAAATGTTCAGGGACGTGTGCTTTCATTGTTCTACACTGTGGCAGGATTGGGTGGGGCTTTTGGTAATCTTATTGCCAGTCCATTAACCGACGGATTTTTAGAACCGATGTTATCTACTGATGGTGTTCTTGCTGGTACTGTTGGGCGGTTGATTGAAACTGGTCAAGGGCGGGGAATCGGGTTTTTGATGATTCTGGAAGGGTTAATTATTCTGGTCATATCAGTCATTCTATTCAATTATTTTGCATATATTCCAATAGATGATAAATTATTAACTGCTGATGGACAAATATTAGATAATAAGAAAATTAAAGCGACGTAATCCGTTAGTTAATAAATTCAAAAATGCGATTTTCGCCCATTAATAGCTGTTTTTAATAGGCGACAACCAAGTCATAAATTAGCATCAATGAGGTATCTTTCAGTGAAGAAAATTATCGCTACTGCTTATGAAACGGTTGACCCACACCAGCGGGTTACAAATCTGGCTCATGAAGCCTGGAAAGCTAGAGACCGGGAAGTCTGGACTAATAACATTCAGGATTTGATTACATCTGATGCAGTTATTCTTGATGCTGGATGTGGATTAGGAAGATTACTTCCTCGTCTATGGTCAGCTAAAAAGATTGTTATGGTCGAACCAGACCTCAAGAGATTTTTGCACGCTTCAGTGGTAGCTAAGTGTCTAATCAACGAAGACCAAGAACTATTAACAAAATTACAGGATGATGACTTTGTACAAACTGAGGAATATGAGCAATTGCTCCAAGAAATATACTCATTACCGCTAAAAAGTGAAAAAGTCCAACTTCTCAATGATGTAATGCAAAGCAAAGAAATATCGAAATATGGAACTTTTGATCTAATCATTTGTTCGCATATTTTTGAACATATTTCTTTAGATGTTATCCAAGAAAGTCTTGCTGCTTTTTATAACTTTCTAAAACCAAACGGGTCTTTAGTGATATTTGCTTGTAAGTCTCCCGTTCTTTATCACTTTCGTGCCCCTAAAGAGTTTAATAATGAGCATATTATAATTAGCAGAGAAGAATTTTTTGAAACTTGTAAAAATGGACATTCCGCAGGATTGGGGATTCGATATATACCCTTTGACCTGTTCCAAACGCTTCTGAGCAACCCGTTTAATCCGACATTGGAAAAGACTTTTGGAGATGAGTTTAAATCTCAATCAGCATCTTATGAACTTCCTGCCACACCACTATTTACTATCAAGCAATGGGAGGCATACCATTCTCAGTTTTATACTCATAAAAATATGCCGGTCGGTACATATATCGAATATCCCCAAATTCAAGCCCGCCTCTGCCTACCAGTCAAACCAATAGAAACTGTTGCAGAAATATTAGACCTTGAACACCAAGTTAATCAAAATGAAACTTTAAAGAAAATACATTTGATTGATATGGTAGTGGTTGCTCAGAAAATAAATAGTGATTGATTATAGCTATCCTATTTGAATTCTGAGTATTTTTTGGGGTGTTGTTAGCGATAGTGTCATGCATTATAGTTTGCTAAAACACTCTAAAAGTAACGCTCACCAGTGATTTAATATTGCTATATTAATAGTTTTTTCTCTAATGAGACATCTGCAATAAATGGACAATCCGCAATTATTAGTAAAAGCAAGTCCCCCGACTTGGTTTAAAATCTTGATAATCAGCCTCATCGGGTTAGGCATTTTCTTCCGTTTTGCCCATCTGGAAAAAAAAATATACTGCTGTGATGAATCTTGGACATCTGTAGCAATTTCTGGGCACACGATAGCCGAGTTAAAACAGGAAGTTTCTCACCATCAAGGCATAATTGCTATTACTAGTTTCGACAAATATCAACACATTAATCCAGAGCGTGGGGTGGCTGATACAGTGAATTATTTAATCACCTCAGACCCACAGCATCCCCCCTTATATTACGTAATGGTGAGATTGTGGGCGCAAGTATTTGGAGATTCTCCGACAGGAGTGAGAAGTTTATCAGCAATCATCAGTCTGTTGATATTTCCTAGTGTATATTGGCTGTGTTTAGAGTTGTTTGAGTCACCAGTTGTAGGATGGGTAGCAATGGCGTTAGTTGCCGTTTCTCCCTTGCAGTTATATTTTGCTCAAGAAGCACGTCAATACAGTTTGTGGATGGTAGAGATTCTAGTATCGAGTGCTGCTTTATTGCGAGCTATCAGACAAGAAAATAAAAGAAATTGGGCTGTTTATACTCTCACTTTAGCCTTGGGTTTATACACTCATTTATTCACAGTTTTGGTGATGATATCTCATGGTATTTATGCAGTTATTCAACAACAGTTTCGCTTCAGCAAAACCTCACTCAATTATATACTTGCTACGATTGCTGCTTTATTAATGTTTTTGCCTTGGTTAATTGTACTCATCACCCACATTGGCACAGCACTAGAGCTAACTTCAGGGTGGGCAATAAAATGGATAAATAATCCTTTCGAGCTAATCGCTATTTTTGGGATTCGAGTAACTCGAATATTTTTCGATCTTAATTTAACTTCAGATACATCAGTATTTAATAGTTTTACTCTTGAAGGTTCTTTATTTTATATTATTCCTGCGTTAATATTCAGTTTATCCTTAATTATTTACTTGGGGTTATTTATCATAAAAGTGCCTAGTAATCAAGCTAATCTATTGATTGTTTTATTGGGAGGATTTACCAGTTTATTCTTAGTGATATATGACCTCATTTATGGAGGGGTGCGCTCTATTCAATTGCGCTACCAATTGCCTTTATATCTCAGTCTAGAAATTATTGTAGCCTATGTTTTAGCTTTTCATATTTTCCAAAAACAGATATGGCAGACGAAAATTGCTCAATTCACAATAATCGGATTGCTGATAGCTGGGTTGATTTCTGATGTCAGATTTTTTCAAGCTGAGAGTTGGTGGACTCAATCATCTGCAAAATTTATTAGAGAAACAGATGAAGTTCTCAATCAATTAGAAAGACCTTTACTGGTAATTAATAACTCTCCTGTTAATTTGGGAGGAATTCTAACTTTAAGTCATTATTCACCAAAAGTTCGTCTACTGCCAATAAAAGATAAAGATGATGAGCTACTACGGATTCCGCAAGATGATCATCATATTTTATTTATGCAAAATAATAGTACTTTATTTCATCAAATAGAGGAAGATAAAACCTATTTTTTAAAAACTATTAAAGTACTTAATCCGCCACCTGGAGGTTTATGGCAATTTGATAAAATTGAGCAGTTGTGAACAGTATTGTTTGAGATTGTATAAGTGCTAGAGATGGAGTAAAGTTCTTAAGAGAGAAGAAGGCGAATGAATCATTGTTTTGAAATTAACAATCTAATAAATAGACTGCTCTTAAATTTTTCTTGGGTGTTTGTCAGTCGTCTGATTCGTTTCGCCATAGTGGGTTTAAGTGGTGTATTTGTGGACTTGGGAGGATTTTATGTTCTGCACAAACTGTTGGGTTGGGGGTTAACTCCGAGTGGGATACTTTCAACAGAGTTAGCAATCATTAATAATTTTGTTTGGAATGATGTATGGACATTTAGTAATATTTCTTCTCGACAACAGTTAGGCACTCAGCGATTACAGCGATTTTTAAAGTTCAACTTAATTTGTTTTTTTGGATTAATTTTCAATAGTTTAATTGTGAATTGGCTGTTTTATGAATTTGAAATGAATGAATATATGGCAAAATTGGTGGCAATTATTTGTGTTACTCTCTGGAATTTTTTGCTCAACTGGAAGCTCAACTGGCAAATAAGAGATACAGAAGTAGATGTGTTGAAAGATAGTACTTAGGAAAAATACAGATTTTTTTCTGCTGATCATGCAGTGTATTTAGTTTTTTCTGAATATAAAAAAAATGGAAACCTAATAACCGAAATAGAACTGAATTATGATTGTGAATTTATCGAGATCGCTTGTGCCAGTACCTTCAGGAACGCTGAAAATTCTGTTATCAACTGAACTTGCACCGCCGACTGAGCCAGTTTATTTATCGCTGATTATCCCAACCTATAACGAAGGTAAGAACATTTTGGCAGTGGTTCATCTGTTGAGCTATTTGCTAGATGAAGCGTTACCCAATAATTACGAACTGGTTGTGATTGATGATGATAGTCCTGATGGCACCTGGGAAATTGCACAGCAACTAATGGCAGATTATCCTCGCTTGCGCGTGATGCGTCGTCAGGGAGAACGGGGCTTGTCTACTGCGGTGATTAGGGGTTGGCAGGTTGCCAAAGGGCAAGTGCTAGGGGTGATTGATGGTGATTTACAACATCCGCCAGAGGTGTTAATGAAGCTACTGAAGGCGACGGAACAGGGAGCGGATCTTGCTGTCGCTAGCCGTCATGTCACAGGAGGCGGAACTAGTGATTGGCGCTTGAATCGGCGAATTTTGTCACGGGGTGCTCAATTGCTAGGGTTGATTATTTTGCCCAGTGTCGTCGGGCGTGTTTCTGATCCCATGAGTGGTTATTTTTTAGTGCGCCGAGAGGCGATCGCAGGGCGGTTAATGAATCCTCTGGGCTACAAAATTTTGATTGAAGTAATTGGGCGAGGTGAGATTCATCAAATTGCTGAAGTAGCCTATGTCTTTCAGGAACGCCAAGAAGGGGCGAGTAAAGTCACTTGGCGACAGTATTTAGAATACATCATACATTTGGTGCAACTGCGTTTTTGGTAGTTAATTACGTTTCTGGTTTACTAGTGGATTAGTGGTCATAAGCAGAATCACAAAACGTCTAATAGCCAAAAAATTATTCTGGACAAGAAAAACAGAAATCGGTAAGTCCATCACCGAAGATAACTTGTTGGCCAACTCACCATCTTTAATTCATAGGAATGCTATATGCGCTATTTTGACGAATACTGTGAAGTACATCTAGACCCTAGTACAGCACCATATACTTGGGTGTTTAGAAGTGGTGAAAAAATCTCCATCAGATTTGGTGTTCACTTATCTAAAAATCCAGATTATGGTCAGATAGCTTATGAGTTGAATGATGGACAAGGATATTGCGATTCAGATCGAATTACGGCACATACTGAAAGCGTTATAGAAAATGGCTTCAAAATATTTTCGGTCATCCTACCACCTATAAGTAACGGGGGAGGATATCGCTACAGATTGGGTTATGTGGATACTTATGGTAATGAGCATACAAGAGAGCGATCGCATATTTTGCTAGTCTGCGATGAAGCACCCCGGTCAATGGCTGAAATCCCATCTGTATTTCTGGGGTATGTGAACAATCAGCCCATATATGGGCCAAAACCAAGGGTTGCAATGACATCTAGTCCTGATGATTGGGATTGCCGTCTATTTTACTCAATCATCATTGATCGATTTGCTCGTAGTGCAGATAGCAACCGCACTGGACTGAGTGCAGTCAAATATGATCCCTCTTCCCCCTATGCAAGTCATGGTGGAACAATTCGGGGCGTAATTGAGCAGATAACATATTTGAAGTCATTGGGAGTCAGAGCAATTATCCTCAGCCCTGTGTATGTCAACGCTGCCGATGGCTATCATGGCTATCATCCTATCCACCTATTGATGGTTGATCCACGTCTGGGTACACTTGTGTGTCTGCGTGACCTAGTGAAGACAGCTCATGAAGCTAACATTGCTGTCATTTTAGACGTTGTCAACAATCACATCGCAGATAGTATTAACTGGGAAGAATATGGAGGCCCACCAGGGGGAGAGTTCAAGTATGTGCAAGGTGATGAAACTGCGGTAATGCCCTTTCCAATAGAAGCACGGAACACATCACTCTTCCACGGAACTGAATACACCGATATGGTGAATCAACGACTATTTGGCTTCTTGGAAGATTGGCGAACAGAGACAAGCTACGTTCGTGAATTACTGATTCAACACCTTAAATACTGGATTGCAGAAACAGACATTGATGGTTTCCGATACGATTCAGCACGTCACGTTGGTCTTGATTTCTGGGAGCCTTGCGTTGAAGAGATATCAAGATATGCTAGCTATTTTGGGAAAAAGCAGTTTCTGCAAATAGCCGAACACGCTGGCAGTACTCACGAAGAGGTAACTGCCTACAATGGGGCGAAATTTTCAAATCTGATAGACTATCCCACTTATTATACTATCAAGCATTCTTTAGCTGATGGTCATTGGCTAGGGGGTTTGGCAGATTATTTTTGTGGTTTTCTAGAGCCATCACACCCATATCATGCTGGTTGGAGGAATAATATTATGTTCCTCGATAACCAAGACACAACTAGAATCTTCCATCAATTTTTGAGTCGTCTAGGAAACCAAGACGAGGCGCGAGTTCGGTTACATTTTGCACTTGCTTGTTTGATTTTAGGGCCACAAATACCTTCTATCTATCAAGGCACAGAGCAAGAATTTTCTGGCGCTTTAGGGATGCATCAACGTCATGATACAGAAGATTGGATTGGTCATGATTGCTACGTGCGGGAAGATATGTTTGATAACCCTGCCTGTGTGTGGGAGTTTGGGCCGATTAACCGCAAAAGTTTTGACCCATATAATAAAAACCACCCAACTTTTTTACTAATTCGACAACTTGCCGAAATTAGATTGGAAAACAAACTCATTCAGAGTGGAACCCGTACCCTACTATGCTCTAGGAATAATGGTTTCTGGTGTGTACTCATTCATGGTACGGCTGATGATCAGCCGATCTTGATTGCGATGAATATGGGGCCCACACCAATATTGGAACAGGCTTTAAAGATTCCTCATTGCTACGGTGAGTTCTGTGGAGTTGATATGCTGATTGCCACGTCGGGTGGAGTATTCCATCTTGTAGAAGGTGCTATGGGAATTAAACTTCCACCATTTACATTTGTTTTAGGGCGACTCTTGCAGCAAGGCAAACAGACCCCGGTGACTTCGATAGCCATTAATACACAACTTACCCATCAACAAACAGGGTGAGGTTTTGTGAGAATATCTTCAATGATCCAATTGTGAAATGCTGAAGATAATCAATGCTGGATAGTATTCGCCGATTGGTTAAATAACAAATCCCGTGATTTTTCGATATCCAACGCCTGATTTTGAAATGCTTCTGCCTTCTCATAAGCGCGAATTGTTGCCGGACGATTTTTTATCGTCTCAAACCAGCGCTGTAGGTGAGGAAAATCTTCTAGCTTTTGGCTTTGGCGCTGATATGGCACAATCCAAGGATAAGGGGAAGGGGAGAGAGGATAACCCACTTCCCCATATCGGTTTAGCCCTGGTAGGGGTTGCCGATTGTGTCTACAGAGACGTTGTAGGCAAAGGGTAAACGACCGGGATTCAAGCGTGGTTCTGCGGCATAACCAACAGGTACTAAAACGGCGATCGCTAAATCTGGATTATTCTCTGCCCCAATCACAGCCTTCACCTGATCCTCAATCCAGCCATTCATAAAGCAGGTGGATAACCCCAGACTTTCTGCGGCTAAGACTAAATGGGTGGCAGCAATAATCGCATCTTTAATCGCATATTCCCGTCGCTTATCTCCTAGTCCAGCTTGAAATTGGGGAATAGCGGTTTTAAAGTAACCGACTGTGCCCTCATTCCATGCCCCAGTTTGGTGTCCTTGCTCTAGAATCGGTGTCAAATCTTGTTCACCTGCGGTGCTATCAGCGGCAAAAACAAAGGTAACAGGGGCTTGAGTAATTTGCTTTTGATTCCAAGATGCTGCTGATAAAGCTGCCTTTTGCGCCTCATCTTGGACGAGGATGATCCGCCAGGATTGGGTATTAAAACTACTGGGTGCAGCCACAGTCAACTCTACCAGTTGCTTAAGTAGTTCTGGGGCTATGGGGTCTGATTTGAAAGTTTTGATTGAACGACGCTGAACTATAGCGCTGGGTACATCTAGGGGTTGAATCTGGGTGATTGCACTCATGAAAATCTCCTCTTGTTTAAAATATGCTGCTGTAGCGCTTTTTATTATCGATCTAAAAACCGGATTAAGGATTACTGACTGGCTATTTGCTCGCTAGCGCCCAGTTGGGATAATCTGTATATCCTGCTTCACCACCACCATAAAAGGTTGTCTGATTTGGCTGATTCAGCGGTGCATTTAGCGCAAACCGTTGGGGTAAATCAGGATTGGCTATATATGGAATACCAAAGGCAACTAAATCTGCTGCTTTGTTTGCCAATACAACATCGCCTCTTTCACGAGTATAACCACCACAGACTATCAGTGTGTTTGTAAACTTCTGCCGCAAATGACTAGTAGGTACAAGGGTTGCACCATGTCTGATGTCTCCTTCTAGTCCCTCAACAATATGCAGATATGCTAAATCAAACTGGTTTAGAGCTTGAGCCGCATAACCAAAGGTTTCTAGGGGATGAGAATCATGCATATCGTTAAATGTCCCACTGGGTGCAAGACGTACCCCCACCCGTTGAGAATCCCACACCCCAGTTACTGCCTCTGTCACCTCCAACAGCAATCGTGTCCGATTTTCAATCGCGCCCCCATATTTATCGGTGCGTTGATTTGTGCCATCTCGGAGAAACTGGTCAATTAAATAACCATTGGCTGCATGAATTTCTACTCCATCAAACCCAGCTGCTAGGGCATTGGCTGCACCTTGACGATATTGTTCTACAATTCCTGGAATTTCTGAGGTTTCCAAGGCACGGGGAGTGACAAAGGGTTTTAAACCCTGATATGTTAACGCCTGACCTTGAGGTGCAATGGCAGAAGGTGCCACAGGTAATGCTCCATCTGGTTGCAAGTCAGGGTGAGAAATTCTGCCTACATGCCATAGTTGCAGAAAAATTCTCCCTCCTTGCTGATGCACGGCATCTGTTACCAACCGCCAACCCGCTACCTGTGCTGGTGAATAGATTCCTGGTGTATGGGGATAGCCCTGTCCTTGAGGAGAAACCTGAGTTGCTTCTGAAATAATCAGTCCAGCGGTAGCTCGTTGGGTGTAGTAGGTGGCGTTGAGTTGGTGCGGAACGTTTCCCTCTGCTGCTCTTTGTCGGGTTAAGGGCGCCATGACTATCCGGTTAGGCAGTTCTAAGTCACCTAACTGGTAGGGAGAGAATAAATTAATCTCGGTATTCATTGGTTATTTGTTTAATTTTTGAATTTTAGCGATCGCTTGGGCTACTCTTGCTTCAGTCCGACTGTTGATAATTGTTGATACACCCTCTTGGGCTAGTGCTTGGGCAACCGCAAAACCAATGCCTGCGGTTGAACCACTCACTAGCGCAGATTTACCATCTAATTTCAAATCCATTGCGCTTCTTCCCTGGCAGAGATTCCACTATCTAAAGCCGAACAGTTACAACTCTACAACTGCTTAAATATACTGTGTTAAAGTTTTGGTTAAGCTAGCTTTGGGCACTGCCCCCACAACAGTATCGACTTGCCGACCCCCTTTAAACACCATCAGAGTCGGAATGCTACGAATCCCATAATGACTGGCGACGGTAGGATTTTGATCTGTATTCAATTTCACTACTTTCACCTGTCCTTCGTACTCGTTAGCAACCTCATCGACGACTATAGCCAACATCCGACAAGGGCCGCACCAAGGTGCCCAAAAGTCAACCAAGACCGGAGTTTCACTTTCCAGGACTTCTTGCTTGAATGTGGCTTCTGTGACATTTGTAATGGATGACATAGTTGCCCTCTTGAGTTAATTCATTAATTCGATATTATCGAATAAGTAAAATATAAGTCATCTTAAGAGATAATGCAACTATGAGATTTTTATATCATCCAGATCAAAAAGATATTTGTTTACCGGGAGTGCTTTATGCTTTGGGAGACCCAGTACGGCTAGAGATTGTGCGGTTGCTGGCGACTAAGGGAGAGCAATGTTGTGCTGAGTTTAATTTTGCGATTGCCAAGTCCACCATGTCTAACCACTTTAAGATTTTGCGGGAGTCGGGGGTAGTCTTGACTCGCAAAGAAGGCACACAGCACATCAATCAGTTGCGGTGTGAAGATTTAGAGGCGCTATTTCCAGGGTTGCTGGATGCAGTGTTGCAATCGGCTCAACCCTTGTTGGTTGAGCCTTCAATGGCGAAAAAGACTATTTCTCTGACTGGGTAAGCGATCGCAATCTTGGTCTATATCAGTCATCCAAATCTCTAAATTTGGCAATGAGAAACTGCTCAAAAATCAGGCTTTTCTGCCCTATTCCTCTATTTTGACGAATTTCATCATTCCTAGATCCTCATGGTCTAGGATGTGACAGTGCAGCACAAATTCGCCAGTGAATAGCGTATAACGGCTGCGGATATTTACAGGTTCACCCTGTCTCACCAGTAGTGTATCCCGCCAAATCAACTCATCATTGCCACTAGGATCTTTACGCGTGTACTGGAAAGGATTGACATGAATATGGAAAGGATGATTGGCAGCTTTCGAGCTAAGAGTCCACTCATCAGCGGTGTTAAGTTTTAGGGAGATGGGATTGGCATCATCCGGATTAAATGGTTCGCCATTAATTTTGTAAAAATCAAACTCGACATTCTTGTGACCAATTTTTGTGTCTTTGATATCTGGAGGCGCATCTTGCTGTTTTACCGCCAATATCTTAGAGTCATCTGGCAAGTTCATCTTCACAGGCTCACCTTCTACCACCACTTTAGCGAGGTACTGTCCAGGTTCTCCAACTCCCCGGAGGGATTTTTCCGGTGTCGTTGCAATATCTACGAGATGGTATATTCCAGGAACTTTTTCTGCTTGTACTAGCACATCGCTGCGATAGCCAGGCTCAAGTTCAAGCTCATCCCACGAGTCTCTCTTACCTAGGGTGATACCATCAACTGCGATTTCATGAAGCGGAATATTCTTGTGGTTTGGGTATTGCAGTGCTAGCTCGATTGTATCGGAGATACCAGCGTGAATAAAACGCCAACGTTGCACTTCTCCTGGACGCATTCTGATTGTTGGGTAAATCTGACCATTAATCGTAGTCTGGCGTTTTGATAAAGACCACTTGGATACGAAGTTAAAAGAATCCGGCGGTACTGGTGTTACTCCGAACCCATCATAATTTTCTATTTCGCCCTTGGTGTCATAGGATATCTGCTGGAACACAAATATTTTTTCCTGTGCGTTCTTAATCTCAGGTAGTTCATCAAGTCCACCCTCAACGATTAAAGCTCCCCCCATCCCACTGGACACCTGTAGAGCCGTCGAGCCATGCTTGTGGGCATGATACCAATATGTACCGGCTGGATGCTTGGAAGGTAGCTGAATTTTGATCTCGTAGGAAGGGTCTGGATCTTCCTCCTTTGCCTTCGGTGGCATTAGTTTCAATACATTGTCAGAATCGTCGCTGGGCGAAACGTGAAATCCGTGTGTATGGAAATTAGTTGTATTGAAGTCATGTGGTGTATTAGGATCTGTAGACTTTGTAGGCGTTTTTAATGGGTTTGGCGGGAGGCGGTTGATCAAATTGATATTGATCAGATCCTTTGGCTTAACACGCAACGTCGGCCCCACTAATTCGCCATTGTAAGAACGAAGATGGACTGAACATCCGGCGATTTTGTTATAGCCGTATTTGACCTCTAATGGAGTTTCCAAAACACCATTCTCAGATAAAATTTCCCTTGGATTCTGAAATTCAGCACCCCCATAAGTTTTAAGGTCGATCGGCTTTTCAGCACAAGGATTCGGCTCAGAAGCATTATCTGCTAGTTGTGCAATTTGTAGCGAAGCCGCATAAGCAGCAGAAATAGGTGTAATTACCAATACCACTGCCGCAGCAAATACACAAAGAATATTGAAGAGGCGTTTTCCCATCATGGCACTCGTTACTGATTAGTGATGTTGAGCAGGGATTTATCAGGTTGCAAGCTCAAAATATCTATCTAGAGATAGATACTACGCAACTTTGACAACCTGTAGTAGCAAGTTTAGGACTGAATGGGGATTAACTGTAGTAGCGAAGACAGACTGTTAACACAACTTTACTTCTCTGGAAAAAGAAAAATAACCCAAATCCAAATATTGAACTATTTTTCTAGCTAAAAATAATAAAAGTTGTTTAAATCAAAGATTTTGACAAAACAGGTTCAGTCTGTGGGAAAGTACCTTGGGGTGAAGCGCCGGATTTGTCAGTTTTCTATGGGATACATCCGCACCTTTTTTGAAGGGATAGCACTAATTCCCAATAACCGCACCTTTATAGCCGGACACCACTACCGTTAGAAATTCTCATTTTTGTTTACACATCGTTACACTAGAGACATCGAGAGTGAGCCAATAGCTCAAAATTAAAATTAAAGGTACAGGGCATGAATGGCACAATTCGCGTTGGTAATCTCTGGGGAATTCCCTTCTATATCCATCCATCGTGGTTTTTAGTTCTAGGACTGGTAACTTGGAGCTATAGCGGTGGACTGGCGGCGCAATTTCCCCAATTAGATGGGGGGTTAGCTTTGGTACTAGGATTGCTAACAGCGCTGTTGTTATTTGCCTCTGTCGTCGCCCATGAATTAGGACATAGCCTTGTCGCTATTCGCCAGGGAATTGAAGTTAAATCGATCACACTATTTATATTTGGCGGTTTAGCCAGCTTAGAAAAAGAGTCAGAAACACCAGCTGATGCTTTTTGGGTAGCGATCGCCGGGCCAATAGTTAGTTTAATACTATTTGCCACTGCCACAGCCATTGGTTTTGCTACCACTATATCAAGTCCCTTAGGAGCAATTCTCAACTTGCTGGCATCTGTTAACCTAGCATTAGCCTTATTTAACCTGATTCCTGGCTTGCCATTAGATGGCGGAAATATACTGAAAGCCTTAGTTTGGAAAATCACAGGCAAACCCTATAAAGGTGTGGTTTTTGCCAGCCGCATCGGACAACTCTTTGGTTGGGTGGCGGTGGTTTATGGTTTACTTCCCTTAGTCATATATGGCAGCCTGACTAACGCCTGGTACACCCTAATTGGTTTCTTCTTGCTGCAAAATGCTGGTAGTTCTGCTCAATTTGGCAGAGTGCAGGAACAACTCATCGGGTTGACTGCTGGGGATGTTGTCACAGCCAATAGCCCGATTGTCTCGGCTAATTTAACCTTGAGAGAGTTTGCTGATCAGCAGGTTGTCAGTGACAATAACTGGCGTCGGTTCTTAGTTATAGATGATGAGGGACAATTAATCGGTGCGATCGCCGTTAAAGACTTGCAAAATACCCCAACAGCCCTGTGGACAGAGACTCAAGTCAGAGACATCATGCGACCAAATACATTATCTACCACAGTGCAATGCGATCGCCCATTATTAGAAGTAGTGCAGCTACTCGAACAACAACAGCTATCTTCACTTCCTGTAATTCGTGAGAACGGCGTGCTAGTGGGAATTTTAGAAAAAACGGAAATTGTCCAGCTAATTAAGCGCAGATCCCAGCTAAACCCCGCATAGTCGCCAAATAAAAAAATACTCCTTCTCGAACCTCCCTCAGTCAATCTGAGGGAATTTTTTCATCTCACATTCTGACGAAGGATGTCCTAGGGAACATTGCTCAGATCAATTAGCTTTAATAAGTGAATGATGTTAAATTAATTTGTATTTTATTTAGTAAAAAGTTTAATCAAAGAGTAGATAAGTAAACAAAAGTATGGAAAGCCCAGAATAAAAGGTACATATTTTTCAACTTTTGTTAAACGTCTATAATTTAGGGAAATATTACCTTCTTTTAAAATTTCCCACTCTCTGGTATAACAAGGGTACGGCAAATACTTTTCCATTTCATTAATAACCTTGAATTTGAGAAAATTAAGTTCTTTATATGAATTTATATTCACAATCCACACAAAGCATAAAGCTAGTCCTAAAACTGCTAGTAGTAAAAGTAGCAGTACTTGATTAATAGGCAAAATCTTTTTATCAAAGAAAACTGACATTAGAGCTAGAATCCCAGATAGCAAACTTATATAAAAAGTGTTAATTTGTCCTCGTCTAGCAGTATTCCTATCCATCATTTCAACATACAACTTATATTCCTCTAAGATATGTAAGTGAAAGTTTTCTCCATAACTATTTCTTCTTGAGTCTATAGGTTCAACCTGGTTTTGAATTTTCTGGTTGATATTATGAATATTTTGTTGGTCTGCACTAAGTTGGTTTTCGCTCATAATCTATTGTTGATGAATAAACGTGTAACTAAAACTCTTGTCAGGGTTGAATTTTCAAAATAAGGATAAGGTGGCTTTGTGCTGCTAGTTCAGACGCGTTAGTTGGGAAGCCATATCGTATAAACATATATTCCACCAACATCATCACGGTCTAATGGTCCAATTTTTTCTTTTTTAAATTCTAGTCCAACTCTTTTTAAAAGCTGTTCATACTGTTCACAAGAAATCTTGAAGTCCCCTATTTCTCGAAGTCCTGAGTCTAGCGCTTCTTGCTCAAGAGTCGCTAGTATAAGCTCTTCTTGCTGTTTGGCAATATCAATAATATGATTATGGTAAGCTTTTAGCGCACAGTCTCGCGACTCCTTATCATTTAAATTGTGTTCTGGAATAAATTCATCACCTACAATTATTAGCCCACCAGGCTTAATATTCCGTTTGATATTTTCAAAATATTGTTCTTTGTCAGTAATTCTAATATGGTGGTCAGCAAATGATGAAAAGATATAGTCGAATACTTGGAGAGGATCATAAGTTCGGCTATCTTCATGAACAGCTTCAATTTTGCCTTTGTATCTTCTAAACTTAGATAAAAGCTTTTTATAGCAATGCCAATCAATTTCAATAGTAACTATTTTATTAATATTTGAAAGATTCGCTAAACGACTAGTGAATATTCCTGTTCCCGCACCTAATTCTAATATAGAAGAGGGATGATGATTATGGTTACTATGTTCCATAAAAATTTCAATCATTCGTCTCATCATATCTTGAAAATAAGCATGCTTTTCTTCATGTTTATCATAATCTTCCACGTCAATATATAGAGACATTTCTATTGTTTTTGTATCGTAATCAATAAGATTAGGAGGATTGAAAATCAAATTTTTTAATTTTTCAATTCCCATATCATTATCATTTCTAATATTTTTAGGAATAAATACAGCTTTTCTTACCATGCTATTTAAGACCTTTTCGTAAATTGAAACTGTATGTTGATCAGCAGTAAATCGAATAGATTTATATCCTTGAATATTATCGTAATCTGCCAGTATTTTGCTGCCAGATGCTTCAATTATTGAAAAATCTTTACTGTATGACGGACCAAATTCTCGTGATAGTATTGACAGGCGCATTGCATAAACTCTGTATCTATTGGCATGATCTTGTAATGTGTCAAACATTTGGATAAATTGGTCTTCAGTCGTAAACACAAATACTCTAATATTATCTTCGTTTGATGTTTTTAAAATTTCTTTACCTAAAGTTTGCTGCCAAAACTGTTCCTCTACATTGACAAGAGCCACCGCTTTCACAAAAGGATTAATTTTTTTTTGTAAAAATATCAAGTATTCTGGATATTGAGATGCGGGGACAGTGTAACTTGAAATGCTGTTTGTCGCTCTAGTTTTAATTTCAATGAATGAATGAAGAATTACTTGCTGAAAACAAATATTCTGCCGAGCAAATTCGCTATTTTTTAACTGATCAACAGTATCTTGAAGAGATCCAATTGTTCTATCCATTTCCGACATATATTCATAGGGAGATTGAGTAACAAGTCTTAATACTTTATCTTCAAATTCAGGAAACTGACTTTGTATCCATACTTCGCATTCCCTCCGACTACGGTTTGTCATTTCTTGTAGCAGACTTACCCATTCATCCTTTTTGATGCCATCAATACTCTGAAGCTGCTGTAGTGGATTACTCAATTTTTCTCCAAAGGTGACAAGCTTACAATTATTAAGTTTTCCAAAAAGAATTCCTGTCTCGAAGTTAACCCAAGGTCGCTTGGAAGAACCAGGAGTTAGACATACAACACCAAAGGAAGCTCTTTCTAAGGCTCTATTTGTTGCGTTAAACCAAGCTGCACCTGCCGTTATATCAGCATCTGATACCCAAGGATTAAGCGGATAGAACTGAAGCATATAGTCTCTGAGATATAAAGCTATACGTTTTCCTAACGCACCCGTCCATGAGATAAAAACTTCTTGATTCTCTTGCGAATTCATATTGCCCCTGTATATAGTGATGTTCTAGGATAGCGAGCCAGTTTCACTCAAGTATTTCGTTACTATGCATCCTGCCAAGCACACAAACTGTTGAACCTAACTTGATTGAATTAAAACTGGCTCTTCAGTCTTGTGAATGGGGTATTGCTCTCATTTATGGTATTTACTTATTCATCTACTGAACATATACAAGTTGTTTGATAACTATTCCTGAAAAAGGGCAAAAACTGATATTGCTTCAAAATCTGTATATCAGAGTCGCTTTCAAAGATTTACCCAGTAAAGTTTTCTGGTAGATTTAATTGTCTGGTTCAATGATATCTGTGAGGCTCTGCCTCGTCCTTTACTACTGGAGGCAGAGCCTCCTGAGAGTGCATTCCCAAGCAGAACCTAGGGGCGGTAACAGTTCCGAACCATTTTTAGCTGTAGATTATATGGATTTACACCTCCTCAACCCTAGTTGTGGCATTGGTTTACACCGCCATCGCGATAATCAAGAAATATTTCTGATGATGGAAGGTCAAGGCTTCATGGTAGTAGGTGACTGGTGCAAAATGGATCAGCGAGAACGCTGCTTTGAAATTCGTAATCTCAAAGCCGGACACTTTGCCATGCTCAAGGGTGGTAATCTCCATGCTTTGATGAATAGCACTGATGAACCGATTTCTCTGTTTATGTTTGGGGGATACGATTAATGCTCTTAGGGGTTTAAATATCACTTATCCAGCCGTTTAATCCTGTTAAACGGCTTTTTTTGCGATTTATCGATTATTACAAAGCACACTTCAAATGTACCTCTCCCATGACCCAACAGTTAAAATAGAAGCACAGGGATGTAATCACAAGGATATTATGATGAGCGATCGCGACTATACATTAATCATTGACAAAAGCGGCAGTATGTCCACCCCCGACCAAGCAGGTGGTAGAAGTAGATGGGAGATAGCCCAAGAGTCTACAATTGCCTTAGCCAGAAAGTGTGAACAGTTTGACCCTGATGGTATTACTGTATACCTTTTTTCCGGTAGATTTAAACGCTATGAGAACGTCACCGCGGCCAAAGTCGCCCAGATATTTCAGGAAAATGACCCTGCTGGGACAACAAACTTAGCCAGTGTACTTCAGGATGCCCTCAATAGTTTCTTTCAGCGCAAAGCCAGCGGTCAAAGCAAGCCCAATGGTGAGACAATATTAGTCATCACCGATGGCGAACCAGACGATCGCAAAGCAGTATTTGAGGTGATAATTCAGGCAACTCGCCAAATGGAACGAGATGAAGAATTAGCAATTTCGATTATTCAAGTAGGTTCTGACGCTCAAGCAACCAAGTTTCTTAAAGCTTTGGACGATCAGTTGCAAGGTGTAGGCGCCAAATTTGATATCTGCGACACCATCACTTTAGATGATTTAGAAGATATGAGCCTTGCAGATGTATTGATGAATGCGATAACTGACTAATTTATCAATAGTCTCAAGCCAATTGACTAACAACTAAAAACTGATAGCGGGAGCAAGTACAAGTTTTGGATAACCGTGACTATACATTGATTATTGATAAAAGTTGCAGCATGGCAACCTCAGACAAAAAAGGTGGTCAAAGCAGATGGCTAGAAGCACAGGAATTTACCTATGCCTTAGCTAGAAAATGTGAAGAGCTTGACTCAGATGGTCTAACAGTTTATCTTTTTTCCAAAGAATTTCAACGCTTCGATTATGTCACATCAGCTAAAGTTTCGCAAATTTTTGTCGAAAATATTCCTGAAGATACGACCAACTTAGGAAGTGTACTTCAGGATGCAATCAATAATTACTTTACACGGAAAGCTGCGGGAAAAACTAAGCCAAATGGAGAACTAATATTAATTATTACAGATGGTGTACCCTATGACCGCCAAGGTGTATTTGAAGTTATAATTAATGCCACACAACGAATAGAAAATGAGCAAGAATTAAGAATTTATATTATTCAAGTAGGTTCAGACTCCCAAGCAACTAAGTTTTTCAAAGCTCTGGACAATCAGTTACAAAGTGTAGGCGCTAAATTTGATATTTGCGACACCATCACTTTAAATGATTTAGAAGACATGAGCCTTGCAGATGTATTGATGAAGGCGATAACAGACTAACTTATCAATAGTCTCAAGCCAATTGACTAACTACTCATAAGTAATAGCTAGAGAGGTGAAAGTGTTGGAAAACCGTGATTATACATTGATTATTGATAAAAGTGGCAGCATGGCTACCCCAGATCAAAAAGGTGGTAGAAGTAGATGGTTAGCCGCACAAGAATCTACCTTAGCCTTAGCTAATAAGTGCGAGCAATTTGATCCAGATGGTATTACAATTTATGTATTTTCTGGTAGATTCAAGCGCTATGAAAATGTGACAACTAGCAAGGTAGCACAGATTTTTCAAGAAAATGATCCATCTGGTACTACTGATTTAGCAGGGGTCTTGAAACACGCTACTGATGATTACTTTCAACGCAAGACAGCTAGTAAAACTAAAGCGAATGGTGAGACAATTTTAGTTGTTACTGATGGTGAACCAGATGATCGCAAAGCGGTGATGAAGGTAATTATTGAAGCTTCTCGTCGAATGGATCGCGATGAAGAATTAGCTATTTCCTTTATTCAAGTGGGGACAGATGCTCAAGCTACTCGCTTTCTAAAAGTCTTGGATGATGAACTTCAAAGCGCAGGTGCAAAATTTGATATTTGCGACACTGTGACAATGGAAGATATGGAAGATATGAGTCTTTCAGAAGTGCTCCTCAATGCCATTACTGACTAACCATACCCTTGACAGGACTGGAAAAAATGGATTCCATTGATAAGCTGTTATCTCAACTCAAAGCTGAATATGAGGAACCAAAGCCTGGACAGCAGCAGACCAAACAAACTCCTGCTAAATCCTTCATTCAACCCCCAGGAAAGTCAGCGTCTGTTATGGATAACTTGTTGGCGGAAGTTCAAGCTGATATTGCTGAACAAGATGCTGCTGAAGAGTTGAGAAAACAGCAAGAATTAGAGAAGAAGCAAATTCGCCAAGAACAACTCAGAGCCAAGCAACTAGAGGCTTTAAGGAAACCAGCAAAAGAATGGTTAGCCAAATTAGATCCACTTTCATCAGAAGGACTTTGGTTTGAAAGCTTTGCTAAAGGATTTCCCTCCAAATTAGAAGCGGCGATTGAATATTTGCAAAGCAACCAATAACAAGAGGCCTATTACCTATTACCTAAATGCTGAACAGCCCATTCATGCATTGCATAGAGAATTGGTTTTAGACTTTCTCCCAAAGGTGTTAATGAATATTCTACCTTAGGGGGGATTTGTGGGTAGACTTCTCGATGTATAATCCCGTCTTCTTCCATTTCTCTTAGTTGTTGGGTGAGCATTTTTTGGGTAATTCCGGATAAGGAACGCTGTAACTCACCAAAACGTTTTACTCCAGAAATTAATTCTCTAATAATCAAAACCTTCCAGCGTCCGCCGATTACCTTGAGCGTTGTTTCTACTCCACAAGTTGGTCTGCTATCAATTTTTGCTTCGGCTTTCATGGTTACTTTTTAGTAAGTATCTTACTTTTAAGTGCGTACTTTCCATATTAACTTTACATAGTTTAAAGTCAATTGAGCAAGTATTTTGTAAGTCAACTGAACACTATTAAACGCCCATAGGCGTAGTTTGAATCGGGAACTTTATTTATGGCAAATATCCTTCATATTGACTCTAGCCCCCGTGGTGAGCGTTCTGTTTCCCGTACTCTCTCCTATGAGTTTGTCACTTCCTGGAAAGATACTCATCCTGGCGATACAGTAACTTACCGGGATTTAGGGCGCAATCCTGTTCCTCATGTAGACGAATCGTGGATTGCTGCTGCTTTTACACCACCCGATGGGCGTACACCCGAACTGGTTGAGGCAATTAAGTTGTCTGATAGCCTCATTGATGAACTGCTAGCGGCTGATCGCTACGTCTTTGGTGTACCGATGTACAACTTGAGCATCCCCTCTACTTTCAAGGCTTACATTGACCAAATTGTTCGTGTTGGGCGCACTTTTGTAATTGATGAGAACGGCTACAAAGGTTTGGTCGATAGCAGCAAAAAAGCACTCGTGATCACCTCTCGTGGTGGTACATTCCCTCCAGGAACCCCCTACGCTGCTTATGATTTGCAAGAACCCTACATCCGCACTATTTTCGGTTTTATTGGAATTACAGACGTTACTTTTATCCATGCCGATAGCCTGAGCTTGGGTGATGATGCCCGTAGTAAGTCTTTAGCAGCAGCTAAGGATGCGATCGCCTTAGCAGTAGCTAATTGGTAATCAGAGATGATGAATTTGGCATTTTAATTTGTCACATTCTCCAGTAGAATCACTTAATATGCCAAATCTATCTTCTGATATTCCATCAGCTTACACAGTAATTTATGAAGCTTTTTGTCACAGGGACATTACTGGGTGCGGCCATTGTCTCATTCACGCCCTTAGCCGCTAATGCATCAACTTTTCATTTCACCAGTACGCTGAATGGCGCTCAAGATAATGCTATTACACCAGCTACAGGTACATTGACAGGTACACTCAACGGTGAAGCTGGAAGCTGGATTTTTAACTATGTAGTTAATTACTCTGGTTTGCAGGCGAATCTTGTAGCCGCACACATTCACAATGCCCCCCTAGGATCAAACGGCCCTGTTGTTAATTTTCCAAGTAATTTAGTCACAGGTAACACTGCGGGTACAATTACTGGCATTTGGCGGTTTAATGATGCGGTTAGACCCTTGACAGATTCATTAGCTCAAGCACTGTTAAATAGTAATACTTACTTCAACATCCACACAACAAAATTCCCTGGAGGCGAAATTCGTGGGCAAATCCAAGCTGTTCCCGAACCTCCAACGGCGTTGGGGCTTTTGGCGCTGATGGCTTGGGGGGTAAGCTGGCAATTTAAAAATCACAAAGCTAAACAGAAACTAGCCAGCTAATACTAAGCTCGACTTTATCCAAAATTAAGAAATCGGTTTTCCTTACCCGGCACAAACCCTGGCTTTTTGGCAAATACTTTTTCTCTGTCACTGATTTTCGATCAAGTACAAAAACTAAAACTATGATCCCACAAGGGTTTCAGCGTCAGGTTTTGGGGTTCGTAAAAATGGATAAAGTCGAGCTAAGAAGATGTTTTAATCCGCTGGTGCTTCGTTCACCATGGCATTTTATCGTCATCAACATCCTCTCAGCGCAGCTTTCGTCTTTAGCTATTTAGCTATGAATCACCTAAATTTGTAACGCCTTGAACCACTTATTGATTACTGTGTTGATAGTTTTTTTAATTTGATGCTTACGATTCCATTTCTGAAATGCCATTTCATACTCTTCGCCTTTAGTTTGAAAGGTATTCCAGACATCTAGCCCTAGGGCTAATCCGCAGAATAGCAAAATGTACAGCGACCAAGAAATACCGCCACCACCAATCAAATCTACCACCATAAAAAAACCGTTGACAATGGCATAATTGCCAAGACGCTTCTTAAATTTTCCTCGACGGTAAACATCAAAAGCTATTCGCTGTTGCCCTTCGCTCTGTTGCGCCAGCCAGTCGCGTTCTGCTAGATTTAAACAATCTGGGGATATTTCTAACTCAGATGCTATTTCTAATATTTGCTCATAAGAAAATTCTTTGTTTTGATCGTCAGATTGACGGGCGATCGCCAATTGCAAAATTTTCTGTACGTCTTCTTGGCTATAAGAACGGAGACTTTTAGGTTCAAACGCCGTCATAGTTCTTTCTCGGAGAATTAATTTTAATAGAGATTTGCTGCTCCGATGGCATCGCTTTTAGGGGGCGCACAGCGACACCACCATTATTTCCATTAATCCTACACTAGCAAATTTAGATAGGAACTGGCGGTAGTAATTTCCCGCTCCCATGACTAACTGGGTTGGGGTAGGCGAAAGGTGTAAATATCTTTAATTACCTGTACCCAACCATTGGCGACAGATTCGAGGATGCGATCGCCTTTTTCTTTGGTTGCAGTTGTCGGATCACCAATCACGCCACTTTTACTAATATCCCGCGTCACCCAAGCCACAGGTAGTTTACCTTCCCAACTCAGCAAGGTACTTTCTGACTGTTCTGGTGGATACTCAGCAACAGCCTTGTCTAAGTGTACTTGTTCCGGCAAAATCGCCAGCATGATGCTAGTTTCAGCATCTCCGGCGTGCATTCCCTGCTCTGCCTCTTTCACAGTCAATAAATCTTTAGTAATATTAGGAACACGCCAAGTAAACAGGGGAAAAACCAAAAAGTCATCATATTTAACGTGTAAATCTCGGGCGGCCATTTGCATAACTTGGGGTTGTCCGCCGTGAGAGTTCATCAACACGAATTTTCTAAACCCAGCACGATAAATACTTTCTCCCACTTCCATAATGGTAGCTGTCAGTGTTTGGGTACTCAAAGTAATCGTACCGGGAAAGTGCCAGTGTTCGTTAGATTTGCCGTAAAAAAGATTGGGTAAAGCGTAAGCGGGAATGCTAGCATCCAGCTGGGATAGAGCTTTTCCCAGTACTCCCACACCGATAGCAGCATCAACAATCAGTGGTAGATGGGGGCCATGTTGTTCAATTGCCCCTACTGGTTGGATGATCACCACATTTTCTTTATCTGGCATTACCTGAACATCATTCCAGGTGAGGTAGGGGAAAAACCGTTCTGGGGGAATAAAGCTGTGCATTTTACCCTGACGTGAGCTTCTTGCTTCTCAGACATTCTAATAAAAATGCGGAATATTTTTATTAGTTTTAACCGTTTCTTAACCTGCCTTGTTTTTCCTAATGGTAGTTTATAGGCGGAATCCATGCCATCATTTATCAAAAGATTTATGTTCTCTTCAAAGATGCGGTTGGTTGCTCCCATAGTTGTCCTAGCAATTAGTATCAGCTCTTGCGGTGACAACAACCAAGCTTCCAACAACCCTAGCCCAGCAACTGGTGGTGATGCAACTCCAGCCGCAAATACAGCATCTGGCTCGAATGTATCTGGAAAAGTCATGATCGATGGCTCTAGTACCGTGTTCCCCATTTCTGAAGCGATGGCGGAAGAGTTTCAGAAGGCAAATCCTGGTGTGCAAGTCACCGTGGGTAACTCTGGTACAGGTGGCGGCTTTAAAAAGTTTTGTAATAATGAAACCGACATTTCCAATGCTTCCCGTCCGATTAAGTCGGAAGAAGTGGAATTGTGCAAAAAAAATAATGTAGAGTACATTGAACTACCGGTTGCCTTTGATGGTCTTTCCGTTGTGGTCAACCCAGAAAACAAATTTGCAGCATGCCTCAAGGTAGATGAACTAAAGAAAATGTGGGAGCCAGAGGCTCAGGGCAAAGTCACTACCTGGAAGCAAATTCGTCCTGACTTTCCAGATGAGCGATTGGGCCTTTTTGGAGCAGGTACAGACTCTGGTACTTATGATTTCTTTACCAAAGCCATCGTAGGAGAAGAAGGCAAAAGCCGGGGAGATTTCACTGCTAGTGAAGATGACAACACCTTAGTACAAGGTGTAAGTTCTGATAAAAATGGTCTGGGCTTCTTCGGGCTTGCTTATTACGAAAACAACAAAGCAAAGTTAAAGCTAGTTGCCATTGATAATGGCAAGGGTTGTGTTCAGCCTACCCCCGTAACCGTTGCTGATGGTACTTATCAGCCACTATCTCGCCCAGAGTTTATCTATGTTAAAAAAACAGCAGCAGATCGTCCTGAAGTCAAGGCTTTTATTGATTTTCATCTAGCTGCGGCGAACCAAAGGTTAGTAAAAGAAGTAGGCTATGTGCCTCTACCTAGCGAATTGATTGGAGAAATTCAAGGACGCTTTAATAATAAGAAGGTTGGTTCAGTTTTTGAAGGTAAGGGTTCTAAAGTGGGTGTTACCCTGAAAGAGTTACTCAAACAGGAAAAATAAGAATCTTTTGGCAATTGCTATATTGAGAATGGTAAGTAGATCCAAAAATATTTAGCCAGCTTGATCAAGCTGGCTTTGTATCTATAAAAACCAATGACTTTGTACTTAGGAGGTGTGCTGACCATGAGTGTCAACCCGTTACCGACTTCAGGAGATACTGCCGAATTATGGCAACCAAATCGTAGATTGAATCAGCAGATAGAAACTACAGTAAAAGGGCTATTTGCTGTGTTTGCTTTTATCTCGGTAGCGACTACAATCGGCATTGTTTTAACGCTAATTTTTGAAACTGTAGGATTTTTTCAAAAAGTACCGATCTGGCGGTTCTTAACAGAAACACAATGGACACCACTGTTTGCTAATAAACAGTTTGGCATTATGGTGCTCTTGAGTGCCACATTGCTTACCTCTACAATTGCGATCGCCATAGCATTACCTATTGGTTTGTTAGCCGCAATCTGTTTGAGTGAATATGCTTCTGCTGGGCTTCGCAAATGGCTCAAGCCTGCCCTAGAAGTTCTAGCAGGTGTGCCCACCGTTGTTTTTGGTTACTTTGCACTGCTGACAGTAACACCATTTCTGCAAAAAGTCATTCCTAGTTTGCAGGGATTTAATGCTTTGAGTGCGGGGATAGTATTGGGAATTTCCATTATTCCACTGGTAGCTTCTTTGAGTGAAGATGCCATCTATTCAGTTCCTCAAAGTCTACGGGATGGCTCCTACGCATTAGGCGCAACCAAACGGGAAACAATAGTTGCAGTCATCTTACCCGCAGCTTTATCTGGGATAGTAGCTTCTTTTATTTTGTCTATTTCCCGTGCCATTGGTGAAACTATGATTGTCACTATTGCTGCGGGTCAAAATCCCCAGCTAGGACTCAATCCGCTAGTACCAGTTCAAACAATGACAGCCTATATTGTCCAAGTGAGCCAAGGGGATACGCCAGCCGGTTCACTAGCCTACAACACAATTTTTGCAGTGGGTATGACTTTGTTTGTCATCACCTTAGCCCTGAATATTTTTAGTTACTGGTTTGTTCGCCGCTTCCGGGAGAAATACGAATGAGTTTCCGAAATTCCCAGTCCACAGATCAGAACTACTCTGGAGAAAATCCGGACTTTGATGTCTCTCTATCTAAGCGCTACACTTTTGACAAAGTTTTTGAAATTTTGGCTTGGTCTGCAACTTTATTTGCGTTGTCAGTGCTGGCTATTTTGCTATTCAATGTGTTGACTGATGGGCTGGCTCGGTTAAATTGGTCTTTTATTACCAGTTACCCTTCTCGTCGTCCAGACATAGCCGGGATATTGTCTCCTCTAGTAGGCAGCATTTGGTTATTAGTAACAATTGCTATAGTTTCCTTTCCCTTAGGAGTTGGGGCGGGAATCTATTTAGAAGAATATGCAAAAGATACTTGGTTAACTAGGTTTGTAGAAATTAATATTGCCAATTTAGCCGCAGTGCCATCGATTATTTATGGACTGCTAGGTTTGCAAGTTTTCGTGCGGTGGATGGCTCCACTTACCAATGGACGGAGTGTATTAGCTGGTGCTTTAACTCTGAGTTTGTTGATTTTACCAATTATCATCATTACTACTCGTGAATCTTTACGTGCCGTTCCCGATAGTCTGCGGCAAGCAGGTTATGCTTTGGGAGCAACCAAGTGGCAGGTGATCCGAGTACAAATTTTTCCCATCGCTTTACCAGGTATCCTCACAGGTACAATTTTGGCACTTTCGCGAGCCATCGGTGAAACAGCTCCTCTAATCACGATTGGAGCTTTGACTTTCATTGCTTTCGTTCCTGATCTTTCTTTAAAAGGATTGCAAAGTCCTTTTACAGCCCTGCCAATTCAAATTTATAACTGGGTTTCTCGTCCCCAGCCAGAGTTTCATAATAATGCTGCTGCTGCGATTATTGTTTTGATGCTTTTGCTACTGCTAATGAATACATCAGCAATCTTGTTACGCAATAAGTTCCAGCAGTCACGCCGATAATTTAATTATTATCATTGACTGTGGGGTTTAAATCAAATTTTAAATCGTCAATTAATTGGAAATTTTTGCATGGCATTTACTACAAAAACCGCCACTGATGAGCATATTTTGCGAACTGAAGAATTATCTGTTTTCTACGGTAATTTTAAAGCAGTTAGTAATGTTAACTTAGATATTAAAAAAAACAAAATTACGGCTTTTATCGGCCCTTCTGGTTGTGGTAAAAGTACCGTACTCAGATGTTTTAACAGATTAAATGACTTGATTTCCGGTACACACATTGAGGGCAGAATTACCTTTCAGAACAGAAATATTTATGATAAAAAGATTGACCCAGTAGATTTGCGCCGTCAGGTTGGTATGGTGTTTCAGAAGCCTAACCCCTTCCCCAAATCAATTTATGAAAATATCGCCTTTGGCGCCAGGGTTAATGGTTATCGTGGTGATATGGATGTATTGGTAGAGCAGAGTTTGCGGCAAGCTGCTTTGTGGGATGAAGTTAAAGATAAACTCAAGCAGAGCGGTCTATCTATATCTGGTGGTCAACAGCAGCGCTTGTGTATTGCCCGCGCTTTAGCTATTCAACCAGAAGTTTTGCTGATGGATGAACCCTGTTCAGCTCTTGACCCAATTTCAACTTTGCGGGTTGAGGAATTACTTCGAGAACTGAAATCCCAGTATACGATTATTATCGTTACTCACAATATGCAGCAGGCTACGCGGGTGTCAGATATGACGGCCTTTTTTAATGCACGAGCGACGGAAACGGGCAATAAAATGGGATATCTGGTTGAATATGAATTGACAGAGAGTATTTTCAGCAATCCCCAGCAGGAAGATACCCGGAATTACGTCGGGGGCAAATTTGGTTAAATCTAGACTTAGAAAAAGCAATTTAATCTACGTGAAAATGCTGATGAATCTCTGAAAATTCTTTTAGGGGGTAGAGGAAAGGTCAGTTTGCTGGCAACATCTCGATGATTCGGGAAGTTGTGAAGACTCTCAAAATATCTGGATATCATCTGAATGCCGCAGCATAATATCCAAAGAGATAGCAGCAACGAGGGTAAAACTAATGGTTGAAGATCATGGATCAATTCGCACCCTATCGGTGGATATTGGCGGTAGTGGTGTCAAGGCTATGGTGTTGGATATCGCCGGCAAGCCCTTAACGGAAAGGGCGCGTTTAGAGACGCCTCAACCGGCTAAACCGGAGGTAGTAATTAACGCTATTGTGGTGTTAGCAGCGGCACAAGGCGATTTTCATCGTGTTTCTGTAGGTTTTCCCGGTGTGGTGCGATGTGGAGTCACAGAAACGGCGGTAAACTTACATCCAGATTGGATTGGCTGTGATTTGGCAACAATATTGTCTAAGCAGTTAAACAAACCTGTGCGGGTGATTAATGATGCTGATATGCAGGGTTTAGGTGCGATCGCCGGGTTGGGTGTGGAATTGGTAGTGACACTGGGGACTGGCTTTGGTTCGGCTTTGTTTGTCAATGGAACTCTAGTGCCGAATATGGAAATGGGACATCATCCGTTTCGCAAAGGGGAGACTTATGAACAACAACTCCGACGTGCAGCTTTGGAAAGGATTGGTGAGAAAAAGTGGAATCGACGGTTAGAAAAAGCGATCGCTTCTTTGCAACATCTTTTCAATTATGACTACCTTTATATCGGCGGCGGTGAAGCTGTTAAGGTAAATATGCATTTGCCGTTAAATGTAAAACTCATTCCCAATGTCACTGGTTTATTGGGTGGGATTGCTTTGTGGAAAGATTAGACAGTTGATTCTCGACATACAGCACTTTGCCAGTACATAAAGTACAGATATTAGCAGTGAAACTCTTGTGGGGTGGGCCGGACAGCCCCCCATTGTATACCTTATTTTGATGTAAGGTTTGTAGTGAGGGCTTTAGCCTCTCTTTGAGAGGCTACGCGGTAAACG
Source organism: Cylindrospermum sp. FACHB-282 (assembly GCF_014697195.1). Classification (GTDB taxonomy): domain Bacteria; phylum Cyanobacteriota; class Cyanobacteriia; order Cyanobacteriales; family Nostocaceae; genus Cylindrospermum. The sequence goes on along the minus strand of NZ_JACJRJ010000008.1, from coordinate 86,418 downwards.
CAGCTATGCCCGCTTTCTCTTGACAAAGAAGGGCTGAATTCCTTACTAAGAGCTAATTTCAATATTTTTTACTTTACTTAACATAGTTTGATTTTTTTCGCCTACTTACTTGTATAAACTAAAAGTTGCAGTTTAGATTAAGTTTTTCATCCTCTATAATTTGAATACTAAATCCAAAAGTAAGGAAAACTTACTAGAATGTGAAAATGCTAAAAATTGCCATTGGTCACAGTGAAGATCCTGATGCTCAAAGTGCTATTGAGGAAGTCCTAGATCAATGTATCAAAGCATTGACAGGCACTGTTCCTCAAGGGGGTCTGTTATTTGCTGCCATTGATTTTGAACATACCCTAATCCTTCAAGCAATCAATCAGATGTTTCCCAAGATCGAACTGATTGGTTGTACCACAGATGGTGAGATGTCCTCAATATTGGGTTTTCAACAAGACTCTCTCACACTCATGCTTTTCTGCTCTGATACGGTAGAAATCCGTGCGGGAGTGGGATATAAAACCAAAGACAACCCCCTCGCTGCTGCTCAACAGGCAGTTCAACAGGCAACTGAAAACAGTAGCACACCTCCCAAACTGTGTATTACCCTACCTGCTAGCTATACAGCAGATGGTTCAATCACCAGCAGTGATGCGATTCTTAGCGGATTGGAGTTAGCTTTAGGTTCACAGGTTCCGATTATTGGTGGTATGGCAGGAGATCAATTCAGGATGCAAACAACTTATCAATTTTGCCGAACTGAAGTAGTCACTGATGCTCTACCCGTTCTGATCTTTTCTGGAGATTTGCAATTTTCTTATGGAAAAGGATGTGGGTTGCAACCTATTGGCAACAAAAGTATTGTAACTAAATCTCACGGAACAGTTCTATATGAAATTGATGGAAAACCTGCACTAGAATTTTACCAACGCTATTTAGGCGATCGCCTACCAAGTCCTGAAAATGGATTGGCTGTTTATGAACAAGATAGCGAAGACTATTACATGAGAGTTCCTAATAGTTGCGATGCAGAAACAGGTAGCATTAATTTTCTCTGTCATATTCCTGAGCAAGCAGTAGTGCAAGTGACAAAAAGTAGTCGTGATGAAATAATTGCAGCGGCTGAAACTTCCTTGAAGATGGCTTTAGAAAACTATCCAGGCACAGAACCAGAAGCTGTTTTACTATTTTCTTGTTGCTGTCGCCGTTGGATTTTGGGTACGAGAGCTAAAGAAGAATTAGATGTTGTGAAAAATACACTTTCCCAAACTATCCCCATCTGCGGCTTCTATACTTACGGCGAATTTGTGCCCATGAAATCACAGGGTTTAAATTATTATCATCAAGAAACATTTGTTACCCTAATTCTAGGTATAAAATAACGGTTTATGGAATCCGCAGATAGTGAAGAGCAAATTAAAAAATTAGCTAAAGAAATTAGGATTCTGAAAAAAAAACTAGAGCGATCTGAAGATGATCGATACCAACTAGAGCATGCCAGCGAACGCAGCGAGGCGATTCTTAAAGGGGTGATTCGAGAGTTAGAAGAGTCGCAAACTACTTTAAAAAACCGCAGCCGTGAGCTAGAAATTGCCCTAGGAAACCTCAAAGCATTGCAGGTGAAACTTATTGAATCTGAAAAAAGGTCTGCTCTTGGCGTTTTAGTTGCCGGTATCGCCCACGAAATTAACAATCCCATTAGCTTTATCTACGGAAATTTGCCCTATGCTAATAATTATTTTCAAGATTTATTTAGACTAATCCAACTATATCAGCAGTGTTACCCTGAACCAGTCGATATAATTAAACAAGAAATTGAAGCTATTGAACTGGAATTTATCAAAGAAGATTTAGAAAAAATATTTCAATCAATGCATATTGGAGCAGAGCGAATTGCTAAAATTATCAAATCACTACGCACTTTTTCTCGATTTGATGAAGCCACTTTAAAAGTAGTTGATATTCATGAAGAAATTGATAACACGTTGGTGATTTTAAATACGCGCTTGAGAGCCACTCCAAAAAATCCAAATGGCATTCGATTAATTCGAGAATATGAACAAATACCTTTATTAACGTGTTACCCCAGTCAACTCAATCAGGTATTTATGAATATCCTGTCTAATGCAATTGATGCCTTGGAAGAGGCAAATGAGCAGCGGACAACTGAAGAAATCGTTGCACATCACAATACAATTTGGATTTATACCCGTCTGATAGCTGAAAACCAGATCATGATTTCAATTGCAGACAATGGTCTCGGAATTCCAGATACAATTAAATCGAGGTTATTTGACCCATTCTTTACTACTAAAACCGTGGGTAAAGGAACTGGATTGGGTTTATCTATCAGCTATCAAATTGTGACAGAACTACATAAAGGGAAACTTGATTTTAATTCCACCATAGGACAAGGCACAGAATTTGTTTTGACCCTACCGATAAAAGCTAACTTAATATAGTAATTCTAACTCCCTCCAGAAATCACCAAGAAGTCAAAAAATTCCACCCTTCCTTTTCTTCTGGGGTGTTTAAATCTTTCTCTTTGTGTTGAATTAAATTATCATATTCTCCAGAATCAACCCATTTTAATAACTCGCCAACCCTCATAACTACCCAAGAAAGCCGGGTTTCTGTATAACTTAATATTTTAGTCACCTGATCCAAACTATCAAAGTCATTGGCTGCAAACTCTCTGGCTTGAACAACAAAATCATCAATTACACTAGTAGTCAAATATTCTTCTGGCAAACCTGCGAGTTTTATCAGTGCAGTAGTGGCCACATCAATATCTTGACAAGCTAACAACCCAGCACGATCAGCAGTGAACCTAGCCATCATCAGCCAATTATATAAAGCCAGTTCCAAGCCACCAGCTATCAAGCCTCCTAATCCCAGTGTAGTACTGCTTAACAAATTTTTCAAAGCTGGCATGACAATTGCCATTTGGTGATAAATCATGTGTTGACTCTTAATGCGAGCAACTTCGTGTCCCAAAACAAAAAGTAATTCCTCTGGGTTTAGCCACTCCATACCATCTAGATTAATCCCGATAATGGATTTTTCCACCCCAACTACATAGGTATTAATGTGCCCTGTGCCGCGAAACAGATACATTTCCGGCAGGTTGGCAACATCAAGAATTTGACAAGTTTCTACAAGTGGCTGATGCAATTGAGGAAAATTATTGGGTGTAACTCTAATTTCACTACCAAGGCTTTGTAGCCTGAGTAGGCGATCAATGCCATACTCATTAATCTTTTTTAGCAGTGGGGAGACACCAGGCATATTTTTCAGAGAAGCCAAGGCTTTGCGATCAAAGGGGTGCTCATAAGCTTGTGAATTCAGTCCAGTTAATACTTTTCTCGTCATGGGTTGTCAGTTTTTTGCAGGTTATCTAGAGAGTAACTGGGCGTTTAATGCCTTAGTGATGCGATCGCCAGAAAATTTTAAGTGGGCTAGTGTGTAAAGATCAAGCTTTTCCCCAAATTCCTTTAACCTGAGATTAATGGCTGTTTGCAGTTGATGCAACTCATACCAAGCCAGTGTCAGACCATTTTCCGATGTATCGCTAGTATGCAACACCATTGCCAGCAAAATATTTAGATGTTCCCGTTGTAACGAACGGCGGATACTAGAAATTGGCTTTGGTTCAACTGATGCTAAAACTTCCGTCCAGATGCCCTGTTGCAGAGTATCGAACAGTTCGGGGATGGAGAGTGCTTGCCCAAGTTGGCTTTTGAATTCTATATCCTGCAAACGATTTAGCCGTTCGCTGTCTAATAGCGATCGCAATACCGCACTTTGGAAATGCAAAATGCGATCGTGAATGGGATAATCAAGGCGGTCATTAAGTACCGGGCTACCCCAGTGTTGCCAGCGCGACGGTGCTAACTGATTCAGCAACTGAGGTGAGAAACTAAAAGCATCCTCAGCAAACACATAAGACTGCAACTTCGCCAACACCTGACGTTGTTTGATCAGTGACACTGGTACAAATGCCCAGGAAATCTCATCCCCAGCATGAACACGGCGGAAAGATTGCCCACCAATATATTTAGACAGCAAAGTGGCATTCCGAAAATAGTATTGAAGTACCCTATTAAATAAAACCCGCAGGTGACTATAACTTTCTCCCGGCAATAGATAATGCTGATCAAGGCGTTGCCACATCACACGGGCATTATCCATTTGCCATTGGGAATAAACAAGCACATCGCTACTCATATCCCAGACATTCGCCAGAGGATTTATATCCCAGATATCTTCATCAGTGGCGTAAGATAACTCAGGTTGAGGTGACACCAAAGCAATTTGTGCCAAAAAACCTTTTTCTGCTTCGGGAATAATTGCCTCAATTGCCAGATTAGAACTTCTTTTATAACCATAGGCAATTGCCCATTCATCGTAGGGGCCAACCATCCCCGGAAAATAATCACCTTGCTGGACTCCCTGGGGTGCTATATTCACTGGTAAATAATCCATCACCGAACCCACTAAACCTTTATTGTGGGTGATTTCCAGATTATTTAACTCTTCGGGAGCTAACATAGTGCTACCGTGAAAATTATGGCGCAAACCAAGAGTATGTCCAACTTCGTGAGCGATTAGAGAACGCAAATATTGATGCACATAGTCCTGCATAGCCTCACTACTCGGTGTAGCGTTTTGCAAAATTGACAACGCCAGTGCCCCCATAGCGGCTTGATTTGCAGACTCCATCCCATAGCAGACATCATTAGCTGTAGAAATTTGCTCTGGCTGAAAATCCTTCGAGAACATACCAGGCAAATTACCTGAACAGGAGTTTTTGCCCAGTGGGTGATATTGTTGCTGAATTGAGCGCACCATATTGGCATCGACAATAATATCTGCGTCCAATATTTCCCCGGTGAGTGGGTTGACGCGCACTGGGCCTTTAGCAAAACCTCCATCGATAGAATTAAACCAGCGAATAGTGTTGTAGCGTATATCTGCCGGTTGCCAATCTGCATCATCTGGCATTTGCTGTACTTCCAGGGCATTTTGGAAACCTGCTTTTTCAAAAGCTTGATTCCACATCAGCACACCTTCCCGAATCGCCTCGCGGTACTCTAGTGGTACAGAGTTTTCAATCCAAAAGACAATTGGCTTTTTCGGTGGAGATATAGGTGCGTTAGGGTTGGATGGTTCTAGATGCCAACGATTGATGTAACGGACAAATTGTTCTTGAGGGTGATTGTTAGAGAAATTTTGGAAAGCGGTGATAAAGTATCCCACTCTGTCATCGGCTAGTCTGGGAATATAACCGTTGTTTTCGCCAAGCTGGGAAAAACTGTAGTGTACCTTCAGGGTAAGGGCCCTGCTATCAGGTAAGGTGACTAAATTTGCTCCTTCTGGCGAATAAAAACCGTAAATTGAATCAATTTCCAGGTTTTTGGGGAAGCTGCTGATTTCACCAAAATATGACTTGCTTTTTTCTAGGCGGTAATCAGCCTGTAAAGAGTATTTTAATAGGGGAGTTAATCCAGGAAAATCCTGCATTAGCAGATCATCCAGGTTAATCAGTATATTTTTACTGCGCGGATCGATGCTATCTATGGGGAGTGAATAAAGAACTGAGTCGCTAAATGAACGAATTTGCGATCGCTCTTCTGGTGTATTAGCTTGAGTCCGGAATTTGACATTACGCACTACAAAGTGCAAATTATCGTTTACTCGCTGGAAGTAGAAGAGGAAATCAGCCAGAGGTAAACCGCTATAAAGTCCACTTTCTCCAAGCCCCGATTCTAATGTCACCGTAGCTAGGTAGTTTTTATTTAGCTGTTCTGGTGCCAGTTGCAAGTAAATCTTGCCAGCATCTTTGCTGTAATAAAGTGTGAACAGTCCCTCTAGCTGATCTGTGCCTCTGACTATCTCCCGAAATCGCCGAAAATCTACCTTTTTGCTTGCCCCGAAATTATCACCAGCACTGGCTACGTTTTTAACATCAGCATTTGTCAGTTGACTGGCAAATGCCTTTGGCGGGGCGTAGCCCATCGCGTAATTAGGTTCTAGCAGCAAATACAGCAATAATGTATAAATTGCTAATTTCGTGATCCAGTATTTCATGCTTTTGCTTTCTTCTACCTGAAGCGGAAAACGGTGTCACCAGCCTAGAAGTACTGTGTCTTTTAATTGCTACTAGAGCTTTTGAGCGATTTTAAATTTAGAAAATAGAATTAATCATACAACAAAATATCTTTCTTCAGATAGATGGTTTATAAAACTAAAAATGTATGTTTATGGGACTATAACCGGAATAAAAACCCCGAAATGTATTGAATACTACATCTAAATAAATTTAGTTCAGCGGTTGTCATAACCTTTTCTAAGATGTCATAGAAACCCGTTCTGATGTTTCAAGCATTTGTAATGCAAAGTGCCCTGAATTGAACGTCTTAAGCTCCATTTGTAGGGCTGTACACAACTGCATAGACAGGTCTGCGATCGCCACAACCCGCCCTTCACGCAGTTCTCCAGTGATGGTTAGCTGATTGTTTTGTCTGGGCAGTATCTTTTGGTAGCGGTTATCATCCAACATCTCTAAGGCAAAATGTAACATCTCTGGTTTTTGATGGATATCGAGACGGGACAAATTCCCATCGAACAGGCATAGTAAGATATTGGGGGAGAGGTACTGCCGTCGCAATTCAGTTAGGGAACTGCCCTGGGAATCGTAGGCATCGATGAGTAAACCAGGATAGCCAGAGATCAGATCCGAGCGAATGAGCACGCCCGTAGCATGGCCATAGGGGATGGACAAAGATGTGGCGCAATCGCAAACAAAATCCCCTGGCGTTACCCGTCCGATGCTATAGGCGCCATCGAGTAAACAGCGAATCCAATTCGGATCGATCCTCAAGAACCGGATTGATTCCTTGGGGAGCAGCTTTTCATCTGGGACGAGATACTTAAAGGGAACTCCTTGCAGATGACTCAACTGATTCAGCCAAGTCTTTACCGCTTCAGGCATCTCGGTGTCTGTTGTGGCTCTCTCGTAGGGATGAGCTTGTTGCTCCGGGCGTTCGTTGCACTTCGCCTGCTGATCCCGTCGGCGCTTCCATTCATACAAATTGGTTGAAAAAGTCGGGCTTTGCAGCGCCATTAGCCGCCCCAACTCCCACGCCGATGAGTAGCTGACATCAAACATGCCAACGCTGGTGTGGTAACGCAGCAACGCATCAGTAGTATGAACGGGAACCTCAACGCTGTCGTTAATTTGCCCCGTTACAAATGGCCCGCGATACCAGGAGAGCGTGTTTCCACCTTGGCGCAGCGCGTGGCGAACTGGCACAAACCCTTCTTGTAAGAAGGATTCTGCATCGCTATTGGGACTGGGTGGCAAGCGGAATGAACGATGATCTCGCTCTAACCCTTTGATCATGTTGGCGAAAGTTTGGGTACTGGTGACACAGGCGAAGCGCCAACTGGTCAGACTCACCAGACGGATCGAATCATTGGGGCTGGCATTTTGGAAATCGAATCCGCCCCCAGCAGTATAGCGACCTTCAATAGAAACCAAATGCACAGTGCTGGTGGCTCCCGGTTGTGGCAGGCGATTGGCAATGATGACCCCCTGCTCACTGTCATCCAAATCGGTACGGCTGATGGACTCACCACTCAAGTTAATGCGGCGGACATGGGCTAGTATAGCCAGTTCATTGCGGCTCGGTAGCAAGGGTTCCAAAACTCGACGTGGCACATCAATTACACTTACTGGATCCCTAGCTTTTTGGTGGTCGTTGAGGGCGATCGCGGGGAATTTAGCCCCCTGGGTCCCTAGTTCGCCCAAGGTAATGACTTTTGTCTCCGGCTTTTCTTGTTCACTGAAGACTAGGAGTAACAACCAGGTTAAGGGTTCTGTGCTGCCGTCTGGACTCCGTTCCCAGGGAAAGGTGCTGCGGGTCAAGATAATGTGGGGTAAGACATTGCTGTGGTCGCCCAGGCTGCCTTGAGGCGGGAACACCGCCTGGATATCCTCCGGTTTTAGTTGAAACTGCTCGCCTTCTACCCGGAAGCTTCGCCTTGCCGTGAAGGTTTGGGGACTGATGTAGGCACGGCTATTGGTAGGAACATTTTGGGTTTGGAGTGTATGTTCTAGCTGGATTTCATAGTCGCCACTCGTGAGGGATGGTCGGTGGTAGGCTGCAAACACTAGGCTTTCAGGCGTTGGGGAAGCTGGAGTAGTATTGGTCATGGTTAGTTTACTTGGGGGGCGCTGAGAAAATCATCCGCACTGAAATTGGCAAGATTGAGGCTTTCGTCGCCGAGGAAAGCCCTAGCGATCGCCGCTCGTTTACCAGCTATGTCATTGTTGTAGAGCGTATTGCGAATGGTTTCGCGGCGGGCAGTTGGGTTATCTGCCCCTTGGGGGATAAAGGGTATTAGTGACGACCAGTGGAACGCATCTGGTTCGCGATCGAGAGTGGCAGCTTGTTGAAGTTCAGCGTAACTAATTGGCTCGGTGTGGGGTGCATCATCCAGGCGTTTGACTCGAATTTCGTAACCAGTTAGCAAGTTGTTGATCAATTGATCTCCCTGCAAAGAGGGTTGAATCTGGCGACCCCACAGCGCGGCTGGTGCATTTTTGGTCAGGGGATAGAAGTCAAACATTTCCTCTACAGAATTACCATCGCGGGTAATGATCATACGTTGAGTGGAGATGATCTGGTTGTTACTCAACTGCATGGTGCCAATGTTAAATTCGACAGTTGCACCTGTATGGTCTAGTGTATTTTGGTCTTGTGTCCCACGATAGACCTGCTTTGCTGGAATTACAGAGTCTGTAGTCAAGCAGAAGGTTTTAGGATTGACCACGCCAAGGTTATCGCTGTGAGGCTGTGTGGTTGCATCAGTACTGTCTTTTGCTGCTGCCTTGTTCGTCAGCCCTGCTTTCAGGTTGATGGTGCAGAGCTTGGCCTTATCATCTGGCAGGAAGGATTGACGGAAAGTCTCCCAGGCAATGGGTTCAATCTCGTTGCGACCACTGCTACCAAAGCGGATTGTGAACGAGATGATGGATAAATCAACATGGGCTTTTCCACTAAATTCAGGTCCCCAGATGCTGACATCTGCACCAACATGGGCGGTGATGTGATGAGTACCGAAGAAGTGGAAGGTATAGGATGCCCCGATACTCACATGGAAATCAGCGCTGTAATGGTAGGGTTTCCAGCTAATCAGGAAGTTGATTGCTGCATCAAACCAGGCTTGTAAGTTACCATCCTGCCAGGTGGCGTTCAGGCTGGCACCCGCCATTAGGGTAGAAGGGGTGAGCGCGTAGTAGGCACTCCCTTTGAACGTGACTTGGTCATTGACCTGCCAGTTAAAGCCCAAACGCGGCACCGTGGGGTAGTGACTGGGGCGAGAGAATTGGGGATGATAGCCGCCAACGGTGAGAACAAAATCTCCTTCGTAGGTGCCTGAAAACCAGGTGTAGAAGGCAAAGCCGCCTGTGAGCTGGCAACGGCGCGAGAGCAGGAAGGAATTGCGCGTCAGTTGGGCGCTAATGCCAAAGAAGCCATCGTCTGGGATGAAGGTGGCTCGCAGGGCTAGCTGCACTTCTGCAATTGGTGTGACACCTGCACTCTCTGCATCGGCTGCGGGTAAGACCAGAGTTGATAAGCCCACAACGTCGAGTTCAAAGCGGTGACCGAATGTTGCCGTGACTAGGATGAACGAATCGATCATCTCGAAGGAGGTGAAGCGAATCCCGATGGCCAGGAAGTAATTTCCTACAGATGGCGGGATGTATTGCTGCAACTTCGCCAGTTCATCGGCTAGATTGGGTGTCCCAGCTAGACTCCCTACAGCTTCCTGCACGAGGGGGAATGTATCAATCTGATCGACAGGGGGGAGGTGCAGCAGGCGATTGTAACCGAACCCGGCGGCTAACCCACGGACGAAGAAGAACGCTGGCCCACCGATGGGATAGTCGAGGACGGCGTAGACAAACATCGAAGGGCCCATGTCCAGTTGCACATAGGAGCCGATGGCTGCTAGTGTGAGGGTGGAAGTGCGAATCAGGGCTGTACCGCTGTAGTCGTCGTATTCTTTGCCCTGGAAGGTAATTTTGCCCTTGAGGAAAGCACCGCCAATTTGGATGGGGCCGCTCTTGTAATCCAAGCCTAAGCCGCGTAGATTGAATTTTGGCTCAAATTTGCTGAGGGCAGAACCAACAGAAAGTCCTTCTAGAGAAAGGGTGAGTCCGGCGACAGAGAGAGCAGCATCTAATAAGAACCAAATGACCGCGTCTTTATATTGCACCCCCACCCTTTCAAATTGGACAGGACCGAAGCTTTTTTGCAGTTTGAACCAGGTGGCGTTGTCAGAGGTGGAGGTACTAGTAGGAGCAGGAAGAGCAGGCTGATTGGGGGAGGTCGGTTGGGTGGCAGCAGCAGAAACTGGCAAGGCGAGGGTGTCCGTTGTGCTACCGAATTGCATCTTTGCGGCTACATTTAAGCCTTTTGGTAGAGCAACAGTTGTCTCGTTATTGGCTGCATTATTGGTTGTCGGTGATTCGGGGATTTTGGTGACGTTCTCTGGAATCAGGTTGTTAAAGGTCGTGATTTCTTGAGATGTAAAATCTTGAGAGGCGATCAGTAATTGTGAATCATCGACACCGACGTTTTGCTCTGGAGTAAATTCTTTACCCACTAGAGGCAGCTTAGAAAGGTTAATGCTTGTCCCAATGTCGAGCCCGAATAGAATTTTGGTGACAGTATCCCTCTTGTTATAAGCAAAGAGAACATCTTTGAGGTCAACTTCTATGCCTTCGAGTATATCCAGTAGGCTCTGGTCAGATGAAAGATTTTCTACCAATGCTCTCAGAGGAATGGCATTACCAGTTTGATGGCTGTAAGTGGCGATGAAAGACTCAGAACGATTATCTTCGTCAAAAATCAGATCAAATTGGAAGTTACCGATGATAATGTGGCCTTGAAAATGCTTATTGTAGAAACCGTCTGGTTGCCGGGTGATATTAATCTTAAATATCACATCAACTATTTCTTCTTCTATCTCCAAGACAGATTCGCAGGTAAAGTAGAAGTCCTTGGTATCTGTGTTGAAATAAGTTGCTATATTTTCAATTACTAATCCTTCAATCGCTTTGGGAAAACCTCGATCTGTACCGCCATCCTTATCCTTAATCCCAAAGGTTGTTGCTAAATCCTCTATTAACAGTCCGATGGGAATTTCCTGTCCAGGTCTGGTACTTCCTGCAAATGTCCAACCCGCGCTACTTTCGTTGGCATTAGTAGCCAGTAGAATAAGATCCACCCCGGCAATGGTCATTACACTGTTAATCGTGGCAAAGCTACCATCAGGGTTCTTTTCCAGTGAAAGGTGCAGGTATTTGAGTGGTAATATAGAAGCCCCCCCCAAGTCCAATTCCCAATCACTAGCCATCTCTATTTCAAAGGCGTACAATCCTTGTTTGATATCGGCACTTATAGCGAGGTCTAATATCGAGATTTGTGGTAAGCGGGCATTAGGTATTATTTCCTCAATGACTTGATCTAGTGCGATAGTTTGATATAAGCCAAGTTCACCATAAAAAGCAAAATCTGGAAATACTGCTGAAACATTTACCAAACCGCCTCCCACATTGAAAGCAGATAGTATATAAAAGCGGATAGGAGTAGGATCTCCCGGGTTGACTTCCCACCTTAATAATAGATCTTCAATAGTTAATGCTTGCCCTAATAGGGAATGATTCCAGTCTTCGGTTGGACCAACACTTAAGACAATCTGAGATACCATCGGTGGAATCAGCGATAGTTGTAAGGATAATTCACGGATTTCTATAGTACTTAATGAAGTTATTTCCAGGGGAAAGGTATCGCTATCGTCTGGTAAATGACCCCTTAATAAGTTGGCAAAAGTATCGAAACCGGGAAAGGAAATAGGTTCCGCATTTTTGACAATCAGTTGTGTACTGCCCACTGGCCATAAAAGCTCTACGCTTTTAGCTGTTTGTGAGGTTCCTATGGCAACCCCTCCTAAAAAGCTAATGCCCGATCCTGTATAGTCAGCATAAAGAGAGACGCTGGTATGCAAGACAAGTAAAGAGATTCCAAAGGAGAAAATATCTTCATAGGTTTTGTTAAAATTAAGTTCTATCTCTAAGCGAATCTCTTCATATTCGGGTTCTTGGTTTAAATACCCATAAAAAGGCAAAGTCAGATCGGTATAACCAGCAAAATCCATGAGTATAGCCAAAAGAGGTATCTCGGAAAGTGCTATCTCCGAGATAAAATTTAGCCCCCGATGGATTTTGGTAACATCTAGGGTGGCATCCAGTAATGTGAGATGAGACTGTGGGGTTCGATCTTCCTGAAAATTATAGGAAGAAAAAACGAGTACCATCGGCTTACGATCAGGAAATCGCAAGTCGTAAAAAAGTGAGGGTTGATTGCCAGCTTCTGGGTCTAAGTTGCCAAAATTAGTGTATTCGGGAAGGTCTGGGTAGGACCAAGAAAAATCCCAAACATTTGGCAGTGTGGCTTTCAGCAGACACTCCAACTGACCGTTAGACACAAAAAAGATGCCTTCGACGGTTTGCAGTCTTACCCTCAGCAATGAAGGTATCATGGCCTGAAAATACAGGTAATTATCAGTTTCAGCTATTGGTTGTTGTACTTCCTCCAGTTTTAATACTTCTCCAGAAAAGGCTTGTTGAAGTTGGTTGGCTAAAGCCGAACCGATTGTATTCCGATCCAGTGTCAAAGCACCCAGTTCCAGTTGAGTTTTGATAGGTTGAAGAATTGGATTGCTCATAATATGGTGTACTTTTTATTAATTAATACCAATTTTATGTGAGGCTGCGTAGAATAAGGAAATCCATTAATTCATAGGTCTTCCTGTACGGTTATTTCGGTCAATTGTTTTTGACATCTTATTCTATGCAACTTCATATTAATTTGGTAGAAGTGGAATTATAACTAGCACTTTTCATGCCTTATTATAATTATCAGTTATGCTTTTTTGTCTTTTCAGACTGTAAGAAGAATTACCCAAAGTTGCCTTGTCTTGACTCATCTCTTCCCTAGTTCTCTTCAAGTTTTTAGCAGCTTCTTGGACATTGTTTGCTGCATTTTTAACTGAATCTTGATTCTGGGAAAAGTCTTCGGCAAGTTTGGTTATTATTATACTGCTTTTTTCAGCTATATCCAATTGTTCGCCATGCATATTGTTAGATATTGTCTTTAAATAGTCAATTTTTTCTGACAATTTTTTGTCTGCAATAATTGATATCAACTTGCTTTGTTTTTTTTGTTCTTCAGTGAGTTTATTCTTAAAATCTATTTCCAATTGATTGTAAATACTTTGTTGGTTTTGAATTTCATTTGTGATATTTTTAAGCAATATTCCTAAGTTTAGATTATCTTGTATGATTTTTTTTATGTCTATCTCTATCTGTTTGAGGTCGGGACTAGAGCTTTCTAGAATACTTATTATGAATTTGATTTTATTTACTATTTCTCCTGCATAATTGTCTATTAGCTTCAGGTTATTGAAAATTTCAAAAAGTTTGGCATCTAAGTTTAATACTCTTTCCGTAATATCCGCTTCCTCAGGGGTAGGTATCAGTTTTTCTACGCGCTCTTTAATTTTTTTCTTATACTCGTCCCATTTACCCATTGCTTTATACAATTCTCTTTCTACGGTATAGTCCAATATCTGGCATTCATGTAAGTTCATGCTTTCGCTTTGGGCGTCGTATATGTGGTCGAATACCTTTGTCGTACCATAATAAATTTTGTAGCGCATCCAACGGGCTATTGGCAGGTACATAAAAAAATGTTTTTCTAAATTGTGCCGGAATTGAAAAAGTTCTTTCTTTTCAGCATTGCTGGTAGCACTATTACTTATTTTATCTGATAAGTCTTTGAATGCTTTTTTAAGAACTATAGAATCAGGAAGATTTGTTTTTGATTTTAAGCGATATTCAACTGGGTCTGTAGAAGGTACGACTTCAAAGAAGTCATCTTTTATACTTTCCACATTAGGGAGTGTAATACTTTCTAATAAAGTTGTATTTAAATCTGTTTCTGTATAAGTTTTTCCGCTCACCCACGTACCTGAATTAGGTATCAAATAAGCCGTAATCTTGGCTTTTAATTTATCTCGTTCTGTTTGTGTGAAATCTGTTGTATTTTGGCTGACACGCCGTTGGCCGGTTTCAATAGCTAGTTGTTCAGTATTGCAGTGCTTGCTACCGGAAACAAAATTGCCTAACTCTTCGGGACCACCATCCCCATGCCCAAACAGGTGACACCATTCCTGATCGGTTTTTAGACTGGAAACATCAACAGTAACGTTTGTATCCAGTTTATTATCTAAGCGCCATTGCTTCTCAACAGCATCATCATTAAGCTTTCCTACCACATATTTAGCAAAGGCCGTGGCCGATAATTTGGAATCGGTTATTTTAGGAGTGATATCACTAGTTTTCATCTTAGCGTACACGTGAAAATCCCTCAGTGCTTCTGCCATTGTTGTTCCAGCATCTTCTCGGTCGTTTTTGTTAGTACCTAAAGTGAGTGCGCCTCCCTGGGAGTTAATCTTTTTCCATACCCGGTAGCTGGTATTGTCAAGCTTTACAGATGTCTCAATTGTTTTTATATCAAACTTATAATCATAACCTGCAATGTTGGGATTGGTGACCCGGGGTGGAAACGGATTGCTGCCAGGTTTATTTCTCCTGGTTACCGAGCTATTACTATTAAATGTTTTATAATATTGAATCCAACTTTCCATGCCAGTGACCTGGTTTGTAAATCCAACTCCTTTGTCGTAAGGCCAGTTGGTGGGGTAGAAAGCATTAGCTGTTTGACTTGTCCGGTTCTTTTGAATTGCCGGAGGAGCATCTACCAGAAACTTTGGATCTAATTCAAACAGGTAACTCCATAGTTTTGTGAGGGGAATATTATTATCTCCTTTAGGCAAAGCAATGAGCCATTGATAGTTTACTTCATTCACCTTGTCGGCACGCATGGGATAGCCACTACCTCCACGCCCTCCTTCTCCTATGAGTACGGAAGAAATATGCCCCATTAAGGTTCCCCCATTATCATGATAAAAACAGTGATAATTGCCTGTGGGAATCTGGCTCGCAGCGGCTTTTGCTAATTCTTTAGCTGCTTGTTTTTCAGCATTATTTTTCTTAGTACCCTCCTGGCTATCAGTCGTTTTGAACTTAATCTTATTTAACAATATAGTTTCAGATAGTCTAGAAACATCTATTTTGCTTCCGCTGACATTGCCACTGCCATATTTCGTAGCTAATTTATTTATTTGATTTTTTAATTTCAGCAAATAACGGTAGTTTTTCTTGTCTTCACCCCAAAAATATTCGGCATTCTGATCATCTACCTGCTTACCTTGTATATAAATATGGTCATATATATAAGTTTTCTGCCTTCCATAATCATTAGTATCTGCATTTTTGCCATATTTATACTTTTGTGTATTTTCACTATTATCTAAAAAAAGTAGCCTAGCCTCAGTATTCACATAAACGCCATAATATGAGTAGTCGTTATGAGTATAAGTACCCGCAGGGCTGATGGCAATAGCTGGCACGATTAAGGTTTCATCCTGATCTGGTTTTTCCTTCTCTATCCATAGTTTTCTATCGGCTGGCGTGTTGATAAAAATTCTATTTAACAGCCTCACATTTGCAATGCGTAGTTGGTTTAGTACTGTTTCAGAGTTATTATCTGCATCTTTCACCTCATTGCCACTTTCCAGCCATTTCCAGTAGTATTTATTCTCTTCATCGGCTATTCTGGTTAGAAGTGTGTCAATGTCTTTAGAAAGATGAGTATCTTGTAATATATAACCAATTAAAATTACATCGCTTGCTTTCCATAAATCTTTCATCGTCTCTTTCTCAAAATTTTTAGCTTCCTGTTGTTTTGTGGGAGTTAATTCCGTTTTGAGTTTAAAGTTTGTCAGGGCAGCTTTGAGTATGGACTTATAGTAATTTTGTATAGCAGGCGCTTTCGTTTGTGAGATTGCTATGCTATTAATAGCATCTCCGGTAAACTCAACGGGCTGATCATTTTCAGTGGTTATAGCTTGGAAGTTTCCCATGATTTGACTTACTCCTTATCTTATATAGATTGATAAATCGCGATCTACGTCGGTCAAGTTGACACTGTCTAACTTCTAGGGAACAGAATTATTATGGGGATTAATGACTATCACTTTTAAATTTTTATCACCTATGACCTCTTAGCCCCATATTTTCCTCATCCTCATTGCTAAATAGCCTAAAGCCCCAACAAATATTATGATCAGCGACCGACCATATACCTAGCGATTACTTTGTAAACAGAATTAGTGCTAAAGCCAGATTGTCTCAACACAACCTGGATATTATTACCACTTTCATTGCTGTCTACCGAATAAATATTTTGGCCCCATTGCCTACTATAGGACTGCAAAAGCAAATCCTTTTTGGGGGTTCGATCCCATTCTCTGTACCAGGCGAATTCAGCTTTATAATTGAGCCGATTAGTGTTTGAATTGACATTGTTCCTCTTGACTAGACTTTTGAAGCATCCGAACCTCCCCTTGCAATTGTACAATTAGCTTTTGTTACTCTTTCATTGCTTCAATCAATACAGAGACAAAATTTTCATAGAGTCCAGTTAGTCGCAAATAACTAACCAGGGAAAGTTAAACGCCAGCGCCCTTGGTTAATCCGCCCTTTTCGACGCCATGTGAAGACCCGTCGGCGATCATCGTCAAAAGGCGCATAATCAGCAGCATAGAGATATTCATCTTGCTTGGTATTATACAAGTCAACTTCAAGCATGCCAGATGCTAATGCTTTCAAAATTTGTAACTCACGCTCTCCAATCACAGTTTGACCAATGGCGAGAGTTCCAGTTATATCCATACTGCCATTGACTTGGAGATAATCCCATAATTTGACTTTTCTGCCTTTATCCGTCCCTGCCCTACCCAGGATCATCAAAGCATCATAATTAGCCGCATTTTCTATAGCGGCGTATCCCTTTGTATTCCCAATTCCAGTATGATTATGGTCAGCCTTTGTGAAGTAAAGATCGGAATTACCAGCACGAATTTCCCCACCAACTGTAAGTGCGCCACCTAAACGAGTATCACCTCCCTCCACATTCAATTTATAGCTGCCAGGGTCTGCTATGCCAATACCAACATTCCCATTTGATAGGATTACCATTTTCACAGTTTCTTGTCCGCTGGTAGCTCCCGGAGAAAAAATCAAATCACCATATTCCCTCAACTCCATTTTGTTTTCATTACGCCGAAAGAGAATCCGATGGTTATTATCGAAACTGCGGATTTGTCCATTGTCGGCAAAGAAAATCTCCTGATTACTACTGAAGTGTAGTGACCCTCCTAAACGAGTATTACCTCCCTCCACATTTAATTTATAGCTGCCAGGGTCTGCTATGCCAATACCAACATTATTGCCAACCGGATTGATGGCTAATGGCTTACTTCCATGAGATTGAATCCAGCTATAGTTTTGGTGATACCCCAATCTGAGGTTTGATTGATTCGTTGGACCGAGAATTAAGGTATTGCCATTGGCATCTTGATTAGCATGAATAATCTGTAATTTTGCCCCTGGACTATTCGTACCGATGCCGACGCTACTATTCGAGAACAATAGGGGCGATTTTTGCACCACAATTACTACTTGTTCGTCTTCATAACCCGGTATATTTTCAAAATTGATATAGATATTGGCGTGCCCAATTGAAGTTAACGCTACCAGATTGCGCAGTTCAAGGATGATATATCCGTCTGCTCCCAGGGTGGTATCTTCACTAGGGGCAACAGTCCATTCCACCGTTTGACCGAGGTTGCGCTTCTCAGGAGCTGCCCAATTAGGGCTAACATCACGAGTCTGAGTTACTTGAAGCGACGCACCATCAACCTTGCTATAGTCTGTCAATGCCCACTCGCGAGTTTCATTTGCCCCTTGTACATCGAAGGAAATTCGGAAACGGGAGGGTGGTGTCGTTGGGTTACCTTTGCTCAATGGCAAGCCAAAGTCGCGGGAGAGATTGGCAATGCGAAGGCGCAACGTATTGGGAGTTGTGCCATCACTGAGGACGGTATCACTGCCAACAAAGCCGACGTGCAGGGGCATATTGCGTCGCCCCTGATGGTTAACAATGTTGAGATACTGCAAGCGTGAGCCATCTAGCAGACTTTCTTCGCCTGCATAGTGCATATTTTGGTAAACCAGCTCCACGCGGGTGCCACGGGTTCCTCCCCGTCCATCGGCATTCATACCCGTGAGTTGCAGTGATGTTGTTTTACCCGCTTCCAACGTTGTTGAACCCTGATGTAGCAGGTACAAGGCCGTACCATCTGGTGCGCGATCCAGACTCCAGCCATCCGTCGCCACCTTGATTTTGGCTAAATTAGCAGGAGCCAGAGTCTCCGGACGGAAACGCAGTTCCAAATGATGTGCTTGGGACGTTGCTGTTTGCCCAATATCATTCAGTTGAATATTCTGAGGCGAGGAGTTGAGAATATCTAGCGATAGGGTTTGTCCTTCAGGATGATTGTCAATGAAGAGGACGTGGTGATTATCTTCGTTGTACAGTTCAAAATCAATGGGATGGCTGCGGACAAAGGCAGATGCTGCACTCTCGTCTTGCAACATATCACGCCGAATTTCTTCCAGGGTGAGAACATTGTCGTACAGACGAAGATGGGCCATGCAACCTTTGTAGTATGCACTCTGGCTATCGTCTAGGTGGCGACCCACTATCAGCGGGGTATTGCCAATGGCCAAATTCCCATCCACAGCACTTTCTGCTTTGAGAATACCGTTGATATAGGTGCGAGCTGTTTGACCATCGTTTGTAATCGCAACGTGGTACCACTGACCCCAGACGATGGAACCATCTTCAGTATTCGGTACACCTGCGTTCCAGTTACCCCCAGCGTTAAAGCGATGGTGGACATAGCCGCTGGCTCCCAGCCAGATGTTATAGTGTCGACCAGGCTTGCCTAGAACGCCCTGCCAGTTGTTGGTTTGTTCGGGCTTGATCCAGACTTCTGCGGTGTAGTTGTGAAGCCGCAGAGTCGCGTTATCCAGTATCGTAATGCTATCGCCATTACCGTCGAAGCAAAGACAACTGCCAAATTTTTCTTCTGGAACAGTTTGGGGATTGCCGGTGATGGTTCCATTCAGATGATTATTCGTTTCATCGGAAATGGTGTTACCCTGCTCCAGGGTATCTAACATCCAGTGAAGAATTAGATTAGCGCTCATCTTGGCTCCTTGTTAAATTTTCTGATGAAGTGGTGTCTTGTGTGGCTTGCAATTGGGCATGAGCCTGTTGCTGTATCTTGGCAATCAACTGATGAACTCGGGCAAAGGGCATCTCACCTAGGGCTTCCAGGATTAAGTTGGTTTCATGGAGGGTAAGGGAGAGTTGGAGTTCTGGCATTGCTGTCCTGTCTGGGTTAAGCATTTTGTTCATTTCCGGTTGGCGATTTGCGTAGCTTCAGCCAACCCTCACGCACCGTAGGTTGACTGAGAAAATGGGCTTCCAGCCGAGCCGGATCAACTGTGGGATGATCCAAGATTTGTTCAATCTGAGTACGTTGGGGTGCCATTTCCTGGCTTAGGTTAGGGCGCTGGTCGTCAGCGACCACAAGGGCTGTCTCGTCATCTAGTACGGTCAGCCAACCTTGTTGGATTAACCCTTGCCAGAGGGAGTCTCCACCCTCACCGATCGCTGCCACAAAGACGCTGCGTCGAATACTACGCAGGGTAGAAATTTCTGTCCACTGATTGTTGCTACGCTGCAACCAAGACCATAAATAGCCTGCCTCACGGGGAAGGGGCAAGTCTAACTGGTTAGCGTCACTGAGGATTGGGGCAGAGAAAAAGGTAATTTCAATGTTGCTCAATGCCTGACGATACTGATCGGCGGGAATAGAAATGGCTTTGGTGGGTAAGATGCCGCTAGTGGCATGGACTACCCCGCATGGATCGACCAGCATGGTCAGATAGTGGGGCGGAGCGTCGATCGCCTGTTCGATGAAGATAGGTTCGCCATGATAGGTGACGATATCGTTGGATTCGTTAGGTTCGCTTTGAGCGGCATAAAAGGGGCTATCGATCTGACCTGCGGCATTTTCTACCCAGTAACCAACTAGACCATCATTCAGTTGGTGATACTCCCCAATGCGGATAGGGAATAATACCTTGGTGAAGTCATTGGTTTCCCGTCGGCTGCGGTGCAGATCCTGCCGAAAAACATTCCATGCTTGATTAATGGCGGGTAACCCCAGCAATTGGAGATCGACGCTAGCACGTACCACTGCCACCGGGCGACCCATAAGTAGTGCCTGACTACGATGTTGGCTGTAGCTTTCCGGATCGATACCTGCCAATGCTGTGTTGATCGCTGAGAGAAAGTTGCCAAGGAAGGCTGCTCCTCGCCCTTGAATATAGGCGATCGCTTTGCTCAGGTGAGGATCGGGCAAATCGGCGATCGCTACCACGCTCTCTCGACCTGGTGCAGAACGCCATTGAGCCAGAGCTGCATTTTGAGGGTCGGATAGGGCATAGAGTGACCCCAAGGCGCGACCGGTGCGATCGTAGACCGCGAGACTATCATCCAGATTATTGGGCAGCAGCCAACCGCAAATAGGGGTGGTATCCGGATGGCTGTTAGTCTCCTGTACCCCCTCCTCGGCAGCCAACCAGCGGAAGTTGAGGCGGGCAGGCTGAGTCAGACGGGGCGGCATCGCTACCCAATCGGGATAGCCTTCAACGCGGAGCTGCTGGGTGGTGGTCATGTTGTTAACATTGACATCATGCACCACACCAAAGTTATCGATCAGCCGCAAACGCAGGAGTTTCAGTGCCCCGGCTCGGATGGGATTAAAGTCGTTCAGGGGCTGAGGTGCCCGAATCATCCGCCGTCCCACTGCATGACGCACATCTTGTTCACTAAAGGAACGATAGGGTTCAAAGCCGATGGGATCGGCGATGGGAATCTGACGTGTGACTTTGTGCATCAGCAGGGCATCATTAAAGCCGCCCAGAGCCTGGGACAGATTGTTGCCGCTGTCCTGCTGTAAATGCTCGTAGACGCGGATTAGAGTCTGAAACTTGGTGTTGCTACCATGATTTTTGTACCAGTCCAGAATCTGGGTCAGGCGATCGCGGAAGTAGCCCGGAACCTGGTCAGCTTCAGGGATATTTTGGGCTTGGTAGTACTCAGCGAGCAGATGTTTTTCTAGGTAGATGAGAATCCGCTCGGATAACATCGGCTGGGCTGCTGGCGAAAGAATCGTGGTACCGCTGTAGACGTTAGCTGCTTTGTCGGGTGGGATTTTCCCCGGCTGGAGTTGCAGTTCTACCTCTTGTTCAGCCAGGGTATAATTTTGGCGAATAAAATCACCCTGGTAGCTGCGGTTTTCTGGGCTGAGATTGTTGCCCTCGCGGGTGGGGAAAAACTCAACTTCCCATTGCAGCAAAATGGGGTGCCAGGGTTGGTGCCGCCAGGTATTGACAGCGATGCTGCTGGTTTCGGTGAAGTTGGCAAATAGGGGCACGACGATTTCCCGTACCGCTTGCACAGCAGCGGCACTGCTAAAAGTAGAATCTACAACCGCCCCTGTCACCTGGCACTGTAGCAACCCCTCTGGATGTAGACGACCATCCTGCCCGTGGCGATCGCTTGGTGTAGCCGCATCACCAGTAAACAGAACCACTGGTTCCTTAGGCAAATAGTAACGAGGAGCAGCTACTTCCTGTAGACTCATCTGGGATCGCCCATTCTCTGCTGTGAGCGATCGGTTTGTCTCCTCCAGCAAGCCCACGACAATATCAAGGGCTTGTTCAAGTTGATGGGCAAGAGAATTCCCGATAGCGGATGTAGGCAGTTTACCGATTGTATTTTCCAGGCTCTGTAGTCGCGCAATATCCTTCGTCTGAATAAAATACATTACTTCATCAATATCGGGATAGCTCTCACGACTAGTCTCTGGTGGATAGACGCACAACATATATTTGTACCAGTCAGCAAATATCTGGTCGCGCAAATCTTCCAGTTGTTGTTGAGCCTGATCGTAGGCGTACTGAAGCTGGTTGAGTCGGTCTAAAGCTTGTGCTAGGTCAGATGGCAGCGTCGCCCTTTCTCGTCGCTGCGCCAGTACAACATTAGCTCCTTCACTGTTATCATCTTGCCGCCGAATCGTCCATAGCTTCCCTGGTGACAGGGAACGAAATGTACCTTCGTGTCGCCCTTCCCTGAATTTCGGGCCCACATCCAAGCGTTGCTCTTCTAGATGGTCTGCCAGTTGCAGGGCTTCCAGCAAATCCTCCAACTCATCAGGTACAATTCCATCAATCTGGCTGCCGAGATGGGCAGCAAGGGATTCTGTAGCGGTATTACCGACGCTGACACCTGTATCTGTCCCTGCTTCGACCAGCTTGGGATTGGTAATATCTGCGTCTGCCGAAGGTTCAAATGTGATTTGGGCATAACAGACCAATCGTTCCGGTTGCAGGGTATCTGTCTGAGCCGTCCAACTGAATACTTCCTGAATAGCAGTTTGCCACGGTGTACCCGTGGTTAGCGGCTGGAGCAGCGCGTGAAGTGCATCCTGCTCAATGTTCGCGTACCAGCCAACGATGTCATAGCGCAAGTCCTGTGGCCTTTCTGTCCCATACTCCGGATCGTGAAATCCAAAGATACTATGACAATTAGGGTAAAAAGCAGCAAAGGTAGGCTCACCATAGCCCACTGCCGTCAGCTTGGTTAAATAGCTGTCGGGGCTTGTAACAACCTGCCAGGTATCGAGGGGTACTTTGCGCCCCAAGTAGCGAAATGGGCGTTGAAACCCAGATGACATTTGTTCTGCAATGTAGGGATAATTAACGCTACCAGGATTGTCGTCAGAGAGGAAATCACTTTCCACTAGCCACTGCTGCTCAACAACAAAATGATCAGAAGTCTTACGACTGCGGGTGACTAACCAGCGGTTGGGCACTGCGGGAAAAACCGTTACATCATCCTGATGCTGTGCTTGGGTTAGAGCATCCGGCAGCGACCAGTGCAAGTGAATACCGGCTTTCAATTGCAGTCTCTGATCTTGAAATGGTTTGGAAAGAATGGCTTCGCTCAAATACGGCGTGTCGGGATTGATGTCCTGCCCAACTTTAGCATCGAAGTAAGGCAAACGAGTAAAGTCAACCATCGGTTCAGTAATGTACCGTGGCTTAACTAAACATAAAGCATCTAAATGAATTGGAACGACAAGAAATGAAGACATTTGTTTTTGACTTAAGATATGTTTATACCAATTTTTTATAAGACGTTATTTGGAAACACTGCTGAGAAAAAACTTGTGGGTATCCGCGTTCATCTTGCTGCTAAGATAACGAGCCACACTTTGTATATCTTATTGCCTTAACCCTTTGGTGTTGATGTTCTTGCCTTTGAACAGTATCCAGTTGCTTAACTCAGATAAGTTGTAATCCTTTTTAAATTACAACTACAAGATTTATTTGTGTACCAGTAGCTATAAGTTAAAGATGATACAGACTTTATTTAGCGCAATTTGGTAGTAAAAATACTGTTATTGCTTTTTGCTTGTATTTTCTTATTCGCTTGATAGCTAAGTCAAGTCAGTTTTACAACTCGTTATAAAGTTGTGCATGAAATGGTATTACGCCTAGAGGGACAGTTCCCCCTGAGAATTAACAATTTTTGAGAATTTGCATAAATCTCCAAAAAACGCCGATAACTCTACAGAAAGCAAAGCTTGATTTCAGACTCCATAATTAGCAACATTCTTCTCCCTGATGTATACCCCTGAGACTAAAACCATGACTCAACTCAAACAGAAATCAGTTGTAAATAATTTTTACCAATCCACAGATGAAGACCAACAATTAAATCAGCCCAACCAGGAAAACCAAGATGAATTTACATTAGAAGAATTATTGGAAATCTTAGAACTATTAGCGAATAGCCAAGATTATTAAAGCTTAAAGCCGAAAATACTAGAGTTATTACACCAAAAATATCATCTTATGAGTTGCTCATTATAGCTGTATCCGTCCGGTGCAAATCTCTGCAATGGTTATTGGTTCGTCAGTAACAGTAGCTAGACTCAGATAGTTAATAATATTTAATTAGAGGACAATCAATTATGTATATTTATAGCGGTTATGGATAGAATTCATACTAGCTTTAGTGCCTGTGGAGTTACTTAAGCTAAAGAGAGATATTTGTAACTCCAAGATTACTTAATTTATTTATAGAAGTATCAATTATTTTCTCATTAGAATGGGTATGGTGCATAGTAATTTCACCTGAGCCTCAAAGTATTGAACAGGCGAAAATTCTGGCTAAAGAAATTACACCTAAAGTAAATTTGTCTATAGCATCAAGAGATACGATTTTAGCTGCACTCAGATACTTAATTTCTGAACCAGGTAGTGCGTTAAAAGGCGTAGATCCTATTATTGCTACCAACAAAATTGTAGCAGCAGATAGAAATAAATGGTCGGATTTGAATTCTATCATTTCTTTGAAATGTGGTATTACTAAAGGCAAGAAGTTTGATGCTATTAAAAAAGTATTCTCTCTGCCATTACCAGTGCAAATTCCGCAACCGCCACCACTACCAGAAATGATTAGTATTCAACGTGCATCACGAGATGAAATTTTTGCTCGTTTAAGTTATTTATCCAAATACAAAATAGATGAATTTGAAGTTGATGCCGAACAAGCATCTGATATTATATTCAGTGAGAGCAAAGGTAAATGGAAAAGTTTAAATCCTATTTCTAAGCTTGAATGTGGTATTGATACTGCCAAAATTAAGACTTTAAAAAAGGTATTTAGTCTCTAAAAAATGTGAATTTATTGATCTGCAATTCTTAATGTAGTAGGACTAAAGCTGCGTGTCACACTCAATATCTCTTGTAGGGTGCATCAGACTCGATAATTCGGTAACAATCAACAGATTTTGGACATCTGACGCACCCTACAAAGCCATGCCAGTTGCGTAATAACTTTTTTGTGGAACAGGCGAGAGTACCACAGCACAAAAGCTATATTTTAGGCGTGTCACGCTACTGCGAGGTTAAAGTTTTGGGCGTTGCTGAATCAAAGTATGAAATGCCAAAATTACCCTTCTTTTTCTTCGTACCTTTGAGCCTTTGCGCCTCTGCGCGAAACAAATTCATATTCTCAATCAGCAACGCCAAGTTTTGCATTAGAGATAAGTAGAGCAACGTAAATAATTAAAGGTTTGTAGTAAGCGGCTCTCAGCCCTACTTTGAGGGCTAAAGCCCTCACTAAGAACTAATTTCAGCATTTGTTACTTTACTTAAAGTAGTTTGATTTCTTTTCGCCTATTTACTTAGCAGTGAAAATTAAATATGCGTCATCCAGAACCCTTATAGAGACGTTGCAGTGGTAGGGATTCTCGGCTCTACATTCTTTGTCGGAGATGTATATTGTATTTGCTCCCATCTAAATCAACCACCCAAAGGGATTACCTCTACAATTTTTTCTGCTTCATCTATTGTGACCTGCGCCAAGCCAAACTGCTCAATTACTGCGGCATTTGTCGTTAAGTGGGTACTCACCTCAGCCACCCGGTACTGACTCCCCTGTGAGGCTAAAGCAGCCGGTAACAATAACTGATCCCCCAAATGTTCATCCACAGGTGCGCCGGTTTGATGAAACTTGAGCAACTCTTCACAAGCGATGTCTGCAACCTTTTCCGCAGTCAAGCGCAACCGCCCCAACCCACCAAACCCAGCCAAGGATTTTTTATACTCAGCTGTTAAGAAAATACCCGCACCTGCTGCTACCCCTGTTTCTCGCAACGCCTGTACAGCAACTTTTAATCCCGCTTCCTTTAACAAATTTTCTGCACGATTCGCCATGCGTTGGGGAATATGGGAAGGTAATTCTGTCACCACCGCTAGTCCCCGCACTCGCTGCAACTCTCCCCGTTCTAGCAAATTAATACCTTCAATTTGAGTATCACCACTAAGGAGCAACTTTACTTCTCCCCCTCCTTGGGGATACCAGCCCCAAGCGCCTAACTTGACTTTTGCATCTATACCCATGCGCTGCAACATCGGCAAATAAACTTGCTCAATATAGGACATTGTTGGGCTAAAGCTAACATGAGTTCCACCCCGTAAAGTTATCTGAGAATCACCAGTTGCTAAGGCTAAAGGTAAAAGGATGGTTTGTAAAATTAGCGTCACCGCCCCAGCAGAACCCATTGGTTGGGCTTCTTTAACATCAAAGGTGTAATTTCCCGCTTGCACAGAACTACTGGGGGTGAATTCTAGTATCATTGAACCCAAGGCATCACCCCGCAACTGGGCTTGGCAAATTCTCGCCGCCGCGCGAACTGAGGTTAGGTGTTGTGGTGCTAGTCCTGGCTTTGGGCGTCCGGCGCGGATGCCGGCAATGCGTATTGCTTGGCCAGTGATGGCGGCTAGACTTAGGGATGTGCGGAGAACTTGCCCGCCTCCCTCTCCGTAGGAACCGTCTATTTCAATCATTAGTATTTTGGGATCTGAAAAAAATATCCCACAAAATTGTATAGTTTATTTTTTGGAAGTCCGTAATAGACCAGGACTTACGCATTGACAAAAAATGGTAAAAAGGTAATCAACCTGTATAAAAACCCAACTGCCTAGTGGCAATCTGTACCTTGACAACTGAATCTATGCGGTTCTACTGCATTGTTCTAGTTTCCTCCTAGCAGTAGGTAAAAGATTCATAGGAGCTAGACGAATCAGAATTTTGAAACAAGAAAGTTTCAGTTAAACAGGAATTGCAGTCATGCAACTACGGTCGGGCAGACCGAAAGTTAACGCTTGGGAAGAGTCCCACCTCTGGGCTAGATAACGCAAGGAATCTAGTTTAAGTGGTCTCGTTGAACCAAGAATCCCCGTCTATGAGAGAGCGGGGAGTGTCAAAAAGCTTTGCTTTTACCGGGATTCATTAATTTGTATGGGTCAACCATTTCTTTAAATTTTAACTGCTCTGGGTTAATCACTTTTCTGCCGCCGTCTTCAATAATATAGGTGTGGGGATTGGCAATAGATACTCCTTGGGCTTCGAGATAGTGGATAATTTCGTTGAGACGTTCTTCTGTGGTGTAGCGCACTAATTGCAAAGCTGCGGGAACTACTCGACCATTCACCCGAATAAATTCTAAATGCATCATTACCTCATCACCAAAATGATGATACATCCGTTCTACGAGTTGGAGAGTAGAATCGGCGGGAAACATACTTTGCAAATAGGTAATGGATGTATCTATGGTTCGGGCGTGTAATGTGGTGTGGTTCCAGGTAAATTCTGCTAAATGCACCCCTTTGCCTGAGTCCTGTGCTGGTTTTTGATAGGTAATTTGGCCGCCGTGTTGCTGCACTAATCCCGGCAATAATTCTAAACTCGGTTCAGCTATGAGCAAAAATGCTGGGTGAGTGCTTTGGGGAATGTACTGGTGTAGGGCGGTAAAGTATTGGGGAATTGGGGAGGCGAAGACAGCGATTAATTTTTTAATCATGCCATCGGCATTGCCTAGGGACTGGCCAAATTTGGCTGCTGTGATAAAGTTGTCGAATGTGACTATGACTTCTGCCCAGGGATAAGCTGGCCCCAAGGGGATTTCTAGTTCGGTGATGATGCCGTTAATGCCCCAGGCATGGATGACTTTTTGGACATCGTCGCCGCGCAATTCGATGATTTGGGGTTTCTCTTCTAGTGTGACGACTCGTAAGGCGAGGATATTTCCGCGATCGCCTAATAATCCATATTGTATCGACCCAATGCCGCCACTGCCACCAGCAATAAATCCACCAATGGTTGCTGTGCGGTATGTTGAGGGAGCCATCCGCATTTCCCAGCCGAATTGGAGCGCTTTTTTATCCAGTGCGGCTAATTTCACCCCAGCTTCTACCCGTGCTACTCCTGGTTTCACCCAAGGTATCCCCTGCATCCGCGTCATATCCACAATCACACCACCATGGAGGGGTACGCATTGCCCATAATTTCCCGTTCCTGCCCCCCGTACTGTTACTGGTACACGATATTTAGCGCAAGTAGCAGCTATTTTTAACACTTCTTGTTCGTTGGTGGGACGCAAAACAATATCCCCGACTTTTCCCGCCAGTTTTGGCACTAGCACTGGGCTGAAGCTGTGGTAATCCTGGGATAATTTTGCTACTTGGCTAGGTTCGGTAATGATTTCGATGCCTGCTAGAGCATTAATCAGAGGATCTAAGTTGGTAGATTGGGCTGGTTTGGCGGTCATAGCTTGTACCTTTGTACCTTTTTTTAACGCAGAGGGGCACGGAGGTTTACGCAGATAAACGCAGAGAATTAACACTGATTCTCTACGTTATTTTGCGTTTTTCTTTCTTTGAAGCCATGTACTTAAGATAACCCTAAACCAGACATTGAAGGTGACAAAAATTATTCTACCCAACTAATTTGTTAAATTTACTGTTTTAGCTGAGTCTAAGTGTACATTCTAGAATTAATTTTTGGTTGACTAGGGAATAGGGTTGAATTTTTAAAGCCTGTCGAAAAGCTAGGATAGCTTGACTATATTGTTTTAGTGCTGCATAACACAAACCTATGCCGTGAAGTGCCCCAAAATGTACGGGATTTATTTGGATGACCATCTGACAGTCCACTAGGGATTTTTGATAATCGCCGATGCTGTAGTAAAGAAAGCCACGCCGGTTCCAGGCTTCGGCAAAATCTGGTTGTTCTTCAATCAGTTCTGTAAGTAATTTTTCGGCTTGAGCAATTTCCCCTGCATCAAGTAACTTTTGACTATGATCAATTCTTTCTAGCCCATATATTCCCTTTTGCTGAAACCAAATTCGCCAAATTTTTCTGGTTGCTTGCTCACGAACTGAAATATCGGGATTTTTCAAGTCTTCGAGTAAGGAATTGATAGATAAGGAGTCCATGAATTTGAAATGGGTGAATGTATCTTCGGATCAACTTTCGCACAAAATTATCTAATAAGTTAGGGCGAAAGTCATCCTTGAATTCTGACAGATTAATTGCAATTTAGGCAATTATGGTGTGACTAATTGTATTGTATAATACTATTATTACTTGCATCAACCTGTAAAATCAATGAAGATTGGTCATGCTATAATGCTGGATAGCTTACCTAGGCAAATGTAGACCCTAAGAGCCTTTCTCTACTCTACTGTGTTCTGCTAAAAATGAAGCTTTGGCAAAAGTTGCACATAACATACACTGTGAAAATTTAAAACTGAACTATCGGTAGTTGACAAATCCCCGGTAACTAATAGTTGATCAAAAAATCACAAAATAATAAATGATTATGCCAAAGCAAAACGACGTTTCCAGGCATATTGTTCTTACTTCCCATCCAAGTCGCTTTGGCCCGAAGCCGATCGCCATTCAATGGGGGGCAGCTGATCCGATGGAACGGGGGCCGATTATTGCGACACTAACTAAGCAAGGACAGCGGAATGTGATTGGAACTCACTCTGGCAGTTATGCGGTTTATCGTGCTTTAGCTGTGGCTAGTGGGGCGCTGCAATCGGATCATCGGGCGGATCTGACTAATACATCACCGATAGAGCATATTGGCCCTTATTCTAGCTGGGCTGGCCCTGATAAAATTGTATCCCTTGATCCTTATGGGGCGATCGCATCTG
This sequence comes from Cylindrospermum sp. FACHB-282, assembly GCF_014697195.1. Classification (GTDB taxonomy): domain Bacteria; phylum Cyanobacteriota; class Cyanobacteriia; order Cyanobacteriales; family Nostocaceae; genus Cylindrospermum. Next base: position 56,669 of record NZ_JACJRJ010000008.1, on the reverse strand, counting down.
AAGTATTTGCTTCATATTACCAACAGGGCTATGATATTCGCCCGACTATCGCCATTACCAAGGCTCACATCAATATGCCGGAACTGCAAGAGGCGGTGGAAAAAGGACGCTTGCAGGTGGATGGTAAGATTTTGAAAGCCAATGGTGATTTGGTTGTGACTAAAGCCGCTATTGAGCCAGTTTGGTATTTACCGGGAATCGCCAAGCGTTTTGGCATTACAGAAGCCCATTTACGCCGGGCTTTATTTGAACAAACTGGGGGGATGTTCCCAGAACTGGTAACCAGGACAGATTTGGAGGTGTTTTTGCCGCCAATTGGGGGGTTGACGGTGTATATTCTTGGTGATGTAGATGCGATCGCCGATGCCAATAAACCCCTGGCATTGCGGGTACATGATGAATGCAACGGTTCAGATGTTTTTGGTTCAGATATTTGCACCTGTCGCCCTTATTTGGTACATGGCATTGAGGTGTGTGTGCAAACAGCCCAGGAGGGCGGTGCCGGTGTGATTGTCTATTGTCGCAAAGAAGGCCGCGCTTTGGGAGAGGTGACGAAATTCCTCGTTTATAATGCCCGTAAGCGGCAAGCAGGAGGCGATCGCGCTGATGCCTATTTTGCCCGTACAGAATGCGTGGCAGGTGTGCAAGATATGCGCTTTCAGGAACTAATGCCAGATGTGTTGCATTGGTTGGGGATTACTCGCATTGATCGCATGGTGTCAATGAGTAATTTGAAGTTTAACGCCATCATTGAGGCGGGTATTGAGATTGTCGAAAGGATCGCCATCCCGGAAGATTTGATTCCCGAAGATGCGCGGGTGGAAATTGAAGCTAAAAAGGCTGCTGGTTATTTTACCACGGGTGATGTGTTAGATGCAAGTGATTTGGCAGAAATAAAGGGACGAGGATTAGATTCTTAGTGTTCAGATTCTTTGGGGTGGGATTTTCCTGCCCATTTTTGCAAATTGGGGGGATTTTGTGGAGATAGGAACCGCCAAGACGCCAAGAACGCCAAGGGAAGAAGTTGCATATCTTCGTTCGCCGGTGGCGATTCGGGAACGTTGTGGGGAGTTGTTTCGGTTCGTGGTTGAGGGGAAGTCGCGTTATTTTGTTTGTGATTTGACGCGGTTGCCTGGGGTGGCGGATTATGTAATTGAGGTGATCAGGGGGGAATATCCGGATTTACAAGTTCCGTTTCACAGTCGTTGGCGGCATTTTGAGGCTGGGGGTGTGCCAAGATTAGCTCAGTTGGATGCAATGTTGGCGGAGTTAACAGTTTGGGAAAAGGCTGCTGCTAAGTTTGATTTGGCAATTATCAGTGTGTTGTTAGATGCGGGGGCGGGGAGTAATTGGCGGTATGATGAGCAGGAGACTGGGCTGACTTTCCGGCGTTCGGAAGGTTTGGCTGTTGCTAGTTTTCGGATGTTTTGTCAAGGGGCTTTTTCTGGGGGAGGTTTGCTGCAAGTCGATGGTGAAAGGTTGGCAGCTTTAACAGGAGAAGAATTAGCAACTGGTTTTCAGGTAAATGCTGAAAATCGTTTGGTGGGAGTTTCTGGGCGGTTGAGTTTGTTGCAAAGGTTGGGTAAAGCTTTGGTTGCTTCACCTCTTTTGTTTGGGGAAAAAAACTCCCGTCCAGGAAATTTGGTAAGTTATCTTTTGGGGAAAGCTGAAAATGGGCAGTTAGCCGCTACGACGGTATTTAGTGCAATTCTGACAGGATTGAGTGATATTTGGCCAGGAAGATTAGAAGTTGCTGGGGTGAATTTGGGGGATGTGTGGTTTCATGCTGATGTTGCTGATGATGGTTTGGTGCCATTTCACAAGCTTTCCCAATGGCTGACTTATTCTTTATTGGAACCACTACAGGAACTAGGTTTAACAATCACTGGTTTAGACGCCCTGACTGGATTACCAGAATATCGTAATGGCGGCTTATGTCTGGATTTGGGGTTAGTCAGGGCGAAATATCCTGAGGTTTTACAATTATCTCATTCTGTGTCATCAGAAGTTATAGTTGAATGGCGTGCCTTGACTGTGATTCTCTTGGATCAAATTGCGGCTACGGTGCGCGTTCAGTTGGGGATGAGTGCTGAAGAATTGCCTTTGGTAAAAATTCTCCAAGGGGGAACTTGGACAGCTGGGCGAAAAATTGCTGCTGAACTTCGCACGGGTGGTATACCTCCTATACAAATAGACAGCGATGGTACTGTATTTTAAGGTTTTTCTCATCTCTGGTAAATTCTACTTGGGGAAATTTTCAACCAGAGATTCACACAGATAATTTAATAGGACTTAACGTACAGGAAATAGCAAATATGGGGTATGGTTTGTGTGATTATCAGTCCTATAGATTGTGCGTTTCTTAACGCACACTACGGGTAGGATGCGTCTCTTGAGGCATCAAAAAACCATCTCTTCTTTTCTCATGGTACTGTATTTTAATGGTGATGCTTTTTCTCCTCTCTGGTAAATTTTCAATCAGAGAATTTATTAATAATTTTTTCTAAATATGCATAATCAAGTAACACTAATTGAACATCCATTGATTCAGCACAAACTCACGCTGATGCGAAATGCTGAAACTAGTACGAGTAAATTTCGGAATCTCCTCAAAGAAATTAGTCTGTTGTTGGCTTATGAAGTGACGCGAGATTTTCCGCTGAAATATGAATCGATTAAAACACCATTAGCCACGATGAATGCGCCAGTATTAGCCCCTGATAAAAAGCTGGTTTTGGTTTCTGTGATGCGGGCTGGGCAGGGAATTTTGGATGGAATGCTAGAATTGATGCCTACGGCACGGGTGGGGCATATTGGTTTATATCGTGATCCAAAAACGTTGATTCCAGTTGAGTATTATTTCAAAATTCCTCATGATGTTGAGAAGCGAGATATGTTGGTGGTAGATCCGATGCTGGCGACTGGTAACTCTGCTGTGGCGGCGGTGGAAAGGTTGAAATCAACTAATCCTCTTTCGATTAAGTTTGTTTGTTTACTCGCCGCGCCGGAAGGGATTGAGCATTTCTGCGCTGTTCATCCTGATGTGCCGCTGTATACTGCGGCTATTGATGATCATTTGGATGAACATGGTTATATTATTCCCGGTTTGGGGGATGCTGGCGATCGCTTATTCGGGACAAAATAACCTGTTAAGTTTTTCGAGATTTAAGTTTAAATTGCCTCTTACCGATTACCTTTCTGGTAGGGAATGCCTAAAGCTTTGGGGGGTGTGGATTTACCAGCTAATCCGACTAAGGCTAAAATAGCGATCGCATAAGGTAACATGAGCAAAAACTGATAGGGAATATTTACGCCTAAAGCCTGAATTCGCAGTTGCAAAGCTTCTGTTGCCCCAAACAGCAAACAAGCTAAACTACTACCTATAGGATGCCACCTGCCAAAAATTAAAGCGGCGATCGCTATAAATCCTTTACCTGCACTCATCCCTTCGGAAAAAAGTCTTACCTGCACTAAGGTTAAATAAGCCCCTCCCAAACTGGCAAGACAACCACTGATCACTACGGCGCAATAACGCACTAATGGCACTTTCACCCCAGAGGTATCAGCCGCTTGGGGATATTCTCCCACCGCCCGCAAGGTTAAACCAAAGCTGGTGTGAAATAAAAAATAAGTAGTTAGGGCAATTAACAATAACAGTAAATAGACAAAAATATCTTGTTGAAATAGAAGAGTTCCAATTAGGGGAATATTCGCTAAAACAGGAATATTTATCGCCTCAATTCCTGGTAATCTTTGGGTGCTACTACCGCTAAACACTATCCGCGCCAAAAATGATGTGATCCCAGCGGCGACAAGATTAATCGCTAATCCTGACACTAACTGATCAACTCGCAAAGTAATGCTTAAAAAACCATGGAGTAAACCCACCAAACTCCCAGCAATTAAGGCGGTGAACATCCCCAACCAAGGGTTACCTGTGTAAAAGGTGGCGGCGGCGCTGGTAAAAGCACCAGTTAACAACATTCCTTCTAGGGCAATATTTAAGATTCCTGAACGTTCTGAATAAAGTCCTCCCAAGGTGGCAAATGCTAAGGGTACGGCTAGATGTAAGCTAGCTAAGAGGTAATCGGAGAAGAAGTTGAGGTTATTCATCAAGGTGTTTTTTAACGCAGAGTATCGCTAAGGGAAGCGCGGAGGTATCGCGGAGGTTTGTCTGCGTTCCTTTTTAACGTAACGCGGAAGTCCCCACCCTCAATGTAATCATAGGGTGGGGATAGGGAGCGGTTGATGACGATTGCATCTATTACCAAAATCAACCACGAGTTGATAAGGGAATGGATGCATGAGGAATCAACACTCTTTATTTTTCGGTTCGGGCAAAGAATCTATTAATTCTTCTATCACTTGAGTTATTTTTTTATCTTTCTCAATAGCGTATAAATGCAACTTATTCATTCTTCTCTCGCTCAATAAGCAATGCCAATCTTTTTTAGCAATATAATGTTCATATTCTGTACATACTTATGTGATCATAGTTGTAACAACACAAGACAATAAAGCAAGGGGGTGATCATACTGTGGCTACAAGAAGAATGACTTTTCGTTTATACCCAAATACCCAAATAGAAAAAACTTTGCGGTATCATCGGAAGTTGCAAAAAGACTTGTATAACGCCGCAGTCAATAACAGATTTACTCAATATCAAAAATTCAACCACAAGGTTGATTATTTTGAGCAACAAAACTGTTTACCAGATTTCAAAGAAGTTTGGACTGAGTATAAAGAAATCAATTCCCAAACTTTACAAGCAACTCTAAAACGTGTTGATTTTGCTTTTGAACGTTGGTTTAAAGGACTCGGAAAACGTCCTAGATTTAAATCAATTCGTCACTACTCTGGTTGGACGTATCCCGCTAAAAGCGGGTATTCCCTAGAATCTAATGGTGAAAATGGTTATTTGAATCTGTCAAAAATTGGACGGATTCAGATGCGTGGAAAAGCTAAATATTGGGGTAAACCAACTACTTGCACCATTGTTTATCGCAATGGCAAGTGGTATGCATCAATCACCGTTGACGTTTTAGACCAAGCACTACAGCCTGAAGCCCTACCACTTGGTGCAATTGGTATTGACTTAGGCTGTAAATCAGCATTGTCAATTACAGACGGGGAAAATCATCAACAGGTTAATGCCCCTAAATTTTTGAGGAATGCTGAACAGAAAATCAAAAAAGCGTCTCAGGAGAAAAGACGTAAACGCGCACCAAACAGAAACAAGAGAATCAAGGCTTCTAGAAGATATAAAAAAGCCCAAGTCAAGGTTAGCAAGATAACTCGTAGAGTTGGCAACCAAAGACAAAATTGGGTACATCAAGTAGCAGCAGAAATTGTCAGCAGTAATAGCTTCGTTGCTACCGAAAAACTAGAAGTTAAGAGCATGACCAGTAAGGCTAAACAGCGACGCAGTGTGGTCTTTTTGGTTTCCAAAATGAACAACTGTGTCAAGACGGGTAAGCGCAAGAAACAAAAAGCGGGTTTGAATAAGTCAATACTTGACGTGGGTTTTGGAATGCTTCGCAGTACCATCAAGTACAAAGTAGAGCAAATTGGTGGTGTATTTGTAGAGGTTCCAACCAAGAAAGTAAAACCTTCTCAAACTTGTCCTAAATGCGGTCATCAGCACAAAAAAACCCTTGATATTCGAGTTCACGAATGCGCTGTTTGTGGTTATGTGCAAGACCGTGATATTGCTGCTGCTGAAGTTATGCTTTATTGGGCTAAAGGAATCCTACCGGGGTTAGGAACTAGCCTCGTAGACGTAGAGTCGCCTAGCTCTACTTCATGCACTCGTAAAAAAGCGGGTAGTATGAAGCAACTAGGGGCGAAGAAGCGTCCAAAATCCATAGAAGTCTCCGCTAGTAACGAACTATGGGATGTAGAAACCCACAGTTCAGGCGAAGCTAACTGTGGGTAGTTCATTTGTTTATTCGTTTTTCTACGGCGAGGCTGATGGCGATAAATAACACGGTTAAACCTTGAATGGCATAAACTACAGTTACGGGAACTCCGGCGCTGCGTTGCATGACATTGGCACCACTGCGAAGGGAGGCGAAAAATAGGGAGGTTAAAACTACACCGACAACAGTACCACGACTTAACAAGGCGATGGCGATCGCATCAAATCCATAGCCTGGGGAAACTGACTCAAACAGTCGATATTTCAACCCCATCACTTCACAAGCACCGGCTAACCCCGCTAAACCCCCAGCTAATCCCATCACCAGCATAATGGTGCGTTCTACTGATATACCAGCATAATGGGCGGCGATAGGGTTAAATCCGACGGCGGTAATTTGGTATCCTAAAGGCGATCGCACCAGCAATACCCACAAAATCCCAGCGGCGATTAACCCCAGCAATATCCCTCCATGGGCGAGACTCTCCGGTAAAATAATCGGTAAGCGGGCAGATTGGGCAATTAGTGAGGTATAAGGACTAGGCGCATCTGGTGCCTTCAACGGATTTTGCACTAAATAACTAATTAAATTTACGGCGATGTAATTTAGCAGCAAGGTGGTAATTACCTCATTCACTCCCCGTTTTGCTTTTAAATAACCAGGAATTCCCCCCCAAACAGCACCAAACAAAAACCCCGCCAACAGGGCTAAAGGAACATGAATTAAACTAGGTAATCCCTGCAGATATAACCCAATCAAAGCACTTCCTAAAGCACCAAGATAAATTTGCCCTTCTCCACCAATATTAAATTGACCGGCACGCAAGGCTACCAATACTCCTAAACTGGTGAATAACAATGGTGTCATTTTGGTAAGGGTGTTACCAAATCCAAAGTAGGTAGAAAGGGATTCTTGAAATAAAGCGGTGTAGGCGGCGATGGGATTGGCCCCAGCGAGTAAGATTAGACTTGCTCCGACAATCAGGGCGGAGGCGATCGCCATTAGCGGTGATAAAATTGGCAGCAGGAGTTGAAGACGATTATTTATAAGCATTAAATGCGATGATTGCCAACCCTCAACTTCAAAACATGAGCATCAAACATTATCTCGACTCTTAACCACATTCTCCGGCTTGAGTTCTTGAGTTTTTTTCTTGCCCCCAGCCATCAACAAACCAATTTCTTCGAGTGTGGCTGTCTGTGCATCTAAAATATCGACAAACTCACCTCTGTAGATTACAGCAATGCGATCGCTCATGACCATTACTTCCTCTAACTCAGTGGAAATATACAAAATCGCCGCACCGCGATCGCGTTCTGTCAACAACCGCAAATGTACTGATTCTGTCGCCCCCACATCTAGCCCCCGCGTTGGTTGCATCGCGACAATTAACGCCGGTTCCCCCGCCAATTCCCGCGCTAACACTACCTTTTGCTGATTTCCCCCCGACAACTGACTCACTTGCACCGCTTCCCCCGTAGCCCGGATATCAAATTCTTCCATGGCAGATTTAGCATAATTGGCGATCGCTTTTGGTTGCAACAAAAAATGGCGACAAAAGGGCAGGTTTCTAAAAGCCTTTAAAATCAAGTTTTGGGCGATGCTAAACTGCAACACCAAACCCATTTTTTGCCTATCCTCTGGGATATAAGCCTGTGTGGGGTGATTCAACTCAATTTTTCCTTGTTTGACAGTCCGCAAAAGAGCGATCGCATCCGCTAATTCTCGCTGTCCATTACCATCTACCCCAGCAATACCCATAATTTCCCCCGCCCGCAGTTCAAAAGAGACATTGCGAATAGCAATCGCCCCTCGATCATCTGCAACCTGCAATCTCTGCACCGACAAAATTACCTTCGATGGTGAAGCAGGAGATTTGGGCAAATTTAACACAACTTCGCGCCCCACCATCAACTCAGCTAACTGTTGAGTCGTAGTGGCTTTAGTTGTTGTCGTTCCTACCACTTTTCCCCGGCGTAACACCGTTACTGTATCGCACAGATGCATCACCTCCTCTAACTTGTGACTAATAAAAATAATCGTGTTACCCCTAGCTGCCAATTGGCGCAAGATAGTAATTAATGATGCTACTTCCGGTGGCGTTAGCACTGCTGTTGGTTCATCAAGAATCAACAACTTTGCTTGGCGGTAGAGAACTTTGAGAATTTCTACCCGCTGTTGTGTTCCTACCGTTAAATTTTCCACTTTAGCAGCAGGGTCAACTTCTAATTGATATGCTTGGGATAAAGCGGCAATTTCTTGTTGTTTTTGTCGGAGATTTAAGCGCCAACTGTTTCCAGTTCCGAGGATAATATTTTCTGTAACACTTAACTGGGGAACCAGCATAAAATGTTGATGAATCATCCCAATACCCAGTTTAATTGCCTCATGAGGCGAATTAACTTTTACTGGTTTTTCTTTTAGATATATTTGACCAACATCAGGTTGATAGATACCGCTAATAATCTTCATCAAAGTAGTCTTACCTGCGCCATTCTCGCCTAAAATAGCGTGAATTTTTCCCTGTTCCACACTCAAGCTGATATTGTCATTAGCAACAAATAAATCAAAGATTTTGGAGATTCTTTCTAAGCGTAAATATATCATTTTATCGTCAGGTGAATATAATTCGCAGCTATGGAAGCCAGACGCCTAGGGGCTTCCCTTGAGGAAGTCCGCTTTTGCAGACTAATCACCTAAAAACCTAATAAATGAGGTTTTATATAGGCTCATCTAAGCCGTAGCTCTTTTGACACAGCGGGTATCTTTACCACCTTCTTTACATTTATCAAAAGTAATTTTTTTATCAACAATTTCTTCCTTTAATTTTAGCACCTTTTGCTTGACTGCTTCCGGCACTATTTCCCCAAACTCTCCTAAAGATAATATAACTGGTCTTTCCAGTCCAATTTTGTAAATTTTCCCTTGTAGCTGTTTTTGTTTTGCTAGTTCTGCCAGATAAACAATTGCTAAGTCTAGGCGCTTGACAGCACTAGTTAAAACTGCTCTAGGGGCAATATTTAACTGATCTTTTGTATTTCCAAAAGCATATACCCCTCTATCACTTGCAGTTTGCAAAACTATAGGTGAGGCATTATCTAACCATTGATAGATGACATCAGCACCAGCAGAAATTGAAGCAAGAGTAGCTTCTTTCGCCTTAGATACATCATTCCAATCACCAGTAAAAGCAGAAGCAATCTTGATATTTGGCGTCACAGATTTTGCCCCTAATTCAAAACCTCGCAATTCTTCCTGAGTAGCTTCAAATTCCTGTCCAGCAATATAAGCTAATTTATTAGATTGAGTCACAGAAGCGGCAATGATTCCACATAAATAGCTAGCTTGGAGATTATCTATTCGCAAAGCGGCAATGTTTTTACCAGTGATAGAACCGTTAACCGCTACAAAGAATGTATTGGGAAATTGTGAGGCGACTTGTTCCACAGATGCATCAAACTGTCCACCGTGGGCAAACACTACATTGTAGCCTTTACGTGCAAAGTCTGTTAACACTTCTGCCTGATCTGCTTGTGTTACTTTTTCTACATAGGCAGTTTCTACACCAACTTCTTGTTTTGCCAGGTTCATTCCTTCATAACCAGATTGATTCCAGGCTTGATCGGTAATGACTCCAGGAAGTGCGATCGCAATTTTCAGCCCTTGATTGCCCCTAGTCGTCGGCGTCGGTTTTTTGTTATTATTACAACCTGGCAGCAAAAGGCTTGTGGTAAAAGCAGCTGTACTATATAAGATAAATTTACGTCGGCTAAAGTTTACCGCCATATAGTGTCCCCCAAATAGATGGATAATTAATTTACTTACTTAAACACTTTAAAAGTAACAGGCACAATTTTGAAAGAGGTTTGCGGATTTTTTATTACTGTTAACTTAAAGCATAGTGCATTAGACAAAAAACGCTGTAGTACTACTAGAAGTAAGTATAAAATGTACGATAACATATAAACAAGTACAAATAGTTTTTACGTGTCATTCTTGCCATATCCATCATCCTCTGAGGATGATCACACTTTCTGATTACAGAACCTTATGTAAAAATTATGCCACCGCAACTCCCCTACCCTTAATAATTAGTTTAGGGCAGTGGATTTTTGGAAATTTTGGGTGGGATCAGTTTATTCATCCCTGCCCCTCAGTCAGCCTACTCCTTGGGGATTAATTACCCTTTTTATTGCAGTTTTTTCAGCCAACATTAATATGGGAGTTAATCAGATTAAACTAGACAATATACCAAATGAGCCTTTGTTTCACGCTGGCAGACTTCCATTTCCAGCAGTTTTAATTGCTGGGGCTTGGTGGTATACAAAACCTGGCATCATTCCCAAGTCACTCATCCCTAAAGATTTATCATGGTAATGATAGGATTGATTTTGCCATCATTACCCCAAATTTAGCCTTCTGTGTGAAGAAAAGCATGAGGGATAATTGAAAATTTCAAATCCAAAATAATGAATGTAAAAAAGGATTTTTTATGAGTACAGCACAAACAGTCCAACAACTGCAAGCCCAATGGGTGACACCGGAAAATTTTCAGCGTTTTGGACAGGTGATTTTTGCTGATGCAGACGGTAAGGCTTTTGATCAGGAAGATGCCCAGTTAAATTTACAAAATGGGATTCCCCGGTTTTATATTATGCGGCTACAAAATAAAGGGCGAAATTTTCACAAAATCACTCGTCATCAGCAATGCACCCAATGTTTAGGTTCTTTGGAAGGGAAAGATTGGTTCATGGCAGTTTGTCCTCCTCATAATGATCTTACTGAACCAGCTTTAGAAGAAATTGCCGCTTTTCGCATTCCCGGCAATTGTTTTATTAAGTTACATGAAGGAACTTGGCACGCTGGCCCATATTTTGATCATGAATTTGTAGATTTTTATAATCTAGAACTTGCCGATACCAATGTGGTAGATCATTTCACCCATGATTTTCTAAAAAGTCATCAATTAAAATTTGAAATGGTATAAGCAATTAGGACTTACGCACTGTACAAATTTACCCTCTTTTCAAGCTTTTTCGATGGGTCTCTTTACCCATACAACACGTAGTGTGCGTTCCCTAACGCACAATTTATAGGAGTTTCAATGAATAAAATCGATGAACATATTCACATTGTTTGTCAATGCGTAAGTTCTAGCAATTTTAATTAACCTGTTGTCAGGCAAAAGATGAAGTTAGTTGATATTTTCCTCCGGCACCAGGAATTTTCACCAAAATAGCATACACCCCAATGATTAAGATGTTAGCGCAACTTTAGTTTTTAACCGTAGGTAAAGATTTTGTTGCTAACGGTTGTTGAGCTTGCATTTCCAGCAGTTCAGGGATAGTCACAAATCGATAACCTTGGGACTTCAGCCCGGTAATAACTTGTGGTAAAGCCTTGACAGACCGGGAACGATTCCCGCCACCATCATGCATGAGGACAATTGCTCCTGGTTTGGCGGTTTTTAGCACATTTTTAACAAGTGTTGGGGCTTGTCCGCGGCGTTGAGAGTCCCCTGACTCAGATGACCACATCATAACAGCGTACTTTTGGCTTTTGGCATAGTCAACTAATCCATTATGCAAAAATCCTCCAGGGGGACGAAAAAGATTAGTTTTCACTCCTGTAGTCTTGTAAATAATATCTGCTGTACGATTAATTTCACTAGCTGCTGTAGCGGTATCCATCTGACGGTACCAATGATGCCAGGTATGATTACCAAGTACATGACCATCATCTGCCACTTTCTTAGCAATTTGGGGAAAAGATTGCACCATTTGCCCCACCATAAAGAATGTAGCCTTGATATTGTTTTTCTTTAAAATCTCTAATATCTGTGCCGTGTTTTTTGGACTTGGCCCATCATCAAAAGTTAAAGCGATAACTTTCTGATTCGGTTTTAGTTTCGCTTCATAAATGATTGTTCCCGCAAATGGTTTTGGCACTTCTACCATCTGGTTTACTGCTGGGGGGAAAGCCTGCGCTGATACAGTCCTACTCAAACCTGCTTGAGTAATATTTCTGTCTGGGTTTTTGATTGCCAACAGATGGTTAACTTCTCCTTTAGGTAGAAAATAACTCATCCCAAAACAACCAACAGCAGTCCCGAATACAATAATTCCTACTTGTAAAAATCGAGATAATTTTTGATCTGACACTTTAACACTCCTCAAATATTAGATAACCTAAGTTGCTAGTTAGGAGGCTGTAGTCTCTGAAATAGGTAGTTGATAATTGGTAATTGGGGTAGAGCAAAAACACTATTACCCATTACCTATTAGCCCTTACCAGCCCTAACTAGATAACTAGAAACTTACGTTAGATATTAGTTATATCTTTCTGGCAAGCTGTCAAATTCGCCATAGTAGAAGGTCAAAAAGCCCGGTACATCACCGGGTAATTAATATGTGGCAAGAAATAGGCAGGATTAAAAATTAACTTGGTCTTTTGAAGTCTTTAAAATTTCTTTAAGCGAGGCTTCCTTCACCAAGCTGGCCGCTGTATTAATATCTAGCCACTGCCGTTCCCTTTGACTAGCTTCTGGCCAATCTTCTAGTACCAATTGCACTGGTAGTAAAAAGAGATTTACACAATAAGTGTTACCTCGTTTACGATATTTGTAGACACCGAGTTGATGAGTATTCACTTGACCTATAACTCCGGCTTCTTCCCATGCTTCTTTTGCTGCTGAATCTGAGGGACTCATGCCTTTACAAATCCCCCCTTTGGGAATTACCCAGTCTTGACGGCTACGGTTTGTAATTAATAAAACTTCGATTTTTCCATCTCTGACACGATAGGGAATTACTCCCGATTGTTTTAATACTTTGTTAGTTGTTTGGCTCATTTGAGTGCATTCCTGATAAATCAGCCTTTAAATTTTAAGTGTTGCAATGGTGATAGGGTAATAGTCAAGCAACATCATGAGCAATTACTAGCCATTTTGGCAATTTTAACTATCAATTCATTGCCTCTGATAAAATCTTTCACCCAACTCTGGGTTTCTTCCGTATAAAAACTAACGAAGTGTGAGAATTTTTCGCGCTTATGACTTCGTTAACGATATGCGATCGCCTAAACCAACTATATCCCCTAAGCTAAATATATTAACTACAACGCGCCGCACCCATTTCTTAGAGAAAAAACTCTGCTTTAGCGCTGCCCACAGAGGTAAATTAGCAATATAGACTATCTGAGGAAAGTTATGACTTCAGCGCAAGTATCAATGAAAGACTTAGTACTAGTTGCTGGTGCCACCGGTGGTGTAGGACAGTTGGTAGTAGGTAAACTGCTAGAAAAAGGCTTTAAAGTTCGCATCCTCACACGGGATGCAGCAAAAGCCACAAAGATGTTTAACCACAGAGTAGAAATTGCCCTTGGTGATATCCGCAAAGCAGCAACACTCCCAGCAGCCATGCCAGATGTTACCGCCATTATCTGTTGCACTGGGACTACAGCCTTTCCCTCAGCTAGATGGGAATTTGATCCCACCCTTAACTTAATTGAGTGGGGAATCGCTTTTGTTGATCCCAAATATAGCGAAACCAAAGCCAAAAATAATCCAGCAAAGGTTGATGCCCAAGGTGTTAGCAACTTAGTAGCAGCAGCGCCAGACAACTTAAAGCGGTTCGTTTTCGTGTCTTCCTGTGGCATTCTCCGCAAAGATCAACTTCCTTGGAGTATTCTCAACAGTTTCGGCGTCCTTGATGCCAAACAGAAGGGGGAGGAATCCATCATCAGTTCGGGACTACCCTACACCATAATTCGCCCCGGACGTCTGATTGATGGCCCCTACACCTCATACGACCTCAACACCCTACTGAGAGCAAAAACTGGCGGTAAATATGGTGTGGTGGTGGGTACAGGCGACACACTGCAAGGTGATTCCAGCCGAATTGACATAGCCGCAGCCTGTGTGGAAAGCCTATTTCATCCAAGTGCTTCTGGGCAAGTTTTTGAATTAGTTAACCAGGGGACAAGACCCCCCGTGATTCCTTGGGAGCAACTTTTTTCCCAGCTAGAGAAGACTTAGACTTCTACTTTGTTCATATAGCTGATGGGTGAGACCCATATTGCTAAACAAAAAAGGAAATGGGGGGGAACCCTGTTAAGGAAATTATCGCAGCTAGTAGTAAGTATCTTTTAGGGCTAAAAGTCTTATCCAAAAAGAGTTTCCACCTTTTTACGGCTTCCAAAAATGGAGAAATACAGCCAACTGCAACGAGAAAGTTTAGCAAAATTGTTACAAAAAGCGTTGCGATTACTTTTTTCGAGAAAATTATGGCTGAAACTCTTATCCTCAAATAGTTTCAGACAATTTGAGGCAGTTTCAAAAACCAGGAAATAGCAGCCAAGTTTAAGAAAAATTACGAAAGATCCCAAAGAAATTATTAAGTTTCTTTAAGATATTGCGTAATTCAGAGAGACTGAGATGAAACAGTAATTAGCACGGCATTAAACAGCATTTACCCCACCAACTTGATCACAAGGAGAACTCATTCTCATGGTTAATCAAACAGTACAGCCAATAGCTCTTAATCCTGACCAAATAGAGCATTTAAAAGAAGAAACTCACAGCAAATTCTTATCAATTCTGCATCAAGTTGACTTCCCCGCCATTCTCGCAAAGTATGGGGTATCAGATCCCGAAGCTCTGAAATTTGAGTTCAAACTTGATGTAACCCCTCAACCCCCATGTAAACATGATCCTACAGGGGAACTTGATGAAAATATTAAGCGGTTAGTAGAAGAGATTCAGTGCGAATTTCTCAAGATTCTGAATCAAGCAGACTTCCCCGCCATCCTCGCAAAGTATCGGATATCAAATCCAGATATCCTGACATTCAAGTTCAAAATCGATGGGTGCGGACCTAACTGCCTTTGCACTTGTTTCGACAAAACACGTTATATATGGATTACTTGTCCATGTTACTAATGTTTAACGGTATTATCAACTTAATGCTTATTATCAGAATTTAGGAAACATCGAAGTAATAACGTTACCCTAAAAAGCTGAATTTCTTCGTAGTTTCCTGAGCTTTAGTCTTCATCCTCATGATCAGCAGTTAAGTTGATAGACTACTGTTATTTATAGCTACTTTCAATTAACTAGAATATAGATTTTATAGGGGCATAGCTTTTTTGCCCTATTTTCTATTGTTGGCAAATCTAATTAGCACAGGACTTATAGCAATCCTATTTGATTCGTGTTGGCGTAGCCTGCCGTAGGCATTAAAAATTATTGTTTTAACTAACTTGCCAAGGCATGGTGTTTTGATGCATCTCTTTAGGCATCCTACCTGTAGCGTGCGTTCCCTAACGCACGAATTAAGATTTTCATTAACAAGGAAATGGGCAACAGGTAAGTAGGTGGATGTGAGATAACCAAAATGTGTAACGATATGTAAACTTTGTTTGATGCCTTATTTTGGTTGAGTTTTAGCCATTTTACAAAACGAAATATATTTTGATTTTCCTCCGCCTACCTACTTAGCAGTCCTCAATCATTTGTGAACACAAAGATACCCGACTTCTCTAAGAAGTCGGGTATCTGACTCACTTTATGTTCACAAATCAAATAGGATTGCTATAGTATCTACCCGATTCAAATTAAAGTTAGTGATACTGATAAAATTCAGCAAAGCCCGAATTTTTCACTAGTAAGTTTAGGTCAGAATATCAAGCCATTTAATCAGTCTGCTAATGTTTGCACTTGCTGGGATATGACTCTTAGAAGATGGGTTTTATGCCCATGTTGATGAGCTTTAACAGTATTAAGTAGATCAACTTAATTAAACATAAAACCTCTCTCCTACCAGAAAAGAGGTTTTGATCATGTGTATCAACTTAAGCTTAAATCGGCGGTTATAAACCGCAACTATAGCAATCCTAAACCATTCATGAAAAGTTTAATTTCTCTCTTTCTTTTCTTTTCTTTGCGCTCTACAGCCCTTTGGGCAAGAGCCTACGGCACGCTTCGCGAACGCTGCGCGCGTGCGTTCTTTGCGGTTTCTTATCAAAATATTTTCACAAATCAGATAGGATTACTATACATAGGCAATAAGCATTGGTAAAAAGTGAAACAAAAATTACCAATCTCAGGATACTATGTATAGATGCGGTGTCACCGTTATTCAGCAACTGGTAATTATTGGGAGAGGGGGAATATCCGGTATGAGTAATCTTTACATTGGCTTTCCAGGGCTAGGACTGGCAATAAGTGGTGTAATGGCTTTCTCTGCCCACTCGGCTATTGCTCAAATCACCCCGGATGGAACTCTACCTATTAATTCTCAAGTTAAAACAGACGAACCAGCAAAAACCATCAATATTGATGGTGGAACCAAATCTGGAAGTAATCTATTCCACAGTTTTAGCCAGTTTTCTGTTCCTGATGGGTTTACGGCTAACTTTCAAAAGGTGGAGAATATTCAGAACATTATTAGCCGGGTAACGGGTGGGTCTATTTCTGATATTCAAGGTACGCTGAAAGCTGAAGGTGTTAACCTGTTTATCATTAATCCCAACGGGATTGTTTTTGGCCCCAATGCTTCTTTACAAATCGGCGGCTCATTTATCGGGAGTACGGCCAGTAGTGTGAATTTTGCCGATGGGATTTTTAGTGCGACAAATCCCCAAAGTAGACCCTTGTTGAGTGTTAACGTTCCCATTGGTTTACAATTTGGAGCCACTGCGGCTCCCATCCGCAATCAATCTCAAGCAGGGCCGGAGAGTATCTTTCGACAACCTGCTGGGCTAAAAGTGAACCCAGGCAACACATTGGCCCTTGTCGGTGGTGATATAACCCTAGAGGGCGGAAATTTAACAGCAGAGTCGGGACGAATTGAGCTAGGAAGTGTAACGCCTAATAGTCTGGTGAGTCTGAATCCCATAAAACAAGGCTGGAGTTTGGGATATGAGGGTGTGAAAAATTTCCAGAACATTCGACTAATCGGGCGATCTGTTGAAGGTTCTATGAAGGCTTCTCAGGTAAATACTAGCAGTATAGATGGCAGTGGCGGTAGTATCCAGGTGCAAGGTAGCACAGTCGAACTAAGTGGCAATGGTGTGAGGTTGATGAGTCTGACTGGGGGTGACACAGATGGGGAAGATATAACGATTAATGCTAGAAAATTGATTGTTCAGGATAGTGCACAAGTACTTACTTCAACCTTTGGCCAGGGTGACTCAGGAAATTTGACGGTGAATGCCTCTGAGTCTGTAGAGTTAATTGGTAGTGCTACCTTGTCAGATAATTTCACTGCATTTATTACGGCTACTGCTGATGCAGGAAAGGCGGGTAATATTCAAATCAACACTGGCAGGTTGCGTATTCTAAATGGGGCCAGGGTAACAGCAGAATCTGCTAGAGTATCAGGCGATTCACAACTGATACCAGCTGAAGGCAAAGGAGGAAATATAACTGTGAGCGCCTCTGAGTCTGTGGAGGTAGCGGGAACCTCAATCGCAGAAACGCCCAGTGTCTTGGCTGCTTCGAGTTTAAATTTTGGCAATGCGGGAACAGTTAATATCACTACAGAGAAATTAACTGTCCGGGATGGAGGTGAAATAAGTGTGAGTGTTAGAGGTGTAAATAATGCGATCTACTTAGGAGATATAAATAATCCTGGGACACCAGGCACTCTAAATATTAGCGCTCGCTCTATACTTCTAGACAACCAAGGAAAACTCACATCGGAGACTACATCAGGTAATGGTGGGAATATTAATCTACAGGTGCAGGACAAATTACTGATGCGCCGCAATAGTCAGATATCCACTAGTGCCGGCACAGCACAGGCTGATGGAGATGGCGGGAATATCACGATCAATGCCCCTGATGGCTTCGTTATTGCCTCTCCCCTAGGAAATAACGATATCACTTCCAATGGCTTCTCTGGCGCCGGGGGTAGGATCACGGTCAATGCTAACAGCATCATTGGGTTTGTGCCGCGCAGTCGTGCAGACTTGGTGAGGTTGTTGGGTACTGAAGAACCAGATGAACTAACCCCGCAAAGACTGCCAACAAATGAGATCACGGCATTTTCTCAGCAAAACCCTGCATTAAATGGGGTGATTCAAATCAACACACCAGATACTGACCCCAAAAAATTAGTGGAATTACCCGAAAAGGAGCTTGATGTTACGGGGCAAATTGCTGCTGCCTGCGATGCTCCTGGCAAACTAGCAGGTGGTTCCTTTGTTTCCATAGGGCGTGGAGGAATAGTAAACGATCCTGTGGATGTATTGGCGACTGAGGCAGTACTGACAAATTGGATTTCACTGGAGGGCGAGGGGGATAATCGTGCTGGCGGTGTCTACAACAGCGCGGTGCTTCAGAAGCAACGGAATATAGAGACTCATGCACAAAAAAGTAGTTCTGTCAATGCACCTGAGCAAATTGTGGAAGCCCAAGGATGGGTGATAGATGCCCATGGTAATGTGGTTCTGGTAGCTCAAGCACAAACTGCAATGCCTCATGTCCCTAGTTTGAAGCAAGCGTCTTGCGCTGCTCGTTAGTTATCGGCATGATCGCAATTACCATTGGTGATTAGTGAGAAAATCTGAAAACATGGGTAATACGATGGCGCGGGGCGCCCGCTGGAAGCGATGGTGCGTATGTTGCCGAGGCTTGCTAGACACAGCAAGCCTCCACCGTGCTTTTGGTACGGTGCAATCATCCTTTTAGGATGGTTGGGCAACAGCACCCGCATAGCGATCGCACTATGATTTGTTAACAACCGTCTAACCTTAAACAGATGATGACGCCAATAATCTCCATCAACGAAAGCCTTAGGTTGCTACTCGCACCCCTAAAAATCCCCTCTCGGTTACTGCTGGGGCCTGGGCCATCCAATGCCCATCCTGCCGTACTTCAGGCGATGAACACCTCCCCCGTTGGACATCTTGATCCCGCATTTCTGGCACTCATGGATGAGATTCAGTCTCTGCTGCGCTACACTTGGCAAACGGAAAACCCCCTCACCATTGCCGTTAGCGGTACGGGTACAGCAGCAATGGAAGCAACTATCGCCAATGTGACCGAACCTGGTGATGTGGTGTTGATTGGTGTAGCTGGTTATTTCGGTAGTCGCCTCGTGGATATGGCGGGGAGATATGGCGCAGATGTACGGACTATTACCAAACCTTGGGGAAAAGTTTTCACCCTCGATGAACTCCGCACCGCGCTACAAACTCATCGTCCAGCTATCTTAGCCTTAGTCCATGCAGAAACCTCCACCGGTGCACGTCAACCTTTAGAAGGAGTTGGTGAGTTGTGTCGGGAATTTGGCACTTTGTTGCTGGTGGATACAGTGACCAGTTTGGGTGGTGTGCCGATATTTTTGGATGACTGGGGAGTTGATTTAGCTTATAGCTGTAGTCAAAAGGGTTTGGGTTGTTCTCCGGGTGCTTCGCCTTTTACCATGAGTCCCCGTGCAGTGGAGAAGTTGCAAAAACGCCAAACAAAGGTCGCTAACTGGTATTTGGATATGTCGTTGCTGGGGAAATATTGGGGTGCTGAACGCACCTATCACCACACAGCCCCGATTAATTTATATTATGCACTGCGGGAAGCGCTGCGTTTAGTCGCTGAGGAGGGATTAGCAAATTGCTGGCAACGTCATCAAAAGAATGTAGAGTATCTTTGGGCAGGGTTGGAAGAGTTAGGATTAAGTTTGCACGTTGAGCGAGAGTACCGTTTACCAACTTTAACTACTGTCTGCATTCCAGAAGGGATTGATGGTAAGGCAGTTGCCAAGCAGTTATTGCATGAGCATGATATTGAGATTGGTGGCGGTTTGGGAGAACTCGCTGGTAAGGTTTGGCGTGTGGGGTTGATGGGTTTTAATAGTCGTAAAGAAAGCGTGGATCAGCTTTTAGCAGCGCTGCGGCAGGTTTTACCTCAGTAGTTTTGCTCTAATGGGTGCGTTACACTGGAGTTAGCGCACCTGATATCGTCATCTTCGGTAAATCACTGACGATTACAGCAGTTTTCGGTTAATTAGACCACTGTAGAGACTTTGGATACAAGGTCTGTACACGGGGAAAGAGTTTCTGTGGTGTGGTTCATTTACCTGAAAATAAAAGACATTAAAACGTAAAAAACCAAAAAAATTTTAGGTTTTAATTTCGGTATTTTCAGCGAACATTTTTATAATTTTGCTGAATCCAAGTTTGGTAAGCGCCTGATTGAACTTGCTCTACCCAAGTTGGATTGTTCAGATACCACTGAATTGTCTTTAATAAACCACTATTAAAGTCTTCCTTTGGCTGCCAGCCTAATTCAGAGCAGATTTTGCTACAATCTATGGCATAGCGTCGGTCGTGACCAGGACGGTCTTTGACAAAAGTAATCAGAGAAGAGTGGCTGAAGTTGGGTTTAGATAACAACTCATCGAGGAGTACACAAATTTTCTCAACAACTGTGAGGTTTGTCTGTTCTTTATTACCACCAATGTTATAAGTTTCTCCGATTCGACCGTGTTGCAAGACCTGATAGAGGGCTTCGCAGTGATCTAGGACATATAACCAGTCTCGAATATTCTGTCCATCACCATAAATTGGTAAAGGTTTACCATGCAAAGCGTTGAGAATTATCAAAGGAATCAGTTTTTCGGGAAACTGGCGTGGGCCATAGTTGTTTGAACAGTTAGTGATTAAAGTGGGAAGATTATAAGTGTGAAAGTAAGCTCTAACAAGATGATCAGACCCTGCTTTTGATGCAGAATAAGGACTGTTGGGAGCATAAGCAGTATCTTCCCGAAAAGCTGGCTCTGCCGGACTTAGTGAGCCGTAGACTTCATCGGTAGATATATGTAAGAAACGAAATTGCTCTCGTTTTTGCGGCGATAATTTTTCCCAATAGATTTTACTAGCTTCTAAAAGTTGGAATGTTCCTACTATATTGGTCTGAATAAAATCCTGGGGACTGAGGATTGAGCGATCAACATGGCTCTCAGCAGCAAAGTTAATAACTGCATTTGGTTGATACTGTTCTAGCAGACTGCACAATAACTTAATATCAGCGATGTCTCCACGGACAAAATGATATGCAGAATCATCCGGCAATTCTGCTAAATTTTGTGGATTGCTGGCGTATGTTAGCTTATCTAAATTGATAATGTTAGCCCACCGCTCCTTGATAGCCTTCAAAATAAAATTAGAGCCGATAAAACCAAGTCCACCTGTTACTAAAAATGTTTGATATTGAAACATAAAATATATACTAATTTAGAATTTTGTATCCCTTCCGGGAGCGGGAGGCTCTATGAGAGAATTTTGAGCCGAACTGAGCGACCTGCAAGGCGAATCTTTCAAACCTGCAATCAAGAACTGAGCAAACCAGGATTACCTGCAACTATAATTGTGCTTCAGTCTTAATGTGGTTTCAAAAATGCCGCTGGTTGCAGTCTTATCGCCCGATGGAAAGCAGTCCGCTACAGGTAATGACTAAGTGTTAACAGTTTTTGTTTCTACAAAAGCTCCTCGAACTGTAATTAATCTAGAGCGACGATTACGAGTGATATAATTCCACGCCCACTGAAAGACTACTAGTAATTTAGTGTCAAACTCGATTAAGAAGTAGATGTGAACTAGTAGCCAAAATACCCAAGCAAGGAAACCTTGGAGTTTGATGAAGCCTAAATCTACAACAGCTAAATTTTGCCCAATCATCGCCAAACTACCTACATGGTTGTAATGAAATGGTGGCAAAGTATGACCTTGAAGCCGTCGTTGAATTAGTTTACCTACATACTCTCCTTCTTGTTTAGCTACGGGTGCAACACCAGGTAAGAGTTTACCATCTTGATGGGAGAAGTTGGCTAAATCTCCAATTACGAAAATGTTGTTATAACCCTTGATAGTCAAGTCAGGTTCTACAATTACACGTCCGGAGCGATCGCACTCTACACCTGTACTTTCTGCTAGGACTTTCCCCATTGGAGAACCTTGAACACCTGCTGCCCACAATATAGTTTTTGAGGCAATTTCTGTTGATTCATCGCCTTGCTTGAAAGTAACAATATCATCTTCAATATTTGTCACCCTGGTGTTAGTGTGGATAAACACACCCAACTTTTGCAAAGATACTGCTGCTGCTTGGGATAACACTGGTGCAATGTGTGGGAGAAGGCGATCGCCTCCTTGCAACAGTAAAATTTTCGTTTCTGAGGTGTCGATGTTGCGGAAATCTTCTTTGAGAGTTTTGTATGCCAATTCCGCGATCGCACCTGCTAATTCTACACCAGTCGGGCCACCCCCCACAATTACAAAAGTCAAAAAAGCACGGCGTTTTTCGAGATCAGTTTCTTTTTCTGCTGCTTCAAATGCGCCAAATATCCGCCGACGCATTTCTATCGCATCTTCCACCGTTTTCAAGCCAGGAGCAACTTCTTTCCAGCTATCCTTACCAAAATAGGAATGGTTCGCACCGGTGGCGACAATTAACGTATCGTATCGTACTACTTCATCACCCAGAATAACTTGTTGCGCTTTTGGATCAATATCATTTACTTCTCCCAACAGCACCTTGGTATTCTTGCTTTTGCTGAATACAGATCGCAATGGTGCGGAAATATCAGAAGGTGATAGCGTACCTGTCGCAACTTGATATAAAAGCGGCTGAAATAGGTGAAAGTTACGTTTATCAATGAGAGTAACATTTACATTTGCTGTCTTCAGAGCCTTTGCTGCATACAGTCCACCAAAGCCACCACCAACAATAACAACCTGATGTGGTGCATTATTTTCAAGTGAAACTACCATAAGAAATATTTCCTTGTGTTAAGAGGATTCTAATTATTCTTAACAGGAATGTAACAAAATTATGATAGAGGTTACTGTTTATTTAGAACAATTGAAAAAATAATAAAAGTGCCCAATATGCCTGCTGTAACTGAGTTCGATTCGTTGCACTAAAATAGGCTACTGCCTCATACCCCTCTTCTGTCACCCTCCGCAGATGAAGAGATGTAACCCTTACCACACAAGAGTTTTTGTCTAAAGCAATGATTCTATCCATCATATTAGAAAATAAAGCCACAAATCCAGCCCCAGCCAGAGTTTTAAAGGTTGCCTTCGATTTTTGTTTTCCGAGAGTGATAGAAGAGGGTTATCTTGTCTGATTTTTTGAAAGCCCCAAGTTGATTTCACCCCGTTAGTTAGTTTTGTGGTGACAGTTGAGAAATGTGACATTTCCTACCTTTAATTATTGTGGACTGGTACGTTTGGTGGGGAATGCAATGAAACGGAACTCTAGCAGGTATAGCCATCATGGAAGCTGCAACTGCTGTCAACGGATGGGTTAACACCATCGATTCAAAAAACCCAGAGGTCATAGCTAAGGCGCGTTGTATCATTGCTAACAATCTTTACTGCACGCTATCTACTTGCTCAGTCGATGGTTTTCCTTGGGTATCCCCTGTATTTTTTGCTTATGATGACAGCTTGAACATTTACTGGTCTTCTGCTGTTGCGTCCAAGCACTCACAAAATATTTATAGTAATCACGGAAGAGTGGCGATCGCTATTTATGATTCGAGCATTGCAGAAGGAAGTCCAGAAGGTTTGTATTTTGACGGTACTGCATCTGAGTTAAACCAAGATTATACAGAGAAAGCTTTCCAGTTGCTTGCAAGTCGGGCAACGAAACCACTTTTAAGAACTGCTGCGGATTATCTGAATGATTCTCCTCGTAGGATTTATCAGTTTCAACTTCAACAAGCTTGGGTTACTGGTAATCGGCTACCAGTTGGTAATCAGTTAGTTGATACCAAGATTTTGATAAGTTTACTCGACTTGCAATGAAGCAAAATTAACGCTGTTTTTGCCTTTTTCCAGCAGTTCCCAGAAATTGCCCTGAGGTAGCGTTTGCCGTAAATTCATGTGGCAACGGGTTTTCGTCACGATTGAAATTCACCGATGCCGACTTGGAAATGAAATCGGCGAATTATTAGGTAAGCACATAGACGATGAAAAAGCTGCTGGCCGTCCTGGGAAATTGGCAAGGATGCGTGTGGCGGCCCATGCTGTTAAGTTGTTATTTAAGGAGTTACTCAAGGAATTGACGGACACTGAGAACCGACAAAACCAACTAGAGTGAATAATTAAGAAAAGATGGTGTGGAAAAACAGATGATCAGGATATTAGCTGAAAGCTGGATAGGATTTGAGGGTCAATTAAATATTGATTGGATTTTAATAAATACCTGTTTGCGGTTTGCTGGTTGGGGACTCTTATCACTTTTGCTGGCTGAGGTATTAAGAGACATCTATCATGCTTTGTGTCATCAGATAACCTGGCTGGCTAAATGGCACAACAAACACCATGCAGCTTATCGTCGGGATTTATCCCTAGTTTCCCAAAAAGCTTACATAGATTCCCAGCTTTACCACGATATTGTCGAGTCAAGCATATTGGTAGTTATTTTGACCCTAATAGCCTTAATTGCCCAGCAATGGGGATTATGGTTAGGAGTCGCCTATACTTGCACCTTCTTGTATGCTGCATCTCTGCGATATTTCCAAGGCACAATTGATACAGACTACAACCACCTACCCGGCCCATTAGAGACAATTCCCTCCGTTTGGTGGGTAAATCGAACATACCATTGGCGTCACCATTTTGACGATGTCAACGCCTACTACAGCGGTGTATTTCCCTTAGTAGATAAAGTATTAGGAACAGGACTTTCTCTCAAAGGTAAAACCATCGCTTTAACAGGTGCATCAGGTGCATTAGGGCAAGCATTAGGGGCAGAACTGCTCAAGCACAATGCTAAAGTTATAGCCTTAACCACCAATCCCGAAAAAATCCAGGCGCAAGCTGGTGTAAAAGTGGTTTCTTGGCAATTGGGAAACGAAGCTGAACTGAAAAATAGTTTAGAGAAAGTCGATATTCTGATTATTAATCATGGCGTCAATGTCTACACCAATCGCACATCAGCAGCAATCAAAAATTCCTACGAAGTAAATACCTTTTCAGCATTACAGTTGATAGATATATTTTCTGCAACTGTCACAGGTGGAGAAGCCAAAGCAACTAAGGAAATTTGGGTTAACACCTCTGAAGCTGAAGTCTCCCCCGCCTTGAGTCCACTTTATGAACTCAGCAAACGAGCCTTGGGAGATATTGTTACCCTCAAGCGACTAGATGAGGTTTGTGTAATTCGCAAATTAATCTTGGGGCCGTTTAAGAGTCAACTAAATCCCTACGGTGTGATGTCAGCATCGCAAGTTGCACGGGGTATTTTGCTTTTAGCAAAGCGGGATTTTAGAAATATCATTGTCACGGTAAACCCGTTGACTTATGTGCTATTTCCTGTTAAAGAATTTAGTACATGGTTGTACTATCGCATTTTTAGCTTAAACAGCAAAGGGTGAATAATTGAGTAGGATGGGCGATGCCCACGATGCATTTATGGGGTTTCGCCATCGCTCAAGCCTACAATTTTTCTAGAAAAGGGTTAAATTAAAATTTAAAGCCTCTTCCCTAGAAGGCTACGGTGTACACACAAGTCCAAAAACCTTTCATTTGGTAGGGTGCGTTATGGACGTTAGTCTTAACGCACCGAGAATCTAGGATGGTGCGTTGCGCTACCATAAAACAGAATTTTGACTATACAGCATTTTTCAGGTAAATGAAGTACGCCGCTAGGGGCACAACATTGTTGTGCCTCTACGATAATCTGTACCTCACCAAATTGCAATCTGCTGTATAGTTTTGAATTTCTAGAGTATAAATATCAGATCAAAGCAAATTAATTTATCCTCCATGTCCTACAAAAGCCAAATAGTTTTATCATCGCTGACCATCCTACTAAGTTTTGTTAGTCTATTTCTCAGTTCTTGGATTATTCTTCCGGCTCCAAATATGTTTTTACTCAAGCTAGGAGTGGGAGCGCCAGAAGTCAGTCCTTTGTTGTTTATCTTAAGTCTGCTTTCTTTCTTGTTGTCTTTTTTCTACATCCCTCAGCTTCAAATAAAGCTCCTAGCCTGCATTTTCAGCTTAATAGGATTGTTACTTTCTGCGTTGGTGCTAGTGAATATACCACCAACTCAAATGCAAATGGCTAAAGCGATGAAACAAGGGTTGGGTGCAGATTATCTAGAAAAAATTCCCTTCCAAGTCAGCGCCAAGATGCAAAAGAGTCCCTTTAATTTAGTTAATGCTTTCGCGGGTATTCCATCAAGCAAAACGCGCCATCAAACAGGTATTGTGTTTGCTACTCCCGCGGGAGTGCCTTTAACAATGGAAGTTTACCAACCTGCAGAAGTGGGAATATATCCAACACTGGTAGTAATATATGGTGGAGCTTGGCAATTTGGCAATCCTCAGTCCAATTCTGCATTTAATCAATACATTGCCAGTCGTGGATATACAGTATTTGCCATTGACTATCGACACGCACCCAAATATCAATTTCCGGCGCAGTTAGATGACGTGCGTACAGCCCTAAATTTTATTCATAAACATGGCGATGAATATGAAGCCGATACAGAACAGATGGTGTTGTTAGGACGTTCTGCCGGGGCACATTTGGCAATGCTGGCGGCTTATGAACCAGATGCACCACCCATTCGGGCTGTAGTCAATTATTACGGGCCTGTTAACTTAACTGAAGGATACAAGTCACCGCCAAATCCAGATCCCATTAACACCCGCGCGGTTTTAAAAACATTTATTGGTGGTTCTCCAGAAGAATTGCCAAAACAGTATGAAATTGCTTCACCCATTAATTATGTGACGCGCCCTTTACCACCTACTTTATTAATTTACGGCAGTCGTGACCATTTAGTAGAAGCGCGATTTGGTAGACAGATGTACGAACGTTTACATAACTCTGGTAACACTGCGGTTTTTCTGGAAATACCTTGGGCAGAACATGCTTTTGACGCCGTTTTTAATGGGGTGAGCAATCAATTATCGTTATATTACACCGAAAGGTTTTTGGCTTGGGCGTTGTTCAGGTGATAATTTAATCTCGGAAAGCTACAGATACCCGATTTTTCTGAGAATTGGGTTATCTTGTTTTCTTATAACATTGATTTGGGCAAAATTGACTTAGATAACATTCCATGTACACCTTTTTGGGGACTGTTAACAACTTGGGTGATATGGAAATTTACAGCTAAACTACACAAGACATAAGCATCTTCTGGCGTCAAATTGGCGAAGCGTTCTAGATAATCAATCATATTTTTTAAAGCTAGTTCTAAGGCTTCATCTAAAGTTGCAGCAAACCCCATTGTGATCATATCTGTAGAAGTTTCGGCGATGGGTGCTGTGAGTTGTAAATCTTTGCGGAGTTTGAGTTTAATTCTACCGTTCATCGAAGTTTCAATGGCGGTAACATTAACTTCACCATCTCCCTGGGCTGAATGTCCATCACCAATGGAGAATAAGGCACCGGGAAGGAATACCGGCAAAAATAGCCGCGAACCTGCTTGTAATTGGCGGTTGTCGATATTACCACCATAAGCACCAGGGGGAACGGAAGTGCGGGAAGCATCATCAGTGGCTACACCAAGGATGCCAAAAAAGGGTTTGAGGGGAATTTTGATGCCGCTACCCGCGGGAAATTCCGCGAAGTTGTTGACTAAATCTAGGGGAATGAATCTCAATGCTGGTTGGGAAAACTGCTGTGGTAATGCTCCCCAACCGCTACGAATCGCATTAAAACCAATGGATAGGCGAGGTGCGATCGCTTGTAATTCTACCTCTAAAACATCTCCTGGTTCTGCATCCTGCACATAAATCGGCCCCGTTAGTAAGTGGGGGCCCCCAGCAACTTTGCGTTCTGGAGGCAGATTTTCGCAGATATCAATAAATTCTTGTGTGAGAAACTCTTGTGGTGCTTTGTCATAAACGTAATAACCAGAGTAAGTTTCTACGTCAATAGTGTCCCCAGAATTAACAATCAGCGCTGGTTCTAGCAGATGGGAGAAGCCACCTAAATGCACTGTTGAGGTGGTAGCTTTTAAAATGTGGTGCGTCATAGCGCTGTCATTATTACCAGATATTATTGTTTAGAATAAGTAGGTTGGCGTAAATAATTCAAGGTTGGTAGTGAGGGCTTTAGCCCTACTTTGAGCGCTGAAGCCCTCACTACGAGCAAATTTCAATAGTTTTTACTTTGCTTAACATAGTTTGATTTCTTTTCGCCTACTTACTTGGTATCTAATTTTATAGGCAAACATCCATATCCTGTTGTAATTTAGGTATTTTCACTCTTTGATATCAGACTGTCTGATTCTGTAATTGACTTGATTATACAAATTATTTGAATTGAAACAAACTCTATCACAAGCTAAAACCTCTCTCCTAATAAAAGGAGAGAGGCTTTCAATTATTCCCCCTACCCTAGTCTAGAGTGTACACACAAGTCTCTCTCAATGCAATTTATGGTTGTGCGAACACAGGAAACAAAACCTCATCCTCGTTCTGCTTTGGCTTTGCTTTTCCCTCTCTATGGGTTGGAGAGGAATGTCCGTCAGGACTCTTTGAGGTTTTTCAAGACTTTTAGGGTAATCGGATAACTTGTGTGTACACCGTAGCTTCCCTACTAGAGAAAAAGGCTATGGGGTGTTAGATTGCTGAGAGTATTCTCACCGAAAAATCACATATTTATTTAGCTTAATTTTCATCGCGTCCATGAACTTGAGCCGGGGGACTTGTTGCTTCAACAGCAGTAAATGGTTCGAGAATTTTATATTGATGGTGCGACCCTTTTGGTACTACCCAAGAACTCCCCGGTTCTAGCAAAATAGTTTGTCCTTCAATCTGCAACTCTGCACGACCATCAATAACATAACCAACTGTTTCATAGTCTCGCTGAGTTTGTTGTTTATCTTCCCCTGGTTGCTCATCTTCCCAAAGCCGCATAGAAACAGTTTTGCCAGATGCAAGGTATTTCTGACCAAATTTACCTTTGGGGGAATGGCTGGAGTCTATTTTCTTAACACTTGTGTCACTCATATTTTTACTTCACTCATGAAGCTAAAGAGTATGTGCATGATTGAGCAAAGGAGGGTTGAGGGGAGGAGTTTTTATCTTCTATCCGTTGTTCCTGTTTGGGGAATATTTTCCTGGTAGTATCCGTGTCTCCTACCAGTAATTGGTTCTACAGCTTCTTCAACTTTAGTTTGAGCCGAATCTAAAAATTGTTTTGTAGATTCAGGGATTTCTTCATCTAGATTGAGTTTATCTCGCACATCTTTAGTAGTCTCTTTGAGTCTATTCTGGGCATTCTCAACCTGATTATCATTTATAGTAGCCCGATTATCAGGAGTGCCTTTGTAATAAATACCCTCTGGAGTTTTCACAGTTTCTTGTATTTGGGCTTCTGCCAGTAAGATTGTATTACTGGAATTCAAAGCCTGCATTCCAAAAAACGCAAATCCTACCAGACAAACTATCATAAATTGGCGTAAAATTGTGTTTTGTAGCCAAGCAAAGATACGATTCATAAACAACCTCAAATACATTATGGATTGAGTACAAGTTTAATGCAGTTGTCTTATTTTGTGGAAAAACAAGGTAAGCGATAGAGTTAATCCGCAGGTTTGTCAACCCCTCCTCCGCACTGTTAACCCCAAATATAAAATTGCTATGAGGCTTAAAGAATCTGTCTTTTGGTGTGTTCTTTAAGCCTCATGTTTCTTGAAAAAAATTACATCGTCACAGCCGCCGCTGAAGTAGGTTTAGGAGGCTTCACCCCAGCTGCTAACCGCGACCGATACATCTCTAGCAATCGCTGTTCATATTTCACTAAATCGTTGTAAATTTCTTTAAAAATTGCTGTTGCTACCGGGTCAGTGTACATTACACATAAATTGGCAATATCGCCAATACCCGTTTGCACATCGCCCAAAGCACAACGTAACTGATATATGTCATCACTCCCGGTAAAGGCAGCTTTTACCTTGGCATATTGATTGGCAATATTGGCAGATAAAGAAGTTTTTTCACCTAATTTATGAAGATAAGTTTCCAGCTTTTCAGTATGGCGTTGCTTATTACTTATCATCTCCTGAAAAAGCGATTTTACTTCCGTATCCGATTCTTTTTCTAAATACTGTTCTAATGCTTCTAAGCAATAACGCTCACCAGCTAAAACAGTATTTAACCCTTTACCAATATCACCCTTAGTTGAGCCGCCCCAAGCATCAGCTAATTTCCACCATTCAGCACTTGTATCTTTTTCATTTGGTAATGCAACTTCTTTACCACCATAACCCAAGCGATTCAAGATTGCAGTCGTAAAAATTGCCAAGTCCCCTGGTTCACGGGAAGTAATCAAATTTTCGTCAACTACCAACGGCTCATCTAAATAGTTGGCGCCAGCGTTAATCATATCTTTGCGAATAGCGATAAAGCCAGTAGCTTGTTTACCTTTGAGCAAATCGCCTTCAATCAAAACTTGTGCGCCGTGACAAATCGCAGCGACTAATTTTCCTTGTTGCATCGCCTCTTGAACAAAGCGAACTGTATTAAGATTTCGCCGCATTTTGTCGGGAGCTATACCACCGGGAATTATCACTGCATCGAATTCTGAAGCAATAGCTTCTGTGGTCGTGCCATCTGGTTGCATGGTGAGTTTACCACGTTTACCCTTATATTTTTCATTCATTCGGGAACCGAGAACAACTATTTCTATTTTCGCTTGTTTTAGTCCGTTATAGGGAACTGTAAATTCTACATCCTCGACGCCATGCTCAATGAGGATAGCAACTTTTTTCTTACCGGAAGAATTGTGATGATTGGTCATAAATTTTGCTTATTTCCAGGATTTGCTTAAACTACAATAGTCGTTAAATCAAACTTTTTTGTTTGCATTTTGCTGTTACTCTAGCCAACGGAGAATTTTGATTCAGGGAAAAGTATTATCCATTCATAAATTAGTTAGATATTTGAATTTTGTTAGCATAGAGTGCCACAGGCATATTTGGAGTAAATCTTTACTATGCAGGCACTTCACTTGTTGGTAATGTGCCAAATAGTTCTTCGTAATCGTGGGAGAAATAGCTGTGAAATTTAGCAAAATTATCAGGAGAAACGGCATTTTGTAACACAGCAAATACAGCCCGCACATGAATTGCTGTTGTGGTGGGTTCAATATTTTCTTTTTGACTCGCCCGGGTAATGAACTCTTGCAGGCGGAAAGTTTGGAAAGTTTCTTCCTCTTGCCTTCGCAGATGATTAGCTAGTTCCTGTGGTAGTTGTGCCGCTAAATTTTGCACTTCATCACCAGGGATACGTTCTTTAATAGTTTCTAATGTGGCACGGGTAGCTATTTCTGCTTCTTCACGAGAATTAGATTGGGCAAGGCTTTGGACATGTGTAATGAATTCGTTGTATTCCACTTTCTACCTCCGCGGCTCAAAATAAATGTTGGTGATTTAGGATTCAGGCAGTTTCAATTATCCAGAATATTCAAATTAACAAGAAGGCAAATTATTACTTGTACCTGTACAAATTAATAAGAATTAACAGTCAGAGAAGAAAATAATTGCTGAATAACTCCTAACTCATAACCAAATTTAAAATTACAAATTACAAGTAGCTAAACCATTAATGAACCTATACTTACCAGCCTATGATTGAATAACTAACTTAGCTTCGTTCCCAAGAGATAGATTTTTTATACCTAAAGTTATACATCCCCGGTAATATAAATTTTCAGCATGAAAGCGTTATGGTGAGGATGTAGAAAATAACTAGTATTATGCCCAAAAAAAATCAGAAACATGAAATAAAATCCGATTCCGATGATTTGCCCCAGGCAATTACTGAATCCTATGGTACTGGCGTCAAAGACTTGCCAGGATACAATATCGGTGGGCGTTCAATGCAGGATGAAAAACGCAACTATACAGAAACAAGCCCCGAACTGACTGGGGGTGATGTTGATGCTTATTGGCAAGATGCTGATGCAGTAGGGGATGAAGCTGTTGGTGGTACTGCTCCTACTCCCGATCAAAATGTGACTGAGGACTTAGAAGCAGCTGTGGGCTTGTCCATGAGTGATTACGCCTTTCTCCGCACCAACGAGATTTTAGAACACCGTGATGATGCACGGTGGGAGTTAGATCCGAAGTCTTCTGAAGATTATCAAGAACGGCGGGAGTGAAAACAATTCAAAATTTAAAAATCTCTAATTTTGAATTTATTAGTTTTATCACTACTGCTTACTTACAGCCATTAGCATTTGAATAAACGACATTGTAGAGACGGTTGATGAATCGTCTCTACAGAACTTTGAATTACCAGTTTTTATCAGGAAGGAAAGAGTCTAATAACCCTTACCTCTAAAGGTAGCTTGTGTTTCAGTCGGGGTTTACAGGCTGCAATTTTTAATTGTTTAAGTTTTTAGATTGCTCTACTTCTTAGATTAGTAAAGGTTTTTATTATATTTTTTATAAGTAAATAGCCAAATTCAAAAGAGATAAACACAGAGTAAACACTATGCTTTTTACTCTGTGTTATTTAATGTTAGTCCTTGGGGCAGCTGCACCCTTAATTCATGACGCCCTTTGCTTCATATTGACAACTTTAAGTTTATTTACATTTAGCTTCATCTGTCTTTCGACTGGTTTAAATATATTGTTTCTGCATTAATACTCTATCTTTTAATAGTGTTTTCAGTAGATCCTAAGCTTCTAATCTGAATAGAGACACAATCACAAAAGTAAAACTTTTTACTGGGGATATTTGACGTTGTAGATTTGATTACCTTTTCTCACTATTCACTACCAAAATTCAGCTAAAGCTACAAAAATGTAACTAATTTATCGGAGGTTTCTGTGACTTCTACGAATATTTATCCTTTAGAAAAAGCTGTATTAGCGTTTAATAAATTAGATTAAGGAAATAAAGCCTCAAACCTTGATGAAAATAAATTCCCCGAATCTGGCTTCAATTATTTTTTCTGAGAGTAAAAAACGTTTATGTAAACTCCATATTAAATTTATCAGGAAAGTAATTTATTGTCATGTTTGTTTATCTATCACTCTTACCGCCTGAGAATGAATTCAGAGGCTAATAGCAGAAGTCGGCTCAAGCCGACTAAATAAAGCTCTCAACAGCCGAAAGTGACTGTGTTAGTCAGCTTTAGCTGAGTTGAGCTATTAGCCTGTGAATGAATTCAGAGCCGGAATTTAAATTATCTAGGACTTACGCATTGACAAAAAATGCTAAATATGTGCGCTGGTTTTATTCATTGAAAATCTTAATCCGTGCGTTAGGGAACGCACGCTACGGGTAGGATGCGTAAAGAGACGCATCAAAACACCATTAAAAAAGCCCAAAATTAGGATGAATTTCCAAAGGAAGTAAGTCCTATTATCTTCTATTGCCGCTCCCCCTGCCTCCCCTGCCCTACAAATTAACTTTTTTCTTTAATCACCGCCTGATAGCGACCTAGGGCTATTAATGGGAAATACTGCTGATAGAGATGATACTTTAAATAAAAATGACCAGGGAAGCCAGTACCTGTAAACTCTGCTTCGTCCCAAGTACCATTTGGTTGCTGGGTGGCTAATAGGTAGCTAATTCCTTTTTCAATGGTGTCAAGGGCTAATTTTTCGGTGGCTTCACCTGCTGCTATTAGCCCAATTAATGCCCATGCGGTTTGGGATGCTGTGCTGTGTCCTTGTCCTTTGAGGTTGGGGTTGTCGTAGCTGCGACAAGTTTCACCCCAACCACCATCTGGGTTTTGAGTTTTGACTAACCAAGCTGCGCCGCGTTGGATGCTGAGTTGATGCTTTTGGGGATTAATTAAAGCTAGGGCTGATAATACGCCACTGGTGCCATAAATGTAATTTACTCCCCAACGACCAAACCAACAGCCTTCGGGTTCTTGCTCACTCATGAGATAGTCTAGGGCCCGTTCTAGGTTTTGAGGATCAATGGACAGATGGCACAAACCTAGCATTTCTAATACTCTAGCGGTGACATCTGCGGTGTTTGGGTCGATCATGGCTTTTAAGTCTGCGTAGGGCATGAAGTTGAGCCAATTTTGATCATTATCTAGATCAAAGGCTGCCCAACCTCCTTGCTGGCACTGCATGGAAGCAATCCAGTTGAGGGCGCGGGCGATCGCATTTTCTTTGAGTTGTTGATTCGGCAGTTTTGCACCTTGGAGTGCCATCACCACCACTGCGGAATCATCGACATCTGGATAAAAGCGATTTTCAAACTCAAAGGCCCAAGCCCCTGGTTTTCCTTGGTGATTCTTCACGGACCAATCACCATAATCGAGAATTTGCTTTTGCAATAACCATTCTCCCCCCCGCACTAGGGCGGGATGATCTGCTGCAAAACCAGATTCCATCAAAGCCCGCATCGCCCAAGCTGTATCCCAAACAGGTGAAATACAAGGCTGCACTCGATAACTATCTTCTGTTTCGATGGCAAATTTATCGACTGCTTGCAAACCTCGTTCTATAATCGGGTCGGTAGCCTCATAACCCAAGCACCGCAAAGCCAGCAGTGAATTCAGCATGGCGGGAATAATCCCACCCCAATCGCCTGTGGCTTCTTGTCTTTCTAAAATCCATTTTTCGGCGGCTTTGATGCCTTCTTCCCGGAAAGGAATTAAATTTAAGCTTTCTGCCCACTTAAACCCATGATCAAGGGTGATAAATAAATCTGTCCAATCGCCACTGGGGGGTAATTCAAACTGGACTTGATCGACTCCTTCTCTATATAGTTCATCTAAAGTGATGGTGGGATGGGTCAAATAAACAGGTTTACGATCTAAGACTATTAACAAAGGCACTGTGCTAGAACGGGCCCAGCTAGACATTTCATAAATATTGACTGGGAATGTTGAAGGTAGAAGCATGACCCAAGGGGGTAGAGAGGGGAGTCCGCGCCAGTCATAGCAACCAATTAGGGCTAGATGTAGTTTGGTGAAAATCCGAGTTTTGCTGATGCCACCACGGGGTTTAATAAAGGCTTGGGCCCGAATCATCGCTGGATCGGTTGCTGGTACTCCTAGTAACTTCAGCGCCATGTAGGCTTCTACGGTTGTACTTAAATCTCCGCCATCTCCATAAAAAAGTTCCCAGCCCCCATGGTGCCGTTGCTGAGAACGGAGGTAAGCTTCAACTTTGTGTAAGGGTCTGGTTTGGTCTGTTCCCCAAATTTTATGCAGGAGGACTATTTCAGCGGTGATGGTGACGTTAGATTCTAATTCTGCCCACCAGTAACCATCTGTATTTTGAATCGAAAGGAGAAAGTTTTGACTGGTGGCGATCGCCTCTGCAAGTTGATTGGCGGTTACTCTGTTGGATGTTTGCATCAAGAATTACCCTTGAGTAAGGAAACAATGGTATAAACCTAGCAAACATAGAGAATTTACAATAGGTTATGGCGGCAATTGTCTTCGGGCTGATGCTTTTATCTTTGGTCATTTGGATCGGATTACTAGGTTTGTGGGGGCAGTTTTGGCGGGTAGACCAGCAATTAGAAGTTGCAGAGTTGGATTTGCCGTTTTTACCTGTGGTTTGTGCGGTGGTTCCTGCCCGGAATGAAGCGCAATTGTTACCTTTGACGTTGCGATCGCTTTTACTCCAAGATTATCCCGGTAGTTTTAGCGTGGTTGTAGTAGACGACAACAGCACAGACCAAACAGCCAATTTTGCCGAAGGAATTGCCCACGCTGTCAACAAACCCCAGCAATTACATATTGTCTCTGGTGAATCTCTACCTCCCGGTTGGACGGGTAAGCTTTGGGCAATGGAACAAGGCATTGAAAGAGGTATTAAATTCGCACCAGACTATTTTTTGCTCACCGATGCAGATATTGAACATGATATTGGCCATCTCCGGCGCATGGTTGCCAAAGCGGTGCTAGAAGATTTAGACCTAGTTTCTGTGATGGTGCATCTCCGATGTGATAGCTTTTGGGAAAAACTTTTAATTCCAGCTTTTGTGTTTTTCTTCCAGAAACTCTATCCCTTTCGTTGGGTAAATAACCCCAAAAATAAAGCTGCTGCTGCAGCTGGGGGCTGTATTTTGATTCGTCGAGAAGCTTTAGCCAGAATTGGTGGGTTATCTGTGATTCGCCAAGCTTTAATTGATGATTGTGCTTTAGCCCAAGCGGTTAAGTCTAGTGGGGGGCGCATCTGGTTAGGATTGAGTGATTTAACTCGCAGTTTGCGTCCTTATGATTCCCTAGAGACTATTTGGAATATGGTAGCCCGCAGCGCCTATACTCAACTAAATTATTCCCCTTTGCTGTTAGTGGGCAGTTTATTGGGGATGATTTTGGTTTATTTAGTGCCACCTGTGGGGATGATTTTGGGTTTGTTGATGGGGCATTGGGGAATAGCATTTACAGGTTTATCTGGATGGTTGTTGATGACCTTGGCTTATTTGCCGATCATCGGTTTTTATCGGTGTTCACCGGCTTTGGCTTTTTGCTTACCTGCGATCGCATTTCTCTATACCCTCATGACCCTAGACTCAGCCATCCTTCATTGGCAAGGGCGCGGCGGTGCTTGGAAGGGACGAGTTTATAAAATTTGAGTAAACTCTGGGAAATTCATTTTGATGAGACGAGTGCCTTAGAAAACCGCCGCATTTGGGCGCGTAAATATTTTCTTTGGTCTACGGAATGGAGGATAATAAAAGCTAGAAATGTGTAGGATATCCAAAAGTGGAAACTTTGGGCAAGGTCATATAGAGGTTTGTTGGTGGGAAACAAGCGAGGTAGCACCAGCCCAGTCTGAAATATTTTCACCTCATAACCAGCAGAGTTAGAAAAAAAGTAACCGCTCAGTGGTACGATCAGCATGAAAAAGTACAGCGCAGTGTGCAGCGCCACAGTTTGTAACCAGTCCCCTTTCCGCTCAGGCTGACGCCGTCTATATTTGTGTCGCAGAGCCAGCAACAGAACAGAAATTCTCCCTAGCAACAAACTCATAACGGCGGCCCCAAGCACTTTATGGAAGTCGTAAAAAGTCTCCCTGTAAGTAAAGGAATCTGAGAAACTTACCATCACCCGACCACTAACAAATATCAGTAAGTAGAATAAGGCCATGAGCCAATGCAAAAACCATAATCTCTGAGCGGCTGACTTTTTTCTGGCTGGCCTTTGTTGAGCAATTGTCATCTGAATTCCTCCTTTCTCTCCTAGTAATTATTACTTAGGTAGGTTTTTTTTGGCAAATTCAGGCAACCATTGGAGGAATGAATCATGGTTATAGATAAAACCTTGAGGATGTCACGCAACTAATCCACCCCGCAAGGCCCGAACTGCTATCTGAGTGCGGTCACTGACACATAGCTTATTCAGAATACTGCGAACGTGAGTTTTAACTGTACCTACTGAAATATAGAGTTGCTCGGCTATGGCAGCGTTACTGCATCCATCTACAATCAGCCTCAAAACATCTAATTCTCGTGGGGTGAGGGGGAAGCTTTCAACAATTTGGCTATTTTGTGGTGATAAGCCTTTGATGACAATTGTCTCCGGTAGTGCCTGTCCGTTGGCATCAATTGAAGTTTTTTGAGTCTGCTGCAAGATGATGCGAGCAATTGCTGGATCAATCCAGGAATTTCCACTAGCGGTGCTTTGCAAAGCATCTACTAATTTATCAATACTGGCATCTTTCATACAGTAAGAGTCTGCTCCAGCCGCGAAGGCAGCTAGAACGGTTTCTTCACTATCCTGCATGGTCATAATCAAAATTTTGGTTGCAGGTGTCTGTTCTGCATCTATTGAATTTTTGAAGTGTTGGGTCAACTCAATCCCGCTCATATTAGGCAGACCGACATCGACTATCGCTACATCTGGTTGAGTGGCTTTTAGTAGCTTTAGACCAGACTCGGCATCTCTAGCATCACCGACGACTTCAAAGTTATCCACTTTCTGCAATGCAGCAAGGATACCAATTCGCGTAAGGTCATGATCTTCAATTAAAACTATCCGGATTGTATTCATTGCCAAGCCTCAATTTTTGCCTAAATTACAAAGAGAAAGTTTTAAATCACCTTTTGGGGTGATTCTTATCTAGCTCAAAGATTATAGAGGTATATCTTAGCTTGGTTCTATATACCCTTAGATAAATATATAAATTGAAACTATCTTCCTCTGGTAAGAGAATGGGGTGAATTATCCACCACTAACTTAACTGAGTGCTTTGGTTGCTTTCTCTAAGTAGAAAATAGTGTAGTTGTGATTTGTTCTAACACTTTTAGCCCCCGTAAGGAACCACGAATCAGCCGAGTTGCAGCTAGGGGTTGGCGGAAAAATGCGATCGCTAGTTGTACAGGTTTCAGGGAACCATCCAGGCTAATTGCTGATGTTAAATCTGGTATATCGTGCTGGGCGTTGTCGCTGACTACTCGCAATATGGCGACTGTTGGGAAATACTCTAGGGCGGTATATCCTTCCATATCTACTACGTCAGCCCCGGAGGTTTGACCCAGATAACGTTTTTCGGCTGCTGCCCAAATTAGGCGATCGCTTGTTAATGATTTGACAAGTGTTACTTTATCTGATAAAAGGGTTTGGATCTGTGCGGTGAGTGTGTTGTTACACTTTTGCAGTTTTTCCTGATAAGTACAATCTTTGTACAGCACTATGTCCCCAACTGCATGGTGTGTTTGCAAGCTTCCACATAAACCCATCAGCAATATTCTATTTTTCTCTCCTGTCCATTTTTGCAGGTATTTACGTAGTGGTTGCACTCCTACGGGAATCGCTATTACGGTGGGTTTTTCACCGCTGGCTCGGTTTAAGCCGCGTTTCACTGCTTGATATTCGGCTCCTTGGGGAACAAGAATTGTATTGATGGGTGGGATTTTGAGCATTTAGATGGATTTAACGTAGACGCGTAGCGGCGTGCCGCAGGCTACCGCGAAGGAAGAGGGGAGAAGGAAGAAGAAGAAGAAGAAGAAAAAGAATCTGATGCGATCGCTTTTTGTGTCGTTAGTATATCTTTTTTAACGAACCGCAGAGGCGCAGAGGACGCAGAGGAAGAGGGAAGAGGGGAGTATAAGATGCGATCACTTTCTTATACCGCAGCTACTCATCAATTAGCCACCCACGCTGTATGCCGTGTTCAATTCCGCCAGTCCAGTCTGTTTTTAGATGCT
Organism: Cylindrospermum sp. FACHB-282; assembly: GCF_014697195.1. Lineage (GTDB taxonomy): Bacteria > Cyanobacteriota > Cyanobacteriia > Cyanobacteriales > Nostocaceae > Cylindrospermum. The sequence continues at coordinate 17,639 of NZ_JACJRJ010000008.1, read as the reverse complement.
TCCGCACTTTATGGAATAGATGTTGAACTACAGTTGGGTTAATTGGATTCTTAACATACGTTTCTTCATATCTGAATTCTCGGTCAGTGTTTTTCTGCTGACGTAGTACATAAATTTGGTCAACTTTGTACTTCCGAAGATTGACATCGCTGGTCAGTTTGATCCACTCCATGAGTACAACATATAAACTATTTGGATTTCTCGCCTTTAAATCCTCTGCTGCTCTTGAAGAACCTTCAAGCATAGTTTTATCAAGATAAGTCTTACATTCAATAACAACAACTGGAATATCAAAAATGTGCGTTTCTATGTTGCCTGTAACTGTAACTTCTGAATAATTTTCTGGTTCTTCTTTAAGAAGTGCGAGTATTTCACCAGGATGTTCATCTTGTTCTGGTGGGGTTGCAGCTTGAAATGATGCTTGAATAGTTGCTCCAATTACAAAGTCATGATCTTTCTTTTCAATGCGTGCATACGGTCGCTTAAGCATTTCAGCATATTTGGGCGGTACAAAGAAAATATCTTTGAATGTATGTGACTTGCCTATGAGAGTATTTTCTCCAAAATCTCTTGCTAGATCCTTAAACAAATAGTAGAGAAATTCCTCCAGTACGCTAGAGTGAAGGTTCGATCTAGAATCAAACTTCTCAGCATAATGTTGCTGGTCTAAAAAATTCTTGTATATCGAGAAAAGTTCTACCCTTTTAGCAATAATTTCGTCATCTTGAATAGTAGGCGTTGATGTAGGGCCAATTAATTGAAGATTGGCTAAGTGCCACTTATCATACTCAGTTCTGATTTCACTGAGATATTTTCTACTATCAATATCTCTGTATTTTGTGCGGTGTTTCTCCTTCTGTTCAAGATTAGAACCATGAACTAAAGGGTTTCTATCGCTTCTTGACATAGCTCTAATTTCTCTTGAAGATGAAATGCGATTGCTTTAGCAAGAACAGGCGGTACAGCATTACCTACCTGATTGTATTGGCAAAGAAACTTCTCGTCAAAGCGCTCCTCACGATGCAGTAGCTTGTGAGACACAACAGTTTTTTTTCCTAAAAAACGATAGGTGTCAGGAAAAGATTGAATACGTGCCCCTTCACGGGCTGTCAAATTGCGATGTTGGAAAGGATGAATAAAATTGGCGTAAAATGAGGCTGCTATTGTGTGTGATGGTTGATATGGATTTAGACGCCTATTGTTTTGGTCATAAAATTTCTCAGATAACTCTCCATTTCCACTACGGCGTCTAGCTCCATGTTCTTTTGGGACGTCTGAACTAGACTCACCGCATTTGATAAGTTTGAAACGTTCTACAAGCCTCTTAGAATGCTCCATTGCCACATGATTGTAGAGTTTTTGACAGTCGTTCCTTATCCATTTCTGATAGTGATTCTGAGGTTCTAAAACATAACGCTGTTCTTCTTCACCTTCACGTGCATTCAGCGGTGGTAAATCTGATATGGCATCCCATAGATTTAAAGCGGGTAGCAAACCCACATTTTCAAAAAGTGATAATTGAGAGGTTTTTATATTTAGTAAATCTAAAGAATGTGTTCTTTCCGGAGTACCTAATTCTTTTCCTGCTTTATTTCCCACAATAAAAATACGCTCTCTAATTTGCGGAACCCCATATTCGGCAGCATTTAGTAACCAGATTTCTACAAAATATCCAAGGTTTTCAAAAGTTTCTTTAATAATATCTAGTATTTTTCTGCCTTCAGTATTTTTTCGCGAGAGTAAACCTTTAACATTCTCCATGACAAATGCTTTAGGTTCAAGACAAGATATCCACTGAGCAAAGTTAATGAACAGACTATTTCTAGGATCTTTAGGGTCTTTTTCGGCTGGACCGGCGATACTAAAACCTTGACATGGCGGCCCACCAATAATAATATCCGGCTTGAAAAGGCATATCTCCTTAATGCTCCTTACAGTGTCGAAGTCACGGATATCTTTTTGAATAACTGTCATGCAAGGATGGTTGTGGCGAAGTGTATCGCAAGCCCAAGCATCAATCTCAACGGATAGAGGAACGGAGAAACCTGCTATCTCGAAACCTAAACCAAAGCCGCCAGCTCCTGCAAACAAATCAATAGCGGTAGGTTGTCCTGCTACCATAAATTTTTACTATAGTTACTCATAGTGTTTAGTTTATAAAGAATCTAGGATGATACGCTTGTACCGTTTTGTCAACCTACTAGGCTTGGAATTGTGTATATGCGATTTATCAGCCACCCAAACGCCCAAAGAACAACCGCTTGCTGTAGCATGACTTAAGTAATTGCGTCACTTGCTCGATGAATTTTTAAGATGGTAAAGTCTCATAGCGCAAAATCAGCACGAGAGCGCTTTAATATTTCTAAATTAGCGATCGCACATTCTTGGCTCACGGTCTGCTTTTGGCTAGCTGTAACTATAGCTGGTATTCTGGCTTTCAGTTCTCTCAAGTATGCTTTGTTTCCAGATATTACTTTTCCTGTGGTGGTGGTGAATGCTCAAGCACCGCTAACAACGGCTCTGGATACGGAAGCAAAACTGACTCTTCCACTGGAAGAGCAACTGAAGTCCCTAGAAGGAATTGACGATATCCGCTCATCCACTTATCCTGGACAATCTGCTGTTAGTCTGGCTTTTGCGGTGGGGACGAATCTGGAAACATCCACCAGCAATGCTGAATCCGTACTCAAAAAGTTGCGTTTACCTCAGGGAGCAAATTATAAAATTATTCCCCTGAATTTGAATGAGTCGGCGGCTATTAGCTACGCCATTGAGAGTCCTTCTCGGAATCTCGGCGATTTGAGTAAGTTGGCTAAAGAGCAAATCGTGCCCGCGATCGCTAAATTGCCTGGAGTTTTAAAGGTCTCTCTATTGGGCAATGCTAGCCTCTCTACGCCCCCAAGTGCCGCTAACGCAGTCCCCCAAGCAGGGGCGAATTTAATCCGGTTTAATGGCAAGGATGCCTTGGCTTTTCAGGTAATTAAACGCGGTAGTGCTAACACTTTGGAAGTTGTCAGCCTGGTGGAAAAGGAAGTCCAAAGGCTACAGTCTAGCTTGAAGGATATCAAACTCACTTTAGCCGCTACTCAGGCAAAATATATCCGCGATGCTACCAAGTCAACCATAGATGCACTGATTGAAGCGGTAGTTTTGTCAATCATCGTCATCTATCCATTTTTATGGAATTGGCAAGCTACCCTAATTTCTGCCTTAGCGATTCCTGTCTCTTTGCTGGGAACGTTTATTGTGATGGCGATTTTTGGCTTTAATTTAGAGACAATTACTTTGCTGGCTTTGGCTTTGGTGATTGGCAGTATTGTAGATGATGCGATCGTTGATGTAGAAAACATCATGCGACACGTCGAAGATGGGGAAACTCCCCGTCAAGCTGCTTTGATTGCTACAAATGAAATTGGGCTAACTGTCACCGCTGCCACATTTACAGCAGTCGCGGTTTTTCTCCCCATAGGTTTGATGGGTGGGGTAATTGGTCAATTCTTTAAGCCATTTGGGATTACTGTCTCAGCAGCGATGCTCACTTCGATGATGGTAGCCCGGACTTTATCGCCGGTTCTGTGTATCTACTGGCTCAAACCCACAGCTTCCCGTTCCCCGCGCCGAGAAAGCAGTCTCTGGGCGCAGTTTGCCCAATCTTACCAAAACTTGCTGGGGTGGTCTTTGAGCCATCGAGGCATAGTTTTGGGGTTAGCTGTCCTCAGTTTTGCGGCTGGAATAGCTCTAATTCCCCTGATTCCTAAAGGATTTATTCCCAAACTTGACCGGGGTGAGTTCAATATAGTTTATACTGCTCCTTTGCCAAATATTCCTGATCAGGCTACTTTGCAGAAGCTAGCAGCACAGGCTGCACAGGCAGGAATTGCTCCACCTTCCTCAATTGCTATTCCTAACCCGTTGAATGATTCTTTGGAGGTGGCGAAAAAACTGGAAGAGGTTGTGAGAAAGTCTCCCGCAGTGGAAACGGTATTTACTACTGTTGGTTCTCGTGAAGGTGAGCCAAATAAAGGCACGCTTTATGTGAAATTGAAGGAAAATCGGGAAATTAAAACGGCGGAACTGCAAGACCAATTTCGCGCCGAGTTGCCTAATCTTTCTGGTGTCACGACCAGTGTTGAAGATATTCAATTTGTCGATACGGGTGGTCAAAAACCTCTCCAGATAGCTTTGCGGGGTGATGACATTAAAGCACTCAGCAAAACAACCAAAGCAATTAAAGAGCGAATTGAGAAATTACCAGGATTTGCTGATGTCACCATTACAGGTGATACCAAACAAGACACAGTTTTTCAGATTGAGCGTCTGAATAATCAGCGGGTGGCTTATATCGGCGCTAATTTGGGTAAGGATTTAACCTTGGGTAATGCTACTGATAAAATCGTGGCGGAAGCTAAAGCTGTAATTTCCCCCGGTGTTTCCTTAGACTTGGGAGGAGATTCTGCCCGCCAAAATGAGGTGTTTGGCAGTTTTGGCTTAACTTTGGGGTTGTCTGCACTGTGTATTGTGGTGGTGCTGATTTGGCTGTTTAAAGGCTGGGTAGACCCTGTGGTAATTGGGGTTTCTTTACCTTTGGCTTTGGTGGGGGCGATGTTGGCTTTACTGATTACCAAGAGCGATTTCGGGATGATTTCCCTGATTGGTTTTGTGTTTTTGTTGGGAATCACGAACAAAAACGCCATCTTAATTGTGGATTATATCAACCAGCTACGGGAAACTGGGTTAGACCGCACAGAGGCGATTCTCAAGGCTGGGCCAGTGCGTCTGCGACCGATTATGATGACCACTGCTTCTACTATTTTGGGGATGGTACCCATCGCTTTGGGTTTGGGTGCTGGTTCGGAATTGCGATCGCCTATGGCTGTATCTATTGCAGGCGGTTTGGTAACTTCCACTATTCTTAGTTTAATTGTTGTCCCAGTGGTTTACGCCATCTTAGATGATTGGTTTCCCCGATTTAAGCAGAGGGAAAACCCGTGACGCGAGTCTTTGTTACCGGGGGTACAGGTTTTGTTGGTGCCCATCTGGTGCGGTTGTTGCTACAAGAAGGATATGCAGTTAAAGCTTTGGTACGCCCTAGCAGTAACCTAGACAATCTCCGTGGTTTACCCGTGGAAATTGTCAAAGGCGATTTGAATCACCCGGATTTGTGGCAGCAAATGCAAGGTTGTCAATACCTATTTCATGTCGCTGCTCATTATTCTCTCTGGCAAGTAGACAAAGAGCAACTTTACTTTGATAATGTCCAAGGTACGCGCAATGTTTTGGCATCTGCCCAAAAAGCCGGAATTGAACGCACTGTCTACACTAGTTCCGTAGCTGCTATTGGGGTAGGAGCATCTGGTAAAGTCGTAAATGAAAGTTATCAGAGTCCCTTAGAGAAATTGGTGGGAGACTACAAAAAATCAAAGTTTCTAGCTGAACAAGTTGCTATGGAAGCAGCGAGTCTTGGACAGGAAATCGTTGTGGTCAATCCTAGCAGCCCCATTGGCTCTTTGGATATCAAACCTACCCCAACCGGTGATATTATTTTGCGGTTTTTGCGGCGACAAATGCCATTTTATTTGGATACTGGTTTGAATTTTATTGATGTCCGGGATGTAGTAAAGGGGCACTTACTGGCGTTGGAAAAGGGAAAATCAGGCGATCGCTATATCTTAGGAAACCAAAACCTCAGCCTCAAACAACTGCTAGAACAACTCGCCGAAATCACCGGTTTGAAAGCACCCCAACAATCTATCCCTCCTTGGATACCCTTTAGCGCTGCTTGGGTTGATGAAAAAATCCTCGCACCCCTAGGGAAATCGCCCTCAGTACCTTTAGATGGCGTCCGCATGGCGAAACAACCTATGTATTATGATGCCTCCAAGGCTGTCCGCGAATTAGGTTTACCTCAATCTTCCCTGAATCTAGCACTCAAAGATGCTGTAGATTGGTTTGTCTCTCAGGGCTATGTCAATAAAAGCTAGTAGTCTGTCAAGAACTAATTCACGGGTAAATAAAACTTTCAATTTTTCTTCTTCCTTCTTCCTTCTTCCTTCTTCCTTCTTCCTTCTTCCTTCTTCCTTCTTCCTTCTTCCTTCTTCCTTCTTCCTTCTTCCTTCTTCCTTCTTCCTTCTTCCTTCTTCCTTCTCTTCGAGACGCTTCGCGTTGGTGAAGCCTCGCCTCTGGCGATACGCGCTCTACAGCCCTTTGGGCATCGCTGCGCGCGAGCGTCCTTTGCGGTTTGTTTCTTTATCCGTCAAAATTTATTTGACAGACTACTAGAAAGCACAGCACCTGCTTTCTAGTTTGGGCTTGGACAGTGGTATTTTTTTTATAGATACAGAGGAGTGATAAAAACAATGGCAGTTAATCTACAACAAGCAATAGATATTGGCAAATATCTCGTTACCCAGCGGTTGAAAGGGCGTAAACGCTTTCCTCTGGTATTGATGTTGGAACCTCTATTTCGATGTAACCTGGCCTGTACTGGTTGTGGAAAAATCCAGCATCCAACAGAAATACTCAAGCAAAATCTTACCCCAGAACAGTGCTTTGCCGCTGTAGAAGAATGCGGCGCACCAGTAGTTTCAATTCCTGGAGGAGAACCGTTGTTACATCCCCAAATCGATGTAATTGTTCGGGGATTAATTGAGCGTAAAAAGTATATTTATCTGTGTACTAATGCTCTGTTGTTAGAAAAAAGCCTAGATAAGTTTCAACCTTCTCCTTATCTAACTTTCAGCGTCCATTTAGATGGAATGCGGGAATGGCACGATCAATGTGTAGATCGCAAAGGCGTTTTTGATATTGCTGTGAAAGCTATTCGCGCCGCTAAAGCTAAAGGCTTTCGTGTCACCACCAACACCACCATCTTTGAAGGTTGCAACCCTCAAGAAATGCAGGAGTTTTTCGACTTCCTAGGAACACTGAATACTGATGGAATGATGATTTCTCCTGGCTACAGTTATGAGTGGGCACCAGATCAAGATCATTTTCTCCAGCGCGAACAAACCCGCGCCCTCTTCCGTCAAATTTTAGCCCCATATACAGCTGGCAAAAAGCACTGGAACTTTAATCACAACCCACTGTTTCTAGATTTTCTCACAGGTGAAAAAGACTACGAATGCACACCTTGGGGTAGCCCTAGTTACAGCGTTCTCGGTTGGCAAAAACCCTGCTATCTTTTGAATGAAGGTTATTATAAAACCTTTAATGAACTATTAGCACAAACTGACTGGAGTAAATACGGTCGTGCTAGTGGTAATCCCAAGTGTGCTGATTGCATGGTTCACTGCGGCTATGAACCAACAGCAGCAATGGATGCGATGCAACCGCAAAACATGGCACGTGCCATTGGTAGTGTCTTTGGCAAATAGTTGATATTTCCCAGACTGTGAAAATCGCACCTTTGCTAGTTTTAACCCACAGTTTGGGAATTTTCAAAAAGCAATTTTAAATTAAGTTAAATCATTCAAAGCTAAAACAAAGCTCGTAGTAAGGACTTTAGTCCTTAAAAACGTTAGTTTGAGTGATAAATCTCTCACTACCAGCAAAATTCTCATTTTATATGTAAGCTAAATTGAGAGACTTGCAGAATATGAGGATTAAATATGACAGACGCTAAAAATGTACTCGGCACAAATTTGGAATCTTGCTGCACGAATCCGATAACTGGGTATTACCGCGACGGGTTTTGTCATACAGGTGGGCAAGATTTTGGAATGCACGTTGTTTGCGCTCAAGTGACAGCAGAATTTTTGGAATTTACTAAATCTCTGGGAAATGATTTGAGTACTCCTGTTCCTGCTTTTAATTTTCCTGGATTAAAACCTGGGGATTGTTGGTGTTTGTGTGCAGCACGTTGGCAAGACGCCCTTGAAGCTGGCGTTGCGCCACCAGTTGTGCTTTCAGCCACCCATGCAAGAGCCTTAGAGGTGTGCAATTTGGAAGATTTGCAAAAACACGCTCTCAGTGAATTTTAATACTCTAGGAACCAAATCGCATCCTGAGCATTCTCAAATATTCGCTTTGCACAGACGCGACTAACCACGTCTGTACTTGAGCTACAAACTATTAGCTGGCTTTGATATTTGCACCAATTAGCGGTTCAATGAGTGCAAAAACATCACTGCGGCTGAGTTTTTCTTTACCACTAGCTAAGGCGTCAAGGGTGCCATGAGCTAAGGTTAAGGGAATTTGGCAAAAGTGCAAGGCCGGGCCAGCAGGAAGTGAACCGGTATAAGCATCTGCTAAGGCTAGATTGCGACGTGCATACTCTTGCAGATTTTCCTTAGTCCAACCCTCTGGGTAGAAGTCCACTCCACGCTTTAAATCTTCACTGTGGTTACGCAGAATGTTTACCGCTTGTAAGCCCCGACCAAAGCCAATTGCCTGAGTACGGTTTGTTGGTGTCCCATCATACCAAGCCCATAAATCAGAAAGTAACAATCCCACCGCGCCGGCAACCCCAAATGTATAACGATCTAAATCTGACTCTGTATCAATTTTCCAGTTTCTTTCTGACCAATAAGCCATTCTATCTGCCATTGCCGCAGTGGCATCCCAAATCCGTGGGGCAATGCTCTCAGGTGCTAGTATTGACCATTCTCTAACCCGCACGCTAACTTCTGCTAAAGAGTCTTCATAGCCGCTAAAGCCTACGGAGAAGGCATCAACCGCGAAACCATCAACTCCTGATTGTAATGTCAAGCTAATGTTTCGTAAGAGTTTTGTCTTTGTGGTGTTATCCAGTTCTGGATGATCTTCAATTTCATCAATGGCACGCATACACAAATATGCTGATGCAACTGCTTCCTGTAATCCTGATGGTAAAACACTAATTGGGATATAAAAAGTTCGGCTAGTTTCTTTGAGGATTTGCAATGCATCTCTACGTAAATCCATGTTTTCACTCCTCTTTTGATTTTTACACCACATGAAATCCGCAGTTTATTGATGATACTGGATATAGTTTTGACTGGACATTAAAAACCACAAATATCCTAGTATTTCATCTAAAAGCTAATAATTTTTGGTATCTAAATTTACCGAAAATTCAGATTTAGCAAATTCTAGTCTAGTATATAGGGTTATGGTAACAAGCAGTTTTCTCCTGCGGTTTGATATGGCTATTGGAGAATTCCAGTATAAATATAGACAATGATCCAAGGTTAAAGTTACTGTATATTAGCCCTGACGACAATAAAAAAAAGTGGACATTTCAAGATAATTGCAATTAATAGCTGTGCAGCAAGGCTTTTAGCGTTTGCTTTTCTGCCTACTACTCAAAGCCTGCTGAAAAAGTCTATTTGTCGGCTGGGTAGACAAATTTTTGCTACTTAAATGCTACTCATTAGAGATGCGATCGCACTTCCTCCCAGAAACGCGATCGCCAAATTCACCTCACTGGCCGCCACTAAATCTTCCTGCCAGCCCTAAAAATCACTTCAGCCGTCAAGCTTAACTCTGGGAAGGTTGGCGATATTACCCGGTCACCGCCCCTAAACTGACTTACCTGGTATTCACCATCAATCAATGAGTAAACCGAGATGGTTGGTTGCTTGGGATTGCCAATGAACGCTCGACCGCCAAAAGCAGCATAATCTACTATCCAGTATTCAGGGATGCCCATCTCTTCATAGTCAGCCAGCTTTTTGTAATAATCGTCACGCCAATTAGTGCTGACAACCTCAACTGCCAAGGGAACTGACGCGGCTTGACTGACTGTTGAGACTTTTTTCCACAGTGGCTCGTTGTCTAAATTCTCAGGATTCAATAGCAAAATGTCAGGCGAGTAGGCGGAGTCAGTTTCAGGTGGTTTAATAAATGCGGTCTTAGGCATGGTGTAGGGGAGGTTGAGCCGTTCTACCTCTACTGATAATTTACGAACTAAAAAACCAATAACTAGCTCATGGTCTCCTAATGGTGGATTCATTTTAATAATTGTTCCATTGTGCAGTTCGTAGCGGTCGCCTGTGTTGGGATACCACTGTATAAAGTCATCAAAGGTAACTGGCTTTGTTAAGGCTTGAGCCATAATTCACCTCCCTGGGTGGCTACCATATTTTAACTGGAGGCAAAGAAGCGATCGCACTCCCCAAGAAACGCGATCGCCAAATTCACTCTGATTAACCAGGGCGATCGCACTTCCCAAGAAAGGCGATCGCCAAACAAGCCCGACCTAAACTAGCCGTAACCTATCTTCTTCCACTGCGTCGGTGAAAGGCAGTGGAGTCCAGCTATCTAAGCACAGCTTTTCCCACTTGACCCATTAAGCCCAGCCGTCGCCATATTCAGGCTGCTGGTAAACCATGCCGACTATAACGCCGTAGTCACGCAAGGTTTTACCGAAATTGGTTGGATCTAAGTCGTCATCACATTCCCACTCAACGCAGACTTGTTGACCGTGCCAATTTTGAATTTTGAATTTTGGGCGTTGCTGATTGAGAATATGAATTTGTTTCGCGCAGAGGCGCAAAGGCTCAAAGCTACGAAGAAAAAGAAGGGTAATTTTGGCATTTCATACTTTGATTCAGCAACGCCGAATTTTGAATTTTGAATTCCCCGTTCGCCTTTGGCGTCCCGTAGGGAAGGGGTTGACTACCTATTTACTGGTTCAAGAGGGTTAATTGCTGGGCCGTTGAGTACTTTTCCTTGGGCATCAAATCGTGAACCATGACAGGGACAATCCCAGGTTTTCTCCGAAGAATTCCAGGCGACGATGCATTTAAGATGGGTACAGACTGCGGAATACTCATGTAGAGTATTGTTTTCATCCCGGTAGGCGGCAACCTTTGTTAAACCACGCCGTATTATGGCACCTGTACCGGGGGTGATTTTTTCGACGGAATCAACTTCCCCTGGTGTTAACCAATCCAAGTATTTGAGGGCAACATTCAGATTTTCGGAGATGAATTCACTTGCGGCATTTGCACTAACTTTGATTCGTGATGGGTCGTAGACTTCTGCCCAGGTGTTTTTTCTTCCCAAAATTATATCAGTTAAAAGAATGCTAGCGATCGCACCGTGGGTCATTCCCAAGCCTGTATCGCCGGTGACGATATAAACATTTTCTGAATCTTTGCCAATGTAGGCTATACCATCATCAGCGTTCATTACCTGTCCCGACCAGCGAAATAAAATCTCTTTTGCTATTGGGAAACGTTCTCGTGTCCATGTCTCAAGTCTGGCATACCGGGCTTCAGCATCCTCAGCTTGTCCAGTTTTGTGGTCTTCGCCGCCTACAATTAGGACATCATATTGATTGTCAATGTTTTGCGATCGCACGTAGTGGTAGGGGTCGAGGGTATCCCAATAAAGTGCTTGAGGTATGGAATCGTGAGGTATTTTTGCCCCAATCACAAAAGTCATGTATGGGGCTTGCTTTAAGTGCATAGTCGCCAAGTTACTAATGGGGGAGTTGGTGGCGACGACTACAGCATTAGCGGTGACGAGTTGACCGTTACTTGTTTCTACGCGGGGGGGCGTACCACTGGCTATTTTTTCTACGTGGGTATTTGTGTAAATTTTACCGCCCTGGCGTTGAATTGCTTCAGCTAATCCCCTGAGATACTTGAGGGGGTTAAATTGCCCTTGTCGGGGAAACCGCAGACACAATCCTGTGTCAAAGTCTTTGAGGGGTGATCTGTTTACCAGTTCGACTTCAGTTAGTCCAGCCCGGTGTGCTGCTGCTAACTCCCGCTTGATCTCATCTGTAGATTCAGGGTTTGGGGGAAAAAGATAGCCAGAAAGTCGCTTTAGGTCACAGTCAATTTTTTCTTCAGATGCGATCGCTTCAATTGTCTCAATCGCTTTTGTATGACTTTGGGCAATCAGTTTGACACCGTTTTCTCCATGCATTTTTTCTAGTTCGTAATAGCGATAACTCAAGACATTGGAGAGGTGTGCCGTTGTCCGCGCCGTTTGACCCCCACCAATTGCCCCATCATCTAGCACCACTACTGACTTACCTGCGCGGCTTAACATATAGGCAGTTGACATCCCTGCCATCCCCGCACCGACAATGCAGACATCTACGTGGATGTTTTCGGTAAGCACTGGTTGATCGGGCACTTCTGCCGTTGTCATCCAAATAGAAATTGTCTTTCCTGAGTCGTTTTGCATATTTTTGTAAAGTCCCAAGCCTGAATTTTCTGCTGTGGATTGGCAGATTTTTATTTTTTCTGTTCAATTCTTTAAGTGCTATCTTAGACAAGATTTATTCAGCAATATATCTGCATGGCGATAGAGTTGAAATATCTACTTTAATAGAGATGAGATTGGCAGATTTTTGTTGCTGGGGATTGGGTATTGGCGATTGGGGACAAAGCAAAATTATTGAATTCGTCTCTTCTTTGCTGCTTCATTACCAAGTACTATGCATTTATTGATACAAGCAGTAATTTGCCAATAGACATAGCAGTGAAAATTAAATATGCGTCATCCAGAACCCTTGTAGAGAAGTTCCTCATGTAGGGATTCTCGGCTCTACATTCTTTGTCAGAGATGTCTAATCTACACAAAGATAGATTTTTTCCGCTATCAAACTAGAATCTAGATTCCGCCACTATAAAATCTGTACTTGGATAGATATAAAAACCATCAAGATTGCGGTAGGTTAGAATATTGGTAATTAAAAAATAAACACGCTAGAAATACTGAGTGTGTATAGCATTATTCAGTATAAAATTGGATATATTAACCCCAATGTTAAATTTAAATGTCAATCGCTTATGGAGGCAATATCTACATAAACTAACTGGACATTTATCAGTAGTAGCAGTTACTAGTATGATCGCTATCTTGGTCGGCAGCTTGGTACTAGTTGGCTGGTGTTTCGATATCGTAATTATCAAGAGTGGATTCCCTGGTAGTTCTGCGACAATGAAGGCGGATACAGCAATATGCTTGCTAGTGTCTGGTATTTCACTGTGGCTATTGCAGAGAGGTGTGAAACAAATCCGGGATTCTCCTCATCCAAGTGCTGGCAATTCCCCGGTGACTCATGTTTCTTACTTGCGGCTTTCGAGGGTATGTGCGATCGCAGTGGTGATCATTAGCGGACTCACAGTGATTCAATATTCCTTTGGCTGGAATTTCGGTATTGACGAAATGCTGTTCCGTGACTCCCCGATTGTGGTGACAACAACACATCCGGGGCGAATGGGGTTGAACACAGCAATCAACTTTATGTTGATTAGTGTAGCTCTATATTTGTTGGGTAGAAGAAAAAGCCGTCGTAGCTATTGGTATGCTCAGTTTTTAGCGTTGACAGCCGCTTTGATTTCCTTGCAGGCTCTCATCGGCTATGCCTACACAGTGAAAGGTAGCTACGGGATACAATTTTACACAACGTCAATGGCATTACACACGGTGCTTTCTTTTTTAGTACTCTGTATTGGTATTCTGTGGCTGCATCCAGACCAGGCATTGATGCGGGTGGTAATGAGCGATACCTACGGAGGCTTGCTAGCCCGTCGTTTGCTACTACCGGCGATAGTCGTGCCTTTTGTCACGGGATGGTTGATGGTTCTAGGTCATGATGCAGGGCTGTTCGAGACAGATTTTGCCATATCGCTATTTGCCATTGTCCTGATTGTGATTTTCGCCATTTTAGTTTGGCAAAGTGCAACGGTGATTGAACGCCTCAGCCACCAACGCGATCGCGCCCAAGAAGCACTGAGAGTAAATGAAGAGAAACTGCGAGCCTTTGTGGATAGTAACATCATCGGCATTGTGTTTGCCGACGTGTATGGTGGAGTCCAGCAGGCAAACAACGAATTTCTGCGGATGATCGGTTACACGCGGGAGGATATGCTAGCAGGTAAAATCCGCTTGAACGAGATGACGCCGCCGGAGTTTCAACCTTTAGAAGAGAAAGGTATCGCTGAAGCAAAGGTGAACGGTGCTTGTGTACCTTATGAGAAAGCATTTATTCACAAGGATGGTCACAGCGTACCGGTTTTAGTTGGTTACGTACTGCTGGGAGAAGAACGTGAGGAGGCAGTTGGTTTCATTCTCAACTTGAGCGATCGCCAGCTTGCAGCAGCAGAGCAACAAAAATTTGTCTCGCTGATTGAAAATAGCACTGAGTTTATTGGTATTGCTTCCCTTGAGGGTCAAGTCACCTATCTCAACGATGCGGGGCAAAAGCTAGTTGGGCTGAAGAGTTTGGCAGATATAAAGCAAACAGCAGCATCAGATTACATCATGCCTGATGACAAAGCCTATTTTCAAGAAAATATTATACCCACTGTCATTGCTCAAGGACACTGGCAGGGAGAATTCCGGTTGCAGAACTTCCAGACGGGTGAACCGATACCAGTCGATTTTCACGCCTTCACTATCAAAGATAAAAACACAGGTCAGCCAACTGCCTTAGCGACTGTGACTCGCGACATCCGCAACCAAAAGCAGGCAGAAGCAAAAATCCTCAAACTCAATCAAGACCTACAGCGCCATATAGATGAGTTACAAACCTTGCTAGAAGTGATTCCCATTGGCATTGGCATTGCCGAAGATCCTGAGTGCCAGACTATCAAGGTTAACACCTCTTTTGCCAAGCAGTTGCAGATATCGCCAGATACGAACGCCTCCCTAACAGCTCCTATTGAGGAAAGGCCAACAACCTTTAAAGTTTACCGTGAGGGTAGGGAACTGTTGCCAGAAGAATTGCCTATGCAGTACGCTGCCGCTCATGGTGTGGAAGTTATAGATTTTGATGTTGATGTCATCCATGAAGATGGCAGAGTTGTCAACCTATTGGAGTCCGTTGCCCCCCTGTTTGACGAAGAGGGTCACACTAGAGGGTGCATCGGTACTTTTTTGGATATTACAGTCCGCAAACAAGTAGAGTTCGTTCTCCGAAATCATCAAAAATGGCTGGAAGATGTACTCAACCTAATGCCGATGCCACTATTATTTATTGAACCGGGAACGGCGCGGGTAACGTTTGCCAATCGAGCTGCTGATGAATTTGCCGGGGGTGAATTTCCTCAAGGTAAACCAGCCGCAGAATATCACACAGTTTACCGCTTGATGGATAAATTAGGCTCGCCCATTCCTAACGACATGATGCCTGGGGTGCGGGTTGCCCGTGGGGAACGTCTGGAGGGGTTGGAGATGGACTGGCATACCTGCTCCGGTATTCGTTCTGTACTCATATTTGCCGATACTCTGCCAGCGATGCATGGTTATCCGGCAACCTGTGTGTTAGTGTTCCAAGATGTTACCAATCTCAAGCGGGTAGAAACAGCGCTGTCATTGGGCTACAACAGGCTTCAGTTACTCTTTGACACCGCCAACGATCTTCTGTCAAGCCAGCAACCAGTAGCGCTGATTGATAGCGTCTTCCGAAAACTTTCAGTGCAGATTGGTTTGGATGTTTATTTTAACTATTTGGTTGAGGATAACTCTCAGACAATGCGGCTAGCTTCCTACAGGGGCATTTCTCAGGAACTAGCGACAGAAATTGAGTGGCTGGAGTTTGGTCAAGCGGTATGTGGGACTGTAGCTCAGGAGCAGCGGCCAATGGCTGTAGAGAACGTGCAGCAATCAACTGACCCAAAAACACAATTAATTCGCGGTCTCGGCGTTACGTCTTATTATTGTTATCCGTTGATTGCCCAAGGGCGGCTTTTAGGTACTCTTTCTTTTGGCAGCCGCTCTCTGACTCACTTTAGTGAAAATCAAAAAGGGATGATGCAGGCAGTATGCGACCAAATTGCGATCGCCATGGAACGTGCTAGTTTAATTGCTTCGTTGCAGCAGCAAACCGAGCAGATGCGTCAAGCCAACCGGATGAAAGATGAGTTTTTGGCGATTTTATCCCATGAATTGCGATCGCCTCTCAACGCCATTCTCGGCTGGGCCCAATTGCTACGTACACGGAAGTTTGGCGAAGCTCAGACGGCTAAGGGGCTGGAAACTATCGAGCGCAATGCTAGGGTGCAAACTCAGCTAATTGAAGACCTGCTAGATATCTCGCGGATGATTAGAGGCCAGCTGCGGCTCAATGTCCGTACTTGTAATTTGATGCCGATTATTGAATCAGCAATTGAAACTGTTAACTTAGCCGCTCAAGCCAAGGAAATCGATTTGCAATTCATCCTCTGGCAGTCACCGACGCCACAGAATCCAGACTTGGAGGGGGTAAATAGCCAAGATGGTGAATTGGGGATGTCACAATCTCAAATCTGTGCATCTTCAGATGGTGCTTTCCTCAGAGAAGGTAAGGATGCAAATTCCCAATTTTTATTAAATGCTGATGCCGAGCGCTTGCAGCAGATCATCTGGAACCTGCTATCCAATGCTATCAAGTTTACAGCCATAGGCGGCAAAGTAGAAATCAGGGTTTCACAAATCACCGCTGAAAGTCTAGAGCTAACGGGTAATGGAAATAAACATCTGCTTCCCAACTACGCTCAGATTCAAGTGATTGACACAGGCATTGGGATCAATCCTAATTTTCTCCCTTACGTTTTTGATCGCTTCCGGCAAGCTGATAGTTCCAGCACTAGGGCACATGGTGGATTGGGACTAGGATTAGCGATTGTCCGTCATTTAGTAGAATTACATGGTGGTACTGTGCATGTAGACAGTCCGGGTGAGGGGAAAGGATCTACTTTTACAGTCAATCTGCCATTGCTATTGCCCACCAGACAAGGGATTTGGAAACCAGAACCCAGGAAACAAGCAGAGTTCGCTCCTGCACAGGACTGTATCTCCCTCCTTGGCGTACGGGTGCTAGTTGTAGACGACGAAGCTGATAGCCGTGAATTTATGACTACGGTGCTGGAAGAGTGCCAAGCAGAAGTTCAGGTAGTGGCATCAGTTGCAGAGGCATTACAAGTAATTGCCCATTGGAAACCAGATGTTTTAGTCAGCGATATTGGGATGCCAGAGGAAGATGGCTACTCTCTCATCCGCAAATTGCGATCGCTACCGCCAGAACAAGGTGGCAAAATTCCCGCAGCCGCCTTAACAGCCTATGCTAGACCAGAAGATAGAATGCGGGCTATACAAGCAGGTTATCAGTTACATCTACCCAAACCGATTGAGCCGGCTGAGTTAACTACAGTAGTTGCTAGCTTAGTTACTCGGAATTGAAAAATGCCAAAATTACAACTGTGCAGTAATCAGGCTGGCAATCTTGGTGCTGCTATCCCAAACTATCCAGCTAACAGAATCATCTAAATCAACGGCGCTATTGGCAACTTTAAAATAGAATTTTTCCCCACCTTTGATTTCAATAGCAAAATCAGCATTTTGAGCATAAATGACTTTAAAACCTTTGTCTCGCAAGCAATACATTGCCCAAGCTTTCAATGATTGCCTATATGGTTCGTGGGGAATTGGCGGGTTGGTAATTACATCTTCGATGACTTTAAATATTTGCATTTGTTTAGACAATTTTAGGGGTTAGCAGGATCACAACGAATTTCTACCATCAAACCATCAGGATCGTAAAAGTATACGCCTCTACCAGTAGGACGGGTAACTGGCCCATGTGCGATCGCAATTTTGTTTTCTGTGACATACTCCACACACTCCCCTTCGGGTGAGTGTGGGCTTCTCAACGACTCCTCTATGAGGACATTGATTGAGCTTTGAGGGCGTGTGTCCCACGCGCCTTTATGTTAATA
>NZ_JACJRJ010000079.1 GCF_014697195.1 Cylindrospermum sp. FACHB-282 | reverse complement strand
ACATCAAATTGGTGTAGTGGTATTTGGGTGGAATCAGGGACAAAGACAAGAAGCGCAGTTAGGTAGAACAACGCAATCATTTGTGCAGATACCAACCGCCAAACTCAAAAAACGAGTTAAACAGTTATGCGAGTACCACGGCATCAAATTTGTAGAAACTGAAGAATCCTATACCAGTAAAACTAGTTTTTTAGATGGTGATTTTCTACCTACTTTCGGCGCAAAACCTGAAGGGTGGAAACCAAGTGGAAAACGAGTAAAACGCGGTATGTTCCGCACAGGAAAAGGACTATTTATTAACGCTGATTTAAATGGTGCAGCGAATATACTTCGCAAGGTAGAGACACAATTAGGACTCGTCCTAGTCAAGGTCTGTAGGCAAGTTTTGACCCTTGCTACCAGATTTCGTATCTGGGAAACCAAAACTAAAAAGCGAAGTGGTACGGCTTCAGCCTACCACGTAGTATCAGTTTAGAATCCCCGTGTCTTTAGACCGGGGAGAGGTCAAAAAATCTTATGTCGAAGTGCTAGTGCAACTACCTGACAACTTTGCACATCTTAACCCAAGTTAATACCGATGGTACAATTATTGCTTGCGTTTCCTGCTTGCTATGGTTAAAATTTATATAAGTCCATATAAACTTCATAAAAAAAACAAAAAGCACAAGCAAGGTCAAAAATCGATTAACTGCTCACCCATGCAAGCTGGATAGTTCAAGGCTACGACCAAATAAACTTAGGTGCAGCATTGGGAATTTCCCTGGGGGAATATTCCCTAAACTCTGGCTGTGCTGATTAGTTGCTATTTTACAATCTTGGTTAATTTCGGGAAACAGGGAAATTTTAGGCGCATATCAAGACCCCTTGGGACTGTTTTACCGATTTTTTTATATTAAGCCATGACCTAGCTTCTCGTTAGGTCATGGTACTTCACAGGAAACAAAACCATGAGTATACAAGAAATGAATGTAACAAAATTGGAATTGCTAGATGTTTCCCATGAAATAATCTCAATAGATGAAGAAACGGCAAATAGATTAGCCTTACAAAGCAAAAATATCAATAAAATTTCCTTGGATATACTGGTTAACCAAAAAGCCAGGCTAAATGAGGCCGAAAAAAGCCAAGCTACTCCCATAGCTCAGAAAGTTATCATTTATATGATGCTAAAAATGCAAGAAATAAATGAACTACTTTCTGAAAGAAAAGAACAAGGTAAAATCACCTGCAAAACCTACATTCGTTATTTAATTCAAGCTTGGTACTGTAGTAGCCATACCCCTGAGCTTCAAGGTAAATTTCATCAGCGCATAGCCGAATATACCCAATATTTTAATGAGGATAAGTTGAAGCGAGGAAGCAAATTTATCCGGATGATGGAGTCTGAAGCTGATGAAGAAATAGGGCATGAAATCTTGGCTCTACGAGACTTAGAAGCACTAGGTGTTCAGCAATTTAATATCATCAACGATGTTTTTGATGAGTCCAAAAAGTTAATTAATACACAGTCAAGCCTGCTAAATCAAAGCAATTTTATTGGCTTTTTAGGATATTCATCCTATATGGAGTTTTTGTTCGCTAAATATATTGATTATCAGCTAAAGCTTTTAAGTGAACAAGGAATTCCTAGAGAAGCACAAACTTTTTTATATAATCACTTTGTTATAGATTTAAGTCATGCTGGACATGACATTGAGCTACTTAACTTTTTCGTTGATAGTGATGAAATTGTGACTGTAATCAATGAAAATATTGATGTTGTTCACTCGTTGTATAAGGGCATTTTAGCCAGAGCTTTTAATTAATCATAGGTTCACAAAAAAAAATGACAAACGCAGTCAAGATGCTGAATACTGAACCCGTCCATTTTTTTTAATAAGCCCGATCTCTCTATGAGTTTCGCTGCCAAAGAAACACATTATGATAACCTGATTGACCGTTCATCAAGGTTTACAGGAAAATATGCTTCTTTGATGTATTGCTTGCAGTAGCAGAACTGCAAATTAAAGGCTCACATCGGCTAGCAATCTCACAGAATTAAAAAGCGTACGACACTCGCTTGGGGCAACAAGGTGTAAATTATCGGCACTTAACATAAATTCTCAAACATTATCGTTTTGGAGAATTATTTCCTGCTGTTTTGAAAATGCCCAGACATGAGAATTAATCTGCTAACTATGAGCGAGCGATTGATTTACCTGTGCAGATGGGTACTCATTCTTTAAATACGACATAGCTGGTTTTGTATGTTTTCAATTACTAGTTTGTACTAATAGCCATGAATGAAAATAGCACTTCATCAAACTTTCTTGTGCAGCCCCAATTGGGCGATACATCTACAGTAGAGTTGGCAGAATCGAGACTAAAGGATGCTAATCTCAACGGTTATCACCCAAGCCATCAAAAGAATACAAACATCCAGGCATCCCCATCCGTCACAGTCTCAGAGGCAATTGTCAAGATGCTGGAAGATTTTGGAGTCAAATACGCTTTTGGTGTTGCTGGTGGTGCAATGGCAAAGCTTTGGGGTTCACTGTCAAACAGCCAGATCCAAGTTCTTCACTTTCGCCACGAAGCGGGAGCAGCCTTTGCAGCGGTTGAAGCATCTTTAGCTAGCGATCGCCCCGTCGTAGTTTTCACAACAGCCGGGCCAGGTATTACTAACGCCTTAACTGGGATTTTGGCAGCCCGTGGTGAGGGAGCAAAGGTGATTCTGCTATCCGCTTCTACTTCAGCATCACAGCGGGGACGGTACGCTATCCAAGAAACTAACGAGCAGACAATACCAGGTGGGGAAATTTTGACCTCAGGAGGGCTGTTCGATTATGCAGCTACTCTTGCGTGCGCTGAACAACTTCCACAAGCTGCTCGCAAAATGGCCCTTGGCTTAACAAAACTCAACGGCTTCGTTGCCCATTTAAGTATTCCCACGGATTTACAGTCGAATTTGGTTCAGGGATTTTTACCTAAACTAGATTTATCTTTGGATCTGACCATCCCTAGCAAAGAAACAATTGCCAAATGCATACATCTGCTAACTGAAGGTACTTTTGCTATATGGGTTGGTTTTGGTGCGAGATTTGCTGCCGAAGAAATCCGCCAGCTTGCTGAAAGAACGGGAGCCGCA
Source organism: Cylindrospermum sp. FACHB-282 (assembly GCF_014697195.1). Classification (GTDB taxonomy): domain Bacteria; phylum Cyanobacteriota; class Cyanobacteriia; order Cyanobacteriales; family Nostocaceae; genus Cylindrospermum. Next base: position 13,871 of record NZ_JACJRJ010000079.1, on the reverse strand, counting down.
GTCATGTGTTCGCCCCGTGGTAAGGGGATCTTTCCTGAAGAACACCCTCAGTTTGTGGGCGTTACAGGCTTGGGGGGTCATGCTTCGGTATTTACATATATGCGGGAGCAATCTCCTTTACGCATATTAGTGTTGGGAACCCGCCTAGGGGAACCCACTTCTTTCTGGAGTAGCCAAATGATTCCCCTGGCAGGATTTGTTCACGTTGATATCAATCTAGATGCCCTAGGGGTTGCTTATCCATCCGTGCCAACTTTTCCTGTCCTATCTGATGTAAAAACTTTTGTCAAGTCAATGCTGCAATATTTTCCAGAGACTTCTGTGGAGTCAAAAGTAATAGCACTGCCTAATCCTGAACATCCAACAATTCAAAAGAGCAAAAGTGAACTAGTAAACCCGGAAGTCTTGATGCAGGAGATTCAGCAAGTATGTGTTGATCACAGCGATGCGATTGTGATGGCGGAATCGGGTAATTCCTTTACTTGGGCAACCCACCTGCTGCGATTTGCCCAACCCAATCGTTATCGAGTCAGTACTGGAGTTGGCGCCATGGGTCATGCAGTTACGGGCATTCTTGGTGCTGCTAAAGCCCGGAATGGAAAAGCGATCGCTATTGTTGGCGATGGTGCAATGTTGATGAACAATGAAATCAACACTGCGGTGAAATATCAGATACCTGCCGTTTGGATTGTCCTCAATGATGCATGTTACAACATGTGTGTTCAAGGAATGGCAATGCTAGGGCTTGAGGGCGCGGATGCAGCCATACCCCAAGTAGATTTTGTGATGATTGCTCGTGCCATGGGAGCTGATGGCATTCGCGTGGAAAGGGAATCTGATATTCGGATGGCCTTAGAACAAGCTCTGGCAGCATCTACCCCCTTCGTGGTCGATGTGATTATAGACTCGACTCGGCAAGCACCATCTCGCGGGCGCAATCAAGCTTTACTTGCCCAAAGAGTGGCAACTAGTCCTAACAAACACTTTTCATTTCCCTTGCTACAGTAACTATTTTTTATCTTCTGGTATAGCTAGATTACCACCCTCGAAGTCTTGCAGAAGTCAGGGCAATGTGTCACTAATGTAGTCGAATTATCAGGATTAAAAGATATTAACCCATGGAAAACAATACCTTTGTCACATCCGCTTATATTGCAACTTCACCAGAGACGGCTTTTAACTACCTGAGCCGATTAGAAACTCTAGATGAGTGGACAATCAACTGCCGGATGTTAGAGAAAATAGATGATGATACTTGGATAGGAACTTGTGCTGGCTATCAGAGTAATCTCTATTATCATCTTAAGAAAATAGAGAATCCTCTCTTTTTGGGCATCGAGTGGTACTGTGGATTTGCTCCCGATGACTACTTCCACTGGTATCCCGTGCTGCTTTTTCCTCCAAACTATTTGGAACCTGAATCAAGTGAAAAGGGAGTTTACTTCCATTGGATTAGCTTTATAGATCCAATTCGGCGGACTCCTATGATTATGCAAGGAATTAAAACAGTACATCTTTGCGAAAGTCGCTCTCTCAAAGCCATTTTAGAGCGCCAAGAGGGTCTGACTGAAGCTGCTAAGGGACACTATCTAATTGATAGTGATACAATTTATGTTGATGCTCCCATCGAATTAGCGGTTGAATATTTGCAAGACTTGCGTAATATTGGGAACTGGTCACATCTACTGCGGTCGAGTGGTGAAATTTCTCGCCAATCAGGTGAGTTCTTAGATGAATATAACCAAAGGGTAAAAATCACATTCCGAACTCATAGTCTCAACAATTATTACCTAATTGAACAGGATTACTTCTATCCTGATTACCAATTTATTCAGCGCTGCCCGATTTTACTTATTCCCTGCTCATGCGCTTTCAACGATCCATCTGCCCCTGGGTTTATCTTGCACCGAATCGCTTTCTGGAAGGCAGACGAAGCTCCTCGCCACGGTAAGCTGCAAATAGAAGATTACGGATCTGAAAATATGAACATTAAACGGTTGCTGGAAGCTAAAGCTGGCAATCTGGAAACCTTTGCTCGCGGCATGAGCTATATTCCACCAGTTGCTTTTGATAGTCAAGAGAAAAAGTAATTTATTAAAGGTGCGTTTAGTCTATGGTGATAGTAGCAGTAAATCCTTACTTAGAGAACAACTTTGCTCCAGTAGAGTTGGAAATTACAGCGGATGACCTCCAAGTAATTGGGGAAATACCTCTTGACCTCAATGGGATGTTAATTCGTAATGGTCCTAATCCCCTGTTTCCATCCAAACCTTGGTATCACTGGTTCGATGGGCACGGTATGTTACACGGTGTCCAGATTAGCAATGGCAAAGCTAGCTATCGTAACCGATATATACAAACAAAGGGTTGGAAAAGTGAAAAAGATGCTGGACGTGCTATTTGGCCAGGTATTTTAGAACCACCTAAGCAAGATCAGAATTTTCTTCCTCCGGCTAACACTGCTAATACAGCCATTGTATGGCACGCTAGTCGCTTGTTAGCTCTTTGGGAAGGGGGAGAACCTTACCAAATTGAATTGCCTGAACTAAAAACAGTTGGTTCTCATACTTTTGGGGGTGAGTTGAAAAGTGCTTTCACTGCCCATCCTAAAATCGACTTTGCCACTGGCGAAATGATGTTTTTTGGCTACTCCTGGCTAAATTTACCTCACCTGCAATATACCGTTGTTTCACCTCAAGGGAAGCTATTACGGACAGTGCCAATTGACTTACCCGTGGGGGTGATGATGCACGATTTTGCCATCACCGCACACTATACAATATTTATGAATCTGCCCCTGACATTCAGTGTTGAGCGCATACAACAGGGAAAACCACCTTTACTCTTTGAAAAAGACATTCCTAGTCGTTTCGGTATTCTGCCACGGCACGGAGATAATAGCAGCATCCGCTGGTTTGAAGCGCCGTCCTGTTATGTTGCTCATACACTCAATGCATATGAGGAAGGAGATGAAGTAGTACTTATTGCCTGTCGAATGCCAAGTACCACTATGCTTGGTCTTACAGGATTACCACAAAATAGTCAAAGTGATATTTCCTTTTTATATAAGTGGCGGTTTAATCTGAAAACAGGTGGGGTGATTGAAGAAGCTTTAGATGATATTCCCTCAGAATTCCCCCGTGTGAACGAACAACACTTGGGGCATCAGACTAGATATGGCTACAGTTCACGAATGGCATCCAATTCAGTACCTCTGTTTGATGGCTTAATCAAGTATGATTTCACTAGGGTTAGCTCTCAAATTCATGAATTTGGGCAAGGGCGTTATGGGGGTGAGGGGGTGTTTGTACCTCGACCAGGTGCAGTTGATGAGGATGACGGTTGGTTGCTGACCTTTGTCTACGACGAAGGGGCAAAAATTTCTGAACTGGTTGTATTAAATGCTAAAGACATCATGGCTGAACCTGCTGCTCGCATTATGATTCCCCAACGAGTCCCTTACGGGTTCCACGGTACTTGGATTGAGCAGACAAATCTTGGAGCTATTTCTGATGAAGGCATAACAGACTGCGATGTTGCTGCTGCAATGGTCGTAGAACGAAGATGTCTGGAGGATGTCACCCAGAGTACTCTTTAAGACGCGGTAGCAGCCCAAATAGACTCAAGAGAGCGATCGCACTTAGAGCGACTGGGGTGATCATCTCAAAATTATCTACATCTCGGAAGCCTTGCTTAATAGCCTTGTCGAAAGCTGCCTGATTGATGTCGAAAGCCTTTTGATTAGCCTTTTTGAATTCATCAAAGGCCCAGTTTGACTGTCCTGGCTTCATACCTAAGCATAATGCGATCGCTTCTTGATGCTTGCCACTGCGCTCTAACTGGCGGATTTCCTCGTCAATAGCCACATATTTGCCCAAAGTCAACAAGTTCTCTACCATAGCTTTTTGCTCACCAGCAAAGGTGACATTGTTCAGTTGCACAGATAGATAACCTTTGAACCCATCTACATTTTTACCTTGGGTGCTATAAGCTGCGGCAATTGTCTCAAAAGTTTGTCCATTGGGCAGTTGAGCAATTTGGGCGATATTTTTAATAAAAGCCTGTTCGTGGTTTTTAGCAAAAGCCGAGTCTAGCAAATAGCGGCTTTCAGCCGTATTAGCAATATAAACAGCGGCTCTGGCTTGGCGCAATGAATGCATAGAAGTGAAAGCATCCTCCTTGGCAACCCGCAAATTTTGGGAAGCCGAGAGAAACGCCCCCCCTGTGTAATATAAAAAGATAACTGCGATCGCACTTGCCCCCAACAACCCCGGATTAAATGTGCGGCGCATCCGCAGACTGAGAAATATTTGCAACCCCACCAAAACGTTAATTAATGCCACACCAGAAACAAAAATCAAAATTAGGGATGTACTAGCAGCCAACTTTTGCTCGGTGTAGGTATCCTCTAAAGCTTGCAGGTTGATGTTGTCCAGTTCGTCAGATGCCGGCAACAACGTCTTATCCATAATTTCCCCAGCTGCTCGGTAAGCAAATAGCATAGAACTAGTCTCGCCCCTGCCGTGTAAGTCCCGCGCCTGCTGGATTTTGGCTATATAGTCCCCTAGCCCCAGTTGTATAGTCTGAATCGGTTTTCGCTCTTTATCCCCATAGGTGATCTTCTCAGCAGCAGCCACCAGCCTTTCAGCCGCTCTCTCGTATCTCTCTCGATAACCCTTAGCGGCTTCTTGGTTCTGTCCTGGGGGAACTAGTAGTTCATTAGCGGCATTGGCATCCATACCTGTAAGGGCATCTTTGAGGCGTTGAGCAGTAACGATGCTCGGTGTTGAATCATTCCCAACTATTTTGATGGACTGCCTCTGCCTTTGGACTCCACTGATTGTCACAACTAGCAATAATAAACTTGCTGCCCAGGTGAGGTATAACCCACCCTTAAGCAGTCGCGGGGTTGTGAGTTTGCTAACTGCCTGACTTGAGACGGTGATTATCTGACTCATATTTTTGCTACTTTACGATGATTGACGGATAGCTTGAACAATGATTCGAGTCCAGTGTCCTAGAGTAAATTCGTCTCCATCTTGCAGTGGTACATCCGTCATTGGCTCTAATTCCGCTCCCTTGAACTGTGTCCCGTTAGAGGAGCCAATATCCCGCAGAGTTAAGCTCCCGTCTTCCTGAAAGTTTAATAAAGCATGGCGGTGGGAAACAGCAGCATCAAAATCTAGAGCAATTTCTGGGTTAATTGCCCTGACTTGGCTATTGCGCCCAATCAGATTAGTGGGTTTATCTAGGCGAAATGCGATCGCAGGTTGATTCATTGGTGGTTCAGGGCTGTTGGGATGACGCAGAGATGGGTCTATTTTCACCACAACCTCCCAGCAAGCTAACGGGGATTTCTCCTGCTCCCCATCTGCTGGCACTCTTTGAGGGCTAATGGTAATCGGGACTTCGCCATGTACTCCACTGACGAAGTTGTAACCGCAAATCTCACAAAAGTCTCCAGTGTTAGGCTCACGGGGAGCTAGGCAAGCTGGACAGGTTTCTGGCGGTACTTTTGAAGCAATTGCATTTTTAGCTAACTCTAGTAGTTCAGGTATCCCCTGAATTTTGGCACCACACTCTGAACAAAAATCCGATTCAGTTGACTTGTGTCCTTGAGGACATCTATATGTAGACATAGTTGCTTCCAAATCAAAATTCCAAAATAATTAAATAATTTTAAATTCAGAAATTTTGAATTAATCGTTTGGATTGGAGCCATGCTTGGGAGCAACTAAATTTTTTTTGGTGATTCTTCATTTTGAATTTTGAATTTTGAATTTTGAATTCCCCCAAAGGGGGTTGACTAAGATTTAGGAATGCGAGTGGTTTTAGTAGAACGAGTTTCCAACGCCATCGCGTCTTCTTTTGCCACTTCTCGCTTGAGCCGCACTGTACCCGTTGGCGCATCCTGGATATCAACTACGGTTTTTAGCAGTTTAGCAGTTGCCTCGTTACCCGATTCATGAGCCAGTTTCACCGCTTTACCTAACTTCGCCGTCGCCATCTCAATATCACCCTGAGCACGAGCCTCTAATCCCTCCTGAATAGACTGGGCTAATTCCGCCTGTCCGGTGTAATGGGCAACCTGCCTGTCAATTTTGGTAGATTTGGCATCATCATCTGTCCAAGTTGCCAAAATACGGGCTTCGGCGATTTTGGTTTCAGTGCCGTTGAGGGTATACACTAGGCTGGCTCTACCTGCTAACATTTCATCCCCAACATTACCCGGATTCACCTCAATGCAAAAGTGGTAATCACGGGACTCTTTGACACCCCAAGCACCGGTGGGATAATCAATAACTTGAGGTTTAACGGGTTTAGCGCGGTGGGTAAGGTCTACAATATCGGGACTCACTTGTTTGCAAAACAGGATTTTTGCTCCTTGGGGTGTCCACAGACGCATAGCAACATCGCTAACATCCTTGCTCATGGCTTTTTCGAGAATCGCCCGAAAGTCTGCGGACATCATCTCTGCTTTGGGAATAATATCAGTTGTACCCAGGAGTTTGCCTGCAATTAGCTGGAGTTGGGCTACTCGCCAGTCGGTGCCCACACCCCGACAATCACATTGAAAAACCTCTTCACATTGTTGTAAAACTTTTTTCAGTTGTTGCTCATCTGAATCATCATTTTGTCCATCTGTGAGTAGTAATGCTTGACGGACTACGTTAGGCATTTTTTGAAACTGTTTCAAGGCTTCAGCTAGCCAGGTAGACATGAGGGTGCCACCATTGGCTAAAATATTTTTAACAGATGCGATCGCCTGCTGCTTTTTCTCAAATGTCGCTGGAGAAACCGGAAAAACTACATTGGCTTTAGCCGCACCAGTAACAATGAAGAAGTGGGCATCTTCCGGCAGCAAATTCACGGCTTTAACTATGGCATCTCTAGCAGCATGAATTTTGCCGCCTCCCATTGAACCAGAGGTATCACAGATAATGCCAAAAAGTCGGCTAGTACTGGAAGTTGCAGCTATTCCTTCACCAGCTTCAACGCTAACTGTCATAATGGCATGAACTTCTCTTACACCTTGGGGGAGGTATTGATTTTGAAAGACTTCGGCTTTAAATTGGTTGGACATTTAGGTTTTCTCACTTGATTAATCAGTGGCAATTGTGATAGCAGTTATATCTCTATTGGAAAGAAAAATTCATTTATTAAACTAACCGCAAAGTACGCAAAGTACGCAAAGACAAGAAATGGAAGAAGAAGAAGAAGAAGAAGAAGAAGAAGAAAGTTTGTAAATTATTTGGACTGCTATGATTATGCTTTTTGTGGTGATTATTATGTGGTAGGATTATTTGTTAATGTTCAAATTTATTTTTTAGTTCATTTTTAATCGATTTAGTTTTCTGCTTTTCAAAAAAGATAAAAACAGCAACGGTAATATTGTCATGTCCGCCGCAGTTACGGGCAAACTCGACAAGTGAGCGGGAGATGGTAATTGCATCTTTACCTGATGACTTCTGTACCAAGTTAGCCAGATGGGACGCTTCTGGGGCATAGTTCCACAGTCCATCGCTACACAGCAGTAGATATCCCGAACCAGGAATAGTAAAGTTGACAATCGAGGGAATGGCATCTTCCACTGCATCTGCCCCTAGCCAGCGGGTAATTGCGTGAGCATGAGGCGATTTACTAGCTTCTTCTGCGGTGATTTTACCCCCTGCTACCACTTCACTCAACCAGGAATCATCTGTAGTTAACTGCTGGGAGCCATTGGCAGAAATCCAATAAGCACGGCTGTCACCCAACCAGCCAATGGTAGCGGTGCCCTCTTCGACAATAGCAGTAACAATAGTAGTTGATGGTGGATCTAAATTGGCACTAGTTTTATAAGGGATATTACATACAGATGCAAAGGCAGCGGCAAAGGCTGATTTGATTGCTGACTCTGGTTTGTTACCTGAATAGGCAGTAGCTACCGACTGACAGGCACTTGAAGCAGCTGTTTGGGCTGCTAAGTCTGGTTGATCGGAACTAGAAACGCCATCGCAAACTACGAGAATATATGCCTGAGTACCATTTACCTGTTGTAAAGCTAGGTAATCTTCGTTACGTCGGTGTCTGAGTCCGCGATCGCTAACACCTGCCAAATGGGAGTTAATTGTTATTTCTAGGCGTTCACTTTCTACAGAAACTCGGCGAAACCCACATTGAGAACAATATCCCTCTGCATCAATCGCCTCAATTCCTGCACCGCATTTTTCACAAGCTAAAGATGTCAGGGATGCCCCGCATTCTTCACAAAATTTGTCGTCTACTACAACCGCAGCACCGCAGTTTGAACATTGCATCATAAATTATTGGTAATTGGTCATTTATGAATTTTGAATTTTTAAACCAGGGTTCTGGGACGTACTCGATTTGCTTCATCAACTAAGCGGATTTTCTCATTTCCACTTGTTAGGTGTGCCATATCGCGCAAAGTTTTTTCTAAGCCGCACCTCAGAGGCTTTTCTTCAAATGGCTGTCCGAAAATCTTCAAATCTGCGGCAGCTTTGATGGTGCCAGAAGTCAACAAGTTAAGGGCAGTTTCCAAAACTTGTTTAGCCAGTCGATAGCGGTCAATACCTTCTAAGGTAAGGGTTTCAACTGCTACTGAAGCTGCTTTGATCTCTTGGGTTCCTGGCATCGTGCGATTGCTATTAATTAAACTCCGGGCAATTTCTACACGCGATCGCGTAAACAAATTAGAAGTCTGGGGTATCCTTTCCAAGGCTGTCACCGCACCTTCCCTATCGCCCATAGCGCAAAGACAACGCCCTAACCCAAAGGACGCCGATACATGATTAGGATCGGTGCGCGATACTAGATCATACATCTTCATTGCTAGTTGGTAATTTTGGGACTGTTCTGCCGCTAGTCCCAAGGCTAGTTTAGGTGCTACCTCTCCCGGTAAGTCAAAATAAGCCTGATCGATTGTTTGCTGTGCCTCATGGGGTTTACACTGTGCCATTAGCGATCGCCCCCGATACCAAAAAATTCGCCAGTCCCAAGGGTCTTTAGCCTCGACTTTGGCGATCGCTTGTTCTGCTTCATCGTATTCACCGACTTCAATCAGGCTATTTGCCAAACGCAACCATGCTTCCTTGGATGTAGGATATTGCTGGACAACAACCTCTAAACTCACAGCTCGTTTTACTGGATCAGCGATCGCACTGGCATTCAGTACGGCATTAAAGCCAAGATCGCTAGAGTCTAACAACGGTATAGGCAATTGCCGATAGTCGGCCGTAATTGGTTCAAAATCTCCACTGTTAATCAAAGCCAGCATATCGCCACCAAACAAGTTACTGGCATAAGGACGGGGAATATTCGTGGCGATCGCCACTACTTCCCGCAGTACACCCAATAACTGATCAGCCATTTCATCCGCTGACTGAAACCGATCATCAGCATTTTCAGCGGTGGCTTTGATTAAAAACCGATAAAGTGATTCTTGTTCAGCAAATAGGGGTTCTTCTTGGGGACTGGGTAATTTGTAAAGGTGTTCTTTGCTAAAACCCTTAATTTCCGTCAGCAACACCGCCAAAGTTCGACCAAGAGTATATAGATCAGAAACGATTGTTGGCCCTTCCCCGGCTTCGGGGGCGCTATAGCCTACAGTACCGTAGATATCACCATCGGGATCATCCAGACGGCGGACACCACCTAAATCAATTAATTTAACATCGCCGCCCTCAACCATAATGTTATCTGGCTTAAAGTCGCAGTATACCAACCCCAAGGAATGCAAATAAGCAAAGGCGCTGAGAATGCGGTGAATATAAGCGATCGCTTCTGCCACTGGTAAGGGGCCCCGACTCTTACGAATTTCCTTCAGGGTTTGACCCCCGACATACTCCATCACAATAAAACCCTCGTTATTGTGGTTAACAAAGTTGTAGATACCCACGATATTCGAGTGTTTCACCGCTGCCAAAAATTGCCTTTCTGCCACGGCTACGGCTGCACTAGAGGCATCTTCTGTATTCAGCAATCCTTTCAAGACAACGTAGCGAGACAGAGTTTGATCAAAGCCCAAGTAAATCCAACCTAAACCACCATATGCGATCGCCCCTTTAACTTCATATTGCCCCACAACTAAATCACCGGGTTTGAGGCTAGGAATAAAGGAAAACTTCTGTCCGCACTTGCTGCAAAATCCTTTTTCCCGTCGCAGTGGGTTATTGCAATTACCGCAGAAACGTTTATTCTCTGGTACTTTCGGGTCGGGAATGATGGCTTTTTCTGGCTCAGTTGAAGGCAGTTCTGGTACAGAAATTAATCCCGCCCCCAACTGTCTGCGGCTACTGCGGGCAGAGGTGCTACTGGTACGCCGCGAACCCTTAGAACGGTTAGTTAGGGGCGAAGAACCCGTATTTGTGGTAATCGGTGAACTTCTAGCCGTGATAGTTGCGCTTTGCTTTTGGCTAACCACTGGAGTTTTCACCGTTGCTAGTCCGCAGACGTTGCAATAGTCATCTTCAATAATACCAGTGCATCCATTTCTTGAGCAGCGTAAGCCTTCCATATTGGGGATTGGGGATTGGGGATTGGGCAATATTCTTGACTAATGACTAATGACTAATGACTAATGACTATTTAATCGCTTTTCATATTGAGAAACTAATTCAGCCGCTTTATTTAACGGAGTCGGGCGTATATATAGCAGTTGCTTTGCTTGTTGTGCCAATTCGGCTAGGGTAGCATCTTCAACCAATCCTTGGGCCAGCGCCTTGGCTTTAAGGGCGTCAAGGCGTCCGCGTAACTCCTGACGAGTTTGCAAAAGATTGTTATGGGCTGTATCTGTGTGTTGTGCTGATGCTGTGTACTCTCTGGCTTTGAGCAGCCAATTGTCTAAACCAACCATAACAGGATTGACTAAACCCTCCGCTAATTTAGTTTCTAACCTTGTCAGCCATTGACTAAGGGCATCTATTTGTGCTTGGGGCAATGGCGTTGGCATTATTGAGTGATCCACAATTTTTTCTTGGCTTTCCGCAAAAGCAGCCACAGATTTTGAGTGGAGTTTTTCTAATTGCTTTAATGTTGCTTGTGCGATCGCTAATTTCTCCCGTACCTGAGGAAGCTGTTTAGCTGCTAGCGCCAAAGCTGATTCCACCTGTGCCAGCATTGGCTCGATCTGCTGTTGAAAGTCCTCACTCACCCCCAAAGGATCTTGTTCTATGCGTTCTTGGAGAGATGCTATCGCCCCACGAGCCAGAAGTATTTCACTTAGGGAACTTTGTCCCAAGGATGCACCTAATTTTTCTAGTGATTGGATTTGATTGACTGCATCTGCAAGCATACCATCCAGATTTGTCCAAGCAGCATCAACGGCGAGAACCGCATCCCTAGCTACAGAGAAAGCATGATTCATTATTAGGAGTAACTGTGCTGGAGCGATCTTATTCACCGAATGGGTTACAGTTAATAACTCTCTTTGTGCTAAAGGTGTTTGCACAGTAGGTAACTGAATAGATGCTTCTGTGAGTAGTTCTTTAATTTCATCAATTTTCTGCTCTGACACCAAAAAACGTGGCAGTTGCTGTCGTAGATTCCTAGCCTGATCTACTGTCTGCACCAATAAGTCGAAGTATTGAAATAAGTCGTTCATCGCTGACAGTGCTGGACTCACCCGAATCGCCGTAATTCCCGTCAACTGCACTCCGGGAAAACCAGGACTACCACAAAGGCGCTGATATGTTGGCAGTTCCTGAAGATCCAAGAGATTCTGACTAGCAATTTTGATTTTATTTTTCCAGTCAGCTAAAAGTTGATCAATTTCATTTGTCACAACGATCACTCCTGTACAAAAGATGCTGTCCCCTACATTGGCAAGCAGCGTCTAGCAACCAGGCAATTATATTTGTATCTATTTACAATGAGTACTTCACTGAGTACAATACAATTCCTATCGTTATCAGCTAAAATTATAGCTTGTAGTAAGCACTAAAGTGCTTTCAGGTTGAGTAATAACCTAAATTAATGTACGAGTAGCATAAGTTATAAAAATAATATTTCCCAAGTTTTAGAGAAATTATTGCTTATTTGCTGAATTGACCACATACTAAAGATTTTAATAGCATATCTTCTGGCAAGATATAAAAGGTGAATAATAACTTAATCCTTGTATTCTATCTCTCAACGCAGTTGTCGTAAAGACTCATTCTACCAATTGCAAATTACTATATTAACTAGACGGCAATTCCCAGTCTCAAAAACAGCAATTCTGCCACCTCAACTGATTGAACTTCAATTTTATTTCAATACTCAGGTATCTCCTGTGATTTAACTCACAAGCTATTTAACGAAATTATTTTCTAAGCACAAATACTTATTGACTATATAGTATATGGTAAGTGGAGTCCATAACAAAAAATATGCAATAGCGTACCTGGATAGCGATCGCATTATTCAACCGTATGAAATTACAACTCATATCTCAAAATTGGTGGCATAGACACACAGTGGCTTGTCGTCAGATATCGCTGAAGCATCTCCTCCCACTTCTTTTCCTAATATCATTCACTACGATCTTGCTGGTGGACAGCTTCAACCCTGCGCTCGCCCAGCTACCCCGCCAGGAGATTCGCGGCGTTTGGATGACCAACAATGATTTTGACACCCTCAAGCATCGCGCCAAAGTGCAGGAGGCCGTGAGCCAACTGCGTCGGCTGAACTTCAATACAATCTATCCTGTAGTCTGGAATTCTGGCTATGTGATGTATCCCAGTGCCGTGGCAAAAAGTATAGGTATTCAACCTTTTGTTTTACGAGGCTCAGATGGACATGATATTCTCGCAGACCTCATTGACAAAGCCCATAGCCAAAGCCTACTCGTAATACCCTGGTTTGAGTTTGGTTTCATGGCTCCTCCAACATCAGAACTCGCATTGAATCAACCGGATTGGTTCACACAAAAACAGGATGGTAGCCAAACGTCGATCAGCGCTGCTGGTGAGGTCATGTGGCTCAATCCCTTCCATCCAGAAGTGCAGCAATTTATCACCAATCTCGTGCTGGAAATCGTCACCCAATATGATGCTGATGGCATTCAGTTTGACGATCATACAAGTTTGCCCCACGAATTTGGCTACGATAAATACACAGTTGCTTTATACACTCAGGAAACCAAGAACAAGCCCCCAACTAATCCCCAAGATTTGGAATGGGTGCGTTGGCGGGCAGATAAAATCACAGCATTTATGGTACAACTTAACCAAGCAGTAAAGGCAATAAAACCCCAGGCAATTTTCTCCGTTTCCCCTAATTACTACGACTTTGCTTACAAGTTTCAACTGCAAGATTGGCTCACCTGGATACGGCAAAATATTGTGGACGAGCTAATTGTTCAAGTTTATCGTCCTAATCTGCAAAGTTTTATCGCCAATATTTCCCGTCCAGAAATGCAAGAAGCACAGCAGATAATTCCCACTGGAGTCGGTATCATGACAGGGTTAAGGAATAAACCAGTTACCATGCCACAAATTAAGTCCCAGGTGCAGGCTGCCCAAGAACGTGGATTGGGCGTAGCCTTCTTCTATTACGAAAGCCTCTGGAACTATGCCCCAGAAACCTTAACTGATAGGCAGTCTGGATTCCAAACCCTCTTCCCCAACACCGTGCTTCGCGCCAGAACGGAATAATCTTTTGGTATAGCGGTTTGGCAGTGGCGATAGTTTGAGAAGAGGAGAAAAACAAAAAACCCCTCTAAGTTGAATTAGAGAGGTTTTTTGCCGATAAATAACCTGGCATCGAGCTATTTTTGCGTTTGGCTACCCAAAAACTATCGTCGCCGCAGTAGCGTTTCACAACTGAGTTCGGGAAGGGGTCAGTGTGGTTCCACTACGCAATAGACACCAGGAAAGAATTCAAAATTA
>NZ_JACJRJ010000078.1 GCF_014697195.1 Cylindrospermum sp. FACHB-282 | reverse complement strand
AGTGCTAGGAAGGCGCAGGGGAACAGTAGTATCCCTGACCAACCTACGAATACGAAGCGATCGCGCTTCAACCAGTCGTCTAGAGCGTCAAACCACCCTCTAGAACTGGGGGCACGTCCAACTGCGATGGTCATTAGAGGAAATCTCCAAATGTTTATAAGTACAGGTTTTATCTCTGTCTTTATAGATGGCTATGTGATAACCGCCTATAAGCAGAAATTTAACTGGGTTGTTAGTCCAGTTTACAATTTTTTACCGTCTTTAATCATATTAGGTGCAAATCTCTAATTTTTCTAGAGGATTTTTGATAAAAATTAATATTTGAGCTAGTGTGAATGCTTCCAGCACTCTAGGCGATCGCACCACACCCGGCGCTATCGCCGCTGGAGTAAGGGTTAAGGGGCGTGAGTAATTCAAAAATCAACACTCATAATTCAAAAAGAGGGATCAGAAGCACTTGCCAATCCCCAATTCCCAGGAATCAGTCAGCTAACGCTAGAATGATTCCTACAGTGAAATGTGATTAATGCTAAATGTTTACCATCGACTTAAGCATCAAAAATACTGCTTTCCCGATATCCGTACAACGTAAGACCGCTGAGGATGCCGAGGCTGTCTATCAGCTGCTTTTGGCAGCAATGCGCTCTGGCAATCCTGATATTGTAGAACTCAAGTGCGAGGGCAAGACAGAGAAAAAAATTGCTGTTCGTGCTAGTGAAATTTCGGGGGTACAGATTGTTCAGAAAGATGGTGTAACCGTTGGAGGTGGCAGACCACCAGGCTTTTTCGCCCTAGCTACTGAATAAATAAGGTGCACAAATGGCGGCAGTAGGCATCGAGGTTAAGGATTTAAACTTCTTGTGGCCTAATGGAGAGCAAGTGATCAAATCTTGTTCTCTAGAAGTGCCCAAGGGTGAATTTTGGATGCTTTTGGGTACAAATGGGAGTGGTAAATCAACGTTACTGAGGCTGCTGGCGGGGCTATTAGCTCCGGCATCTGGCGAAATTGGGGTTTTGCCTCCTGTTGGCTTTGTGTTCCAAAATCCTGATCATCAACTGGTGATGCCCACTGTTGGTGCTGATGTGGCTTTTGGATTGGTGGAGGAAAAATTGCCCACGGCTGCTGTGAGAGCTAGGGTTGAGGAAGCATTAGGCGCAGTGAATTTGCTGTCTTTGCAACGACGCCCTATTTATGCTCTCTCTGGGGGGCAAAAACAGCGAGTAGCAATTGCTGGTGCGATCGCCCGTCACTGTGAAGTCTTATTATTAGATGAACCCACTGCTTTACTAGATCCAGATAGCCAACTGGACTTAGTTGCTGGTGTCCGCCGCCTTGTGAAAAGTCGCGGGATTACAGCTTTGTGGGTGACTCATCGCCTAGACGAGTTAAATTACTGTGACGGTGCTTTCTTGCTAGAAAAAGGCTCTCTAGTGGATTGCGGTGACGCCCAGCGCCTAAAACAACGTCTGATGGAAGTAAACAAGGAAGTCTCCTGATATTGGCTTCAGTTATCTGTTGGCAGCTAAATAATCAGAAATTATGCACCAGATGCCAGAAACCTGCTTGTTTCTGATGTGTCTGGTGATTTAATATAGGATTTTTGGTATAATTTGCACCTCTTAGTGTAATGCCAATTTGGGCTCATATATTATTTTTTCTATATTGAGCGAAACGTATTATATACAAGTATTTCGTGAGATTTTTCTTGTGGCTCAGAATGAGCTGCAAAGGCAATTTGGTATAAATACTAAACATTAATCACTAAAGTACAAATAACTACAGCCAGCTTTTTTTCAGAGGCTGGTTGCAATTTGCCGCTTCTATCCTCAGGACTAGCTTTGCGCTCCATCCGTATTTTTGTCATCTGTAGCATAGTGTTACAGGCAATGCTTCAATTACTATAAAACTTATGAATGAATTTTGTTAACTCTAGATAATTGTGATTAAAAACCATGTCCCGTTCTTCACTCCAAGCCGTTCTGCTTGTGGACGGCTACAATATCATAGGCGCTTGGCCTTGCCTGAAAAAAACTCGTGATAGTGCTGGATTAGAGGCAGCACGGGGAGAATTAGTCGAAACGATGACCAGTTATAGCTCATTTCAAGGTTATGAAACTCAAATCGTTTTTGATGCCCAATATCAAAACGCCTCTAGTAATAAAGAAGCTATTACTGATCTTTTATCAGTTTATTACACTGATTTCGGGCAGACCGCAGATACCTACATTGAAAAATCCTGTGCGTCTTTCCGCCATCAAATAGCCCAATGTCTGATTTCTCGCGTGATTGTTGCCACATCAGATCGGGCCCAGCAGTTGATGGTACAGGGTTATGGGGCTGAATGGTTATCGGCACAACAATTATGTGGTGAAGTGGAAGCCACTGTTTGTCGAATGCGGCATAAGTATCAAACGCGTAGACAATCTCCCAGCCGATTTTTAGCCAATGCTATCGATGCTAAAGCGCGACAGCGTTTGGCGGAATTGCGAATGGGATTAAAGTAGATCACAGTATCCGGAAATCTCTGCTTTAGCCTCTAGAGCAGGTTTTGGCTGTCCAAAATTATAGTTTTAAGCCTCTACAAAAAATAAATCAAAATTTTTTGCTCAGGTACTTGCCAAATCCTATTTTTAGCCCTATGATTGTGAGACGTGAGTAATCCTCAGTAGCTCAGTGGTAGAGCGATCGACTGTTAATCGATTGGTCGCTGGTTCGAATCCGGCCTGGGGAGTTAAAAAAAACTAAAGAATAAAGTCTGAAGGGTGAAAAGTGAAATTGACTCTCCAACTCTTATTCTTTTAGCTTTTATGGTTGCTTGATTACTGAAATATCAGGCAATGAATTGTGTATGATCTAAGTAGACCAATCTAGACTTTGAGAAAATCATCTGCAAAGTCGGAGAAGGAAGAATTAAGGCAATATGCCCAAGAAGTCACGGTTTATGGTAGGGAAACTGGCTTTTTGAGCAGCTATTGCTTTTGATTAACAACAGGTGTTTGCCCATATCAAAGGAGGGCTAACATGAAAAGGAATTTAAACCATATTATTTTGGGCTTGACTGTAGCAGCAACGGTGTTGTTGATGAATGCACCAGCTGGTGCTAACGAGATTCAGCCGGTATTCAATGGTGGAATTTACCCCAGAGAGCCTAATTTTTTCAGTCAGGGAAGGGAACAGTTTGAGAGAGAAATTCAAGTTCTACTCCATAGAAATGATGAGAATGGTAAACCTCTGCTGAAAATGAGTCCTGATGTGCAGCGGTTACAAGAACGGTTAACACCAGGGGAGAATCCTGCTAATTCCCAGGAATTGCCAAAACCAAGCCAGCATTCGCAACCCCACCCCTAGCCCCTCTCGGCTGTTTCGTGAAGGGGGACTTTTTTTTGAAAATACCCATATTGCAATTGTTCTTTGTCAAAAGGTAATATTTGCCTGATTTGGGGTGTATGGGGAAGTTTTCGGTTTATGATTTTAGGTGCTAATGCCTAAATTTATGTAATTTTTATTTAAATAATGAGTAATGGTTCCCTGCCTTCTAACCCGTTTGTGGCTGCGGGGATGATTGAGGATTGCCGGCTGTTTTTTGGGCGTGAGGATGAATTGCACGGCATAGCGTCGCGGATGGTTGGTGTACAGCCGACAAGTATCAATATTGTTGGTGATCAGCGGATTGGTAAGTCTTCGTTGTTGTATCACTTCTGGCTGACTTGGGAACAGCGAGTACAAGACTCTAGCCGTTTTGCGGTGATTTACCTTTCTCTACGGAAAGATGATTGTCAAACGGAGATGGGCTTATATTTGGCTGTAGCGGAAGGTTTAGAGAGTTCTGTTTCTGGATGGCGAAACTGGGCGAAGAATGCCTTGAAGGGTAAACAGCTGAATCGCCAAGGATTTTCAGATTTGATTAAGCGATGGAAACAGCAGGGAAAGCTGCCTGTGCTTTGCTTGGATGATTTTGAAAGGCTTTTGAATTATCCCCAGGAATTCGATAATGGATTTTATGACAATTTGCGATCGCTAATGGAAGATAACGCCCTCATGCTGGTGATAGCTTCCCGTAAAAAGCTGGCTATTTACGGTAGTGAATTTCGCTTTGTGTCTGGGTTCTTCAACATTGGGCACTCTATTGATTTGCAGGAACTAACCACAGATGAAGCTATTAAATTGGTGCGTTTGTCAAGTGGCTCAATTAATAGCGTACCTGTTTTGAGCATAGATGAGCAGAATTATGCCCAGCAGTGGGGAAAACGTCATCCTTATAAATTGCAATTGGCTGGCTACTATTTGTTAGAAGCGCGTCAACAAGGCAAGTCTATCAAGTGGGCAAAACAGCAGTTTGAAAACCAGCTTGCTAATTTTCAGCCTAATTCAAAAAAAAGGCGATGGCGTTGGGTGCATTGGGTAGTTTGGGATATGCCGGTGCGTTTGGGTAGTTTCACCAAATTCATTGGTGCGAGTGTGGGTGAAGTGACTAATTGGGTTATGGGAGTCGGAATTTTGCTGTTGGTAATTTTAGTGTTTGCCGGTGTGCTGCACTGGGATGATGTTCGGAAATATGTGTTTGACAAGCTGGGTATTAAGTAGGGTGCGTTCCCAACGCACCTTGGGCTGGTAATGGGTAATGGGTAATGGGTAATTGGTAATTGGTAATTGGTAATTGGTAATTGGTAATTGGGAATTGGGAATAAAGAGAAAACCAATTAGCAACTAGACCAAATTTATCATAAGTAATTAGCCGGACTTGATATAACTCGAACAGGACTTACGCTTTCATTATGAAGAAACCAACCGCAAAGGACGCACGCGCGCAGCGATGCCCAAAGGGCTGTAGGACACAAAGGAATAAGAGTTTTAGAGAGTTCTTGCGTAAGTCCTGTTGAGGTTCCGAGAGTTTAGAGAATGATCAAAAGGTGCAAGGATGAGCAAAGAACACCCAACCGCTAAACTGTGGATTTATCTAGCTGAATGTGTGCGCCTCTTGTATTGGAGTTACTTTAAGCCTTACACCTTTGAACGCTGGTTACGGGATATCCATCCAGAACTAAAGCCAACAGATCACGCCTTTGATAAAAGGGCTGAGTTTCGTACTAACCCACGCTTGCGCCACTATGCTGGGCAGGTTTGGTGGTTAACTGCCATAGTTCCAACATTGGCGGTGTTGGTGGTAGCGCCAATTTACACTCTAGCTAGTGGTGAAACATTTAACTGGGTTCGCAGTTGCCCATTTTTATTGGGTTGGTTGATTGGTTTGATAGTTGCGCGTGGTAACAATAAAACTAGACTAGTTACTTTTTGTTTTGCCTTCCTTACCTCGGTTTTCACATCTAGATTTTTATCAGGTGTGGCGAGTGACGTGGCGAGTGGCGTGGCGGGTGGCGTGGTGGGTGGCGTGGCGGGTGGCGTGGTGTTTGGCGTAGGGTTAGGCGTGACGGGTGGTGTGGCGTTCGGCGTGGTGGGTGGCGTGGCGTTCGGCGTGGTGTTTGGCGTGGTAGGTGGCGTGACGAGTGGCGTAGGGTTAGGCGTGGCGCTAGGCGTGGTGGGTTGCGTGGTAGGTATCTTGACCGCTGGCGTGACGGGTGGCCAAGCGGTAAGCATGGCGTGGCTTCTCGCTGCACTGCGGTTTTACTTCTGGTTGCCAGAACTCTTATGGATACTCACCCTATTTTTTCTTTCCCGCATTGGAATACAGATAAATTATTTACGCTATCTACCCCCGCGCTTTGATGAAGTAATTATTTTACCTCTGCCTTTCATGGGTCAGATGATTGTAGAATCCTATCGAGATCACCCAACTGCTACCCGTGAAACTATTGATTATCTAATTTCATCCACGAATCAGCAAAAGGTTGCAGCACAGGCAATTTTAGAAATTGGTAGAGATATTTTCAGCCGCTGTCAACGCTTGAGCGATATTGTAGAACTTACTCACCAACTAACTTGGATACGTTCACCAGCACCAAAAGAATACGGGACTGTGTTACCGCAATTTTTGGATATTTGCCAAGGTGTAAGGGCAGCAGATGAAGCAACTTCACCTTATCGTAAATATGAATTACTGAATATTCCCATCAAGGCTTTGGGAGAACTGAAAAACAGTCTAGCTTTTGGGACAAATGCGGCTGTAGCTACGATGTTTGGGAGTACAGCAGAACGTTGGTTAACAATTTTGGAAACTGCACAGCGCAATTTAGCACAACAGGCGCTGCAATCAAAGGAAATTTCCCAAGTTTACATTGCTGGTAATTCCTTAGATCCGGAAACGGCTAAAAGTCGCTTTAAAGGACGGATTGATATATTTCGGGAAATCGAAAATTTTACTCTTTCGGAACAGCCGCCGGTGTTGTTGCTCTATGGTGGGCGCAGGACTGGGAAAACTTCGGCGCTGAAATATCTGCCTTATAAGATAGTACCAAATATTGTACCTTTGTTGGTGGATTTGCAAGGTGCTGCATCAGCCACGACTTTGCAGGGGTTAGCGGAAAATCTGGCAAAACAAATTATTGAAGCTGCACGGCGTTTACCCCGAAGTCTAGATTTACCTTATCCCAATGCTGCTAAATTAGCAAAAGACCCTTTTCCGGCTTTGCAAATTTGGTTAGGTGAAATAGAACGCAGTTATCCTGGTAAGCAATTTCTTCTCTGTTTGGATGAATTTGAGCGGTTGAGTGAGGTGGTGGAAGTTACGAAAAGCTTTGTACCTCTCAATTTTCTGCGGAATCTGCTGCAACATCAACAAAAATGGACTTTGCTTTTTAGCGGTTCTCACCAATTATCGGAACTTCCCGATTATTGGAGTGATTATCTAATTAATACTCGTGCTTTGCGGATGTCTTATTTGGAAGAGTCGGAAGCTCGTGAGTTGATTTTACATCCTGTGGAGGGGTTTCGGCAAATCTATGAGCTAAGGGCTGTAGATGAGATTATTCAACTTACTGGTTGTCAGCCTTTTTTGGTGCAGTTGGTTTGCTATGAGTTGGTGGAGTTGCTAAACGGCGATATCAGAGGAAATCGGCGGGAACCGGATACCGCAAAAGTGACTGTTGAAGATGTTGAACTGATTATTCCCCAAGTGCTGGAAAGGGGAGATCAATATTTTCGGGAGTTATGGAAAAGCTTATCAGAGAGCGATCGCAATTTCCTCAAGCGGTTAATTTACGGCGAAACTCCCACCCAGCAAGATAAAGGTGTTGTCAAAAGACTGGTGCGAAAGGAAATTTTAAATCCAGAAGCTAATGCTTTTCAAGTTCCTTTGGTGCAAAGGTTTGTAGAACTGTTGCTAGAAGAAGAATGATACAGCAGCCGGGCAATAACAGGCGAGACGCCTGTTCTACGAGAAAATGATACAGTGGCTTTCGGTTGATTAGATAACACTGTAGCCCGCCCAGAACAGGCGAGACGCCTGTTCTACGGGAGAATGATTATGTACTCAATATTTAAGCGTGGAAAATTACGGTTATTAAAGGGAGGAAAGCTAAAAGAAAGTTATGCCAGAACTGGATTTGAGGTTCTGGGGTGGGTTGTGGTGGGGTTAATAAAGCTTCTATTCTCTGCTCTAAGCGATTGCCTACAATAGAGGAACCCAAAGCAGCACAGCAGACTTCCGATGATACAGGGCTGTTTGTAACTAGCAATAGCAGCGATTCTGCCAGCAACAGGGGATCTACTTGGGATGCTGCATAGCTATCAGCCCGGAGTTCTCGCAAAGCTAAAAGTTCTTCCCACAATGGCTCTGTATTCGGCAACCAGGCAGTCCAGGAACGCACACAACCCAGCCAAAAAAACCAGAACGTATCCCTATAATGGTAATGCCCTTGCTCATGGGCTAAGACGCTTTCTAGATGCACTGGTGAAAGGGTTTGGAGTAATCCTTGACTAATAACTAATTCAGGTTGCCAAAAACCTATTTGTCCGGCAAACAATGCCCCGGTTTGCAGTAGTCGAATTTGTCTACCTGCTAAATTTCTTTGGGGACATTCACGGGCAGATTTCACAGACTTCCACCCCTGGAAACCGAGTTGAATACACAAAATGGCAAAAAATCCCAAACAAATTAAAGCCAACACATAGCTGAATGAGTCTGTATACATGCCGCCCATTTTGCCTTGGGTGCCCATGCAGACTAGGGCGTTGGCTGTCATGAAAATTAACAAGGGGGGGAAGAGAAATAAAAATAGCGATCGCCGCCACCGCAGATTCCAACTGCCAATGGGTGCATTCCAGGAAGTTCTCAACCACCAGGCAACTGTTACAGCAATCAAAATCATCATCAGATGCATCATTCTTCACCCCTGGCTTGGCGTGCGGCTTGAATCCGTTTGGCGATCGCTTCTATTTGCTGGCTCGCTGCTTCATCTAGACTATCAGCGAATGCTGCAACTACATCAGGGTTCCCCACCGCCAAAAATCGCTGCAACTGCTCATGTGCTTTAATCATTTGTGCCTGTTGCTGTGTCAGTAATGGCCGCCAATAGAAAGCCCGTCCTCTTTTATCACAGGCTAGCCAACCTTTATCGGTAAGCCGACGCAGGACAGTGGTAACAGAAGTATAAGCTAATTCTCGGTTGGGATCAGCCAAAATGCGATCGTGTACATCCTTAACTGTTGCTGAACCAAGTTCCCAGACAAGGCTCAAAATTTCAGCTTCCAAAGGGCCTACAGACAGTTGTTTCGGGCGGTAATCGGGTAAAGGTGCCATATTGATTTGGGATAAGTGCAGTGTGGGAGAAGATTTCGGTTTTTATTTGACAGGACTAGCTTTTGGGGGCGCGTAATCCTGCGATAAAATCTATTCTCTGTTCTCAGGTTACAAGATAGAGCAGTTGATCTGAACACTGACAATCTATAAAAGCAGGCTTTTTTAGAATTTCTTCATTGATCTAAACTTATACCAATCATTAATAAATACGACTGTAGTTAGTGCCCTCAAATGGGTAGAATATTACGGCAGTAATATTAGAGCAGGTGTATCCAGCGCGTGAAGCTATTCATATACCACACTCCGGAATTGACTCCAACGGATCAAGCGCCAGAATGCGCGATCGCCGTCGATGTCCTGCGTGCCACTAGCACAATGGCAACGGTTTTAGCTGCTGGAGGGGAGGCTGTGCAAGTCTTCAGCGATTTAGATCAACTCGTCGAAGTGAGCGAAAAATGGCCCCCGGAAAAAAGATTACGAGCTGGAGAACGCGGTGGCGCGAAAGTAGCCGGCTTTGAGTTGGGTAATTCTCCCCTAGACTGCACACCAGAACTAGTGGATGGGCGACGCTTGTTTATCAGCACCACCAATGGTACCCGCGCCTTACAACGGATACAAGATGCGCCAATTGTCCTAGCAGCAGCCTTGATTAACCGGGCGGCGGTGGTGAAATTTCTTTTAGAAAAGCAACCAGAAACGGTGTGGATTGTCGGTTCTGGCTGGGAAGGTAGTTTTTCTCTAGAGGATACAGTTTGTGCTGGTGCGATCGCACACAGCATTTGGCAACAATCTAACGCTTCCCTAGACGATTTGACTGGTAATGATGAAGTTACGAGTGCGATCGCTCTTTATTCTCAGTGGCAAAATGACTTATTAGGATTATTCCACCAAGCTAGTCATGGTAAGCGATTGCTGCGCCTAGAATGTCTAGAAGACCTAAAATATTGTTCCCAAACCGATATTTTGGATATTTTGCCCATTCAACACGAACCTGGTGTTTTAAAAAGTCAGAGTAAATAACCAAAAAATTATTTTTTCTAATTTTATTTGCCCCTTTTAGGCAGCAGTCTGGAAAGGGGTAAATTTTAACTGACTAATGAGCAGTAGTTTGGGACAAGGCATCAAGCTTTGCCTTGATTTTTGCCATCAATCGAACAGTCAAAAGTCCGCTTTAGGACAGCAAAAATTCTCCTTTTATTAGTCGTTCTAGCTCTTTCTATACTATGTATACAAGGGAATAATACGCCTGTAATTTACAATTACTTAAGAGTAGCCAGAGAAATCCCTAACCAACCTGCAAAATTCTCCGTCTGTTTGGACGAAGGATTTTCCACAGGTTTCACCTGATACTTGGTGGGACGTGGTGCAGCGAGGGTGACAGAATAGGTATGCAGTTCGTCTTGGTGGAAAACTGTAACTTGGATCATGTCATTTGGTTGGTAATCCTTCAGCCGTTCGCTCAATTGACTGGCCCCTACCTTAATGCCATCAATCGCTAGCAACTCATCCCCAGCATCAATTCCCGCGACTTGTGCAGGTGAACTGATTTCTACAAACTTAATCATCTCCCGCCCATTTTCGGTATGTGTCTTCACACCCAAATAAGGTTGTTCTTCCTGTTCCCCCACCAACTGCAAACCAAAAGGTTCTAGATACTGATCAAAGGGCAATTCCTCAGTACTATCTAGATAGCGTTTAAAGAAATCTGCTAAATCCATCCCGGCAACAGATTCAATTACAGCCTGCAACTGTTCGGGAGTATAGCCAATTTCCCCTTGTCCAAATTGCTGCCACATTTTCAGCATCACATCATCAAGGGATCTCTGATTGCCATGATGAGAGCGAATCAACAAATCCAGCAACAGCGACACCATTTCCCCCTTTAAATAGTAGGAAATTTGCGAATTACCGCTATTGGCATCTGGGCGATAAAGTTTAATCCAAGCATCAAAACTGGACTCAGAAAGAGGTTGTACCTTGCGCCCTGGTGTTGCTTCATATCTAGTGATTTCCTTGCTCAAATGATGCAAATACGCCTTAGCATCATAAATTCCCGCCCGCAAAGGAATCAACAAATCATAGTAACTCGTAGTTCCCTCACAGAACCACAGGGATGGTGTATAGTTTTCCTGGTCATAATCAAAAACTTCTAGGGCGATTGGGCGAATTCGTTTCACATTCCACAAGTGAAAGAACTCGTGGGCCACTAATTGCAAAAAGCGATCGTACTTATCCTGAGCGCGAAACCCATAACGTTGGTAAATTAACGAGCAGCAGTTTTTATGCTCCAACCCCCCAAAAGCTTGGCTAAATAAATGTAGCAGGAACACATATCGTGGATATGGTAAACCGCCAAACATCTGTGCTTCCACCTCGATGATTTTCTGAAAATCCGCAATCATCCGCTGCGGTTGGAAGTTTCCCTCTCCCCAAATCGCCAATTCATGGGGTTTACCCAACACCTCAAAGTGAAACAACTGGTGGCAACCAATCTCAAACGGACTATCCACAAGAGTATCGAAATCGGCAGCCAAGAAAGTATTAGCTTCCTCAGCAACTTGTGGTAAACCAGTAGTTACCTGCCATTCTGGGCGTGGTGGTGCAATAGTAACGCGAATTGGTAGCCCCTCCCAACCCGGTATTCTCACAAACAGTGCGGCACCATTGAAATAGCCATGAGTAGCATCCAGGTGATTTGTGCGTACCGATAGCTCATTTGCAAAAATGCGATAATTTACTGTTAATTCGGAAACACCGCTTTTCTCTATCTGCCAGTGATTTTTACTGAGCTTCTGCCAAGGCAAAGGTTTATCCCCTGAAAAAGCAGCAAAATCTTGCAAGTTCTTAGCGTATTCTCTCACCAAGTAAGAACCTGGTGTCCACACTGGCAGTTTCAAATCAAGAATTGGCAATGGGTAATCCCTAAGGTGTAAAGTCACCTCAAACAGATGGGTTTCTGGTTGGGGCATTGCCACTAAGTAATGAATCGTCGGCTCAGTTTGCTGAACTTGGTTATTGGGGCGAGGTGCTGAAGATCCAGTCATTTTGAGTTATGAGTCCTGATTTATTAGTCAATAGTTAATAGTCAATAGTCAATAGTCAATAGTCAATGGTTACAAGCTGCAGACTATTGACTGAATACTCAGCACTCAACACTGATTAGACTTTGCCAGCTAAATGCATCAACTGTTTAAAATTGACTAGATAAATGGTGTTATTAGCACTATTAATTTTGAGCCATCCTTTTTCATGAAGCTTTTCCATGATTTTGGTGGTTTCGTCAATGCTGATTTCTGTCACCTCGGCTAAATCTTTGAAGGGAATGTTAAAAATTTCCCAGCCTTCGGCTGATTCTTTACCATAGCTGTCGCTTAAACTAACTAGGGTATGGGCGAGTTTAACCGCTGGTGGTGAAGACCGCATTTGCAAGCGCAGGTTAATTTGCCGCAATCGCCGCACCATTAATTGCAGCATCCGGTGGTGTAACTGAGGGTCTTTAAACAAGATTTGGATAAAACGCTCTCTGGAAACACTCAGCAATTTCACTGGTGAAAGGGCAATAACATCAGTCGAGCGGGGGGATTCATCCAAAACCGCCATTTCTCCAAAAAAATCTCCCTGACCTAAAATTGCCAGTGCAACAGAATCATCTCCGTTGGTACGCCGCACTTTCACCCAACCAGAAACTAAGAAGTAAACTGCGTTACCCCAAGCATCTTCCATCACAACAGCTCGTCCAGAGGGGTATTCGTGTTCAATTGCCACGTTGAGCAGCCATTCCAAAGTTTGTGGATTGGCTGTACTCATCAAGGGGAAAATATCACTAAAAACCTCAATTTGCATGAAATATTTGCAAGAAATTAATTCAAGGGCGGAAAACTAAGTTTACTAGTATAAGTTTTTTTAACCGTAATTTTTTACTAAAGTATGTAGCAAATTTTGCACATATTTAACTAGAACCTTTAAATTTGTTCAGTCCATGCTTCAATTAGAACATAACAAATTATCTATTGGGAGCGAAAACAGCAGTTTTACCGAGAAAACTGTTACTTGCTGCTCTCAGGTGGCTGGCTATGGGTCGCAAGTATTTTGATTTGTTGGTCTAATTTGTCCACTAGTTGATTTAGGGTAGTTAAAGCTTCTAATTGCTGAGAGTTAAGGGGCGAATGAAGCACAAGGCGTTCTTGCAGTTCATGCAACATAAAGCTCAGTTGCTTAGTAATTCCCAAGGTATCACGGCTCAGATGCGTCAACTGTTGTTGTTGATAGAACTTTAAGGCTGCTCCTCGCAAAACTTGCAGTGTAGCCTCTTCACCGTAGATTCCCGGCATAACTCGCAAGCGTAATAACAAACGATTTTGTTGATACAGGCATTCCTTTTCTACCTGTTTTGGTTCTGCCATTGTGGTAACAGGTAGGGAAGTAAACCGCTTTAATTCATTCAGCACCCCTTGGAAAACGGAGAGGGGCAGTTTGTCTAATACAGACTGCAAAACTCCATTGTCGCTCCAGAGTATCCTGCCTTCGTAAGGTTGTCTTTCTAAATACAGCCGACCAATTCCGCCAGCCAAAACTCGTCCTAGTAATTCTTCCAGTAATTTTTTGGGTGGTAGTGTTGCTAGTAACTCAATCGGACTAAATAGTTCGGGAACTTGCACTGGCAAAATGGGTAAGTTATGTTGCAGTGCTTCCTGGGGGCTATTCTCTTGAACCAGGTTTAGGGGAGTCAGGAGGTTGTTAGTTTTAGACAAGCTATCTTGGTTTTGGATTGGGGGCAAATCTACCCGCGGCCAAAAATTTTGAGTGCTATCTATAGGTAGATCAAGCTGTGTGGGTTGGTAATGAGGTTCAGAGTAGTCAATTGTAGAGGCAATAGGCTTGTCGGCAATTCTCGCGGCGCTTCTTTGTGAGAGTAACGCCTTTATAGGCTGATGGTCTGGTTGGGCCCCTAGAGGGAATGTATTTTTGTAGTTGAGGTAGGCTGACAGTATTGTGCGGTGAGTGTCGGCTGTGATTGGCTCGGTCACCATTGTAAAATTGATATAAGACAAAATCCGACCAACGTAATCTAAGGCAGCGGTGTCTTGTGCATTAACTATACCTAGCAACAGGTTGTTATCTTCTAACCCAAAGGGCAAAATTTGGTGATAGAGGCAAGCTTCAAAAGACAAAAGACTATCAATTAGCTGGAATATCTGCTCGTGATCACCCCCTTGCTGCCACTTGGTTTGTGTAGTGGTTTGCATTTGCTGCCCAGTCGCTGTGGTATCAGTTTGTTTACCCTCTGAAGACAACATAGGTTTGATTTGTTGGTGTTTTTTTATATAACTATTTTGCCTCTAAGTTAGTGGGCTGCAAGTCAGGATACTTTGTTATGGTAATAAAAGTTTAATTAACTACAATAAATAAAAAATTAGTTTAGGATTAAGGGTTGGGAAGTAATTCTCAATCCTAAATCTGCAATCAAACATAGTCGGCTTTGCCTGCATTACCATAGTTATTTTAGTTTATTACCAAAAGTGTCCTCAATACTTGCCATTGCTAGACTGGGGAATGATTGACTAGGAGGTGAATAGCTTTGTTTTAGTCAATCCTCAGTTCTTAACGCTTGGGCTGTGAGATAGATTTTAGTCCATTCACCCAGCACCTGATGGGTTTTCAGTTTTAACTGTTGGGCTGTTGCTTCTATTGAGTTGCCTGCTCTCCGCAAATTTAGAATCTGCCGCCCCATGGGAGTCAATTGTTGATCAAGTTGCTGCCATTTGTTTTGTGTTAGCCCTAAGTTGTGTTCTTGTAAAGAAATCGAGAGCCAGTTATCTACAAGTTCTGGTTTACCTTTAAGGGCAAAGACGCGCACGGCATGGTAGCTAATTTTTTCTCGCAGTCTGTATATTTCCTTAATGGGCTTATTTAGTTTTTTCCCAATTTCTTCCTGGGACTTGCCTTGCAGATAGAGTCCTAGCCACTCCACTGCTTCTTGCCCCAGATTTTGGCGTAAATATTTTTCCAATTGCTGATGTACTACCTGACGCAGTGCTTGTTGCTCTTCTAGTTTTTGTGCCTCTTGATATTCTGCGATCGCCTGACTATCAACTAAGTTAATGCGATTTTCACTGTCTTCTGTGAGAAATTCTTCGGAAACTAGCCTAATCGAGTCACTACCAGGCACTTGGGTTAAGCCACCGCGCTGAGTTCGCCGCAGGTAGTTGACAAAGCGATAAACCAGTAGGGGTTGATTGCGTACTGGCCGCAAACAATACTCTTCTATGCTGGCAAACAACAACGTATCTTGCAATCGTCTATCGGTTGCAATTCCTGCAATACAGGCCATTTGCTGCTGCATATAGTTATCACTTTGCAGCAATTCTTGGATCACTTCTTGTAATACATCCATCACACTGCGCTGGCGATCGCGGCTGAGAGAAACCCAAGTCTGAATTTTGTTGCGTAATGTTACTAAACTCCCTAACCGACTTATCAGGTTACGATAAGCGCGTTCTCTTCCTATCCCCAAGTAGCGCTGGTGTAAAATCCGCCAGCGATATTCCATTGCTTGCTTGGCAATCTCAAGTTCTTGAGGATTGAGCAAATCAAACCGGTTTAAATCCACTCCCAGAAGCCAGAGAATAATACTTTCTCTAGCTGCCTCACTTTGTTCTGGACATTCCGCAGCTAGCCGCTTTTGCCAATATTGCGCCAGGTTTGCCGCATGTTTTGCCATAGTGAGATTGCGCTCCTCGAAACTCTGTTTTAAAGTTTGCATCACAACCCCTATTCCCATCCCACTTAACTTGTTAGCTGGCAATTGCCCCTGATTTGACAATTTTTATCAAGACTTTTCTGTCTTCCTTCTTTTATTACGTCTTGATTCGCTAAGATTATGCAGAAATTGTGAATTTAGTATTTTTACTTAAGTTTTCCATCTGGTTGAAATCATACTGTATCAGGCATTTTGCTCAATATTGATAAATTTGTATTTTTATGAAGTTGCATTTTGGAAACTGCGAACAGTCATATCTCAAAATAATCTAAAAATACAACCCAATTAAACAGGGCTTTGGAAAAGCTCTAATATTCAGTTATTCAAGATCATAAATATCTTCACAAAAATGCTTATAGTAGGAATATAAGTAAACCCCAAAACAGCACAGTATCAGTTATATAATTGGTATTTAGCAGATATATGCTAGTGCCATAGAAAAGTCAGTACCCCTGATGATGAAAGGGTAGCAGCCATAGACAGGCAAAGATTCACCGCTAGAATCAGTGAGCAGTTAAGGGCGGAGCCGCATAAACTCCGCCGACTTTCAATAGTCAAAGGTTAATATTGACTATTTACTCCCACCCTATCTTCCATTTCCAGATCTGACGATGGGGTTTTCTACAGATTCTCGATATTGTTGAACTTCTGCTGTGTAGGCAATTGGCAAAACGGCTTCGACGTTTTCATGGGGACGAGGAATAATCACCCATGATTCTAAAGTGCCACCATGAACATTTTCTACAGCGTCAATACCAGCAGCCATAGCAGCTTTGACTTCAG
The DNA here is from genome assembly GCF_014697195.1 of Cylindrospermum sp. FACHB-282. Classification (GTDB taxonomy): domain Bacteria; phylum Cyanobacteriota; class Cyanobacteriia; order Cyanobacteriales; family Nostocaceae; genus Cylindrospermum. Next base: position 913 of record NZ_JACJRJ010000078.1, on the reverse strand, counting down.
ATACATCCCCACGGATATTAATTGTAAAGCGCGCGCTACCTACTCTAATATAACCAACTAGGGTAACTCGACCGGCTTTAACCATAGCATCTGCTGCTGCTAGCACAGCAGGAAAACCCTTAGTTTCTAATGCTCCAACGGCCTGTAGTGACATTAACAATCTCCTGTATTAATAAACGTAAGTGGTAATGCTACAAGTTAATTTTACGAAGCTTCGCGACAAATTTTAATGGCGAATTTGTTTAGAAGATGCGGAAAGGTTCTGATTTTGCGGTGAAGTGGATTGGGAGAATGGTTTCGACATTTTCCGGGGGATTGGGAACAATGTAATGAGTGATTACCTGACCACCATGAACTTCTTCTCCAGCAGCGATTCCGGCTGCAACTGCTGTTTGAACTTCAGCAACGTGTCCTCTCACGGCGACTAATAGACGAGCGCTTTCGGCTATGCCATAGTACACAATGGTGACGCCAGCCGCTTTGACCATTGCATCTGCTGCTGCTAACACAGAAGGAAAACCTAAAGTTTCAATTACGCCAACCGCCATTGGCATGGCTTTGTTCTCCTAATACAGAGATAAGTGATATTAATTGTACGAGGCTTTGGTTCCATTGTTGACGCGCGGGAAAATTTTCTTCGATGTCATCCGGTTGCCACAGCACCATCGCACTCCAGAATAACAGGGCCATGCACTCAGCAAGATAGTTACAGTGACATACTCCACACACTCCCTTCCAGGTGAGTGTGGGCTTCTCAACGACTCCTCTATGAGGACATTAATTGAGCTTTAAGACCGTGTGTCCCACGGTTCTTGATATTTATAGCCGCGTTCAAATCCCTGCACAAACTCGCATGACATACAGGGCAGTTGTGCATTCTTTGAGATAGCGGCTTTTTAACTTTGTGACCACC
>NZ_JACJRJ010000077.1 GCF_014697195.1 Cylindrospermum sp. FACHB-282 | reverse complement strand
ACATCAAATTGGTGTAGTGGTATTTGGGTGGAATCAGGGACAAAGACAAGAAGCGCAGTTAGGTAGAACAACGCAATCATTTGTGCAGATACCAACCGCCAAACTCAAAAAACGAGTTAAACAGTTATGCGAGTACCACGGCATCAAATTTGTAGAAACTGAAGAATCCTATACCAGTAAAACTAGTTTTTTAGATGGTGATTTTCTACCTACTTTCGGCGCAAAACCTGAAGGGTGGAAACCAAGTGGAAAACGAGTAAAACGCGGTATGTTCCGCACAGGAAAAGGACTATTTATTAACGCTGATTTAAATGGTGCAGCGAATATACTTCGCAAGGTAGAGACACAATTAGGACTCGTCCTAGTCAAGGTCTGTAGGCAAGTTTTGACCCTTGCTACCAGATTTCGTATCTGGGAAACCAAAACTAAAAAGCGAAGTGGTACGGCTTCAGCCTACCACGTAGTATCAGTTTAGAATCCCCGTGTCTTTAGACCGGGGAGAGGTCAACTCAACCGGGAAACTTCTTCAATAAATCATCGCCCGGAATCACAGTAGTGTAAAAGACATAGTCCTTATTAGCTACATAGCGACGATCTTGTTTAATAATCGCCATGAACTCTCTATGTCCTTGTCGCATACGTCCCACTAAACAACCTGCGCTGGCGTTCTTGATATCATTTGTCGGCGCATCATAGCCCCAGTGTTGATTAATTAGAAAAAGACCTGTGTCCAGTTTGTCACCAGTTCGTTTAAAATCTCGGTTAAGGTCTCGATGAACAGTGAGGGGTGCAACTTGGATTAATGCTTCGTGACGCTCTGCATTGCCGTGAAAGCCAACAGCCCAAGATTTGTATTGACCAAACTTAATTCTGGCTGCTCCTAAAGAATTCATGGGGTTGACAGTGTAATGTCTACCTGGTTCGGTGGTGGCTTGCCAGTGATCAATTATTTTGGGAACACCATCTACTACTTCGATCACAATCCGCCGATCATTAAATTGATTGGCTGTATCATTGTTAAGAGTCCAGTCTCCATTCATGCCCTCTATATAAACAATGTTATATTCTTTAGCACCTGTGAATACCTGATACTTTTGTTCTGGTGCCTGCATATACTTAATAATTTTGCTGGCAATGTCATTACCTAGTTTTAAGGGGGGTTTGGGTAGGTCTGTTATTTTGGTTTCAATCAGTTTTTTGGCTGTGACTGCTCCTAAAAAGTCCTTCTCTCCAGTTTTGGTTAATTCTTGAAATTTTTTGAGAGCCATGACAGAAATAGGGCCAAATTTGCTGTCGGCTGGCGGTTCCAGCAAATCTAAACCAATTAACAGTATCTGAATCTGACGAGCTAAATCTGCGTCTTGAGCGATCGCCTCAAAGTTCCATTTAGTCTGCGTTCCCAGAAAATCTTGTAGTCTCATATTACACCAAAATAGATTAACCTATTCGTAAATACAAACATGGTTTAAGGAATCGAATATGTTTGAAACTATACAAGCTTCCAAAAAATTCTGCCAATGTTTTTAAAATTAATTTATGATTCAACGCAGATGAGGGGAGATTACTTAAATTCCATCTGAATAGTGTAATCAAAAATTATTTTATTTGCTCCTGGGTATCTTCTGCAACACAACAGACTAAGTTGGGGGTGGTTTGATTGTGGTAGATATTTTTTACACCGACCCAGTTACTAGCGATTGGCATTCGCCAACCAGTACCAAAAGCGCGATCGGTAATTTTCAATCCGGGGGGTGCTTGTCGCCGCTTAAATTCAGCACGGGAAACCATTTGAATTACTCGGTCTACAATAGCTGCATCGTGACCGCTGGCGACAATTTGCGCTGCTGATTGGTGGTTGTGAATCAGACGTTGCAAGATATCGTCTAAAATTTCGTAGGGTGGTAGGGAGTCTTGGTCAATTTGACCCGGTTTGAGTTCGGCGCTGGGTGCTTTAGTGAGGATGTTTTCTGGGATGATTTCGCCATGACGATTTAACCAATGGCAAAGTGAATAAACGCGGGTTTTGGGAACGTCAGCAATGACTGCTAAACCGCCATTCATATCGCCGTAGAGGGTGCAGTAACCGACTGCCATTTCCGATTTGTTGCCGGTAGATAATAGAAGATAGCCAAATTTGTTAGCGATCGCCATCAATAAATTACCCCGAATCCGGGATTGCAGATTTTCCTCAGCGATGCCAAACTCAGTACCGGCAAATAACTCAACTAAAGTATGGTCAAAGGATTGCATTAACTCGCCAATTGGTAAAATATTGGTCTTGATTCCTAGATTTTCGGCTAATGCCAAGGCATCGCTGATAGAATGTTGGGAACTGTAAGGGGAAGGCATGAGGACACCCAAAACGTTTTCTTTACCAAGTGCATCTGAGGCGATCGCTGCTACTAGGGCGGAATCAACCCCGCCACTTAAACCCAGTACGACTTGAGAAAAGCGGCATTTGCGGGCATAATCACGCACTCCCAAGACCAAAGCGTGCCAAATTTCCTCATTTTCTGACTCATACACAGGTGCGACAGAACCCAACTGCAAATCCCGCTGCACCTCGTCAAATTCCACTATTACCAAATCGGTTTCAAAGCCACGGGCACAACACATCATCTCACCTTGACGATTCAAGGCAAAACTGTGACCGTCGAATATTAAATCATCATTTCCCCCCACTTGGTTAGCATAGATGACCGGTTGAAGAAAACGCAGGGCACTATGCCTGAGAATGATTTCACGAAACCTCTGCTTGCTGACAGTGTAGGGCGAGGCAGATAAATTCACAATCAAATCCACACCCAGAACTGCTAACTCTGCAATTGGATTGACTGGGTAACTACGTTTACCCCAAAATTCTTCATCATTCCATAAATCTTCACAAATAGTGATACCGATATTGATCTTATCTAGAATGAAATAATTAGCTTGGGAACCTGGTTCAAAATAGCGACGTTCGTCAAACACATCATAGGTAGGTAAAAGCCGCTTGTGAAAAATTTGCTTGACTTCACCACCTTCTAGCAAAGCGATGCTGTTAAATAAAGTTTTGCCGCCAGTAATGTGGGCTTTTAAATTCTGGGCAACAGTTCCTACCAATACAGCTAAATTCGGCGGTAAATCTCTAGCTAATTGTTGCAATGTGATGTCCATTGCTTCTACAAAACTAGGATCTAACAATAAATCTCTTGGGGGATAGCCACATAAAGATAATTCTGGTGTTAATAACAAACGCGCACCCTTTGAGGCTGCTTGGATTGCCATTTCCAGGATTTTTTGGGAGTTTCCTGGCAAATCACCAATTATAGGATTAAGTTGAGCGATCGCTATTTTCATTTTTGTTGTTTGATTTAAGATTTTTTGTAATTTAGGGGTGGTTTGACAGAAGATATTGAATAGGGCAGGGTTACCACAACCCTACCGCAGAGTTAAATAAACACCAAAGGCTTATCTTTTAAAGGGGCAAAAGCCTCTGCATCAAACTTATACAAACTAGCGGGACGACCAGCACCCCGCGACACCTTGATGCCGGTATCACCTAAAAAACCTAGTTTGAGTAGACGCGCCCGAAAATTAGAATAATCGGCGAAGTTTTCCCCTAAAACTGTGGTGTATAACTGATATAAATCATTCAAAGTAAACATTTCTGGCAAGACTTCAAAAGCTACCGGACTATACTCCAATTTATTTTGCAACCGCCTGTGTCCATAGGCCAAAATTTGCTTATGGTCAAAAGCTAATTGTGGTAATTGCTTCACTGGATACCAAGCGATGCCTGTAACTCCATCAGCAATCAATTCTGCTTCTTCAAATCTCACCAAAGCAAAGTAACTGACTGATAGATAACGGACTCCATAACTATCAGTGTCTTCTCGTGGATCGCGATTGGGGCCGCCAAAGGTATACAATTGCTCTAAATAGAGATTATTGACCTTGATCTTTTCTGCCATGATGCGATAAGCAGCATCTTCTAAAGACTCTCCTTGACGTACTAAAGTACCGGGAAGACTCCAATAATTCAAAAATGGTTTTTGCTGTCGCATTACTAAGAGAACTAACAGCCGATTTTGTGCAGTATCTACAGAAAAAATTACATTATCAACACCAACTTTGAAATCAGCCAAAGGTTGTTGATTTAGCAGAGTTGGAATCTTTTTTTGCTGGCGTCCTGGCATTTGTACAAATGCTGTTGATGAATATAGGCAACTACAAGGGGTGTGAGGGATTCGATATTTCCTTGTGTACGAAAGGCCGTGGAGGAAACATCTTTTCCGGTTAAACTAGCGATCGCAATTTTTCCTCCCAGATTTCTGACTCCCTCTAAAACAGATTCATTTATTGGATATCCTGGTCGGGGTACTACCAGCAGCTTCACTTGGTGTAGCAAATCTTCAACGTGATACCAACGCGGTAGCTGATTCAATAAATCGGAACCGATTACTAAAGTATATTCAGCATCTTCTCCCCAACGAACTTTAGCTTTTTCTAAGGTTTCCAATGTTCTCAAACTACTTAATTCTTGTTCCAAAGCAATGTTCTGCTGTGGGGCCTTTATATCTGTAATTAAAAGTTGTAGCATTGCCGCCCGATGAAGCAAAGCAGTTTGGTGGGACTTAAAGGGATTATCTGCTGCCCAAACCGCTACCCAATCATAACCCTCAGACAACCACTTGAGAATCTCCTGGTGTCCAGCAGTTGGCGGATCGGCACTAGTACCAAACAAAGCAATTCTCATAATTTATCTCTGTGCCTCTGCGCCTCTGTGGTTTGTTTGTGGGTTTCCTTGATCAATTCCTGCAAAGCTTCAGAAATCTCGACTTTTACAGAAATCGGATCATGCAAACGCCTTGTTTCCTCTGGTAAACTGGCCACTGAGGCGGCGGTACGTTGGCGAATTGTCGTTAAAGTTTCAGGCGATCGCACCGATTCACCCTCTTTCACCATCAACTGCAACAGAGGTTGTTGATCAAGAGAACTTTCACTTACTAAACCCAACCTATCTATCTGTACTTTACCTTCCATATAAGAGCGAAAAATCTGTTTCTGCCCTGGATAAGTCACTTTACCACTGGATTGTTTCATCACTGGGATGCCATCGATGTCTACAAGTTTATAGACTCCATTCACAGGCGAACCTGTAACTAGTCTAGTTCCCAGTCCATAACCATCAATTTGGGCATTCTCTGCTTTTAGTCGCGCTATTTCCCATTCATCCAAGTCACCACTAGCGAAAATTGAGACATGAGGAAGTAGCGATCGCACTTGTTTCGACAAGGTCACTAAATCTCCTGAGTCTAACCTCACCCCTGTTAATTCCATTTCCCCGGAATTTACTTTTGCCGCCAACCCCTGGGCAGCTGCAACTGTATCGTAAGTATCAATCAACAATGGCGCACCGGGAAAATACCGATGAAAGGTGCTAAATGCTTGTTCTTCAGTACCTTCTATGGCTGATAATGCCATCACCAAAGCGTGTGCCATCGTACCACTTGGCAATTGTCCCAGTTGTAGCGCTGCTAACACATTTGAGGTAGCATCTAACCCACCAGCTAAAGCCGCCCGCGCCGCCCACAAGGAGGCTTGGGGACTAAATGCCCTTCTGGTGCCAAATTCTAAAAGTGTGGCTTTTTCCCCAGCAATATCGCGCAACCTTGCTGCCCTAGTGGCAATTAAGGTTTGGTAATTGAGGGTGTTTAAAAGGTAAGTTTCCACCAGTTGCGCTTGCCACAGGGGTGCTTCCACCCGCAATAGTGGCTGGTTGGCAAATACCGCTGTCCCTTCTGGTACTGCCCACACATCTCCGGTAAAACTGCCTTCAGCTAAAAGTGACCAAAAGCGTTCAGTCGCGTGAGCAAAAATTCCTGTTGCCTGTAAAGTTGCTATTTGCGAAGAACTAAAGCGGAGTTTGGCTAAATATGCGATCGCCTGTTCTAGCCCCATAGCGATTAAATAACCAAAACCCTCTGGCAATCGCCTGACAGACAACTCAAAGCTAGCCCGCTTTTGTTCTATACCTTCCCCTGTATAACAAGCTGCCATCGTTAGTTGGTAAAGGTCGGTCAACAGGCTGCAATCTTCAGCACAGAGAGTTAATTCCTGGTTTTGGTAGCTTGGCTGTAGCTGATTATTGGTCTGTACATAGTCTAAATCTGAGAAAGTTCTCATGCAAGAGTGTCCTGACAAGAATGCTTCTTTATTTATGGTAGAACTTACCATAATTAATGTCAACTCTTGGATAAATAATTTCCGAGAGTCCTGCCAAACAGTATATTTACAGAGAAATTAATATTAAGTTCATCATATATTTAATATTTCTTAATGGTATAAATGTAATTTATCAATCAGTAGTGGTAAGTATAAAGGCTTAAACAATTCAAAATTGAGCCTCCAGCATCCGTAAGGGATACAAAATTGAAGACTGTTATCAACTGCCGCAGAATGAATTCTGAGTCTAATAAGCTAAACCACATCTATAGCAATCCTATTTGATTTGTGAACATAAAGTGAGTCAGATACCCGACTTCTTAGAGAAGTCGGGTATCTTTGTGTTCACAAATGATTTAGGACTGCTATATACATCTCTTGTAGGGTAGACCTCACACTTTTTTTATTTCTTATAAATTAAAAAAGCTGACCCGATTGGGCCAAAGTTTTCTACATAAATTTTATTGTTGTAATACAACCCCGGAGACATACCACCATCAAATAAAATACCTTCTTGAATCTTCCCCAAACAGTTATTGCGAGCAATGCCTTCCAAAACATCATCAAACTGACTTGGTAGTAACTCTTGATTACTTGAAGATATATCAATAATAGAATTAGCTTTCGCGTCATTCACCAAGAGAATTACATAACCTTGATTTGTGATAGCTGCCATAGAACGATTAGTTGCACCTTTACAAGCAAATTCTCCCAAAGCTTTACAAATATCTTTAAACTTACCCTGACTGTAGAATCTGCCATTACCTCCCACCAAATTATAATTAAGAATATCAGCCGTTCTTCTACCATTCTGAATAGTAGCTCTTCGTTGCTGGGGTGTACCTCCAGATATGCCAAAAGAAGAACGCTTAGTTTTAAATGCTCCTGAATATTCAACTCCGCGAGAAATATTTAAACCTTGGGGTTTATCATCAGTATCTATATAGTCAGCATTAATTGCCGCAATCGGTGTTTTACCTGCTAATTTAGAATTTTCATCAGTGATAATTTGACGAAACTGTTTCGGCACATATTCTTGACGCAGTTTACCCCTAGCATTTTTAGCATAAAGTTTATGAGCTAAACCTACATTAACTTTAAAATCTAATGCTGCTGATTTGGGATTAAAAATAATTACATGATTGATACCTTTAGCATATTTTTCACCACGATTATTGGTTTTAAAAAATTCAATACTGAAGTTGGCATTTTTACCAGGGCAAATTTGAGATGGTTTGGGTGCTGAATTTGCTGCCATCTCTTGACAACCCGATAATAACCCCGTGGACATAATCAAGATAGATAAATATGTCAACCTTGAAAAACATAAAATAGACCTAACCCCTCTACTCCCTTCCCTAATAAAAAAGGGGAGTGTGGAGACGTTGCATGCAACGTCTCTACATTTGTAGGAGAGAGGTTCTAAATTTAATTTTATTGCGTTACTTAACAAAAACAATTTTCTGGTGAACATAATATATAAAAAACCCGCTACAGGATTACTATAGCGGGGAATAATTAAAGATTGTAGTTATGGCGTAATCTTAAATCCAAAATTTATGAGATCCATTCGAGAACAGCATCTTCTTTGGTGTTGGTGTTTCGAGATGGTGTTTCACGTTCAAAATTCATGTGAATTGAGCGGGTTTGCTCACCATCAGCAGCTACAGCCAAAATTGGGTAGTCAATTACACCATCTTGGAAGGACATTTGGAAGCGGAATGTACCATCTGGATTCAGCTTAATTGGACGACCGCCAATAGTTACAGTAGCATCAGGTTCAGTTGCACCGTAAACGATCAACTCAGCATCAGCAATTAACCAGAATTTGCGTGGACGTACTGGTACAGCAGAAGCTGAGAAACCAACACCCGACATCCCCACACCGGACATGGTTAAACCAGAGACGGTCGGAACTGCCCACAGACCAACGCCAGATGGGAATACATAGGAACTGATTGCTTGTTCGGGGCGTGCAGAACCAGGTACTTGCTGCATTGAACCGAACAGAGAACCAGCAACCCGTTGGGCTTCGGCAGATTCTGCCAAGCCAAAGATTTGTTCGTAAATGGGGTTGCCATTGGCAGCAGCAGCAGCTGCAATCTTCTTCGCTGGGGGAACGAGTTCGTACTTAGTCTGACCGCGCAGTTCTTCCTCAAAGTTTACAGTGATGAAGACATCTTCAATCCAGTCGGAAGGATAGACGGGAGGAATGTGTACTCTAGCAGAACTAGCTAGTACTAACCAACGACCATCAGCAGTACGGTAGCCGATATCGATCACATAATCGCGATCGCTCACCGGAATGGGTAAATACCATTCTCTTGCTAGTTCGTCAGCAGGATATTCCTGGATGCTGTGGGGGCTTGAGTATTGGCTACTGATATCGGTGACATCATAAATCCGCAGCGCTAGTTGTTGTCCCCCTTGGCGACGCAGTTCTTCTTTTTGCTCATTGGGGACATCCCAGTAAGTGTAAGCCCACTGAGGATCACGAGGCAAAAGGACAATGCGACTGTCACCGTAACCAGCTGGTAGATCTGCAAGTGCTTCATCCACATCAGCGAAAGAGCCACCGGTACGATCTTCCTGACCTAATTCAAATTTTGCGGCTTCCACGGTTTCCTGTGCCTCCAGTGAACGAGATGGACTAAGAGAAAATTTACTGCGCTGAACTTCTTGAATCGATGCTAATAATTGCGATTTACGCATTCGGCTGTAGCGAGAGATGGCATATTCGCTAGCAACTTTGCGTAGTTGCCTTAATGTCATCTCCTCTAGTGGTGGGCGTTCTTTTGCCATTTATTTGGCCTCCAGTAGTTAAAAAGGTAAATGATTTACCCGGGTTATAGAATGCTTTATAAAATGTCATCTACCCCAGATGAATTTTTTATTCCTGACTCCTGGTTTTGCCCAGTTTCTAAGTTTTTTAGTTTGTTTTTAAATTGAGTTTTACTCCTTTCAATTCCAAGTCATCGCAAAATCAGCTTGTCTTTGGGATCGGCGGAGTGCTTTTGTTAAATAAATATTAACCACTAACCTACCGTAGGGATCAAGGGGTCTCAAGCCGCTTTTTTGCCAATGTTACGAAGTTATAAGCCCTTTGGGGATCAAAATGTCATAGAATCATCACATTAATGGCTATAAGCAGCTACTAGGGAGGCAGTAATGTCATGAAAGCATTACTTTTGGTTCTGGATGAGCCAAAGGTCCCAATCTACAAAGGCAGGAGCAAATGTAATACTAGTGTAGCAATATTGTAGTTTTGAACTAAATCAGGACAGCAAAAACCGAAGGGGGCTAAATATCAAGACGATTACCAGGCGATCGCTTAATAGCCCCAGTACTAAAATTGTATATAAACTAATAAGTAATAATTTGATCCCCACATTGAGAATATTGGGGATCAAAGCAAGCTGAGATCACCTGCAAAATTTATCAAAAGCGCCGTAATACCCCTTCCTCAACGAAGTAGGGAGGGGATGGCGGACAATGACGAAAGCATCCCCGAACGAAGATGAGCGTTGCTCAACCAGTGAGTGGGGTGCTTGAGGAATTGTCTCTCTCCGGGTTGGGTAACGAGTCAATCCAGTCCTCTATAAGTTGAGTCATAGATTTTTCTCGTTGTTCTGCTAATAACTTCAGCTTATTAAAACGTCTCGGTGTAGTACGAATTCTGATGTATTCTGTTTTCATATCGTTTCCTATTTATTTCCTATTGTGTTAAATTAATGATATCACAAATAGGAAACAAGGAGGTGATAGCGCAGTGTTTGTATTAGAGTATAAAATCAATGGCAAACAACAGCAGTATCGAGCTATTGATGAGGCTATCAGAACTACTCAGTTCATCCGAAACAAAGCTATCAGATATTGGATGGACGCACCGAAAGAGCAAAAAGTAGACAAGATTGCTTTGAACAACTATTCAACAGCACTGCGTAAAGGATTTGGATTTGTTAAAGACTTAAATTCAATGGCTTGTCAGGCCGCAACAGAAAGAGCATGGTTGGCTATTGCCAGATTTTACGATAACTGCAAGTCCAGAAAGCCAGGAAAGAAAGGATTCCCGCGCTTTCAAAAAGACAACCGTTCGGTTGAATATAAGACTTCAGGCTGGTCATTACATCCTACGAAGCGACGCATCATCTTTACAGATAAAAAAGGTATTGGTGAAGTCAAGCTATTAGGTAAGTGGGATATTCACACCTACCCTGTTAAGTCAATCAAACGAGTTCGGTTAGTTCGTAAAGCTGACGGATATTACTGTCAGTTTGCAGTTGACGTTGAGGTAAAACATGAATCCAGAACGGGTAATGGTGAATTAGGTCTTGATGTTGGGTTAGAGTTTTTCTACTCTGATTCCAATGGTCATCATGAAGAAAATCCAAGGTTTCTTCGTAAAGCCGAGAAAGCCATCAAGCACGCTCAACGTCAGATATACAGAAAGGAAAAAGGAAAAAATCAACGACGAATAGCTAGACGTAGATATGCAAAGAAGCATTTAAGAGTAAGTAGGCAACGGAATGAACACGCAAAGAGAATTGCGCGTAACGTATGCAAGGCTAACGCTTTAGTCGCCTATGAAAACTTAAATGTAAAAGGCATGGTAAAAAATCACTGTCTTGCTAAGTCCATTAATGATGTGGCTTGGACACTTTTCCGTAGTTGGTTAGAGTATTTTGCTGCCAAATTTGGAACCACAGTTGTAGCCGTCAATCCTAGTATGACATCACAAAAGTGTAGTGATTGTGGTGTCATTGTGAAAAAGTCTCTTTCAACTCGTACTCATAAATGTAATTGTGGATGCGACTTACAAAGAGATGTGAACGCGGCAATAAATATTCTGAATCTTGGAAGACAAGCTAGGGATGGGCAATCCCGAAGTAACGCTGTAGGAGTCGGAACCTCTACTCTACTTGGTGAGCCAGCGCGGTCTTGGGGGAAACCCCCATGAGCGACTGGCGAACCCGAAGGGTGCAAACCTGGTAGAACAAGTTGCGACGTAGATTACAGAATCCCGACCCTCAGCCGTCAGGCAGGGTGGGGAGTGTCAACTGATCTGATTGACTACTGACATACCCTGAATTCGCCACACACCTTCTCGACGAATCAAATCATACCGAACGCGCAAACTTTCCTCAAAGGACTTTTTCAGCTGACCCTTTTCATAGAATTTCGTGATTTCCTTCACCGTAGCCACCACCAAGGCCCGATTCGGGTTGGACTCAGTTTTCTCAACAGATTCCACCTTCAGGTTATGGTCATACTTCCGATAGTGGTTTTCTGCCCGATCCTGCTGGGCAACTTGCCGCCATTGAGATAAAGCCGAACCTGCTAAAATCTGCCCTAAGCCATCAATTTCATGGCTTGGTCCTAAAGCTGCGGCTTTGGTAGATAGCCAAGCTTGAATGACTTCCTCTGCCGTCCCTGTTGTCAGTGACCCCTCTGGTGGCTGCGGTTTACTGTTGCGGTCAGGAATAGGTATTGGTGGTTGATTAAGTTGTACCGCCAACCGTTCCCCTGACAAAGATGGTTTAGCAAAAAACCGATTACTAATCCATCCAAAAGTTGTGGAAACTAATAACCAGAAAACTAATATACCCGCCAAAGAGACAAACACCGTCCAAACTAGCCGCGTTTTTCCTTCTAGGGTCTGGGCAAAACTTCGCCGTCGCTGAGGATAACGCTGGCGCTCCAAAACTTGCTCTCGAATATTAGCTGGGTTCGGCTTACGCCGCCTGCGCTTTTGGGTTTGGCTGGGTGCAGCAGCCGATTCAGTACCATTTGTGTGGTGGTGATTTCCTCTGTCCAAAGATTCAGCGGAGGGAAACTGTACTACAGGTATTTCTGGTTTTTTACTCCCACTGGATGTAGCTGTGGGTGAAGTATTCCCTCTGGGTGGCAATTCGTAAGAATTTTCAGTCCTTTCTCTAATTGGTGGTTCTGGCAACTCAGGGTCAGGTGTAGAACTGTGATTGAGTTGTTCTGCCACCCCAGTCGAATTGCTACGGCGGCGACGGGGGTTATTTGCCTGTGCTTGGGGAAAGGACTGATGGTTAATAACAGCCCATTCATTGGTTGTTTCTGCATCTGTTGGCAGTGCTTCTAAATAAGCTTGCACCTGTTGGTCAGCAAAGTAATCTTTCAGGGAAGCTTGCTGCCTTGTCAAATCGCGGAAGTGGGGAAACACTTCTTGTTGCAACCACTGTTCGCCATAGAGGCACAGTCCTGGTAGTAAGTCTGGGGAGTCTTGAGATTTTTCCCGAATAAAAGCTAAAGCTTCATATTCCTGACTCATTTCTAAAACGCGGGTGGCTTCCTCGGTTTGTCCCAGTAGCAGAGCACATAGAGACTGTTCTAAATGGACATCTTGGCGCTTACCCAGACGCATCAGCATTTGCTTTGCTTGCCGAATTAAAGCTGGTTGCCGTTGGGCAAATCCCCGTGCTATCAAAGCATAGACAGCTAAGTATGTAGCCACAGCCGAGGGACGCTTGCTTTCGGCTTCAAAGAGCTTGTGCTGTTCTGCAACTGTTAAGTAGTTACGTAACTGCTGGATGAATCGGAGAAAATCATCTACATTTAAACCCGATTCATCATTACCAGTGCCATCAATCCCACCTCGATCTTCTAAAATGTTCTGCAATAATTGCAAACCTTGGCGGCGTTCAGCAGTCTTTTCTTGAGGTAGTGCCAGTAACTCCAAAATTCGATATGGTCGCAGTTTGTAAAGATCCGCCGTCATTTCCGCTTGGACGCTGGGGAATAGCCCTTCCCGTGATAACAATTCTTCACCTGTTTCTAGGGATATGGCGGTATTTTCATAGTGCCCTTGCTGCCATTGCTCACGACCGAGTTCTAGGCAAGCCAAGGCAACAGTGAGAATAATATCTGGTAATTCAGCACTGTCGGGCACTTCTTCACTTGCCAGATTATTGCCCGTTCTGGCATCCACTGCACCATTTTTATTGATCAAATAGGGGCGACCTAGTTTGAGAACAAGTTCGTATTCCCCTAGCTCTTGCAAAATTAAGAGCGCACCAACTAATTCTTCTTGGGCAATTTCGATGCTCAGACTTTGGGCATCGTGCTTAGAGTTGTTACTTTCTGTGTGATTTTCCGCTGCCACTGTAGCAGCAGTGCTATCAGGATCATAGGCGTGGGCAAGATACAGCTGATCGTACTTGCTGCGGTCTTTTGGATCTGATAAAACTACGAAAGCTTCTTCTATAAGTTGTTTGCGAGAAGAAATTGCTGCGGTTGAATATTCACGTCGAGGCAATTGGACAATGCGATCGCTATATGCCTGCCGCAATTGTTCAACGCTAGCCGCTAACGGTAGTCCTAAAATTCGGTAGTAATCTAGCGGAATTCGCACAGCCTACTTCCCCTGCACCGTGATCGACATAATTCACCTAGAGCATTCCAGGCATGTAAAACCGTGCCATAATGATAGCGTTAATAATACCGTGTCGAATTTACACTACAAGTGTATATTGCAACAGCGATTTTTGTGCCTTCCCGAAATTTTAGTCATCAATCATCTTAAAATTAATTTTTGGCCTTCGCTCCTAGCGTTACCCTAGGCAATCGCTGAGATCGAGTCAAATTTTTGTTTTAATTCTTAGTATTTTTTAGTTGAACACAACCACCTTAGCCTTAAACGCCGCCAAACAAAACAATTGCTTTTGGTGATGGCATAGGTCTTGCACTCTTCCAAATCTATGATTTATTCTCTTTTTGGGGCTGTCCCAGGTATGCGGGGAGCAAAACACCGCTGACGCGGGCCAAGCCTGATAACTGGAGAAGCAAATTCTATCATGATTAGACTTTAATGACAATTATTTAGCTAAACATAAATATTTTTTTTGTGTCCATTGTCTTTAAATTGTTAATGGATATGCAGAAAGCCAGCTATCCTGACTGCTACCATAGCCAGGGAAGTGCATGGGGAAAACAAAAAGCGGCGGATTTTACCTTTAGGGGCAGAAAAATTCAAAAAGCAAAAATTCAAATATCACCCATTTCCCATGCTCCTTTTTTGGTGCATAAATAAAACTTGATTGTGGACTCTTGCCAACGCTAGCTTGTTAACAGCTAACGTAAAATGAGACCAACTTCATTTAAAACCGTAGTTTTACGTCGTACAACAGGGATACTCCAAAATAATGGTTCAAGAACGCACGTTACCCAAATTTAATACTGCCACCGTCCAAATCACCAAAGAAGAAGGGTTGCGGTTGTACGAAGACATGACGTTAGGGCGCTTTTTTGAAGATAAATGCGCTGAAATGTACTACAGGGGCAAAATGTTTGGTTTTGTCCACCTCTACAACGGTCAAGAAGCTGTTTCTAGCGGTATTATCAGAGGAGCTATGCGACCGGGTGAAGATTATGTCTCTAGCACCTACCGCGACCACGTTCATGCTCTAAGTGCGGGAGTACCGGCAAGAGAGGTAATGGCAGAGTTATTTGGTAAAGCCACCGGTTGCAGCAAAGGGCGCGGTGGTTCCATGCACATGTTTTCTGCGGAGCATCGCTTGTTAGGTGGTTATGCTTTCGTGGCTGAAGGTATTCCTGTAGCAGCTGGTGCAGCATTCCAAAGCAAATACCGCCGCGAAGTTTTGGGAGACCAAAATGCTGACCAAGTAACCGCTTGCTTTTTTGGCGATGGTGCTGCTAACAACGGTCAATTTTTTGAAACATTAAATATGGCGGCTCTTTGGAAACTGCCAATTCTTTTTGTGGTAGAAAATAATAAGTGGGCAATTGGTATGGCTCACGAACGGGCTACTTCCCAGCCTGAGATTTACAAAAAAGCCAGTGTTTTTAACATGGTGGGTGTAGAAGTAGATGGTATGGATGTGCTGGCTGTGCGAGCCGTAGCCCAAGAAGCTGTAGCCCGTGCCCGTGCAGGTGAAGGCCCCACCTTAATCGAAGCTATGACCTACCGCTTCCGGGGTCACTCCTTGGCAGACCCGGATGAATTGCGGAGCAAGGCTGAGAAAGATTTCTGGTTTGCCCGTGACCCAATTAAGAAGCTTGCTGCTGATTTATTGGAGAAAAAGCTGGTAGATGAAGCAGAACTCAAAGCCATTGAGCGGAAAATTCAGGGTGTAATTGACGAGGCGGTTAAGTTCGCCGAAAGTAGCCCTGAACCAGACCCCAGCGAATTATATCGCTTTGTGTTTGCCGAAGACGAGTAAACAAGAGGTAATGGGTAATTGGTAATTGGTAATGGGTAAGAAAAATACTAATTACCAATCCCCAATCCCCAATCCCAAATCCCCAATCCCCAATTAGGACTTAAATTTGTGTTTACCATTAGCCAAAAACAGCAACAATATAAAACCTACATCCTCTCTGATGAAGTTGCTGGTACTCAAATAGAGGTTGTACCAGAACGCGGCGGTATCATTACCCGTTGGCGCATCCAAGGGCAGGAAATTTTTTATCTGGACACCGAGCGCTTTACTCATCCTGATTTGAGCGTTAGGGGTGGAAATCCAATCTTATTCCCCCTCTGCGGTAACTTACCAGATAATACTTACACTGTTAATGGTAATTCGTATACTATCAAACAACATGGTTTTGCTCGTGAGTTGCCTTGGTTAGCAACTGAGCAAAACACTGAAGGTAAAGCCAGTCTCACTGTTGTCCTCAACAGCAACGAGGAAACAAAGGCAGTTTATCCTTTTGACTTTCAACTAGCTTTTACCTACGAACTCCAAGGTAATACCTTAGTGGTGCGTCAGGAGTATAAAAACCTGTCATCCACGCCAATGCCTTTTTCGGCTGGTTTCCATCCCTATTTTCTCTGTGGGGATAAAAATCAGCTAGAAGTGGAAATTCCCGGAGTTCAGTATCAAGACAATAAAACTAAGGAATTCCACCCGTTTAACGGCAAATTTGATTTTAACCAAGATGAAATTGATTTTGCCTTTGGAGGGCTAACCAGTAAATCTGCCTCTGTGACAGATAACAGCCGTTCGTTAAAGCTGACCTTAGATTACGATGATTTCTCTACCTGGCTGGTGTTTTGGACAGTCAAAGGCAAAGAATTCTACTGTCTAGAGCCTTGGAGTGCTACCCGCAACGCCTTTAACACTGGTGACAACCTGACTGTATTGGCTCCTGGAGCTAGTTGTACAGCTTCTTTCCGGTTAACAGCAAATTTTTTCTAAGCCCCTTGACATACTCCTGTCTCTTGATGGTATAATGGGAAAGTTGAAAAACGCAAAAGGGTCGCTAACTCAACGGTAGAGTACTCGGCTTTTAACCGATTAGTTCCGGGTTCGAATCCCGGGCGACCCATTTTTAAGGAATAGATGCTCGCTGATGCCACGAAGATGAAGGCAGAGGCGAGTTTTGTTGTGTTTGGGGAGATTGAAAAGGCGATCGCTTTTGGTGAGGATGGGGGGAAGAGTGCGATGGTGCAAAGCGCCCGGTGGAAGCCATGGGCTACGCCCCGCCTTCATGCGATCGCAAAGTTTGATTTTTCAACGCGAGATATTCATAACTGGTTACTCTGAATATCCAGAGCCAGAATGTAAACTTCTAGGATTCGGTTTAAATATACATAAGTGAAGGCGAAATGCGATTAAATAAGTAGGTTGGCGTAAATAATTCAAGGTTGGTAGTGAGCTACGAAAGAGGGCTGAAGCCCTCACTACGAGCAAATTTCAATAGTTTTTACAAGAAACAGACGGGAGTTTGAAAGCCCCGGAGGAACAGGCGCACAGCGCCATACTCCGTACTTCAGACCGGGGATGAAAAACGACTCGGTAGGCTTTAGCCTACCTGTAATATATCTGTAATTTCAGGTAGAGTATCAAGCAATTCCTCTACAACTTGGGTAATAGTTGTATCTTTTTTTGCAGCATACAACCGCAGTTTATTCATTCTGCGTTCGGTAATTCTAATGTGTAATTCTTTTTTTGTCATACATGACACAATGACGACACACTTATGTTAGCATACAGGTAAGGAGGCAAAACAAATGTATGGATGCCAGCAAAATTTAATTAATCCAAATGAAGAGTTAAAAGCAGTACTTGAG
>NZ_JACJRJ010000076.1 GCF_014697195.1 Cylindrospermum sp. FACHB-282 | reverse complement strand
TTGCTTACTAACTTTTGTTGGTAAAGCTTTGTAGTCGTCGGTTTGAGACAATTGGTGATAGAGTTGATTAAAGTTTAGTTTCTGGTGGTGTTGAAAGAAATATTGACGATAATGGTAATTAGCTAAGTTAAACAAATTTTTAGACAAAAAAGCCTTGTGGTCAATGTCTGACCAGAAAGGATGGTTTTTGGTGATGATATGACGTTCAACTAGCTTCATAACTTGATTATACTGTGAGAATGGCTTTCTTAAAACCAATCTCGAAAAAAAAACCTACTCATTATTCACATCTAGCTAGAAAAATGAGTAGTATTGAGAAAAATTAGCTAGATTTTTGATAACTGCATCTACCCCCAGAATTACTATGGCTATAGGCTACGTTGCGCTCGTACTCCACGCACACCTGCCCTTCGTTCGTCACCCAGAAAGTGACTACGTGCTGGAGGAAGAATGGCTCTATGAAGCCATTACCGAAACCTACATTCCCTTATTGAAAGTATTTGAAGGCTTAAAGCGAGACGGGATCGACTTTAAAATCACGATGAGCATGACACCACCCCTAGTGTCAATGCTCCGTGATCCTTTGCTGCAAGAACGCTATGATGCACACTTAGCTCAATTAGAAGAACTTACAGAACTAGAAGCCGAGCGCAATGTCCACAACGGGCACCTTCGTTATTTAGCTGAACATTACGCCGCGGAGTTTAACGAAGCGCGGGAGCTATGGGAACGTTACGACGGTGACTTGGTAACAGCTTTTAAGCAGTTCCAAGACACTAATAACCTAGAAATTATCACTTGCGGCGCTACTCACGGCTACTTTCCATTGATGAAAATGTATCCGCAAGCTGTGTGGGCGCAAATTCAGGTAGCTTGCGAACACTATGAGCAAACCTTTGGAAAAGCGCCTAGAGGCATTTGGTTGCCTGAATGTGCTTACTATGAAGGTGTGGAGCGGATGCTAGCAGATGCTGGTTTGCGCTACTTCCTCACTGATGGCCATGGGATTCTTTACGCCCGTCCCCGTCCTCGCTTTGGCACTTATGCCCCAATTTTTACTGAAACTGGTGTGGCTGCCTTTGGTCGAGATCATGAATCTTCCCAACAGGTATGGTCTTCTGAGGTAGGCTATCCTGGGGCGGCAGAATATCGGGAATTTTATAAAGATTTGGGCTGGGAAGCAGAATATGAGTACATCAAGCCCTATATCATGCCCAATGGTCAGCGAAAAAATACGGGTATTAAGTATCATAAAATTACTGGACGTGGCTTAGGATTGTCAGATAAGGCACTCTACGATCCTTATTGGGCAAGGGAAAAGGCAGCAGAACACGCTGCCAACTTTATGTATAATCGCGAGCAGCAAGCAGCGCATCTCTATGGGATTATGCAGCGTCCGCCGGTGATTGTTTCTCCCTACGATGCGGAGTTATTTGGACATTGGTGGTATGAAGGCCCTTGGTTTATTGATTACCTGTTCCGCAAGTCATGGTATGACCAAAAAACATATCAAATGACTCATTTGGCAGATTATTTACGGGAAAACCCAAATCAGCAAGTGTGTCGTCCTTCCCAGTCTAGTTGGGGTTATAAGGGTTTCCATGAGTATTGGTTGAATGAAACGAACGCGTGGATTTACCCGCATTTGCACAAAGCTGCCGAACGCATGATTGAAATATCAACACTGGAACCACAGGATGAATTGCAATGGAAAGCGCTAAACCAAGCAGCGCGGGAACTGCTATTAGCACAATCTTCTGACTGGGCTTTTATTATGCGAACGGGTACAATGGTGCCTTACGCGGTAAGAAGGACGCGATCGCACCTGATGCGCTTCAACAAGCTTTACGATGATGTAAAAATCGGTAAGGTCGATAGCGGTTGGCTCGAAAAAGTCGAGTTAATGGACAATATTTTCCCGGAAATTAACTATCGCGTCTATCGTCCTGTGTAATAATCTGTCCTCAATTTAACTTGCATGGTTTTTCGGCTATAACCTTTGAGGAGCTTGGCTCACAAGCAAAGCCCCCAGTAAGGTTACTGGGGGATATTTTTATCGATATTTTCGCCAGATGCATTTACTGCTTATTGCGGTAGCGTGCGGCTAGTGTAAGCATCCATTGCATAGGCAGGAGTGCGATCGCTATAATCAATATCCATACCAGTGATAGATTTAGCCAACTGATCAAAAGACTCAGAACGCCAGTTACGTTCATGGATAGGTTTGCTTTGCTCTCCCAAGAAATAAGCTAAAGAGCCTAAAACTGAACCAGCTACCCAACCTACAACCAATAATGCAATTAAGATAGTCATTCCGAAACCTCTTGTTTTAATTTATGTAACTTTATGTAAATAAATATAACGTGATTAATACAAAACTCGCAATCTATCCTTTGGTGTGCTAGCCGATGGGACAGATACGGTATTCCGTACTGTGATAATTTCGCCCAGACGCCAAAGCGCAAACAAGAGGGTTAAAAGCAAAAAAGACAGGCAAGATGCCTGTCCTAAAAATTAATTATTTAGCAGAGAATTTAGAAATTCATTTCGGCTGCTTGGACTTTTTCGATTTGTTTCTTCTTGAGCACTAGCATTACTTGCGCTAACATCACAAGTGAGATGAATGCAATCAACCATTTGACTCTGGATGCATCTTGGAGGACGATTTCTGCATCATCTTGACCAAAACCACCGACGTTCGGGTTGTTGGTTAAGGCATCACCAGATGTAACTGCTTGTCCTTCAGAAACAATCAATTCTGGCCCTGCGGGAATGGTATCAGTGACAATATCACCAGCTTCGGTTTTGATGCTAACTACAAATTTGACGTTACCGTCTTCATCTTCCTCTTTGGCAATCTTGGTAATTGTGCCAGTAGCGGAAGCGTTGTAAATATTGTTGTTGCTCTTTTCACCTGTGGGGTAAACTTGTCCGCGTCCCCGGTTACCGCCTGCGTGTACTGAGTATTTACCAAATTTGATATTTTTGTCAGTTGCGGGGTTGGGAGAAAGAACAGGGAAGACGATTTCCTGATATTGTTCGCCTGGTAGGGGGCCAATGATGACGATGTTTTCTTTTTCTTCGCTGTAGGGTTGATAGAATAGACCCTCGATTTCTTCTTTCATCTCCTCAGGAACACGTTCTTCAGGAGCGATTTTGAAGCCTTCGGGCAACATCAACACAGCGCCGACGTTTAAGCCAACTTTAGAACCATCGGCACCTACCTGCTGGGCGCTAGTGTCGTAGGGAATTTTCACTACGGCTTTAAACACGGTGTCAGGTAGCACTGATTGGGGAATTTCCACTTCTGTCGGCTTGGCCGCTAGGTGACAGTTAGCGCAAACAATTCGCCCAGTTGGTTCGCGGGGTGTTTCGGGATAGGTTTGCTGTGCCCAAAAAGGGTAAGCAGCAGCAGATTGGGGAAGGGCGAGATCGCTGGTGAAGAAAAACGTCACGGTAGCGATCGCTATTAGCAATGTGTTTACCATTGCTCTACCACTGCGAGTCAACCTCGCCGTTATGAAAGCATTTCTCATCTCAATTTAGTCATTGGTTATTAGTCATTAGTCATTAGTCGTTGGTGAGCCAGTGCGCAGAACCGTCTTGTTTCCACGCCACGTGCTTTAAGCCGGGGAACCCGTCCAACGCAGTGGCTCCCCATGAGCAACTGGCGAACCCGAAGGGTCATTAGTCATTGGTCAGGAGTTTATCTGAGACTTTGGACTAATAACTCAATACTCAGCACTGCTTAAGACCACCAAGGTGCTTCGCCTGTGCGGAAGTCGGTTTCTGTCCAAGGGGTCAAGACAATTTTGTCTTCGTCTACTTTGGCATGGGCCAAAGCCAAAGAAAGTGGTGCTGGGCCTCGGACAACCTTACCAGTTGCATCGTATTGGGAACCGTGACAAGGGCATTTAAACTTGTTTTCAGCCACATTCCAAGGGACAACACAACCTAGGTGGGTGCAGATGGCATTAATGCCGTAATCGGCAATTGCCTCTTTGCTTTCTACCACCATATAGGTGGGGTCGCCCTTGAGTCCTTGAACTAGAGTGCGATCGCCTACATTATGGCTTTCGAGAAATTTGCTGAGGCTAACCTCGTTGCCCAATTCATCTTTTGCCGTTGTTCCGCCACCAGCACCACCGCTAGCAGGTGGAATAAAGTACTTAACAACGGGATACAATGCACCAAGTGCCACTCCCGTGACAGTCCCAAAAGTGAGCAGATTCATGAATTGACGACGCCCCATATCGGGCACGTCCACGGATTCAGAAAATTGAGCCATAATCTACGCGCTCTTTGTGTATTTTGATAAGCATTAGTGACTAGAGTACCAGTACTTGAGCAACTCTTGTCTGAGTCGAAATGCTAACGCTCACGACGATGCCATAGTTCTTTGTTGCAAGATATATTTAGCATCTTTTCTGTTAGCATTACATTTCTTTATATCCCTATCATACTGGAGTTACGGAACTTAACATCATAACTAAATGTAAAATCTAATTGAGAAAAGCCATGACCCCAAATTGGGATAGTCCATATCGTTTCAAATCGATGGAACAGCGCAATCATGAGTCTTCCCAATCTAAAATCCAAAATCCAAAATCCAAAATTGGTATGACAGGACAGGAATTACGCCAAATGTTGATTGATAAGTGGGGATACTCTTACGATGTCCAGTTTCGGCGGACACAGGGGAAGATATTTCTGCAAGTGATGTGGAAATATCTTGAGCAAGCGTCTTTTCCCTTAAGCGAGGTAGAGTACCAAGAACATCTTGATGGTATTGCTAATTATCTTTCTGCCTTGGGTGGGACAACACAAGTGCAAAAATTTATTACCCAAACACGCGATCGCCCCCGACTCGGTAAAGCTGTTAGCATTCCTTTAGATTTGGGTGAACGCTCTTCAGAATGGATGTTATGACCAGATATCGCCCCAATCGTAGAAATCTACAGAAAGAAACCATAGTCCAAAACAAGGCAGTAATAAGTTAAAGGTAAATGGACATTTTTAATTTTGAATTAGAGCAACCCGACCGTCATTTACCTGTGAGCTTAACTAAACCAACACCACCAAAGTAAAGCCCTAAAACTGCTCCTGCTAAAAGACTTTGGGTCAGAGGATCAGTAGAAGGTGTGAGAACTGCTCCTAAAATTACTGCGCCCATAATCACGAAACGCCAACCAGCCACCATTTTTTGCGAAGAGACAATTCCTAAATTACCAAGCAACAATTGGATAATGGGAATTTGAAATGCTAACCCAGTGCTGAATAACAGCAACAGCACAAATTCAAAATATTTATCAATTGACCACAATTGCTCTACTACATCAGCACCGTAACTAATAAAGAATTTTAAAGCGGCGGGAATAAGTAGCAAGTAAGCAAATACTAACCCGGACAGGAATAGCACACTCGACCCCAAAACCACAGGCCCTAATAAACGCCGTTCGCGGATAGTCAGTCCTGGAAGAACAAACTGAATAATTTGGTAAAGAATAAAAGGACTAGCAAGCACTAAGCCGCTATAGCCTGCGACTTTGAAGGAAACAAAGAAATATTCTCCGGGAGCTAGTTGAAGAAATTTAACTCCTTGGGCGGGAACTTCTAGTAGTTGCACTAGGGGCTTAACGGCGAGGAAGCAGCCGATAATGCTCACTCCTACAGCAATTAGAGAATAAAAAATCCGGTAGCGCAACTCTTCAAGGTGGTCGAAAAGCGACATTTCCACCTCATCTGGTAAGTCATCTAGGGGATCAACTCCTGAGTTGCCGTATCGTTCTAGGTCGATATCGGGAGAATTAATAGTATCTACGTCTTGTGAAGGCGTCATGATTCAAAGCGCTTCGTGCGTTACTAGGGATTGGGGATTCAGGACTGGGGATTGAGGACTGGGGGCAGGAGGCAGGGGGCAGGGGGCAGGAGGCAGGGGCAATTATTGATTGATGAAGTCTCTACCCAATTACCAATTACCAATTACCCATTACCAACTACCAATTACCCATTACCCATTACCCAATCTCCGTTAACTATTTTATCTGCCGAAGCCCCTACCAAGAGATGTTTGTGGCTGCTGTGGAATTTTTGTCCGGTTTTTTGGTGTTGCGTCTGCATAAGTGAGTAGGAAGCCATCTTGTAGCCAGTGCCTACCCTCTAAAAGGTTAGAACCGATAATTTAATTTATAAATCACATCTCTAGGGCCAGCAATATTTAGTAAATGGACACAACATCAGCATACAATATTCAGTTTTTCAACTCCGGTTCATCAAGATGGCGTCTCCTATAACGCAATCGGAAATCTTGAACTGAGGTTTTGTATGAATAGGACAATTTGTGCCGGATTAATGGCCTTGCCAGTTTATCTGTACAATTCCAGTGTCGGCTTTGCTAGTAGTGGCGTGCCATTGTTCAAGCAGATATTTCCGATCACAATTACGCAGAGCGCCACTAGCAAAGAGGCTAAGTTATACATAGTACCGTGGAAAATAACTGCTAGAGATGACCAACCAGAAGATTGCTTGCGTTCAGGAATTTGTAAGGATTAATCAGGTGTTATTGGCTGTTTTAAGTTAATAGTTTTTGGTTTGGTTGGATGCTGATTGTTGAATTTATATTTTTATCACAATAAATATAGTTATTTAAACCAACCTAAAGATAAAAAATTTGGGGTTTAAATTAGCAGCAGCTAAATCTTTAATTGTACTTAATAGTACCTTTTTCTATTTGAGATATTTTTACAATATATAGCAATAGTTTTTTATTAGTCAGCGATTTTGGCAGTTTTGACTGGAAAATCGAGCAGAAGGCACAAGGCAGAAAAATATTTGCTCTTGTGTTGTGCAAGTAGTTTATGAGTGTTTTACTTGTAAGAGTATTTCTGCTGAGTAATTTTTAAATGTAGGATTAAACTGTAGTACAAATATATGCAAAACTATCCGGAGTGCTAAGATTTTGGGTTGTAATTTGAGTAAGATGTACTACAGTCAAGTATTAATTCTCAAAGGTAAATATATTTATTCCGTTTTTGTCCTCCCCATTCCTGAGTGAATTCGATTAGTTATGCTCCTAGATTTAGAAAGATTTTATCAGGCTTGCAATCCGAGCAGACCGCTAATGATAGGAAATGCAGCCGATCGCCGGTACTATATCGATTTTGCCTCGGTACGGGGGGGCAAAATTATTGAGGCTTTGCAGCGCACTATCACCCGAATCTCGCCGGATACACCAACCTGTCAGCTATTTACAGGACACCTTGGTTGTGGCAAATCGACGGAGTTGTTGCGCCTGAAAGCTGAGTTAGAGGAACAGAAATTTCAAGTAGTTTATTTTGAGTCCACCCGTGTCCTAGAAATGGCAGATGTGGATGTGACTGATATTCTGTTGGCGATCGCAGGTCAGGTGAGTGAAAGCCTAGAAGCGATGCAAATCCGCCTCAAACCTACCTATTTTACCAAGTTGTTTACTGAGGTTGTGGATTTTCTGCAAACACCGATTGAACTTGGGGTAGAAGCTGAGTTGTCTGTTGGGATTGCCAAAATTACGGCGAAGACCAAAGAAAGTCCCCAATTACGGCGACGTTTAAGGGACTATCTAGAACCACGGACAGAAAATATTCTGTTTTCAATTAATCAAGAACTGCTAGAACCTGCTAACGCTGTACTCAAAGCCAAAGGCAAAAAAGGGCTGGTGGTAATTGTTGATAACTTGGATCGGGTAGCAATTCGTCCTTTACCATCGGGGCGATCGCTTCCAGAATATTTATTCATCGAGCGGGGTGAACAATTACGCAAACTGCATTGTCATGTAGTTTACACAATTCCCCTAGCCATCACTTTCTCCAACGATAGCGCCGAACTTCAGCATCGCTTGGGAGGTGGGGTAGCACCAAAAGTATTGCCCATGATACCCGTGCGTCTACGTTCTGGGGAGATTTTTCCCGAAGGGCTAGAACTAATGCGGCAAATGGTGTTGGCTAGAGCCTTCCCTGACATTTTGGTGAGCGATCGGTTAGCCTTAATTACAGAGGTATTTGATAGTTTAGAGACTTTAGACAGGTTGTGTATGATCAGTGGTGGTCATGTGCGCGACTTGCTAGGGCTGCTGTTTGACTGTCTCCGCGACCAAGATCCACCCTTTGACCGTGACTGTGTGGAATTGGTAATTCAAAGACAGCGAGATTACCGAGCCAAAGCCATCGACCCCCATGAGTGGGATTTAATTTTTCAGGTGGTGCAAAAACAAAGGGTTGGCGGTGAAATTGAGTACCACACTCTGTTGCGGAGCTTGTTTGTATTTGAATATCGCGATCGCCAGGGAGCTTGGTTTGCCGTCAACCCAGTGTTAGCCGAAACGCAAAAATTTAAATCATGGTTGAACCACACCCACCAGTAGATATCAAAGCCGCTAACGAACGGGCTCTGCGGAGTTTAGGGAGGGCAATTTCCCTCTCTAGTGGTCAATTCTCGGTGGTTTTGGTCTGCTGTAACTATCAAGTCTTGCAGGAGCTACTCCTGCAACGACTTGCAGAACTTACTCTGGGTGCCTACCAAATTCAAAAAGTAGTTTTGCCCCAAAATGCCAGAAGTCTGTATACAACTATCCATTTTCAGCTAACGGTTCATCAACCCTCAGCATTGATGATCTTGGGTTTAGAGTCAGTGGATGGACTTGATGATCTACTAACTTCGATCAATCACATTCGCGACGAATTTCGTAAACGCCACACCTTCCCGATGGTTTTGTGGGTAAATGAAGAAGTATTGCAAAAGCTAGTGCGCTTGGCACCAGATTTCGCTAGTTGGGCAGCAACACCGATTCGGTTTGAAATGACCTCTCCAGATTTGTTGCAATTTCTGCAACAAGAAACTGACTCTTTGTTCGCTACAGTGTTACACGCCAATACTCCTCAAAACAATCAAATAAAACTTGATAATTTTACTTTAGAGCAAGTCTGGCAGCGCAGTTATGAACTCCACTTTGCCATTAAAGAATTAGAAAATCGCGGTATTAGCTTAGAGCCAGAATTAAATGCTAGTCTGCAATTTGTTTTTGGTCTAGATGATTATGTCAGTGACCGGATAAAGTTAGCTTTAACCCACTTTCTCCAAAGCTGGCAATTTTGGCAGGAAGAAACGATAAAAGAGGGACAAAGGCAACGAAGAGAAAGAAGAAGAGGTATTGTAGAATGGGAAAATTTATCGAAATCTCCTATTCCTAGCGCCCCGTCTCTTCATCTACTACGCCAGGGAGTTTTACTTTTTTATATTGGTTTATGTTATTCCCGTTTAGCAGAACAAAATCAAACAGAAAATCGCCGCCATTGGTATGATGCTAAATATTATTTTCAGCAATGTTTAAATGTTTTTCATGTAGCTAAACGTGTAGATTTAGTTGCTGAGTTTATTGGCAAACTCGCTGAAGTTTTGCAACATCTCCAAGAATGGTCAGAATTGCAACTTGTTGCTCAAGAGTCTCTGGAATTGCATCAAAATTATGGTAGTCAAATTCAATTAGCCTGTGACTACGGGTTTCTGGCTCAAGTAGCTGTGCAGCAATTCAGGTGGGTACAGGCGAGTATTTTAGCCCATGTAGCGCTACTGAAATTAGGGGAAGCACAAAAGCATCATCAACCACATCACAGCTTGTTTCCCTTGCTGCTGGGACAAATTTATTATTTGATTTTAGCGAAAGCACAGCGCCATATAGGTGAGCAAGACGTTGCTGATGATTATTTAGAAAAAGCTACTTTAGAACTGTCAGCATCTTTAGAAAATAGCGACCATCAATATGATGCCCATCGTTATATTCGCCTATTGCGAAATATGCGATCGCTTTATTTTGAAGCAGGTCGCTATCTAGAAGCATATATTATTCGCCAAAAACGCCGTTCTGTTGAGCAGCAGTACGGCTTTCGCGCTTTCATCGGTGCCGGACGTCTCCAACCCCAAAGACAAGCCACCAATCCAGCCTTGATGTCATCTAGCGGCAATCGCAGCGTCGCTTTAGAAATTGCTGCCTCTGGTCGGGAAGGTGATATTAATAACTTAATTGGCAGAATTGGCCGCGCCGACCAAAAGTTAACAGTAATTCACGGTCAATCTGGTGTGGGTAAAAGTTCAACCGTGAACGCAGGCTTAGTCCCAGCACTGCAAAATCGCGCCATTGGTGATCAAATTGCCGTACCTGTGGTCTTACAAGTTTATACCGATTGGGTGCGGGAATTAGGGAAATCTTTAACAGCGGCAGTTTCTCTAATTAAGGGAAGTCCAGCGATTGAATTGGCTACACCCATCACCATCGCCGGGATTTGGCAGCAATTACGAGAAAATGCTGATAGCCATCTGATTACAGTTTTAATTTTTGACCAATTTGAAGAATATTTCTTTGGTTATACCGACCGTAATCAAAAGCAAGAGTTTGATAGATTTATTAGTGAATGCCTAAATATATCTTTTGTTAAAGTTATCTTGTCTTTGCGAGAAGATTATTTACATCGGTTATTAGAATTTAAACATCTCTCGGCACTGGAAGCGATTAATAATAATATTCTCGATAAAAATATCCGCTATCAGTTAAATAATTTTTCCCCAGAATATGCCAGAACTATTATCCAAAAGTTAACTGAGCGATCGCAATTTAATTTAGAACCTGCGTTGATTGATGCCTTAGTCGAAGATTTATCAGCAGAACTAGGAGAAGTCCGCCCGATTGAGTTACAGGTAGTGGGAGCACAACTGCAAGATGAACGCATTACCAAGCTAGAGCAATATCAGCCCTACCGACCAAATAAACTGATCGAGCGCTACATCAAAGAACTAATTAAAGACTGCGGAACAGAAAATCAACGCGCAGCTTTACTCGTCTTGTACTTATTAACAGATGAAAGTAACAAACGACCATTTAAAACTCGTGCTGAGTTAGCAGCAGAACTAGCAGAATTAGAAGATTCTGCCAAATTAGAGTTAGTTTTAGATATTTTAGTGCGCTCAGGATTAGTAGTGTTATTCCCCGATGTTCCCGAACGCTATCAACTAATTCATGATTATTTAGTAGACTTGATTCGCTACCTCCAACAACAAGAATCAAGCTTACAGGCACAACTTAATCAATTGCGTGACAAAGTAGACCAAAGTCAAACGGAAATTGAGCGACTTAAAAGCGAACTGCGACAAAAAAAGCAGCAAGCTAAATTGGTAGATAGTCAACCCCAACAGGGATTAGACTTAGTTACAGAACTGCGAGAGCTACGCAAGCGCGAAGAACTAAGTCAGTTAGAAATTGAACATCTGCGAGCGGAACTTAAAGAAAAAGAGTTAACTGCTCAATTAGTAGAAAGTCAAGCAAAACAACGGCTGAGTGAAGTTCGCTTAAATCGTTCCCTGACAATCGCCCTTGGTGCTTCTATTTTTGCCATATTCGGTTTAACTATTTCTATCATCACAGCAGTAGATAGCGAGATTAAAACCCTCAGTGCATCCAGTGAAGCACTTTTTGCCTCACAAAAAGGCATCGATGCTGTCAAAGAAGGTTTAAAGGCAGGGAAAAAATTACAACAAAATTTCTGGGTAGATTCTTCTACGCGGCAAGTGGTGCTAACCTCTCTATACCAGGCAGTTTACGGGGTAAAAGAGCGCAACCGCTTAGAGGGGCATTTGTCTGGGGTCAATAGCGCTACATTCAGCCCTGATGGTTCTTTGATGGCCTCAGCCAGTGCAGATGCAACTATCAAACTTTGGCGTCCTGATGGTAGCTTGTTCCAAACCTTAGCGGGGCATGATGATGTGGTAAATAGCGCTACATTCAGCCCTGATAGTCAAATCATTGCTTCTGCTAGTCAAGATAAGACGGTAAAACTGTGGAGTCGGGAAGGTAAGCTGCTGGCTACATTATCAGGACATAGGGCTGTGGTAAACGGTGTCAGTTTTAGTCCTGATAGTCAAATTATTGCTTCTGCAAGTTTAGATAAGACGGTGAAACTGTGGAGTCGGAACGGTCAACTGCTCAACACCTTAACAGGGTTTGGTAGTGCGGTTTTGGGTGTAGCTTGGTCGCCTGATGGTCAAATGATTGCAGCGGCCAGTGCTGACAATACAACCAAGCTATGGAGTCGGGATGGTAAATTGCTGAAGATTTTACAGGGACATGAAGATGCAGTTAAAAGTGTAGCTTGGTCGCCTGATGGTCAAACAATTGCTACCACTAGTTTAGATAAGACGGTGAAACTATGGAGCCGAGAAGGTAAGTTTTTGAGAACTCTATCGGGACATAGTGCTGGTGTTACTAGTGTGAGTTTTAGTCCTAATGGTCAAACAATCGCCTCAGCTAGTACTGACGAGACAATTAAACTCTGGAGTCGGTTTGGTGTACTGTTAGGAACCTTGAAGGGACATAATAATTGGGTGAATAGTGTCAGCTTTAGCCCAGATGGTAAGACTTTGATTTCTGCTGGTCGGGATAAAACTATTAAACTTTGGCGTTGGGATGATGTGTTGCTGCGAAACCCCAAAGCTAATCATGATTGGATTACTAGCATCAGTTTTAGTCCTGATGGTAAAACCTTGGCGGCGGCGAGTCGAGATAAAACTGTGAAACTCTGGAGTCGGGATGGTCAACTGCTGAAAATCTTACCAGGTGATGATGATCAAGTCTGGGGTGTAGCTTGGTCAGCTGATGGACAAACTATCGCCTCAGCTAGCAAAGATAAAACTGTGAAACTCTGGAGTCGCGATGGTCAACTGCTGAATACTTTGAAGGGTCATAACGATGCGGTTTTAAGTGTAGCTTGGTCAGCTGATGGACAAATTATCGCCTCAGCTAGCAAAGATAAAACTGTGAAACTTTGGAGCCGGGACGGTCAACTGCTGAATACTTTGCAGGGACATACCAACGCTGTGAATTGGGTCAGCTTCAGCCCCGATAGTCAGTTTTTAGCATCAGCCAGTGATGACGCTACGGTGAAGGTTTGGGGACGTGATGGTAAACTGCTCAACACCTTACAGGGTCATAGCCGACGGGTAAATGGTGTAGCTTGGTCAGCTGATGGTCAAACTATAGCCTCAGCCAGTATTGATAGTACAGTGAAACTTTGGAGCCGGGACGGGGCTTTGTTAAAAACTCTCTCCGGGGAGGGCGATGGTTTCATCAGTGTCAGTTTTAGCCCAGATGGTAAAACTCTGGCTGTCAGCAGTGATGATAAGGTGCGGCTTTGGAGCCGGGAAGGGACTCTGCTGATTGCTTTGAAGGGTGATAAGGATGAGTTAACCAGTGTTAGTTTTAGCCCAGATGGTAAAACTCTGGCTGCGGGTAGTGGCAACGGTACGGTGATTTTGCGAAATTTGTCAGATATTAAGCTGGAGAGCTTACTGGCCCATGGTTGTAGTTTAATACATGACTATCTGTTGCATAACCCGAAGGTGACAAATAGCGATGAACTACGCCCCGCTAAAGGGGATATCGCACTTTGTGCAAAAATAAAAAACTGATTGTGGATACAAACAACTTAGTTGTTATGATGTCAAAATTAGCCTTATCTACAGGGCTTTTATGGGTGGGAATTGGTTGTCAAAGAGGAACTTCACAGGATTTAATTGGCAAAGCAATTGAGCAAGTCTTTCGAGAATATCAGCTTTTCCATAGTGCGATCGCAGGTATTGCCACTATCGACTCTAAAGCTTCAGAAGTTGGTTTAGTGGAATTTTGCCGCCTACACAATTTACCTTTAATCACCTTTTCAGCAGAAATTCTCAGCACTATCTTGGTTCCCAACCCTGCCAAAATTATTGAAAAAAACATCGGCACCCCCAGTGTGGCCGAAGCCTCTGCTATTTGTGCCGCTTCTAGACTCAACCCTCTAGAGTCCCATTTTTTAGGAAAGACTATAGAGGGGTTGGGAGTAAGTTTCTTGGTTCCTAAACAAATTTTCCGATTACCAGGAAAACCAGGGGTGGTGACGGTAGCTGTTGCCCAAGGCATACAGCAGATTGCAGGCAACGTCTCTACTCAATCGCCCTCAGAAAATAGTTAATGATGCTAGAAACAATCGATAACACAATTGAACCCAAGAAAGCAGGCAAAAAGCCCTTAATCTCAAAACCAGACCCAGGAGTCAGACCACTGGCCAGCCAAAGAGTTAAGGCGTTGATCACCAATGTAAACAAACCAAAGGTGAGTAAGGTAATTGGAAACGACAAAACACTCAAAATTGGACGAATAAACGCATTCACCAACCCGATAACTATTGCGGCAACAAGAGCAGCCTGAAAAGTCGTGAGAATGAATCCCGGAACAATGTTAGCGGTGATTAATAATGCTACCGCAGTACCGAACCAAGTTAATAAAAAGTGTTTCATCTAAACCTCCAGGAGACTCGCAGCAAAAGTGTACTCAGTTTGCTGGCGGGAGGAATGGAGGGTTAATTGTGAAACGTCCCTTGAATAATTTTCTGCGCCTGCACAAACAATGAGAGGGACAGTTGAGCAATTAACAAATCTTTTATTTTCCATATTCGTAACCGTCTTTTTTGTGAATATGTTTACAGTTTTTGTGACTGATTCCTTGAGCTAGACCTGATGCAGTTGAGATATTAAAACTACCGCTAGTTCTTACTGCAATTCGCCCAATATATTTCCCAATCTTCTTGCCTTTTGGGACAACCGCTTTCACGATGTCTCCAGTTTGAAAACCATTAACAAACTTAAATCTGGGGACATAGCGACAAGGAAAACCATATTTGTCAGTTCTACATGATTGTCTAGAACCATGCCCGTTAGCCTTGACCAATAATGGCTTAACTCCTTTGATATTTAAAAGTGGGGTTGACTTACCGACAGCAGCAGCATCAGCCCAGTGACTTTTCGGTATGTTTTGTTGGCTACGATTAAACTTGGTTAAACCTCCTGAACCTGTTTCTACAGGTAATCCAGTTGTTGTTAAAACTTCCAGCAATGCAAAACGAGTTGTATTAACTGCGGCTGCATCAGAAGCAGGTTTTCGAGCTTGACTTAAAATTTTCTGCAATCTTGTTGGCTCTTTTTTAAGAAAGTCCTTAATGTCTTTTGTCCCTTTTTTGATATTGCATTTCTCGCAGCTTAAACTCAGGTTTGTAATTGAATTTGAACCTCCTTTAGCTTTTGGTTGAATGTGTTCTATCTGAAGAGGAACATTTTTGACCCCACAATAAGCGCATTCTCTGTTCCACTTCTCAAGTAAATATTCACGAGTCTCGAAACCAGCGAGAGTCCCCTGCTGATATTCCTTGCCTTGAATATCTGGATTACGCATTAATTGCATATCAAAGCGCACTAATTCTTGAGTGATAGCTCCGATGGGGGCAAAAAAGCGTAACTTTTCAACCCAAGTTTTGATATTATCTACACGGCTCTGTAAACTTGGTGCTAACCAACCCAATGTACGAGTTCTATTTAAGAATCTTGGTTGACGATATCTAGTAATTCTTGCGCGTCTACTGCGTCTTAATTGTCGTCTAGAGGTTAATGAGTCCCTAATTGCAAAACCTCTGTGTTTTAACTCAGCAGCAAATACAACCTCTCCAGTTGCATCGTTAACTAAGGCAATTCCTGTTGTTGCTGCACCGGGATCTATCTTTAACCTGAGTACTGATACCACAGAATCAGGATGCGACTCTTTTAGTATCAAAGTAAACGGGAAACGCCTAAAAATAGATGCTTTCTGATTACGCAATAACTGTCTAGCCTGTGCTGAATGAATTGGGTCTAACGGTTTTTTGTTAGTGTCAATTAATAGAACTTTGCACATAAGTGCCTCCTTGCGGGTAATGTTAGCTTTGACAATGTTAGAGGTCGGTAACTATCACGCGCGACACTGGTTTAACCCTTAAGCCTGTTTAATCGCTTAGTTCTAGAGCAGAGAACTAGCTACGCATTCTCTGGTAGGTCTTAAACCTTGCCTCTAACGTAGTACTCAAGGTACTTAGTCTGGTCAACTAGGCTCTTTTCAAGCCCCCACTATATCGGTACTCCGATTAGTGGTGGGTGGTTGACACGCTTTTGTAGCGAAATTAGTAATAAGTATAAAGTGTTTAGGCGAAAAAATCTGATACAGCCTCAGTGAATTTAAGCATATCAATAGCAGGGCAGGCAACATCAGCTTGCCACTGACTCAACAAATCTTGGTATCACCCTAACGCTGCAAAATAGCTTGCCAAGTAGACCCACCAACTACGCCGTCAGCCTCTAGTCCATAGCGTGTTTGGGCAGCTTTTACTGCTGCATCGGTTGTCACTCCAAAGTCTCCATCTATACCACCTTTGAGAAAACCAAGCTTTTGTAGTTGTGTTTGCAACTTAGCGACTTCAGAACCACGCATCCCTAAACGCAAAATCGGCAATCCTTCTGAGGTGTATTGAATACCAGGTGTTGGCTGAGTGCGTACTGTTGTCTGAGTGCGTACTGTTGTCTGAGTGCGTACTGTTGGCTGAGTGCGTACTGTTGTCTGATTCCTGGGAATTGTAGTCTGTTTTGGGTTAGCTGGTCTTGGTTCAGAGGAGGGCTTAATCCTGGGGATATTGCTAGACACCGTGGTAACAGAAGAAGCTTTCGCCGAGTTAGGTTTTGGCTGAGGGGAAGAGCTAGTTGTTGTAAATATTGCTTCACTAGGAAACAGTCTTTGCCAAGTGATAGCATCCACAACGCCATCTGGACTCAAGCCAGCTGCTTGCTTAAATTGGGAAACAGCCCTGGCTGTAGTTTCGTTATAAATACCGTTGACTGTATCTGGATAAAAGCCCAATAGTTTCAAAGCTGCTTGTAGTTCAGATACACGTTCTCCTTGACTACCAACTGTCAGAGTAGGGCGGTTAATGCTACCTGCCGCAGTTAGTTGGGCTATTTGTTGTGGTGCTGCCATCGATACTTGAGCAGCGTAGCCAATGAGCAGAGGTGTGGCAAAAAACAGGAGTACCCAATAAAACTGATTTGCGCTCAAGTCGTTCAAGATACTTGCTTTCAGGCTACCTTTCATAGAATTCACTTGGAATTTTCTGATGCTAATATTACCATCTGGTGCGATGGCGCAGTTTACACTATTTGTAACTATTAATTGCAGCCTCTTGACCAACTAAAGATAGATATGGTTCCTGTAAATATCGGCTAGCTGCTGTCATGGCATCCGATACATTGACAGCCGCAATCAGTTCTTGAAACTCTCTATCAAATTCAATTCCTAAACCCAAAGTTTCATACCAGCCATATATTTGAGCAATTTGCCCGTTAGTTTGTTTACCCAAGGCATATTGTCCCAATATCTTGTTTTTAGCTGCGAGTAAGGCACTTTCTGATACCTCGGTGGTACACAGTAGTTCAACTTCTTGCCGCAGTCCTTGAAGGGCGATGCTGGTATTTTCTGGTGCAGTACCCATGTAAACGACGAATGAGGCGGGAAATAGTCTGGTTGAGTAAAGGGCAGATAGTTCATAAGCCAAGCCCCGTTTTTCCCGTAATTCGACAAACAAGCGGCTAGAAAGCCCATTGCCCAAGTAGGTAGAGAGCAGCTTCAGGGGGGCATAGTCAGGAGAATTCACCGATGGCCCCATGTAACCCAGCATAATAATTGATTGCTGTGTAGGTATGGGCTTGAGGCACGGTTGTGGTGCTACAACAATTTCAGGTAAATCTAGGATTGGCAGTGGTTGTGGCGGGGCTTGCCAATCACCAAAGATTTTGGTCACCAATGCCAGTGCTTCAGTTTGTGTGATTCGCCCAGCAATACTAATTACCACATTATCAGGACGAAAGTGAGTTTGGTGATACTGCTCTAAGTCTGCACGGGTTAAGGCACTAACGGTGGTTTCGTTTCCTAATACCGACATGGAGTATGGATGATTTTGGTACATTACCTCCCGCATTTGGTTGTATGCAATAGTAAAGGGTTGCTCTTGTTGGGAGCGAATAGCTTGTAGTACTAGCCGCCGTTCTAGTTCTACTTGGGCTTCGGGAAATGTTGGCGATCGCAAAAGCCGCCCCGCCAATGCTAGAATTTCCACAAAATCAGCAGTTACTGTCTTCAACGACAGCAAAAAATAATCCGTGGCAGTATCTGCACTCAAACTCGCCCCCACAGACTCGACTTTTTCGGCAATTTCTAAGCTAGATAATCCATCGCAGCCCTTTGTCATCACTGCTGACACCAAATGCGCCAACCCTGACTGCTCCCGATTTTCGTAACAACTACCAGCACGAACAAAAACCCTTGCCGCTACAATATCAGCAGCCGGATTTTCTGCCACCAGTACGACAATGCCATTGGGCAATACGGTGCGATGGATATGGGAGTTAGATAGAGAAGTATCCACAGTTTGACTCATTAGTGATTTAATGCCAGGATTTAGGATTTTAGATTAACAATTAAAAAATTGATGCAATTGGGAATTCATGGATTTTATTTAATCTACAATCCCTGCTATATAAATCCTAGACAAGTCTAGACATTTACTTCTTACTTCAATGGGAGCATGGGAGCGGTTATCCCTCAGTAAGCTTACACGCTGTAGCCAAACGTGATAAATTAAC
>NZ_JACJRJ010000075.1 GCF_014697195.1 Cylindrospermum sp. FACHB-282 | reverse complement strand
CTCGGTCAATCCTGCGGATTGATGTGGTCAAGGGACGTTTCGTTTTTGTCTCGCAATTCCTCTCGTCACCTCCCTTGCGGGTAGGTGAGAGGCTCCTTGCTGTTCAAGCTGAAAAGCCCGTTTGTTTTATCAGGTTTCATCTAAAATACTGCTCAAAATCAGATAGGACTCCTGTGGTTAGAAGCACTAGCTTGTTAAGCAGGATACTGTCTAGTTAATTCTCAGGTTTGATATCCTCTGTGCCTTTGATAGTTCAAAATTTAGAGAGCAATAGAGAAGAACTAGGGAAAAAAATAGAGTTTATAAAAAATTCTGGAATTTTGAAAATGAAGTACTTATTTTTAGTTTTGGTGCTGATATTGTCCTTAATTGTTCCTAGCGAGGCAATGGGCTACGCCCCGCTGTTCGCGAATGCACAAGCAAAACATCCCTATAGCTTAATGTCTGGACTCGGTACACATCACCATCCAGTTTCTACCGATAATCCAGAAGCACAAAAGTTTTTTGATCAGGGGCTAAATTTGATTTACGCCTTTAACCATGATGAAGCGGTGCGTTCTTTTAAAAAAGCTGCCGAACTTGATCCGCATTTGGCGATCGCATATTGGGGTATTGCTCTTGGCTTAGGAGCAAATATAAACTTAGATATCGACCCTGATCGGGAACAAGTCGCTGATCAAGCAGTACAGCAAGCTTTAGCACTTTCTCCCCAAGCATCAGCCCCAGAACAAGACTACATTAATGCTTTAGCAAAACGTTACTCCCACAATCCTCATGCAGATTTGTATCAACTGGCGGTAAACTATGCAAAAGCGATGCAAAACCTCGTCCAGCGCTATCCTGATGACTTAGATGCAGCAACACTTTACGCGGAAAGCCTGATGGATTTGCATCCTTGGGATCTCTGGAGTCATGATGGTAAACCACAGGCAGATACACTAGAGATTATTACTGTTTTAGAATCGGTAATCCAGCGCGATCGCAACCATCCTGGAGCCAATCATTACTATATTCACGCAGTTGAAGCTTCACCTTCCCCAGAACGTGCCCTCAAAAGTGCTAAACGACTAGAAACCCTAGTACCAGCAGCAGGACACTTGGTGCATATGCCTTCCCATATTTATTTCCGTGTGGGAGATTATCAGAGGGCGATGGCATCAAATCAGCAGGCGATCGCTCAAGATGAAACTTATTTTCTAAAAAATCATATCGTCGAGGGCATTTATCCCTGGATGTACTATAACCACAATATCCATTTTCTCGCAATCGCCAGCGCTATGGCAGGCAGACATGAGGATGCTCTCCAAGCCGCAGATAAATTAGTGGCAAATGCTACTCCACTTGTCCCTGTTTTACCAATGATTGAGAGCTACCTAAGCACCAAAATTTTGATTCAGGTCTACTTTGGAGATTGGGATGATATCTTAAAGACTCCTGCTCCCGATGCCAAATTAGTGACTACCAAACCACTCTGGCATTTTGCTCACGGGATGGCGAATGCCGCTACAGGTAAAATAGAAAAAGCAAAAGGCGATAGCAATGCCTTACTAGAATGCCAAAAAACAATTCCTGTCACCGCAGTCATTGGCTTAAGTACTGCAAATCAAATTCTCGACATTGCCGCCAACCTGTTACAGGCTAAAATTGCTACAGCCGAAGGAAATTATGACTCTGCCATTAAATTCTTAGAAACAGCAGTATCACAAGAAGATGCCCTCAATTATATCGAACCACCAGCCTGGTATATTCCTACAAGGTTCGCTTTGGGTGATGTGCTATTAGCTAAGGGTGACTATGCAGCCGCTGAAAAAGTCTTTCGTGCAGATTTGCAAAAATATCCCCATAAACGGCTTTCTCTACTTGGCTTACAAGCAACCTTGCAAGCACAACTTGTACAAGCTGAATTAGCAAAAGTCGAGAAAAATAGCGATACTCAGCTACAGGTTCAAAATCTCCGAAGCTGAGTATCTTGTAAGACTTAAGCAACAACCCTCTAAAACTTTTCTTCCTTTGCGCCCTACAGCCCTACGGGCAAGAGCCTACGGCACGCTTCGCGAACGCTGCGCGCGTGCGCCCTTTGCGGTTTGTTTCTTCATAATGAAAGCGTAAGTCCTATCTTGTTTCAAAACTGAGTTTTACCACGATGTTAGGGTCTAATACCCCTTCATCTACAGGTAGCTTGTGTTTCAGTCGGGGTTTACATCCCCTTATGCAACAGTCTTCACTACGCACAAGCTACGCGAACAATTTTGAATTTTGAATTTTGAATTTTGAATTGTTTACAGTTGTCTTACCACCGGTTGACCATTAATAACTTCACCAATTAAAACTAAATCGACACAATTAACAAAGATGCCATTTTCGAGAACACCCGGAATATTATTCAGTGTTTTTTCCAGATTCACGGGGTCGCTAATAGAATCAAACCTAACATCTAATACAAAATTGCCTTGATCAGTGATAACTGGGCCAGCTTTTTTCACACCCATACGGAGTTCTGGTTTACCGCCGAGTTTTTTGATAGCATTAGTCACAGGTGCGATCGCCATTGGGATAACTTCTACCGGCACAGCAAAGCTAGAACCCAAGCGTTCTACCAACTTACCGCTATCCACTACCACAATAAATTGCTCTGCTAAGTAATCTACGACTTTTTCCCGCGTATGTGCCGCACCGCCGCCTTTAATCAAGTTTTTGTGGGGATCAACCTCATCCGCGCCATCAATAGCAATATCGATATGGTCAACGGCGTCTAGAGTCGTGAGAGGAACGCCGTACTGTTTCGCTAACACTTCCGACTGAAACGAAGTCGGGACACCGATTATATCTTTAAGTTCACCAGATTTGAGACGTTCTCCCAAAAACTGAATTGTGTACGCCGTCGTTGACCCCGTACCCAAACCAACAATCGAGTCTGATTTTACCAAAGCGGCGGCGGCTTTGCCAACTTCTTGCTTCATCAACTTCAAGGGATCTGCTGCTGCGGTCATTCCCAAACTCCTAAAAAATCAACTAAATGGAAGGCACTATCACAGCCGAATATACTACATTCGCACCAGCGAAAAAGTCTCTAATGCCAAATTTCTCTTGATTTCGGCGAAATAAACCTATTTTTTATACACAAAATATCCGTAAATAGACTAAAATCAAAACAAAAATATATGCAGTTCTCAGTTAAATGAATTACATCTTGGAACCACTCCCCCAACCCCCTCCACAAAACAGCCTAAGGCGTACACACAATTTATCCAATTACCCAAAAATATTTTCCACCCTCACCCTTCCCTAACACACATCCCTCTCCTTCGTAAGGAGAGGGACAGGTAAAGCGATAGCAAAACCAGGGTGAGGTCAACCCGTGCGACACAAAACGGAGAAACCCTATAACTTTAAGTTTTCTGCAACTTGTTATTAAAAGCAATATGGGAAAAGTAAATAGACAATTTTTTATCTGGTCTTTCTCCGGATTAATCATAACATTAGCAATTTGGCTCGTTGTCGGTAACTTGATTGCTACAGAACAAGAGCAAAAAATTGACGCAGCAAAAGCACAGTTTAGAAAACAATTCCCTAAAACAGAAGCTAATAACTCAGCCCTAAAGCTAGAAGAATTAACCGCTAAATTAGGCGTTCCAGTTGGTCTGGGTTTAAGAACAACACCTACTCGTTATCTTCATAGTTCTGGATATGAAGCAAAAGCAAAACAATTTCAGGATATTTATAAAGAAATCGATAATTACTTAAATACTCAGTTAAGAAAACCAACTGATGAAATAGATATTCCACCAGAAAAATTGCGGCAATATCTCTCATCTAATGCAAGTTTGTTAGAAGCAGTTCAAACCCATATCCTCAATAGTGAATTACCTCAATGGGAAATTCAGGATATCAGTAATTACACTGCCGAAGATCCTTTCCCTAGTTTTTTGAGTTTCGCTAGGCTCCAAAAACTGCTTACTCTAAATATTTTAGAGAAAACCCATTTAGGACAAAATAAAGAAGCTTTAAAGAGTCTAGAAGTATCATGGAAATTACATCAATCTCTTGTTAAAAGACCTGAATTTATCTCTCAATTGGTTGCTATTATTTTAGCGAGGCAACAAATACCTGTAATGCGGAAAATGGCAACCATACCTCCTGTCTGGCAATCACGTCTTGAACGAGTTATTAACTATAATTTTCCCCAATCTTTTTTGACATCTCTAGAAGGTGAAGCATTTGGTTTTAGCAATACCTCAAGAACCATAACTCCTAGAAGTTATGAAAACTATGTTTTTTCGATTTATTCAGTATCACCTACTTTAAACTTACAACTACCCAGTTACCCGCAAAACTTTTTTGTTGCTAATTCTGACTACTATATCAATACACCCGATGCTATTGATTTACCATTCTTATATCCACTCCACAAACCATACTTTCGGCTAGCAGGTGTTGATTCTTGGGAGAAAATGAACCAAACAGTCCGTGAATTACCCAAAGAATATTTTTGCTCATTTGAACCAGAAAAGGTTGTGAAAAAATATAAAATTGCACTTGCATGGTGGATTCTAAAAGATAGTTCAGCAGATACATTATGGTTATCTCAATGGCGAAAAGTGATGAAAACTGCACTGCAAATAGAACT
Organism: Cylindrospermum sp. FACHB-282; assembly: GCF_014697195.1. Taxonomy (GTDB): domain Bacteria; phylum Cyanobacteriota; class Cyanobacteriia; order Cyanobacteriales; family Nostocaceae; genus Cylindrospermum. Next base: position 15,025 of record NZ_JACJRJ010000075.1, on the reverse strand, counting down.
AACCCAAAAAATTATCCAAATTAAAGAAATTGCTAACAAGCAAGGTAATTGGCCTCAACAAGTTCCAGGTATTGAATCTTCTGCAATATGTAAAGATGCTAAATGGATTTATCATGTTTCTGAGAATGGCACAATGTCTATTTCCTTGAGTAAACAATTTGATTGGTTGCAAGGAAAACCAGGAGATAGTAATTATATCCCTCTCAACTACAGTGCTAAATATAAAGGAACCTTGAATTTAAAATAAAAATTATGAATCAGCACAAAAGACAAAAATTATCTCCATTCCTCAAGTTTATAAGCTTGGGACTTTCATTGTCTTTGCTGATAGCTTCTAGTGGCTGCACACAAAACCCGATAAAAGAAGAAATTTCTACTTACACTCAACAATTAAGAGACAAAAACCACCAAGAACGATGGAATGCAGCTATGGCTTTAGGGAGAATTGGCCCCGAAGCAGAAAGCGCAATTTCTGAACTTATCGAAACACTCAAAGATGAGAATCCGTTAGTGCGGATGAGTGCTGCTAACGCTTTAGGAAAAATTGGTTTAAAAGCTCAAATTGCAATTCCTGATCTAATCGCTACATTACAAGATCAAGATGAAGAAGTCAGACAAGAAGCAGCTACAGCTTTAAGTAGGATTGGTTCACCTGCTGTTTCTCCACTAATTGCTACCTTAAAAGATAATAATATAGATGTTCGCTTAAATGCTATTTCTGCTTTAGGAAAAATTGGTGTAGATGCAAAAACAGCAGTTCCCGCTTTAATGGACGCGCTGAAAGATAATAATCCAAAAATTCAATACAAAGTAATTGCAGCATTAGGACAAATTGGCCCAGAAGCACAAGCAGCAATTACAATTTTAACAACAAAACTCAATGATCCAAATTGGCAAGTACGCGCAAATACAGTTCATGCTTTGGGTAACATTGGTACTCTGGCAAAATCAGCGGTTCCTGTGCTGCTAAACTTACTTAAAGATGAAGATGCAGTAGTTCGTCAAAGAACAACTTTTGCTCTAGGTAAAATTGGTGCTGTTCCTCTACTTGTGGAAGCATTAAAAAATGATAATGAAGCCGTTCGTCAAGGTGCAACTTATGCTCTAGTTGAAATGGGATTACCAGTTGTTTCTAATCTGAAAGAAGCGCTGAAAAGTGATAACCAGTTTGTCCGTCAAGGGTCTGTTTCTGCGTTGGGTATAATTAGTAAAAGTCTTCAGGATAGAGCAGCAAAACTATCCACAGCGGATTTAGACCAAGCTATATCAAATTTAGCTCAAACCGTATCCGTTTTGCAGCCTGCTCAAAAAGAGCTTCTAAAAACTAGATTTGAAGCAAAAGATATAGAACCTATTACTCAGACATTGGATGCACTCAAAGACCAACAAAGAGTTCGCAGTCTTGATTTAACTCTCAATATTATTTTTTGGGGATTTATCTTACTGTCATCAACTGGAGTTTCACTTATTTGGTTGCGGCCAGTATTTTTCTTGCGGTTCACGAGAGCAATAGTAACAGCTAGACAAGAGCAAAAAATTTTAAATCAGGTGTTAGCATCTGCACAACTTTTTTTAGAACAAACAGGAGCAAAAGTCAGCCGCGAAGGTAAGCGGGGATTAAAGATTGTATTAAAATCAGGACGGCTCGAAGCTTATTCTCCTTTACCTGTTTTACTAGCAATTGATCAACCCCATGACCAAGATGTAACTGAGTTAGTGCAGTATGCTGAAAGGCTAGCAAATAATCGCCAAAAACGTGCCGGGATATTACTTTATCGAGAAACACCAGATACCATATTTCGGGTGCGGATGGCTGAGGTGCGCTTGTCTGAGCATTTTGTCCTGATTCCCATCCCCTTAGCAGCAGTGGAACAGGTGGTGGTGGATAGTGCGGCTTGTACAGGGTTGCTGGCTGAATATTGCGATCGCTATTTACCTGGCGCAGACTTATTTGATGATCGTAATGCTATTGGGGATACTCTTTCATTTTTTGGTCGAGGGAAACTGCTGCATCGTCTAGAAGAAGAATTACTCAGAAAACAAGGAGTGGGACTTTTTGGACTCCGCAAATCAGGAAAAACCTCGATTTTGCTACAGTTGGGTTTTTCTTTGCGACACCACCCAGTTGTACATATTGATCTACAGCCTTATGGTGGTAAACCGCGCTATGGTGCAGAATTTTTTAATGAAATAGTCCAAAAACTTTCTTTGCTGCTCAAAAACCGTGAAGCGTCCCAAAGGTTGAAGTTTACACCATTTAGCCGTGACCTGCCAGCCACAGATTTAACTACAGAATTTATCCAACGTATCAGCCAACTAACTGAAGTATTGACCAAAACTGGTTATAAACCACCGATTATTTGTTTTTTAGATGAAATAGAACGGATTCTGCCAACTCCGACAGATCCTCCCGAAAAAGTAGAAGAATTTAACGCCTGTTTTGGAGTATTGCGATCGCTTAGTCAAGAACAACGACAGCTTGGGTTTCTCATTGCCGATGTTCATCCTGATTGTAACCGAATTAATCAATGGCAGCAAACAGGAGTACCCACAAACCCAGTTTTTAGCTTTTTTAAAGAAGTGTTTCTTTCTCCCTTTTCGGCGGAAGAAACAACAACTATGCTCACTGATATTAGTCGGTTAATGGGTCGAGCATTTGACCAAGAGACTTTAACTGCTATTCATCAAGAAAGCGGTGGTCATCCATTTATAGCTAGACAAATTGCCAGTCTTCTTTGCGCTAAAGTGCTAGAAGTTGATAATGGTTTAATTTCTTGGTCAGATGCACAGCGTTACATCAAAAAACCTTTTACTTATTCTAGCATTTTGAAAGACTATTTTGGGCAAAATATTTGGGCAGATTTACAGAAACGTAACTTTGCATCAGCAATGGCTGTTCTGCGAGTGCTGGCTTGTAACCCAGAGTTAGCTAATGGCGTGAACCAAGAAGAATTACAGGCATTTTTGGGTAAAATGTTTACTGAAAGTCAGTGTTTAGATGCTCTACTTTGGTTAGAAATGGTGGGATTGGTGGTTAGAGTAGAACAAGAAAACAATGATTATTATTACAGCAAAGTGCCGATGCTGTCTCGTTGGTTGCAATTGGAAATGGGAGAGGAGGAAATTAAAAAATGGCAGATTCATTAGAGCAGCGTCCCTTTGATAACTTTCGAGTTGCAATTACAGATCCTCCTTACTTTTTTGGACGAAATGAATTGCTGGAAAAAGTTAAACATTCGCCTTTTCAAGTTCGTATTCTCCTAGGTGGACGCCGCATCGGCAAAACCTCTCTTCTCCGCGCCATTGAGTGGAACTTACTAAATCTCAATACTCACTCAAATCAAAGTTCAGATATCAACAACAATTCAGAATGGATAGAAAAGTTATTTCCTACATTTTATAAAATATTTAAACATCAAGCCAAAGCATCTAATAATACTCAAGAAACGTCAGTTAGAGATATTAGTCCAGCTTTTCCAGTTTTTATTAGTTTACAGGTAGAACAACCCAAAGATTTAGATAGTTTCAGATATTTACTAATTGCTCGTCTACGGGAGGCAATTAATCGTTGGCGGCAGATACCGGGAGCAGAATTACGGCAGATGTACCAACAGTTTCTCCGTCAAGTTGTAGGAGGTGAAGTAACTGTTAGCTTCCTGACAGCAATCAATGTAAAGTTAAACGTTAATAACCCTGACCATGAGCGAAAGTTAAACCATGAAGATTTTCGGCAAGCTTTACTAAAGACAATTAAAGAACTTCAAGAATTGCACTTTGAAGGCGTTTGTTTTCTTTTGGATGGGTCAGAGTTTATTATTAGCCAAGCTTGGGCAAATGATGCTTGGAGTTATCTTAGAGGTTTAAAAGATACTGACACGGCTCTGAAACCTTTTATCGGATTATTGTTATCTGGATACCGAAATTTAAAAGATTACCAACAAGCTGTAGGTTCACCACTACTAAACATAGCTGAAGTTGGTTGGTTAACAACCTTGGATACTTTAGAAATCCGCGAATTGATTCTTCAAAGAAGTCAATTTGAGGAGATATCTTTAACTGAAGAACAAATTCAACTAGTCATCGAATGGGCAGGTGGGCATCCTTATTTAACTCAGCAAATGCTCAACATGATTTTTGATGATTTTCGCAAAAATAAATCTCGTTCTTTAGAAAACATCAAACTTGAGCTTTTACGTCAACATGACCGCGATTTTTCAGCTTGGTGGAACGATACTCAACGCTCCTATAGCTTTAGCGAACATGAACGAAAAGTGTATCATGCTTTGATTCACAATCATCAAGGTAGTATTGAAACTTTAGTTGAGCAAACCCGTCTTAGTTATGGTGAAGTGGCAGATTCATTAGATGTGCTTATAGGGACTGGTATAATTTTGAGAAAAAATGATGATATTTATACAATTGGCTCGCTGGTTTTTGCTGACTGGGTTGCACAACAGTAACTATGATAAGTCATCCATTAAAATCGCGGTCGCTCGTAAAACAAACTAAAGTAAACATAGCAGATTCAAAATTGGATTATGAGGAATATGCAGCATTTACTAGGTACAGTTTCCTTGGTAGCACTACTACAAAGCTTTCCCTCAATTGTTCATGCACAAGCCCTAGAAAGTAGTGCAGAAATAGAACCTAATTCTATTCAACAGGTTCTAAATGCCAAGTTGATGAGCAATTTGCCAGATGGACAATTTTATCCAGAAAGGTTGATTAATCGGGCAGAATTAGCCTCGATTTTAGTCAAGTCCTTTCAACTGGACAAACGCCAAGCAGCTAAACAAAAAAATACCATATCAGTGCCAGATGTTCCTATTTCTTATTGGGCATTTAACGATATACAGATAGTTCTCAAAACAGATATTATGAAAGGCTACCGGGGGAATCTATTTTTCCCCAACCAAAGAATAACTAGGGCCGAAGCTTTAGCTATTTTCGCCCAAGCTTATGGTGTATTTCAATTTTCTGATGACAGTGTCAACGAAATTCTCAGCCCTTATGCAGATGCAGTATCTATCCCCCCGTGGGCTAAAAAGGCGATCGCCACAGTAGTGAGTGAAGGCTTTATCAATACAGACGCCCAAGGTAATATTGCCCCATTACGGCCAATGACACGGGGTGATATGGCCTACCTTTTGAGCAAATATTTGCAACGCCAACAGCAACAACCAGACACACCAGTGGTTCCTGGTGCGCCCCAAAGTTTATAATATACCAATGTCAAAGAATTTGTTCTTAGACCCAACAGAGAATTTTATTCAGGTACGGCTTTAACAAACAGAGAGCCTGAATTTTTATCTCTGCTGAAATCAGTACCTGATTGCGAAACCTGAAACAGTGATAAGTTAGAATTAACTATCCCTTTTAAATAAGTGTCGCCTGCTACCTCACCACCAAAATCGATTAAACCAAAAACTTCTTGCGTTTTTGCGTTGAAATTGAACTTGAAATAGTTAGTTGTGGAGATGCGGTTGACAACATTATCATAAGCAGAAATGACATTATTAGCAGCATCTAAAAACGAGATATTCAGCGACTCTAAAAAATTAGTTTTCCCCGTCCCACTTTCGGAAAAAGAGGTTGGGGCTATTTTTTCATCAAAACTAAATGAACCCTTAGCTGAATAATTCCCCTTACCATTCCAGGTAAAATCATAGGTAATAGCCTGAGCAGGAGCTATGGCTGTAAATGCGATCGCTAAAACTATCCCTATTATGACGGCGAGAGTTAAAAGCAGCTTTTTCATCTTGTTGATCTTGTGCTAATCAAAAAAACTAGTACCGTAGAAAACAGCCCTAAAACCACAGGCAAATTTAACCACCCTGAGTATCACATTAATCCAATAGGTTTCTTACGGTACTCCCATAAGTACGAAATTATTATTTGTATTATAAGTTACTTATAACAGGATCATCCTTTGCTGACATAACGGGCTGGAATCATAAAAAGCCATTAGCTAATTACCTTAATTATGCTTTAGATTACAACTTGGTAACAGTATTATTCTTGTGGCTGTCCCAGCATGGGAAAATCAAAAGAATGCCAGAAGTAGAGTTTAGAGAGAGGAAAATCCTATAATATGCACCTGAGTGAAATCACCCATCCTAACCAGTTGCATGGTTTGTCGATTCGGCAATTGCAACAAATTGCCCGTCAGATTCGAGATAAGCACTTACAAACCGTAGCAGCAACAGGAGGGCATTTGGGGCCCGGTTTGGGAGTTGTAGAATTAACCCTAGGGCTTTACCAGACGCTGGATTTGGATCGGGATAAAGTTATTTGGGATGTAGGACATCAAGCTTATCCCCACAAACTACTTACAGGACGCTACAGCAACTTCCACACTCTCAGGCAAAAAAATGGAGTTGCCGGTTATCTCAAGCGCTGTGAAAATAAGTTTGACCACTTTGGAGCGGGACACGCTTCTACCAGTATTTCCGCTGCTTTGGGTATGGCTTTAGCCAGAGACTTGAAAGGGGAAAAATTTAAAGCCGTCGCTGTAATTGGCGATGGGGCCCTGACAGGGGGTATGGCTTTAGAAGCCATCAACCATGCTGGACACCTACCCAAAACTAGCCTGCTGGTTGTTCTCAATGACAACGAGATGTCCATCTCTCCCAACGTGGGCGCGATTCCCCGCTACCTCAATAAAATGCGCCTCAGTGCTCCGGTGCAGTTTATCAAAGATAATTTTGAGGGACAATTCAAACAAATTCCCTTTGTTGGTGAATCCCTGTCTCCCGAACTAGAACGCATCAAAGAAGGTATGAAGCGCTTGGCCGTTCCCAAAGTTGGCGCAGTCTTTGAAGAACTGGGCTTTACCTATATGGGGCCAGTAGATGGGCATAACTTAGAGGAATTAATTGCTACCTTCCAACAGGCCCATCAAATGCCAGGGCCTGTTTTAGTGCATGTAGTCACCACCAAAGGTAAAGGTTACGAAATTGCCGAACTAGACCAAGTCGGCTACCATGCCCAAAACCCCTTTAATGTGACAACTGGCAAAGCTATTCCCTCCAGCAAGCCCAAACCCCCCGCTTATGCTAAAGTCTTTTCTCACACCTTAGTAAAACTTGCTGAACAAAACCCGAAAATTGTGGGGATTACGGCAGCAATGGCAACGGGTACAGGTTTAGACAAGCTTCAGGCAAAACTGCCCAATCAATATATTGATGTTGGCATTGCTGAACAACACGCTGTCACCTTGGCAGCAGGACTGGCTACTGAAGGAATGCGCCCCATAGCGGCTATCTATTCTACTTTCCTACAACGTGCCTACGACCAGATCATCCATGATGTTTGCATTCAAAACCTGCCTGTATTCTTTTGCCTAGATAGGGCAGGAATTGTTGGTGCTGATGGCCCCACCCATCAAGGTATGTATGACATTGCTTATCTGCGTTGTATTCCCAACATTGTGGTGATGGCACCCAAAGACGAAGCGGAACTGCAACGCATGGTGGTGACAGGGGTTAACCATACCAGTGGACCAATTGCTATGCGCTTTCCCCGTGGCAATGGCTACGGCGTCCCTCTGATGGAAGAAGGTTGGGAACCTCTAGAAATCGGCAAAGGCGAAATTCTCCGCCAGGGCGATGATGTGTTAATCCTTGGCTATGGTTCGATGGTCTATACAGCGATGCAAGCTGCGGAAATTCTCAGCGAACATGGCATTGAAGCGACTGTGATTAATGCCCGTTTTGTCAAGCCTTTGGATACTGACTTGATTTTGCCTTTGGCGAAGCAAATTGGGCGCGTTGTCACTTTAGAAGAAGGCTGTCTCATGGGTGGCTTTGGTTCTGCGGTGGCAGAGGCCCTAATGGATACTGATATTTTGGTGCCGGTGAAGCGCATCGGTGTGCCAGATATTTTGGTAGATCATGCTACACCAGATGAATCTTATGCAGCATTAGGTTTAACTAGTCGGCAAATAGCGGAAAGAGTTTTGCAAGCTTTCTTTCAGAAGCAAGCATCTGCTGTTGTCTAGTTAGTTCTTAATTTGAGGTAGGGTGGGTAATACCCACTCTACAAAGAAAGCTGAATTAGTCGAATTTCTAAACTCAAGACTTTATTAAATTTCCTGACTGAACTATCTTTAGACAGAAATTGCATCTAATTTCCTCAATATATATCTGAAAACAGTTACCGATGGGATTAGTGTTTTGAGATGGTACTAAAGATTTGATTTCAGTGTAGTTATAGTGCCTAACAAACATCTATGAAACCAGATGCGATCGCAACTTTAGGGCTGAGAGTGAGTGATTTACCGCTGTCTGCAATATTTACCACACCGTTAAAAGACCCAGTGCCCGTCTTTTTGATGATTTTGGGGATTATGCTGATTGCGCCCCTGCTGTTTGAGAAAATTCGCCTACCGGGGATTGTGGGGTTAATTATCGCGGGGGTTGTGGTCGGGCCAAATGGATTGGGACTGCTGGCACGGGATAACACGATTGTGCTTTTAGGTACAGTTGGTTTGCTGTTTCTGATGTTCATGGCAGGACTGGAAACTAGTTTAGATGACTTGAAATATAACGCCGATAAGGCGGTCATCTTTGGATTAGCTACCTTTGCTATACCGATGGGATTAGGTACTGTAGCTATGTTGGCGATCGGCTACGGTTTTTTGCCTTCAATTCTGGTTGCTTCTTGCTTCGCTTCCCATACCCTGCTTTCCTTACCGATCGCTAGTAAGTTGGGAATTATGCGATCGCCAGTCTTAACTGCCACATTGGGAGGTACGTTAATCACCAATACTTTGGCGCTTTTGGTGTTAGCGGTGGTAGTCAAAGCGCATCAAGGTAATTTAACCCTGAGTTTCTGGCTCTTCCTGATTCCTTCATTAATTATCTACACTTTTCTCACCCTTTGGGGCGTCCCTCGCATTGGACGATGGTTTTTTCAACGGTTTGGCCATGACGAAGGGGCAGAATTTACCTTTGTTTTGGCTACCTTGTTTGTGGTGTCCTATGGGGCAGAATTAGTCCAGATTGAGCCGATTATTGGCGCTTTTTTAGCAGGTGTGGCCATTACTCAACTGATTCCCCAACTTAGCCCCCTAATGAATCGAATTCAATTCATTGGAAATACGCTATTTGTGCCGTTTTTCCTGATTTCTGTGGGGATGCTGGTGAATCCAAAAATTTTGTTTCAAGAACCGCGAGCGCTCTTGGTGTCAGGTGTGATGGTGGCTGTGGCTATTGTTGCCAAGTTTCTCCCCGCTTGGGGTGCGGGCAAGTTATTTGGATACAACTTTAACAATATTATGGTGATGTTTGGGCTATCGGTGGCTCAGGCTGCGTCAACTTTGGCAGCAATCACCGTTGCTTACAATATTCAGCTGGTTGATCAATTAACTGTGAATGGCACGATCGCCATGATTTTAGTTACCTGTGTTGGTTCTCCTTGGATAACCGCTAAATGGGGACAAAATCTCAAGTCAGAAGCTACCGTTACCCAAACCAGTCGAGGCGAAAATTTAGGCGATCGCGTTTTAGTCCCAGTTGCTAACCCTAACACCGAAGATAACCTGCTAAAGTTGGCAATCATCCTCGCCAAATCTGCCAAGGGCACACTGTTACCACTGCACATTTTACTGGAGGAGGGTACACCCATTTCCCCAGAGGCTAAAGCTAGGCAAAATCAGTTACTCTCAACCGCAGAGATGATTGCCCATGCATCAGTGACTAATGTTACCCCCATTGGTCGGATTGATGAATCAATTGACAAAGGAATTGCCCGTGTAGCCCAAGAAAAGCAAGCGAGTGTCATTGTTTGCGGTTGGAAAGGTTACTCGACTTACCAAGAAAACTTGTTTGGTAACGTCATCGACAAAATTGTGCTTCGTAGTTCAGTGCCGGTGTTGGTAACTCGATTTCCCTTACCCATTGAGCATACGAAACGCGTATTTTTCGCTTTCACCACCCAACAAACTTACGCTAGTTCTTTTGGACAAAGTATCCTCTTAGCCAAAAGCTTGGCTACGGAATTTAAAGCCTCTCTGCAACTATTGCAAGTCGTATCTATCCGAGGAGCCAACGCTGATTTGGACGTTGCCGAATTACCAGGAGATATACCTATGCAAACAGTGCGGGGTAATTTTGTCCGCCAAGTTTCACAGTTACTCAAAACCAACGATTTGCTGTTGTTGAATGGGGCTGTTGAGCAGAAAAATCAAATATTTTCGCTTCTCGGTGATGTACCAGAAGCGATCGCCCGCACTCAATCTCAGGTTGGGATGATTATTGCCTACGTCCCTCACTAGCGCAGGCATTTGAGCAAGAATTCACAACTGTCTTACAGCAGTTTTCATCTATCTGAACCACATCTGTCGTAGGGGCACAGTAGGGACACAGCATTGCTGTGTCCCTACCGCGTGGTCTATTTACCTGAAAATCGCTGTAAAGCCTCTCTCCCCATCCGAGAGAGGTTAAAGTGTATTGCATCCCATCTAGAAGCGCTATATTTTCAAAAGTATTTCCAATCCAAAATTGCGATGACAACTTCCACAAATCAGGTTTATCCCGTTATTTGGCACAATAACTCAGTATCTCTCATCGATCAAACCCGTTTACCTAACGAGTATAGTTTTGTAGAAATTCACCGCAGCGATGATATGGCGCTGGCGATTAAAACCATGATTGTACGGGGTGCGCCGGCAATTGGTGTCGCTGCGGCTTATGGAATGTATCTTGGGGCGAGGGAAATTGAAACCAGCGATGGCGAAACGCCCGCCGGAGGCGAACGCCGCGAATTTCTGGATAAGTTAGAGAAAGTCGCCGAATTGTTGCGTTCCACTCGCCCCACAGCGGTAAACTTGTTTTGGGCAATTGGCAGAATGATGAAAACTGCCTACGAAAGTTTAGGAACAGTAGAGGAAATTAAACAAACTCTTTTGCAAACCGCCCAAGCCATTAATGCAGAAGATTTACAAACCTGTCAGGCTATAGGTGATCATGGTTTAGCCGCATTACCCAAAACTCCAGAAAAGCTGACGATTTTGACTCATTGCAACGCCGGTGCTTTAGCCACCGCTGGTTATGGTACTGCACTTGGTGTAGTGCGTTCCGCTTGGAGAGAAGGAAGATTAACGCGGGTGTTTGCTGATGAAACCCGTCCCCGGTTGCAAGGTGCAAAACTCACCGCTTGGGAATGTGTGCAAGAAGGGATACCCGTGACTGTGATTACAGATAACATGGCCGCCCATTGTATGCAACGGGGTTTGATTCATGCTGTCGTTGTGGGTGCTGACAGAATTGCTGCTAACGGCGACACTGCGAATAAAATTGGAACTTATAGTTTAGCGATCGCCACCATTGCACACAATATCCCCTTCTTCGTCGCTGCACCCCTTTCTACCATTGATTTTGCACTAACAGACGGTAGCCAAATCCCCATTGAAGAACGGGAACCAACAGAAATATACCAAATTGGCGACACTACCCTCACACCATCGGGAGTTGAATATTACAACCCAGCCTTTGATGTCACTCCAGCAAAGTTGATTACAGCCATCATTACAGAGAACGGTGCATTTGCTCCTAGTGATTTAGCAAAAGCTCAAACAAAGCAAGTGGTTTAAATCCAAAAGCTAGGTAAAAATTTCCCAATGAAAAAATTAATTCCGACAATTTCCTTAATTTTTTGCAGTATCTGGCTAGTGAGTTGTAGTAATTCTCAAACTGATGCAGCCAAGCAAACGCCCTCAAATACAGTCGAACAAATCAAAACTGAAACTTCCCCAAAACCTGTAACAGCTACTCCAGCCAACACCACTGAACAACCAAAAATTGGCACAATCAAAGAGTTAGTAAATGGTGACCTCAAATGCTACGCCACCCTAGTAGATGAAAACGGAAAAGAACATAATCTCGGCGCGTCATTTGAAGTTTGTGAACCCGAAAAGTTTTTAAATAAGAAAGTGAGTTTATCTTATGGAATAGAATCAGTTAGTGATTGTCAAAGCGCTGAACCTTGCGGTAAAAGCAAAAAAGAATCTCTGATTGTTAAAATAGATATTTTGGGTGAAAAATCGCCAACAAAAAAAAATTAGAACACCAACTCACACATAAGTCGAATACTACAACCCAGCTTTTGATGTCACCCCCGCAGAGTTAATTACAGAAAATGGCGCATTTGCTCCTAGTGATTTAGCGAAATCTCAAACAAAATGTAGAGATTTTCCCTGAAACATCTCTACATCATAAATAGTTAGAAATCATTAAATGTAAAATAATTACTTGGTTTGTAGTGAGCGATTTATCGCTCAAGGGAATAATTCTCAGGACTAAAGTCCTTACTACAAGCCTTATTTTATTTTATTTTAATTTTCTTGCTGCTTTACATTTATAGTGCGTAGTTCATTCAATGAAAACGACTGTTTTATTTGCTTATATTTTTTAATATATTCATTATTTGTTCATACATAGCATTATCCCCTTGAGCTAGATACAGTTGCGCTGCTTGCTGCCAATTTTGAATAGCTATCTGTTTATCTCCCCTAATATTATAAACCAATCCTCGACCGAGATAAGCTAGAGCAAATTCAGGATTAATTGCGATAGCCTTGGTGTAATCAGCCAGCGCTAAATCCCATTCTTTCTGATTTCGGTACACAATCCCGCGATTGTTGTAAGCGGTAGCATATTCAGGATTAATTGCGATAGCCTTGGTAAAATCAGCCAGTGCTAAATCCCATTCTTTCTGATTTCGGTACACAATCCCGCGATTGTTGTAAGCCTCAGCAAATTCAGGATTAATTTCGATAGCCTTGGTGAAATCAGCCAGTGCTAAATTCCATTTTTTCTGGTCATGAAACACAATCCCGCGATTGTAGTAAGCTAGACCATATTCAGGATTAATTGCGATAGCCTTGGTGTAATCAGCCAGTGCTAAATTCCATTTTTTCTGGTCATAATACAGATTCCCACGATTGCGGTAAGCGCTAGCAAGTTGAGGATTAATTTCCATAGCCCTGGTGAAATCAGCCAGTGCTAAATTCCATTTTTTCTGGTCAGCATACACAATCCCACGATTGCTGTAAACCTCAGCATCTTCAGGATTAATTGCGATAGCCTTGGTGAAATCAACCAGTGCTAAATCCCATTTTTTCTGATCATTGTACAGATTCCCGCGATTGTAGTAAGCGCTAGCATATTCAGGATTAATTGCGATAGCCTTGGTGTAATCAGCCAGTGCTAAATCCCATTTTTTCTGGTCATGGTACAGATTCCCGCGATTGTAGTAAGCGCTAGCATATTCAGAATTAATTGCGATAGCCTTGGTGTAATCAGCCAGTGCTAAATCCCATTTTTTCTGGTCATGGTACAGACTCCCACGATTGCTGTAATATGATGCACGGGGATTAAGTTTAATCGCCTCATTTATCGCTGTCTCTCCTTCTGCATACTTTGTTAAATCATCTAATACGAACAACTTCGTATTATACAAATTTGGGTTTTTAGGCTGGAGTTTAATCGCTTGATTTATTGCTACTAATGCTTGAGCAAGTTGTTTTAATTTTCGATAAACTAAACTTTGCTCATGCCAAGCAGCAACAAAATCAGGCTTATATTTCACTGTTTGCTCGAATACTGCTATAGAATCTTGATATTTTTTTTGCTTATTTAATACCAAACCCTTGCCATAATAAGCTAAGTAAATAAAAGATGGTTTCAGCTTTATTGCGGCATCAAAAGCTTGGACTGCTTCCTCATATCGATTTAACCGCCACAGTTGATTTCCTCTTTCTAACCATTGACTAGCAGTAGCATTGCCTTTAGAGACATCTGCTGATAATATGGCTTTTTTAATAGACTCGATATTTTGTTTATTGAGTTCCGGTGCTGGGGTGTTTTCTATTTTTTGCCCTTGTGTACCCAGTCGCGTTGCTATTCCCACAAAGGTACTTATAGGAATGCCTAAACTATAGCCTATCTGGACTTTACCTCCACTATTGCCAGCATCCCCTACCTTTTCATCAATGGCTGCTTCTCCCTCTGCGCGTCCATGAATACCAATAACCCGCCCCTGAGAATCTAACACAGGCCCCCCACTCATGCCGCCAAAGGTGATACTGCTATACACTAACTCATATCCCCCTGTTAAGGATCTTGCACTTTGTAAGCTGCCAGAAATATTGCTTTGAAAATCTGATTCTTTAGTTGTTAATAATCCCTGTTCTTGACTAAAAATCTTCCCTGTTGTAAATCGCCAAGGTGACTTATCTCCTAATTTGGGATACCCCGCAGTAAAGATAAATTCATCATTTCTGGGACTATAATTCGCCAGAGTTGCAACTTGATAATTTTCTTGAGAGCGAAACTTAACTACAGCTAAATCTACCCCTTGTTCTACTTTAATGCTGCTTGGTTCCACAGCATATTTTTTATCATCGTGTGTTAGTATTTGATAATTATTTTTTCCACAGATTTGTGTTGCATCTACTCTTTCACAGACAACATGAGCAGCAGTTAAAACTGTGTAAGTATCCCCTTGTTTAGCGATAATTATCCCGGAACCATTTCCAGCATTATTGCTATCAATTTTGACTGTAATTTGTTTAGCTTTTTGTTCTAGTTCCCCTAACCATCCTGTTAATTGTAATGCTGGTATTTGCTGGGAAATTTTTGGTAGAGGTAGAGAATAAGCTGTGAGAATTTCTGGTTTTACCTGTTCTAAAAGAGTCGTGACAGGTATTCCCCAACTCAGTTTTCGCTTAAGTTGAAACTCATGAGCATAGCGGGACTTTGTTTGTATAGTTCCGCAATTTATAAGCGCCTGGGATATCCATCCTCTCCGAATATTCAGATTTCCAGGCAATAAAACGCAGCCTCACATAGAATTGGTATTAGTAGATATAGGAATAATATTTGATTTTTGAAAAAAAATAAGAGATAATACGGAGAGAGCATACAAGTCTAAAACAGAACAATGATAAAGCAGTATTTAGAACAAGAGATACCTGCGGTGGGTGGAGTCATCGGCGAACTACAGGAATTTATAGCTCAAAATC
>NZ_JACJRJ010000074.1 GCF_014697195.1 Cylindrospermum sp. FACHB-282 | reverse complement strand
AACATTCTCTCATTTAAAATGGATGTTTGAATGGTTTATCCGACACACTACCTTTGATTTTCCCACCCTTCAGATGTACGGAGCTTTTTCAAAAATCAAATATTAGTCCTATAGAAGTTGAAGGTAAAACCATAGGTGATGTTTATTTAAATGACCAAGAGAATCCAGAATATTATGATTCTATAACGCAAGATACAACTAACAAATGTCTTGATGGCTTTAATAAAAATTCCTTGTCTAATAGTGAAAGCTATTTAGTAATTTATGAGAATAAAGAAAACAATTATACCTGGAATATGTGGATAGATTCAAAAGAAGTATTAAAAGAATTTCTTAGGTTTTTCGGTAAAGTTTTAATGAATATACAGCCGGATGAGACATCTGATAATGATGATATACCTTTTTAAAAAAGCAGATTTCATTGTATATATGACTTGTTATAAAATATGGCCTTTTTCAGCCCTGCGCCATTGAACGCGCTACGATAAGATGTAAGCAGGGCAAGTATTCAGCATCGAACCCAAACCTATAATTAACAGATATAAACCCTGTGGCTTTTAATTGCCTGATATTGTGGGGTCAATATTTTAAGTATAAATACATATTTTCTCTACGCCCTAAGACTAAACTAGGACTTACGCACTGTACAAATTTACCCTTTTTTCAGGCTTTTTCGATGCGTCCCCTGACGCATCCTACACGTAGTGTGCGTTCCCTAACGCACAATTTATAGGACTTTCAATGAATAAAATTGATTGCTCATAATTACTGTTTTTTGTCAATGCGTAAGTCCTATAAACATATTTTTTGTAATGTAAATATTTTGACTCTGTAAAGTTTGCCAATAAAATCGTTTATTGGCTTGACATAGGATATATGAGTAGTAGAATCAACACTAAGCAAACCTAAATCTGGGCAAAAATGCTTAAGTGTGTAGAAAACTACTACTTAAGCACGCTATGACTCACCACCTATCGGATAAAACCATTCCGCGTTAGGATGATGAATCAGTGATGCTTTGATTAGATATCAATATTGAGTGAGTTTTTAAGATTTTATGGACAGAAGTCCACCAGATGGCAGTACCAACCTCCTCTAAGCTGGCGAGACAGTCTCCCAGCGAGGGGGAGACATTAGGAGATATTTATCATGCTCATAGAAGACGTTCGCAATTCATTAGACGTTGCCGATCTAAATCAGTTGAAATGCGATTTAAATCATTTACAGCCTGTGGATGTGGGGGAGTACATTTCACAATTGCCGGAAAAACAGCGGGCGATCGCATTTCGACTACTCAACAAAGGGCAAGCAATCGATGTATTTGAATATTTGCCCACAGACGTACAGGAAGAACTGATTAATTCTCTGCATGATGCCCAAGTAGTGCATCTTGTGGAAGAAATGAGTCCCGATGAACGGGCAGAATTGTTTGACGAACTCCCGGCTGGCGTCATCAAGCGCCTATTAAAAGAACTCAGTCCCGAACAAAGGCAAGCCACAGCCACAATTCTCGGCTATCCAGAAGGCACAGCTGGACGGGTGATGACAACCGAATATGTGCGGCTGCGGGAAGGATTGACTGTGGGCGAAGCCTTAAGCAAAATTCGCCGTCAGGACGAAGACAAGGAGACAATTTACTACGCCTACGTCACAGACGATAACCGCACCTTGGTAAGCGTTGTTTCTCTGCGTCAGTTGTTATTTACCTTTCCCGAAGTCTTAATTAGAGATATTTCTAGCGATCGCGTCATCAAGGTAAAAACCGAAGCCTCCCAGGAAGAAGTTGCCCAAATCATGAAACGCTATGACTTAATCGCTATCCCCGTAGTTGATCGGGAAGATCGATTAGTCGGCATTATCACCATTGATGATGTGGTCGATATTTTAGAAGAAGAAGCCACAGAAGATATCCAAAAACTGGCGGGTGTAAGTGGTGACGAAGGGGCTTTATCCTCGCCCGTAGCCACAATTCTCAACCGTTTGCCTTGGTTGCTGGGGATTATGGGGCTATATATTGGTGCAGCCAGTGCGATCGCCCCATTCCAATCTGTAATTGCCGCCGTGCCAGTTCTGGCCGTAATCATGCCAATTTTTTCTAACACTGGTGGTACCGTGGGCATTCAAGCCTTAACAGTTACAATTCGCGGCTTGGGTGTAGGTGAAGTAACACCTAAAGATACCCTAAAAATTCTCCGCAAAGAACTTTTAGCCGGTTCAGGTACCGCCCTAGCTTTAGGAATAACCATGATCCTGCTTTCTCTGATTTGGGCCCGTCCTCAAGAAAGATGGGTGGCTTTAGTTGCTGGAATGGTGATGATGACCAATACAATTATTGCCGTTACACTTGGCACTTTACTCCCAATGGGCTTAAAGCGACTTAAGCTTGATCCTGCCTTAGTTAGTGGGCCATTATTAACAACTATGCTCGATTCAATCGGGTTTTTAACCTTCCTGACTCTGATTTCTTTAGCTTTGAAAGTTTTCCATTTACAACCTTAATTAAAATCTCTCCCAAAGGCTGATAGATGGGGAGTCTTTTGGAGAGATTATTAACAGTTTAATTGCCCTGTCTAAAACTGCCTCAGACAGCAAAAGCCCTAAAACTCCTGTCTTTAAGTTGCCAGAACTTGACAAAAATTCACTTTTTAGCTTAATATCAGGCGCTAGCCAACAAAAATCCTAACTTTTATTTCGGGAACAACCATGACTACAGTATCCCAGATTCAAGACAGCGAATTCGATTTACTTCTAGAATCAGAACCAATATTTGTCATTGATTTTACTGCTCCTTGGTGCGGCCCTTGTCGGAAGATTTCTCCTTTAATAGAACAACTTGCCGAAGCATATCAAGGACGTGTTAAAGTCCTCAAAATTGACATCGATAAAAACAAAGTTGCTGCCAAAAAATATGGAGTTAAAAGTATTCCGGCAGTATTGATTTTCAAAGGTGGAGAAGTGGTAGAAAATATAGTAGGCGTCGTGCCATACGAAAATTTCGTTAGTGCTGTTGAGAAGCATATTTAAGTTACAGCAAATGTTTTAAACTTTGCTATACAAATAGCGAAATTATGTAGCTTTAAACATTTTTTTGGCGTCATCCCTTTACCATTACCCTGCACATCTGTCAATTTGATATAAGAGAGGTGGTATTGTTTTTACTGCAAAGTAAATTAAAAAATTGTAGAGATGCGATCGCATCTCTAGGCCGAGAACTAATAGCAATTTATGCCTACTACCACCTGGAATCGTCATCACATTCTTTCCCTCGCTGACTTCACCACTGCTGAATATGACGCTGTTTTGCAAACTGCTGCCTCTTTTTTAGAGGTACTATCACGGCGGACAAAAAAAGTCCCAACCCTCCAAGGACAGGTAGTGGCGAATTTATTTTTTGAACCCTCCACCCGCACTCGCAGCAGTTTTGAAATTGCTGCTAAACGCTTAAGTGCGGATACCCTGAACTTCGCTGCTGCTACCTCTTCCATGACAAAGGGAGAGACAATTCTCGACACGGCGAAGACCTATTTGGCTATGGGAACTGATATTATGGTGATTCGCCATCGAGAGGCAGGAGTACCACATGCGATCGCCCAAGAAATGGATCGTCTAGGCGTAAAAGTTAGTGTCCTCAATGCCGGTGATGGTCAACATGAGCATCCATCCCAAGGACTACTTGACTTATTTACCTTATGTACCTTAATTGACCCAGCACACCCGCGAATAGAACTGTTACAAGGCAAAAAAATTGCCATTGTTGGGGATATACTCCATTCTCGCGTAGCGCGATCCAATATTTGGAGTTTAATTGCCAGTGGCGCCGAAGTGCATCTGGCAGCACCACCCACCCTGTTACCTAGATTATTTGCTGAGTATCTTGGTGAAGAAGGAGATAAAAAAGCTATTCAAGGGCAGTTGTTTCTCCATTGGCAGCTAGAACCAGCTTTGCAGGATGCCGACTTTGTCATGACTTTGCGCCTGCAAAAAGAGCGGATGACTGCTCATTTACTGCCAAGTTTGCGAGAATATCATCAGCTATTTGGCATTACACGGACAAAGCTACAACTGTGTAAACCTAACGTCAAAGTTTTGCATCCAGGCCCAGTTAATCGAGGTGTAGAAATTAGCTCTGATTTAATGGATGATCCAGAAATTAGTTTGATTCAATCACAAGTTACCAGTGGTGTCGCCGTTCGCATGGCCCTATTGTATTTCATTGGTAGCGGCAAGGTTTAAGAATTCAACAATTTTCTCAGATGATCTAGATGCTCATAGCTCTATCAGGGCATACTAGATGAGGTAAGCACCGCCCGTCTTCCAGCCTGATTAAACGCATCTACTACCCCCTTGGGCAACGCCGTAGTGATAAAATCAGGGGGTAGTTCTCCGGAGTGGCCATGCCTTCTGCGTGGCAACTATCAATTACCACCCAGAACCGTTTTGTTTGCCTGAATTTGCGATCGCATATTTAAACCCCGCAAATCTTTATAACTAGAAGAGACAGAGGAAACAATCCCAGTCCAGAGTTTATTTTTATCTGACACCTATGCCGGAGATTTACCGATGAAAACTCTATCTAGCCTCGATGAAGTAACTAAATATTTAGAACAACATGAAAATTCAAACCGGATTAAAAAATTAGTATACTCTGCTTGTAAAGGTATTTGGGAGAACGATCAAAATACGCTAGACAGGTTTAAATTACAAGAATTAGTTCAAGAATTATTCAGGTTAAACCCAACTATACATAAGTTAAATGATGCTTTATCTAAAGTTGTCAAAACACTTAATAAACAAGCTGAATACACCCTAATTGCCCGGGTAATTTATCATGAGTTGAAGAAGCTATATGTAACGAATGAGGAAACAACAGGAATACTAGTAAATCCACCTAATCAACAAGAACCTATATTTTATCATTCTGGACAAATCTCATCAAATCCTGTAGATAAATCTCCAAACAGTCAAACTAAATATCAATATAATCAGTTTGATTTACGGCAAAATATAATGAAATATACTAACCCACTTAGGGCTAAAATACTTATATTTTCTGCCCTTGACAATAACTTTACTTTCAATGAAGAAGACTGGCTCAAACTGAGAGCAGAAAAACTTGATGATTTACTGCGGAAATTATTTGATACTTGTCCAACTATCAAAGAGCTTGAATCTAAACTAAATAGTACTGTTATATCTCTAGACAACCTGGATGAAAATACTCAAGCAGCCAGTGCCATCATCCAATCCATGCGAAGTTTATATGCTGATATGTTATCTAATGCCAACAAATATCAACCCTTTAACAGCGACTCATCTCAAAAAAGTCTAACAATAGTTAATCCTAATGCTCAAACCGCATTAAAAAGTGATGACAATAGCAATAATACCTGTCAATTTATAATACCCCCTACGAAAGATGCGTTCTAACCAACAATGATGGATTGTAATTTTTGACAATTGTGGAGCAAGGAAAAATTTGGAAATATTGCGGTAATTGAAACAGGAAAACTATGGATGCCACTGAAGTTCTTAAGCGATATGCAGATGGAGAAACAAAATTTATCGAGGCCAACTTAAATGGGGCAAATTTTTTTGGTGCAGACTTAATCGGTATAGCCTTGAATAAGGCAGATTTACAAAATGCTATCCTAATTTTTAGCTATCTAAATCGGGCAATCTTGAATAGGGCAAATCTAATTCGTACAAAGCTAAGTGGTGCGAATCTAAATCAGGCGAGTTTAATCAGTGCCAACTTACATGATGCTGATTTACACGGTGCATCTTTGCAGGGCGCTGATTTGCGTAATGCCAATTTAACTTTGGCGGAGATGCTAGATACTAACTTGATGGATGCAGACTTGCGTGGAGCAGATTTGGCGGGTGCTAATCTAACAGGTGCTTGCCTGCGTGGTGCTAACCTGCGAGAAGAAAAGAGAATGTACTCTGCTAGTCTACGGGGAGCTAACCTACATAAGGCTGACTTGCGGGGGGCTGATTTAACTGGTGTCGACTTAGCTAAAGTTGATTTGAGTGGTGCTAACTTGAGTGAAGCAACGCTACGTTATGCCGATTTGAGCGATGCTAACTTGAGTGAAGCAATTTTGTATAACGCATCTCTGAGCGACACTAACATGAGGGGTGCTAATTTAAAAGGTGCTAACCTGATGAATGCTAGGCTGGAACGGTCAAATCTGATTGATGCCGAACTTACAGGTGTTAACTTACGTGGTGCAATTATGGCAGATACTAAACTGACTAGAGCCAAATTGAATCGAGCAAACCTGAGTTTTGCAAGACTGAATAGAGTTGATTTGAGTCGGGCTAACCTGCGCGAGGCTAACTTAACTGAAGCAGACTTGGTTGATGCCTATCTTGCTAGAACAGACTTGACAGGTGCTAATTTAAGTAAAGCAAATTTGATCAGAGCAGAAATTAGTAGTGCAAATCTGACGGGTGTAGATTTGCGTGGCGCGGTAATGCCTGATGGAACAATTAACAACTAAAAATATAGCATGGGCAATACCCACTATTTTTATGATGGTAGGTACTGCCCAACTACAATTTTCTTAACTGAACCGTATTGACTTATATCCCCATTTTTGTATAGGTTTCACTCCACCAAGAGACTCAGATCCCCGACTTCTTCAAGAAGTCGGGGATCTTTTTGTTCGTAACTCATTTAGTAGGATCGCTATATATGTCTTTTCTTCCCGATTAGCCCAAGAAAATTTCTGATAAGCATATCATTTTAGCGTTTTCGCTCTAGCTCAGGTATGAAGACTGAATCTAATTTTCTCACCGGTGAAGTCCTCCGCTCGCATGAGGACAAAATACAGGGACTTTGAGACGATGGGATCATAGGAGTTGAGCAATAACTTCAAAAAGTTGTGAGGGTAAAAAAGTATGAGACCTATATTTTTGACTGCGGCAGCAATACTGTGCACATTATCTCTAGCTGCTCCCATTCCCGTCAAGGCTGAAAACCCCAATCTCGTCAGACACTTGTTAGAAACTAGAGAATGTTTCGGGTGTAATTTGTCAGGCGCTAATCTCGAAGGTGCTCACCTCATAGGTGTCGATTTGAGGAATGCAAATTTAATAGGTGCTAATTTAGAAGGCGCTAATATAGAAGGCGCAGATTTAACAGGTGCTAATTTGAAGTCTGCTAATTTAACAGAAGCCTTTGCCAGTGGTACCAGCTTCAATAATGCTAATCTTACTAATGCCGATTTGAGCGATGCGAAATTATTTAATGCTCAAGTAGAGGGTGCCGTAATGATTGGTACTAATTTAAGCGGTGCTGATGGGGTTGATAACATTTCTGGTATGGGAGGAGAAAAATAAGGGTTAGAAGTTAAGAGCTTAAAAATGAAAACTCCTAACTCCTAATTATTGACCTTTACTCACCAGTAATCGAAAGTTCATTAACCCAGATTCTGGGACAAACTCCCCCTGGTGTCAACTCCACCTCTTTTTCCACATAAATAATTGAGTTCAAAACTTCCAAGAAATCGCCAGCAACTGTTGCAGACTCAATACTCGTCTTGACACCTTTATTGATTAACCAACCATCAAACGGCAAAGAAAACGAACCTTGTAAAGCTTTAACTCCAGCGTGAAGAGCTTGTAAATCATCAATCAAAATTACATCTTCGGCAGTATCTAAGCTAAATTGCTGCTCAGGAAATCCAGCAGCGAAAACGTGATAAAAATTGGGCCCGACGCTGACTTTAGCCCCAATACTAGCATTACCTGTTGGTTGAGCATTCAGCCTTTTGGCAGTTCCCGCACTGTGGAGAAAGCTTTTTAAAACACCATTTTCTATCAGTGAAACCTGACGGGTGGGAGTACCTTCACCATCAAAACTTTCAGCACCAACATTTGCTGGATGCAATGCATCATCAAAAACTGAAAGTAGGGGGGAAGCAATTTGTTTACCTAAATCATCAGGGTTAGATAAACTTTGATTGTCCAAAATGCTTTGAGCATTAAACAAATTAGAAAAAGCACCCAGCAGACTTAAGAAAGCTTCAGGAGAGAAAACAACTCTATACTTACCAGTTTGAACTTTTTCATAGTTCAAATGGCTGATAGTTTTCTCGGCAGTTTCTTTAATGCAACCATTGATATCCAGAGAATCTAACTTTTGATTGATTCTGAAAGCGCCTGCACTGCGCGGTTTTTTCCCTTCTTCCTCAGTTTTGCTGTACAGATAAACCGATGCTAAAGAGTGAGATTCGGTTCTGATAGCGCCATCACTATTGAGATAAAATCTGTCAATATCTCTTTGCGCCAAACCATTATAAGGCACTCCTTTAATAGCGGGATGAGCGGCTAGAAGTTCTTTTTCCGCTACCAATAATTTTTCTATCAGTTCAGAAGCTGGTGCTTGGGGTGCTTTTTCGTGGTGTGTATTGGGGATAGGAATTGTTGCTTCTGGACTAAAATCAGGGACATTTTCCTTAACCCCAAAAAAACTAGCTTCGTAAGCAGTCTTTAAAGCCAATTCCAATCCTTTGGGGTCTACATCTGTGGTGCTGGTGACACCCATTGTATTTTCTTCATTCCAAACCCGCACAGTAACACCAGAGCGATTTGAGGCTTTGACTTGTTTTGGTTCACCTTGGTCAACCTGCACGCTAGTTTCATCTACTGCTGAACCATAAATATCAAATTTCTTGATACCAAGTTTCTCAGCATTATCTTTGGCGTAGGTTGCAATTTCTTCGATTTTTGGCATAATCAATTTTGGAATTTGAGATTTAACAAAAGTGAGATTTCAAAATGGGATTTTGGATGTGATTATTGGTATATTGATTAAGGCATCTTGGCATTACTGAATGATTAGTAAAACTCAATCTTTCTCTTTGCGCCTCTGCGTCTGGAGCGTGAGACATATACTTTTTCTTAACAATCCAAAATCACGCCAGTTCGCTCAAGTCGGGAAACCCGCCCACGCGACTG
The DNA here is from genome assembly GCF_014697195.1 of Cylindrospermum sp. FACHB-282. Lineage (GTDB taxonomy): Bacteria > Cyanobacteriota > Cyanobacteriia > Cyanobacteriales > Nostocaceae > Cylindrospermum. The sequence goes on along the minus strand of NZ_JACJRJ010000074.1, from coordinate 12,337 downwards.
GCTCTAAAATCTAAAATTCTCTAGCGTCCGCCGACAGTAATTGAATCAACCTTGATGTGTGGTTGTCCGACTGTAGTGTAAATGCTGCCGCTGACTGAGCCACAAAAACCGGGTGCAAGCTCCAAATCTTGGGAACACATAGAAATTTTGTTCATAATTTCCTTAGCTTCACCGATGAGGATAGCTCCTTTTAATGGTTTAGTAAGTTTGCCATTTTCAATCAAATAAGCTTCATCAACACTAAAGTTAAATTGACCTGTTGCGCCAACACTGCCGCCACCCATTTTTTTACAGTAAATACCTTTGTCCACAGAGGCAAATAAATCTTCGTTGGTGTATTCGCCAGAATCAATATAAGTATTACGCATCCGGCTAGCTGCGGCAAAAGTATAATTCTGGCGGCGTCCGCTACCAGTTCTGGGGTGTCCTGTGCGTACAGAACCAGTTCTATCTGCTAAGAAGTTTTTGAGAACGCCTTTTTCAATTAATAAAGTTCTTTGACCAGGCATACCTTCGTCATCCATATCAATTGTACCGAAGGCATTTTCAGCGCGTCCTTCATCCCAAGCTGTTAGACTTTCGTGGGCAATTTTTTCGCCTTTTTTGTCAGCAAAAGGTGTGGTATTGCGTTCAATTTGGGTAGTTTCTAGCAGGTGTCCGCAGGCTTCGTGGAAGATTACGCCGCCAAAGTGATTGGCCATAATGATGGGATAAGTGCCTGATTCAACGTAATCTGCGTAGAGCATTTTGCCAGCGGATTCGGCTATTTGCTCGGCGGCTTGTTGATAATCCCAGGTTCTCAGGAAGTTGGCATCACTGGTGTTACCATCACGTGCACCAATGGAGGTACGATTGGCACCATCAGCGCAGAGAATGTTAAATCCTACGGACTGGGTGAGGCGAATATCACGAGCAAAGGTGCCATCACTAGCGGCGACTAAAACTTCTTGCCAATCTCGGAAATAACTAGCGCGGCGTGATTGTACGTGGCTAGCTTTTTTATTGAGGGTGGCGGTACCATCAAGAAGGACTTCTCCCATTTCTCGAATGGAACTACACAGGGGTAGCCAGCCATCTTTGCCTCTTTTTGTGGCGTAGTCTCTGAGTAATTCTAGGTTAATTTCGGGGATGAAAGAGCTAGGTGCGGGTAGTTGTAATCCCAGGATGGAAAGACCTTTTTCTAAGGCTGCTTTTAAGCCAGAGAATGAAAGGTCATTGGTGCTTACGTAGCAGTCGGCTTTACCGCGAAATACTCTGACTCCTGCACCTGTGGCTAGACTGGGTGAAATGCTGGTGATGGAGTCGTCTTCTGCAAGACAACTGATATGGTTGCGATGCTCTAAGAAGTATTCAATAAAATCGGCACCAGCGGCGCGTCCTAGTCCCAAAAGGGTAGCCAGGGGAGCTTCCCAGGTTTCATCGAATCGCTCTGGGGTGGAGGAATATTGCAGTGTGGGGAGTTGATTTGAGAGAAGTAGCGTATTTGTAAGCATGGGGAGCCTCGTCTGCTGGCGTGTTCAGAGATTTGACTGAATAAATCCTGGTGTGTCCAGTCTAACAAATCGATGAAATTAGCGATCGCCAGTTAGGCTGTAGGGGTTTCCTCACCATCCTCTAACTGTTGTCGCGTTATTGCACTCAATATTCCATCGTGAAACCGATACTGTTCAGCCGGAAATTGTGCTAAAACTTCTGGATATGGGTACTTTTTTAACACTTGGTAACACCACAAAAATAGAGTTCTCAGAGATGCACAAGTCTGAGGATTAGACAAAACGTGTTCAACTCTAAGGAGCTTGAGTATTTCCCCACCGTCTTTTTTCTCATCAAAACCAGGATGTAAAGCTTTTAATTGATTTTTAGGATGGGGTATAGTTTCGACATCTTCTGGATAATCTGTCAAAGAAGTTCCTAAAACTGTATTGACTGCCTGAGAGTCAGCGAAGTAGTAGGCTTCAATCATGTTTACCAAAAAATGAACAGAAGCACGAGACTTTTGCTCTAGTAAAATATTATCTAGAACCTCTCGATATCGCTGAAAAACTTGTGGCGCTAGTCTTACTCTATCTTGTTCTAAGTCATCCACCAGCAATACATATCCACATGGATTTGCAGATAAATAGTCTCTAGCTGGAAAACCAATTTTTTCTGCGTCTTTAGGAGGAATAATATTACCACTTCCAACCATTCTAATTTCTCGTTGTGGAGAAGTTCTAGGTGATAGCTGTCCAATACGGCTCACAATTTTAAATGTACATATACCAGTTGCCATGAGATTTCTAAATAAATTTGGTAGATGCTGTTCTTCAGTTTGACCTGTAACAAATAATCCAAATTCAAAAAAATAGCATGGCTGGTTGCTAGTTTTATTTTCTCCATTCATTAATTTGAATCCTCAGAAGCAGACTTACTCTGAGGGGCTATCATTTCAGCCATATATAAAGAACCTGTAGCATAATCTTCTAGTAAATCTTGAATTTCTGGGATTTCACTAACTCGTTTCATAATAGTTTGCCCATCGGCATCAAGCTCGGCAGCCAAGATGTTTTTTGGTTCAAATTGACTAATGAGGACTGGGGAATGAGTGGAAATAAAGACTTGTTTATTCCATTTTTCCGTAGCAAGTTTCACTGCTTTGGCAAAAACTGCTAATGCCCAAGGATGTAGGGATATTTCCGGTTCATCCAGCAAAATTAATGAATAGCCATTTGGTTTTTCAGAAAATAAAGCTGTGAGATTAATGAGCATTTGAAGATGTCCATCAGATACTCCTGAAGCTTGAATTGGTTTACGGCGTCTTTTATCTAAGAAATTTGCATAGACTGTGTTACGTCCAGTTTGCTCAAAATATAAGCCATCGAAAGCGGGAAAGCTTTCGCGCATAAAATTTATAATTGTTTTATATCTCTCATCAACGGCTTGTCTATCATGTAGATTCCTCAAAACTGACCATAAATTTTCACATCCATCTTGTAATCTATCTCCAGGTTCTGATTCTGAGCCGTATCGTCTCAGCCTGAATAAGGACAGTCCCCTTAAATGATAAAAACGCGCCAAACGCAGGAATTTGTCTAACTCTAATGCTGTTGGATCACCTGTTCCAAAGCCTACATAACTGGTAAGCGCCAGTTTTTCTGGTTCTCTGAGATTGATAATAGATTCGTCTTTACCTATGCCAAGATGATAAAATGTAGCTTTGTCACTACCTATTGTTCTATTAATTAGTAAATTATTATTGATCTTATTAGTTAGCTTCTCGCCCACAAAAGATTCTATTCTACCGGAAGAAAAGCCAAATGTTACTTCATATTTAGTGGATTCATCTTCTATTTCAATTAATATATTGTCTGTTTCGCTTGCTCCATCCCAAAGTATACCAATTCCATGATCTCTAAATGAAGAAGCTAAATCGACACCTCTGATTGCACAATCTCTAATAAACCAGATTGTATCTAAAAATGTCGATTTTCCGGCTCCATTAGGGCCAAAGAGAATATTGAGAGTGTCTGTTTTAATAAAAACATCCGCAAGGGAGCGAAAATTTTTGATGTGCAAATGATTTAGTTTGTTAGGCATGATAATATTTTCCTGCAAGAAGGTGGATGCCTAAATGAAGTTTACAATAAATATTAAAGAGTTTGGTTAATCTGCGCGATGCTGAAGCCAAAATAATTTGGTAGAATTTCACTCACATCACTAAAGCTAGAGAAAATATGAAATCGTGTGTTTTTCTCTAGCGTTAGGATGATTTTTACTGAATTTTCCGCAGAAGTTTGTTAGTACTGGCGAGGATGAGAATTAACAGCGCAAACTGAATCTGCCAAGGTGCTAAAACTAAGCTGATAATGAAGCTGATAGCTGCAAATACACCCGCAATGTAGGCGATTTCATCGTTGCTCTTTTTGAAAAAATAGCCAGTAACTAAACCAGTAAACAGTGGAATTAAAAAAAATGAAGGCATTTTACTAAACCTCTGAACTAAAAGCCTCACGTTTCGAGATATGTGGCGCGAAACTGTTTTGGGAACTGGGGTTAATTCTACACCTAAGTAGGTTTTAGTTACAATACTTAATTTAAAGACGGGGTGTAAATATTTTAAATTTAGGTAATCATTGGGTAAATTAGCTTAAAATCTATGCTCATGCTGACAGTAATGATCTAGCATATTACTTTTAGACGTAGCATTTTTAACGTAGATACTTGATGCTGAACATTCCTCAACTACTAGCAACTGAACTAGATATCAAACCTCATCAGGTGCAAAACGCGCTGGAACTTTTGGCGGAGGGTGCGACGATTCCCTTTATTGCACGTTACCGCAAAGAGCGTACCGATGAGATGAATGAGGTGCAATTGCGCGATTTAGCTGATAGGTATAGTTACCTAACGGAACTGGAAGAACGCAAATCGGTGATTTTAAATGCGATCGCAGAACAAGGTAAACTCAGCGATGAACTCAAAGCCAAAATCACCGCCTGTTTACAAAAAACTGAGCTTGAGGATTTATACCTACCCTATCGCCAAAAACGCCGCACCCGCGCCACTATCGCTAGAGAAAAAGGATTAGAACCCCTAGCAGCATTTATCAAATCGCTAAATGTGAAAAATGCTGTCACAGCCTCACTTGAGGAAGAAGCAGCGAAATATATTTCCGAAACTCTGGGAGTAAAAACCGCAGAAGAGGCGTTGAAAGGTGCGAGTGATATCTTAGCGGAAGAGGTGGCTGAAAAAGCTGAATTACGTGCATATTTGCGTGACTATCTCCTAGAAGAAGGAGTATTTGTCTCCCGAATTAAAGATGATCATCCCGAAGGTACAACCAAATTTGAGATGTACCGTAACTATCAGATTCGGGTGAAAAATATCGCACCGCACAATATGCTGGCGTTGTGTCGGGGAGAAACGGAGAAAATATTAAACTTTGAAATTGCTTTTGATGAGGATGTAGTACTTTCTTATTTGGAAGCGCAGGAAATTAAAACCAAAGTCCGGACAATTCGCGATTATTACCAAGCAATGCTGAAGGATGCATTTAACCGTTTGATGAAAACTTCCCTAATTGGGGAAGTAATTTCCCAAAAGAAAACCTATGCAGATATTGAGTCAATCAAAACATTTGAAACGAATCTGCGAGAGTTGCTGCTGTCTGCACCGGCGGGAATGAAACCAACCCTAGCCATAGATCCCGGTTTTAGAACTGGTTGCAAAGTTGCAGTATTAGATCAAACGGGGAAATTTTTAGAATATCAAGCGGTATTTCCTCATCAAGCTGCTGAACAACGTAAAAAAGCTGGACAAACCATCAAAAATTTAATTGAAAAATACCAAGTTGAGTTAATTGCTATTGGTAATGGTACAGCTTCCCGCGAGACAGATGAATTTGTCTTAGAAATGCTGCAAATAAGCGACCGAAAACCGATTAAGGTAATGGTAAATGAGTCTGGTGCATCGATATATTCTGCGAGTAAAGTTGCACTAGAAGAGTTTCCTGATTTAGATATTACCGTGCGTGGTGCGATTAGCATCGGTCGGCGGTTACAAGATCCTTTAGCAGAACTGGTGAAAATTGACCCCAAATCCATTGGTGTGGGACAATATCAGCACGATGTTGATCAGAAGTTGCTGAAAAAGAAGTTAGATGAAACTGTAGAAAGCTGCGTTAATTATGTCGGTGTGGATTTAAACACCGCCTCAAAGGAACTTCTCACCTTTGTGTCGGGAATTACGCCAACAGTAGCTAACAATATTATCGCCTATCGCAATCAACATGGAGCCTTTAAAAACCGCCGTCAACTGTTGAAGGTGGCGAAGTTGGGGCCGAAGGCGTTTGAACAAGCGGCGGGGTTTTTGCGGATACGCGGTGGTGAAAATCCCTTAGATAATACAGCAGTGCATCCAGAAAGTTACTCTGTTGTGGAAGCGATCGCCTCTGATTTGAGTGTAACATTAAATCAGGTAACGCAAATTGCTGAAAAACTCTATAAGACCAACCTGAAAAAATACGTTACTGATAAAGTTGGTGAACCCACACTGCGGGACATCCTCAGCGAATTAGAAAAACCAGGAAGAGACCCCCGTGCTGAATTTAAGTATGCCACCTTCAAAGCAGGAATTAAAGAAATTAGGGATTTGCAAGTGGGAATGGAACTAGAGGGAATAATTAGCAATGTCGCCAACTTTGGTGCTTTTGTTGATATTGGTGTACATCAAGATGGTTTGGTGCATATCTCCCAAATTGCTGATAGATTCGTGGATGATCCCAAAAAAGTTGTCAGAGTAGGACAAGTTGTGAAAGTGCGGGTGCTAGAAATTAACGAGAAATTGAAGCGGATTAGTTTGTCGATGAAAGCAGTTAAACAATAACATTTAAATTAAAGTTCGTAGTTAGTGCTGTCTTCACTAAAGTGCTAACTACAAGCTGCACAATATTTTCAAGTTGATTATATTTAACTGAGAAATAGCAGATGACAGTTTATCAAGTTCGCCTGATCAATCAAGCTCTAGGATTAGATCATACTCTTCAAGTACCAGATGATCAATATATTCTCGACATAGCAGAAGCATCTGGTATCCGCATACCCTCTGGATGTAAACAAGGGGAATGTTCTGCTTGTGTCGCCAAACTTATCAGTGGTGAAGTTGATCAAAGTGAACAAAAATTTCTCCGTCCCCAGGAGATACAAGCAGGCTATGTTGTTACCTGTGTAACTTACCCCTTATCAGATTGTACTTTAGAAACCCATCAAGAGCAGGTTTTGTACAAATCATCGCTTTACTATAAACCGGAAGAGAAATAATCTGAGTGATTGTTATAAATCCAGAATTTCCCAGGTTTTGCAATTATTCATAGTTAAAATAAATTCACCTCGTGCAACTTGAAAAAGCTGATGTTAACTTTTTGATTGAAAACACGAGGTGAAAATTCTATTGCTGAACAAGTTGATTCAAAATGAATCGAATTTGTTTTTTATTGCACTGTCGTTTGCTAACAGCGTAAATTCTCCGACCTCCCACGTACATTGCGCGATCGCAGTCAATCAAACCTCTGATAATATCAGTAACATATTTAGTAGGTGGAAGTGGAAAATCCTCAAAGGTGACGAGATACCAAATTTCGTTTAGCTTGCAGTATCGATGATATTTATCAATCATTACTACATCAGTTGGATGTGAAGCCTTTGGCTTTCGAGGTGTATTTTTTGCTAAACAGAGAATTCCCGTTTCAGGATGAACGTAGAATGATGTATATCTATAGCTAACCAACTCAATTTGGGAACCGTAATAAGGCTGACGATAAGGAATACCATCAATTAGTTCTACATACCGTTCAACATAGCCCCACACATGATCAAGAACGTGCTTTCCTGCCATTGTGCTAGCATCTAAACGTTGGGACAGTTCGCTATAAACCTCATTCCAAGGTTCTCCAACTTTTGATTTTAGAAACCGACGCAGTGGGCCGAGATGATCAGAAAGACGCTTAGAACCATTTCTAACTTTGATGATATATGGATTTAATAATCCATCTTCACTTGCTTCTACAGTTAGTTTGTGAAGATTTTTCTTACAGCCTTTTAAACTAGTGGAACTAATTCTCATCCCAGTTCGTGGCCGTTCAATCACAATTTCGCTCAAACGATGTTCGCTCATACCTCAAAATATCTAAATGCATTGGTGGATATGAAGTGGTTTGGGTAAATGCATTAGTGAACATCATTGAACTTACCTCCTTATAGGATTGAGAGCAGCTTTAGCTTAGTACTACATTTATACTACATTACAATAAATGTGTCAAGGGTAGACTAAAAACTTCTTATAAATTGCGAATAAAGTCGCTATCAGACAAAATATAAACAAGGACTTTGGCAAGAATACAAGATATCTGTCGATTATTATCAAATATCAGCCAAATTGTATAGACAAAAAAATCTATCTAGAAAGAGAGGTGAGAAACTAGGATCTAGTTAAAGATAGTTAAAGAAGCTTCACACACTTTCGTTTCTGGTAATTAGGAATAAGGTAAAAACAATGTGGGTAACTTTTTTAACTGCGATCGCTACAGCCTTAAGCCTGTTAATCGTTGATATAGTCGTTCCAGGCGTTGATATTGCTAACTTTCCCGCAGCTTTGATTGCGGCTTTAGTAATTGGACTAATTAACGGCTCAGTTAGGCCCGTACTTTCTGCACTCTCTCTACCGCTTAACTTTGTCTCATTAGGAGCATTTTCGCTGGTCGTTAACGGTTTCTGTTTCTGGTTAGCATCAGTTCTCGTTCCTGGGTTTGCAGTGCGGGGAATTATCGCTTTTCTTCTGGGGCCCGTGATTCTATCTTTTGCTAACACCTTCATTAACCAATACTTGGCAGAAAGGCATCCTGCTTTAAACAGCAGTGGAAATGTCAACAACTCAGGTGAGTTACCATCTAGATAAATATCAATGAGAGTAGAAATGCCAGCAGAATCACGTTTCTACAGTCAATCAAATCTCCTTTGTTGAGATAAGTCACTAGGTGGAGTTCCTAATTTGGCTTTTTCTGGAAAATGTAATTACACAAAATCACACACAAATTTACCGCAAAATCATCATGAAAATTCTCCGCTTAGTTCTTGGTCTGTTAATACCGCCCTTAGGGGTTTTTCTCACAGTTGGTGTTGGATCAACTTTGGTAATTAATATCTTGCTCACTTTGCTAGGTTGGCTTCCCGGTAGTATTCATGCACTTTGGGTAATTACCAAGCATGAAGAGGAAGTTGGTAGTTATTAATTTGGGTAATCGGTAATGGGTAATAGGTAATGGTTGAAGATAAAGATATTACCCATTATTGATTTTGATAGCTATAGTTTAAGCTTTCAAGTTAGATTCAAAATTAATTATCAAGAAAAGCCTGATAATTAATTACAACCCTAGCTATTTAAGAGTTAAAAAGATAACCTCAAGCCAGTCTAGTTGGCACAACTTTGATAACCACCGCAAGGAAATAGCTCCCCTTAAGAAAGGGGGGCTTAATTTTTACCACCTCATTTTGAGGTGGTTAAAGGAAGAAAAATATAACCGAATCCTATTGCTCCAACTGGAGTCTATTTATTAGCAGTCTCTTTTTGTTTGTCAGTAGGTTCTTTATCTTTATCTTTGAAAAAATCAGCTGTTGTTAATAGTAATTCTCTCAAAGTTTGCTTTAACTGGCGTTCTTTTTTCGCTAGGGCCGTACCTGCTGCACCCAGTTGGTCTTCGAGATGCGATCGCTTTTCTTCAACTTTTGTAGCCAAGGCTTCTGCCTGGGGACGTGCTTCATTATACCAGTTTTGTGCTTCATCTAGATAATCTTTAACTTCTCCAGAGCGTCCACCATAGCGTGCGGCTAAGTTAGCTTTAACAATGGCTAGTTGTGCTTGCAGTTGAGCGTAGCGTTTCTTTAGCAAAGCTACTTCATCACTGTCTTTAATGGCATTAATCGCCGAGTCAATTGCACTTTTAGTATTAGCAGATTTGTTTTTACCCGTTGCTTCAATCTCTGCTAACATTCCATCAACTTCTTGCTGGAGTTGTTTTTCTTCACCATCTAATTGGGACTGTAATCTCTTCAGTTCTCCCTGAGTTTTGACAATAGCTTCGTGTCTTTTAGTATTAACACCTTCTAGCGCTCCTTCAATGGAAGCTGTGACTTCTTCTTTGAGTTCGCCACCTTTTTCTTGCAAGTTTTCAATCACCGCAGAAACTGCATCTTTTACCAGGTCACGCAGTTCGCTAGAACCTTCTTTAAATTCAGCCGCTACCTGAGCAACTGCGGATTTAACAATCTCGCGAATATGCTCAGTTCTTAACTGACCAGTAGATTTAGCTTGTTGTAGGTCAGCTTGAATTTTCTCTTTGATATTGTTAGCCATTTTCAACTCTTTGGATTTAACTAATTCGGTTAAAACTTATAATCACGATGCCACATCTGTATTATGGAGTAGTATTGTTTGGATTACCACTTCCTTTAGATAGAAAATTATAGTGATTTTTTTTTAACTAACCGCCAAGACCCCAGGGACGCCAAGAGAAGAAAGATAAATTTTAACTTTCATCAGGTGATTTGTACTGTGTTACCCATGTGTGAGATGATAATCTACTGTTAATAATTGAGAGTCATAATATGTGGCGGGTAAATATCACTTGTTCTGGTGAAGCCTGGAAGCGCTATGGTGCTGACTTTAAGACGATGGTGCAAAAGTATCAAGTTGAATTGATTGCTTCCAAAAAAATGCCAGATGAGACGCGCATCATGGGATATAAAATTGAGGATGTTAGCGACGCTGAAGCCTTTCAGGAAGATTGTGCAAAGTTTGCCGGATTTACATCTGACTTTGAATCTCTCTAGATTGGTTATGGCGCTTATTTCTGTAAATATCCCGGTTAGAGTCAGGAGAGACTGAGTGAAATATCTATTAACATTAGTATTAGTAACGCTGTTGTTATGGACAGGTGCTTTTACTTTGTCGGCTAGTGCAGTAGACACAACCAGTGGCGCACAAATCTTTAGCGTTCATTGTGCTGGTTGTCATATCAACGGTGGTAACATTATCAGGCGGGGTAAAAACCTAAAAAAGAATGCGCTCAAAAAATATGGTATGGATTCTCTAGAGGCAATTTCAGCGATTGTCACTAATGGTAAAAGTAATATGTCGGCTTATAAAAATCGCCTGAGTAGACAGGAAATTGAAACTGTTGCTGCTTATGTTCTTGAACAAGCGGAAACAGACTGGCGATAAAAATTTAAAATCCTCACTAAAAAAATGCAATTACCTCCACAAAGTCGTCTCCAATTCACCCCCGATTTAAACATCTGCCGGATTTTAAATGGAATGTGGCAAGTGTCTGGCGGACACGGACGCATCAATCCTACAGCCGCTATTCAGGCGATGTTTAAATATCTAGATGCAGGTTTTACCACTTGGGATTTAGCAGACCATTATGGGCCAGCAGAAGATTTGATTGGTGAGTTTCGCCGTCAACTGATAGCTACCCGTGGTAAAGAGGCTTTATCTAGCATTCAAGCTTTCACAAAATGGGTTCCTCGACCTGGTAAAATGACAAAAAAGCTGGTTGAAGAAAATATCAATATATCCCTAAGACGGATGGATGTAGAATGTTTGGATTTGATGCAATTCCACTGGTGGGAATATCGGGATTCAAATTACCTTGATGCTCTTAGATACATGGCAGAATTGCAAACTGAGGGTAAGATTAAGTATCTAGCTTTGACTAATTTTGATACAAAGCACCTGCAAATCATTACAGAAGCAGGCATCAAAATAGTTTCTAATCAAGTACAATTTTCCCTGGTTGACCGCCGTCCTGAAGTGAAGATGCTAGAATTTTGTCAACAGCATGATATAAAACTTTTTACTTACGGCTCAGTTTGCGGTGGTTTGTTATCAGAAAAGTACTTGGGAAAGCCTGAACCAAGAGCATTTGATTTAGGCACTGTGAGCTTAAAAAAATATAAAAATATGGTTGATAATTGGGGAGGTTGGCAGCTATTTCAAGAGTTACTTTCTACCCTGAAAAAAATTGCTGATCAGCATGGTGTGAGCATTTCTAATGTGGCAGTGCGTTACATTTTAGAAAAGCCTAGCGTCGGGGGTGTAATTGTCGGCGCAAGACTGGGTTTATCGGCACATCTAGAAGACAACGCTAAGGTATTTGGTTTCGTTCTAGATGCTGAAGATGTGAATTTGATAGATGCGGTATCTCGCAAATCACGAGATTTATATCAGCTAATCGGTGATTGTGGTGATGAATATCGAAAATAAGTGATTTTCTCACTCCTTTGTTGATTATTTAGTTAGAGCTAGACTAAGCGATCGCTCTTGTCTGTTTCCACCCACGTTCTAGATGATGATTCCTGAAACTCAACCCAGTACTACCATTGCACCGGGAAGTCTGCGCCGGGTGCATCACATTGCCCTCAATGTGCATGATATGGAAGCTTCGCGGTATTTTTATGGCACTATTTTGGGTTTGCATGAACTGACTGGAGAAGAGATTCCGGCAACTCTATTAGAACTCGTAGCTGCTGGGAAAGTAGCTAATTTTATCACCCCGGATGGTACGATTTTAGACTTATTTTGGACGCCAGATTTGCTACCGCCAGATGCAAATCCAGAGAGGAGTTTTACTAGGGCTTATCATTTGGCTTTTGATATAGATCCGCAGTTATTTGAGCAAGCTGTTGCCGTGATTAGCTTAAACGAAAAGAAGCCCCACACTCACTCTTAGGAGTGTGGGATGAATTTTTGGGCGACGACGAATTGACCCCCAACTAATTCAAACCATAGGTTTGACAGGACGGGG
>NZ_JACJRJ010000073.1 GCF_014697195.1 Cylindrospermum sp. FACHB-282 | reverse complement strand
GGTACATCGTAAATCCTTGCCTGGCAAGACTTTGAGTTTTATTTATAAATTTTAATTTAGTGTCTAAAGTTGTCTAAAAAGCCAACTACCGCATAAAGGGAGCGGTAGAACCACTTTTGGTAAAATTCTGATTTTATTTTTGCGATAAAGTTGCCTACCAAAAAAGTTTTTTGACTAAACAAAAGAACATCATCATTAGAGTTTAAAGCAACGAATTTATTGTTCATCTCTATAATTCATTAAATTAACTTATGACAAGTAATAATTATGGGATGGTTTCACTTAATATTAGATTATTCTGCTATTTAATGAACTTTAAAACCGTATAATTACCGATAAAAATCTAGAAAAAAATTGGAAACCCAAAAAGCTCTCTCAATCACAACTTTATCAATCTTCTCTTTTTTTCCTTTCACGGTTCATTAAAAAAAATAATTTTAAAGAATCAGATAGGATGTTTATATTAACGGCATATCAGTTGGCATACACACATATTTGGCGCACATAAACCAGGAAATTGCAGCGTTGTTACCTCCAGTGTATCTAAATCTACGCGACGGATAACATGATTATTAGTATCACTAATATAGAGATATGAATCTATGGCACTCAGTCCCGATGGTTCAAAAAAACGGGTATTCTTACCTTGACCATTTTGTAAACCTGCTGAACCATCCCCCACAACAGTTTGACAATTACCTGTACTGGGATTCACTAATTTAATTTTGTGGTTGTAGGTATCTGCTACCCACAAATTATTTTTAAAATATTCAACATCTAAACAATGCTGTAATCGGACATCGAAATATTTTCCATCAATATCGCCAAAGTCAAATAAAAAACCACCACCGCAAACAGTCCGCACTTTACCAGTTTCTAGCAATTGCACACCGCGAATTGAGCTAATTTCACTATCAGCAATAAATAATTCTTTACCATCTGTAGTAATACCGCTAGGTTGAGCAAAGGCAGATTCTGTAAAGTTACCATCAACACAACCTTCTCCGCCAGTACCAGCATAGGTTTTGATGATGTGACTTTCTAAATCTAATTGCCAAATTTGATGATTTCCAGCCATTGCGATAAAAAGGATATTTTCTATTTTCTCTAAATCCCAAGGAGAATTTATTGCTGTTTCTAATGCAGCACCGCTGTGAGGACGAGTATTATGGCTTTGCTCACCAGTACCCGCAATAGTTTCTACTACTTGACGCTTGATATCTACTCGTCGCAAGGCATGATTTTCTGTATCAGCAACATAGAGAATTTGATTTTCGGCATCATAAGCCATTCCTTGGGGTGCAGAAAACTGTGCTTCCCTAAAGTCACCATCGGTAAAGCCAGATTTTCCCGTACCAATTATATGGAAAACTTCGCCGTCTAAGCTACTCATAACTAAGCGGTGATGTCCAGAGTCAGCAATAAACAAACCTGCTGGTGTCGCTAGAACTTTACCAGGAAAAGCTAGAGGTGTGATTAATGGCTGACGCTGTTTTTCTAAAGTTAGGCTAAGTTCTCGGAAATTAATCGTTCCTTTTTCTCGGTGTTCATGAATCAGTTTTTCAATCAGTTGGTCTAAAACGTCACGATGTCCTTCACCAGAGAAATAGTTAACTACATAAGTTTGGGGGTCAATTACCATTAAGGTAGGCCAAGCGCGGACAGCATACTCTTGCCAGACTCGAAAATTAATATCAACTAAAACTGGGTGTTCGATGTTATAGCGCAGGATAGCTTGGCGGATATTTTCGGTTTCCTTTTCGTTGTCAAATTTGGCAGAATGGACGCCGATAACGGTGAGACTGTCTTGATATTTCTGTTCAAGATATTTTAAGTCTGGCAGGATGTGCAGACAGTTGATGCAGCAGTATGTCCAGAAATCCAAAATTACGACTCTGCCTTTGAGTTGTTTTAGAGACAAGGGTATTTCGGTGTTAAGCCAAGGGTAATTTTGCGGTAGTTCTGGTGCTCTAACACGGGGAATCATGAGGTATTCTTGAGATTTCCTGAGAGGTGTAACACTTTTGAAAGGACTTGAAGCAATAACTACTAGGGAGTTATCAGCTTGGGTACAGCTAGCCACAACCCAGGTATTGCCAGGAAAATTTCCTCTACATATCCCGCGCTTGGCTTTGGCTAACCCTGATTTGTTTGCGGTTCACATCTGCTGTGAATCTAGAAAAAGTTACAGCCAAGGAGATACGATTTCTGTATTTCCACTGATGAGCGTGATTAAGCCATTTTCTCTACTCTATCTGCTGGAACTTCTGGGAGCCGAAACTGTTTTGCAGTGGGTTGGCGTTGAACCGTCGGATGCTCCTTTCAATTCTCTAGAGCAACTGGTAGCAGATGGTGGACATCCCCGCAATCCCATGATTAATAGTGGGGCAATTACTTTGGCTGATAAATTACCAGGAAATGATGCTAGTGATAAGACTCTGTTATTTTGTCAATGGCTAAATAAATCCGCTGGCTGTCATCTCAGGTTAGATGAGGCGATGCTAGCTTCAGTCCGCTCGATACCCTCAAGAGCTAATCAAGCGATCGCTAATTATCTTAGCGAAAAAGGATATCTGAAAAATCTTGCTATAGCCATTGACACCTATGAGCAAATATGCTGTTTATCTGGGACAGTAAAAGATTTAGCCCTTTTGGGAAAACTTTTAGCTTGTAAAAATAATTTTTTAAACTCACAACATCGGCGGATTGTCAATGATGTGATGTTAACTTGTGGATTATACGAAGCTTCTGCCCAATTTGCTCTCAGGATTGGTCTACCGATGAAATCAGGCATTAGTGGGGGATTATTAGCGATCGTACCAAATCAAGGTGCGATCGCCTGCTATAGTCCTGCCTTAGATACTGTCGGTAATCCTGTAGCTGGGCTAACCTTTGTCGAAGCTTTATCCCAAGAATTACAGTTGAGTATTTTTGGATAATTTCTCTTGGACTTCCCCCCTTGGCTTTTCCGGTGCTGCTGGTGCAGGTGACTCTATCGCCTGCGATTCCCGTTTTTCAGGTAAGTTAGCAGCCGGGGGTGTTGGCGACTCTATTGGCTGTGCTGCTGGTGCAGGTGACTCTATCGCCTGCGATTCCCGTTTTTCAGGTAATTCAGTAGCCGGGGGTGTTGGCGACTCTATTGGCTGCGATTCCCGTTTTTCAGGTAATTCAGTAGCCGGGGGTGCAGGCGACTCTATGGGCTGCGATTCCCGTTTTTCAGGTAATTCAGTAGCCGGGGGTGTTGGCTTTACCTCCGGTTGTTTTAGCTTCGTGGGTTGAGTGTTGGGTATTTCTCGAACTTTAGGTTCCCGAATCGGCTCTTTTTCTTTCTTAGGCTGTGGCGTCGGTGTTTTTTCAACCTTAGGAGTTACCCTAGGGCTGGGTGTGGGTTCAGTAACCGGAGTCTTGGTAGTGTAATTTGAATCTACAATACCGCGCACCTCATCAGCTTTGAGTTCCCCTCTGACAATTCTCGCCAGAGTATCTTTACCATTTGGCTGGTAAGTAATTAGTCTGACTGTACTGTTGAAGGCATTTTTTACAGGGTTTCCCTGGTTATCGAGAAACTCCAGTTTTAACCAGTTCTTCCCAGGTTTGAAGCCTTTGAGATAAACTGCTTGCCATCTGTCGAGAACAAAACTTTCACCATTAATCGTCCAGCGGATACGCCAATCACTAATTTCGTCCTTAGGGTTGTCTTTAGCAACTATGTGTAGAGGAGCATTAGTCAGGTAAAAGTCCAGCAGAATTGGTTCTGCTCCATAATTATCTTTAGGTCGGCTGTAGGTGAGCAGGGGCAAACTGGGAGCGGGGTTATTCTCGTCGGTTTTAGTAAAAATGTGAAATGTTGTCTGGGCGTAAGCGCCTTCGTTTTTAAAGCTTTCATGCCAAGGACGAGAAGCAAAAACCCGTAGAGTATGAGTACCGGGTGGCAAGTCTGGCAAAACTAGGGGCTGATTTAGGTCGTAAACAGCTATATAGGGTTGATTATCGAGAATTACGTGGAGATGGGGGCCTAGCTGCCATTGCGGGTCTTTGAATATTGGTAAGTCCTTAACTTGCAAGCCAACTTTAACTGTGTTGTCTTGTAGGACTTCATCGGATTGTGGAGTAATTATTTTGACCTGTGGCTGATACACTTCCAAGGTGGGCCGCAGTTCTTGGATAACTTCTGGTGGAGAAACTTCCGAAAATTGCTGGGAAATTTGAGAATTTTTAGCAGGTTTTTCTCCGTAGCTAAGGGATACTTCTTGACTACCCGCTTTCTCTCCACAACTGCTTAAACCCAAGACTAGCAAGAATGTTATGACCCACCTGAAGATCGGTAAACTCTTAGGAAAGAGTTTCTCTAATGCTTTCTTTTGCCAAGAGTTCATGGCTTCCACCCAGTGATATTCTTCAACAACTGACAGATTATTTTGGCTTAAACTGTCCCTAGGGAACTATAGCCCAAAAGCTGAAATCTGCCTCACATCCCCTGATTTTGCCTGGATCTATTTAGAGAGATTTTTTAAATTTAGTAATATTTTTGACATTTTTTTTGCCAGCGGCAGTTTAAAGGTGACAGCAACAGCTAAAATAGCAGCCTCATCAAGCAAGCCCAGGGTCAAACCATAAGTTTTACGAATTGTTATACTTTGTAAATTAAATGAAGAATCTATTGACTTTTGGAAAAATACTTTGAAGTTAAAAGGCAGATAAGACAAGAAATCTGGCAATTTTGAATTATTGTTAAATTGTCTCCAACAATGTACAAGTCTTGACTCTATAATTCAACGAGAAACAACTATCCGCACAGCGTCTTCTCGCACCTCCAGGAAAATCCTGTAGGCTGCGACCAAGTTCATTTTGTGGTATTCATGATTCTTCAGTCCTTATCTAAAAAGGAGGTCGAATGACGATTAGTCCTCCGGAGCGAGAGGAAAAGAAGGCAAGAGTCATCGTTGACAATGATCCAGTACCAACCTCATTTGAAAAATGGGCGCAGCCGGGACATTTCGACAGATCCTTAGCCAAAGGTCCAAAAACCACCACCTGGATTTGGAACCTACACGCACTCGCCCACGATTTTGATACACATACAAGCGATTTAGAAGATATATCCCGCAAGATATTCTCAGCCCACTTTGGTCACTTATCCATAGTGTTCATTTGGTTGAGCGGGATGTTATTCCATGGCGCGAAGTTCTCCAACTACGAAGCTTGGTTGAGCGACCCATTGAACGTTAAGCCCAGCGCTCAAGTGGTTTGGCCCATTGTGGGACAAGACATTTTGAACGGCGATGTTGGTGGCGGTTTCCACGGCATTCAAATCACTTCTGGCTTGTTCCAAGTATGGCGCGGCTGGGGTATTACAAACTCATTCCAGCTGTACGTAACTGCCATTGGCGGTTTGGTAATGGCAGCTTTAATGTTGTTTGCCGGCTGGTTCCACTACCACAAACGCGCTCCTAAACTGGAATGGTTCCAGAATGTGGAGTCAATGCTGAATCACCACTTGTCAGTATTGTTGGGTTGTGGTTCCTTGGGATGGACAGGTCACTTGATTCACGTGTCCGCACCAGTCAACAAGCTTTTGGATGCAGGCGTTGCCGCTAAGGACATACCCTTGCCCCACGAGTTCATCCTGAACAAAGACTTGTTAACAGAACTGTACCCTAGCTTTGCTAACGGTTTAACACCTTTCTTCACTTTGAATTGGGGTCAGTATGCTGACTTCCTAACTTTCAAAGGCGGTCTAAACCCGGTAACAGGCGGCTTGTGGATGACGGATATTGCCCATCACCATTTGGCGATCGCAGTTTTGTTCATCATTGCTGGTCACATGTACCGCACCAACTGGGGTATTGGTCACAGCATCAAGGAAATTCTAGAGAACCACAAAGGACCATTCACTGGTGAAGGTCACAAAGGTCTCTACGAAAACCTGACCACATCTTGGCACGCTCAATTGGCTACTAACCTGGCCTTCTTGGGTTCGTTGACCATCATCGTCGCGCACCACATGTACGCGATGCCTCCCTACCCATACTTGGCAACCGACTACGCGACTCAGCTGTGTATATTCACTCACCATATGTGGATTGGCGGCTTCTGTATCGTAGGTGGTGCGGCTCACGCAGCCATCTTCATGGTGCGGGATTATGATCCAGTTGTGAACCAAAACAACGTATTGGATCGGGTGATTCGTCACCGTGATGCTATCATCTCTCATCTGAACTGGGTGTCTATTTTCCTTGGCTTCCATAGCTTTGGGCTTTACATCCACAACGATACAATGCGTGCCTTGGGTCGTCCCCAAGATATGTTCTCTGACAGTGCAATTCAGTTGCAACCAGTATTTGCTCAGTGGGTACAAAACCTGCACACACTGGCCCCTGGTGGTACAGCTCCCAACGCCTTAGAACCAGTTAGCTATGCCTTTGGCGGCGGTATCTTAGCTGTAGGTGGCAAAGTGGCGATGATGCCCATAGCTTTGGGTACAGCGGACTTCCTAGTTCACCATATTCACGCCTTCACCATTCACGTTACTGTCCTCATCCTGCTCAAGGGTGTGTTATTTGCCCGCAGTTCTCGTCTGATTCCAGATAAGGCTAACCTGGGCTTCCGCTTCCCTTGCGACGGGCCTGGTCGTGGCGGCACCTGTCAAGTATCTGGTTGGGATCACGTGTTCCTTGGGCTTTTCTGGATGTACAACTCCTTGTCAATTGTGATTTTCCACTTCAGCTGGAAGATGCAATCTGATGTTTGGGGAACAGTAGATTCAGATGGTGTTGTGTCTCACATCACCGGTGGTAACTTTGCCGAAAGTGCCATCACAATCAACGGCTGGTTGCGTGACTTCTTGTGGGCACAAGCTGCACAAGTAATCAACTCCTACGGAAGTGCGCTGTCTGCCTATGGACTGCTTTTCTTAGGCGCTCACTTTGTTTGGGCATTCAGCTTAATGTTCCTGTTCAGTGGTCGCGGCTATTGGCAAGAACTGATTGAGTCCATTGTTTGGGCTCATAATA
The DNA here is from genome assembly GCF_014697195.1 of Cylindrospermum sp. FACHB-282. GTDB lineage: Bacteria > Cyanobacteriota > Cyanobacteriia > Cyanobacteriales > Nostocaceae > Cylindrospermum. Next base: position 14,759 of record NZ_JACJRJ010000073.1, on the reverse strand, counting down.
AACTGAAAGTAGCACCAGCAATTCAGCCTCGCGCTCTGAGCATCATTCAGGGTCGGGCTGTAGGCGTAGCTCATTATCTCCTAGGAGGTATTGCTACCACCTGGGCATTCTTCCACGCACATATCCTTTCAGTAGGATAGCAACCAGTAGACTTTTGGATTTTGGATGAGATATTTGAGATATAATCCAAAATCCAAAATCCAAAATCTAAAATTTCGCTGATACCTGATGGCTAAAGGTCAGAGGATTCATCAAACCTATGGCAACAAAATTTCCCAAATTTAGCCAGGATCTCGCACAGGACCCGACTACTCGTCGGATATGGTATGCGATCGCCACAGGCAACGACTTTGAAAGCCACGATGGCATGACGGAAGAAAATCTTTACCAAAAGATTTTCGCTACGCACTTCGGTCACTTGGCAATCATCTTCCTGTGGGCTTCCAGCCTCCTGTTCCACGTAGCCTGGCAAGGTAACTTTGAACAGTGGATTAAAGATCCCCTTCACATCCGCCCCATCGCCCACGCGATCTGGGATCCCCACTTCGGTCAGCCTGCGATTGAAGCTTTTACCCAAGCTGGCGCTAGCAACCCGGTAAACATCGCTTACTCTGGTGTTTATCACTGGTGGTATACGATTGGGATGCGGACAAACACGGAACTGTACACTGGCTCCTTGGGACTGCTGTTATTGGCAGCAGTGTTCTTATTTGCTGGTTGGCTGCATTTGCAACCCAAGTTTCGTCCCAGCCTCTCTTGGTTTAAGAGTGCTGAACCCCGCCTAAACCACCACCTAGCTGGTCTGTTTGGCGTTAGCTCTCTAGCTTGGGCTGGTCACTTAATTCACGTTGCTATCCCCGAATCTCGCGGACAGCATGTGGGTTGGGATAACTTCCTCACCACCCTGCCCCACCCAGCAGGCTTGACACCCTTCTTTACCGGTAACTGGGGTGTTTACGCTGCTAACCCTGACACTGCTGGTCATGTGTTCAGTACTTCTCAAGGTTCAGGAACAGCGATTCTGACTTTCTTGGGTGGCTTCCATCCTCAGACAGAATCCCTGTGGCTGACCGATATGGCTCACCACCACTTGGCGATCGCTGTTATCTTCATCATCGCCGGTCACATGTACCGGACTAACTTCGGGATTGGTCACAGCATCAAAGAAATGCTGAACTCCAAATCCGGTTTAGTACCTGGTAGCAAGAGTGAAGGTCAGTTCAACCTGCCTCACCAAGGTCTTTACGACACCATTAACAACTCGCTGCACTTCCAACTGTCACTAGCTTTGGCAGCTCTGGGAACCATCACTTCTTTGGTGGCGCAGCACATGTACGCTCTGCCTCCTTACGCATTTATTGCTAAGGACTATACAACACAGGCAGCGTTGTACACACACCACCAGTATATTGCTGGCTTCTTGATGGTTGGTGCTTTTGCCCACGCCGCCATCTTCTGGGTACGTGACTACGACCCCGAACAAAACAAAGGCAACGTACTCGACCGCGTGCTGAAGCACAAAGAAGCGATCATCTCCCACCTCAGCTGGGTATCTCTCTTCTTGGGTTTCCACACCCTCGGTTTGTATGTACACAACGACGTAGTTGTTGCTTTCGGTACTCCTGAAAAGCAAATCTTGATTGAGCCGGTATTTGCCCAGTTCATCCAAGCTGCTCACGGTAAAGTACTCTACGGCTTAGACACCTTGCTGTCTAACCCCGATAGCATCGCTTACACAGCCTATCCTAACTACGGTAACGTTTGGCTAGGTGGCTGGTTGGAGGCCATTAACTCTGGCACCAACTCCCTCTTCTTAACAATTGGCCCTGGCGACTTCCTGGTACACCATGCTTTCGCTTTGGCTATTCACACCACCACCTTAGTACTTGTTAAAGGTGCTTTGGATGCCCGTGGTTCTAAGCTGATGCCCGATAAAAAGGACTTCGGTTACGCCTTCCCTTGCGACGGCCCCGGTCGTGGCGGTACTTGTGATATCTCCGCTTGGGACTCCTTCTACCTCTCCATGTTCTGGATGTTAAACACCATTGGTTGGGTAACCTTCTACTGGCACTGGAAGCATCTAGGTATTTGGCAAGGTAACGTTGCTCAGTTCAACGAAAACTCAACCTACCTGATGGGCTGGTTCCGTGATTATCTATGGGCTAACTCGGCTCAGTTGATTAACGGCTACAACCCCTACGGCGTGAATAATCTGTCTGTCTGGGCTTGGATGTTCCTCTTCGGACACCTAGTTTGGGCGACTGGCTTCATGTTCCTCATCTCTTGGAGAGGTTACTGGCAAGAGTTGATTGAAACTCTTGTTTGGGCACACGAACGTACTCCTCTGGCTAACCTGGTTCGCTGGAAGGACAAGCCCGTTGCTCTGTCTATCGTTCAAGCTCGTGTAGTTGGTCTAGCTCACTTCACTGTTGGCTACATCGTCACCTACGCGGCGTTCTTGATTGCCTCCACTGCTGGTAAGTTCGGTTGAGCCGGCTACTAGTTTTGTAGGTGAATAATTAAAATCCCCCACCTCACGGCAGGGGATTTTTTTGTTTGGGCGGGCTGTCTGGCCCACCCCACAAGAGAAGATACAAAAAGGTGGAATTTTTTGTTTCGAGGATGGGAAATATAAAGAGGGGGAGTAGGCATCTTACCTACCCCACAATAGAAACAAGAGAAATAGCTTTGTATAGAAAATGCAAGAGCCAAGGTTGAAAATTTACCAGAGAACATTGCCTCATTGGGAGTTGGATGGGGCAACTTATTTTATTACCTTTAATACTTGGGAAAAGTTAGAACTTAGCCCAGAAGCAAGGGAAATAGTTTTTAATTCTTGTTTATTTTTCAATAAAAAAAGATATCAAATATTTGTCTTTGTTGTGATGTCAGATCATGTTCATCTGCTAATTCAGCCGTTGTTGAAGTCAGAAAATGAGTATTGGTCACTCAGTAGCATTTTGAATAGTATCAAAGGTTATAGTTCCAAACAGATTCCCAAGGTGATGAAACATAGAGGAATAGTTTGGCAAGATGAGCGACATGACCATATTGTGAGAAATGAGCAAGAGTTTCAAGCATATTGGGAATATATCAGACAAAATCCTGTAAAAGCGGCCCTGTCATCAAATCCAGAAAATTACCCTTTCTTCTGGCAAACCTCAGAATAATCCCACTGATTACATCCTCTCTTGTGGGGTGGGCATCTTGCCCGCCCTTGTTTCTATGATTCACATTTGAAATTGGCGGTGTAAAAAAAGCTTGTCATGTACTTTATTATGGTATGAATATAAACATGATGTTTGCTTAATTATGCCTGGACTATCTTCAGAGTGGAACAATGAGGCTTATGTCTCTCTACATCTAGTGCAAGAAATGCTAAGTATGGCGGGTTTACCCCGTAGAAGTAGCTATTCTCATTGGTATCCAGAGTTTAAGGTAAAAGTCCCAAAAATAACTGCAAATGGTTTTGTAAAAGAAACTAAAAAGGAAGTTGATTTTTTAATAGAAGACTTGGGTAGGTATATAAATTTTTTGGTTGAGGTTAAAACTGCTGATACTCGCATTGATAATGATGCTCGTGTTCAGTTAGAAACTTATCTCAAATACTCAAATACAAGATTTGGCGTATTGATTGATCCTTACTTAGTTGAGATATATCAGTATAAAGAATTGCAGTTCAGCTTAGTCTCTGAACACACTATACAAAATCCAAGCCAAGTTCAACCTGTAGCAGATTTTCTGAAAAGTTTCTTGGAAAAGATTAAAATGCGTACAATTGCAATTTATACAACAAAAGGTGGAGTAGGGAAAACAACTCTAGTTGTGAATCTTGCCTATGAATTAGCAACTCAAGGTAACCGAGTTTTAGTGATTGATTTAGATGATCAAGCCAATGCTAGTTTATCCTTGGGAGTTAACAAAGCTGAAGAATTTGATAATGCTTCTAGTTTGGAAGAATTTGAAGAAATTATACAATCTTTTGAGGAGAGAAAAGAAGTATTCGAGTTTATAACAAACTATAAACTCCCAAGTTTTAATTATAAAGATTATATATATTCTTCAAAACTGAACAATATCCTCAATCAAACTAACAGTTATGGAAAAGTTGACATTTTACCAAGCAGCTTTAAAACTAGGAATGTGGAAAATTTACCACTAGGTCACTTACCTCAAAAGTTTTTAGACAAAGCACTAAGGCAATCAGGTATAGCTCAAGATTATGATTATGCAATTATTGATACTCCTCCGAGTTCTACTCTTTCTGTCATTAACGGATTATATGCAGCCCAATATGTAGTTATACCTTCACAAATGGAATATTTTTCTGTATATGGAATCATCAACCCCATTTCTTTTACTAAAACTGTGAGAGAAGAAGCAGAAAATCGAGCTTTTATACTTGGAATAGTTCCAATGATGACTGAAAGCAAAGTTATACTGCATAGCAATATGAAAAAAATAGTAGCTCAGAGATATCCTCATTTGAGAATTTTTCAAGAAATAAAAAGAGCTATTGCGGTTGGAAAAGCATCGCAAGATCGCTTACCATTGTCTTTATATGCAGAACAAAATACTGGAGCAGGGGATGTAAAAAAACAGTTTTCTATTTTAACTAAAGAAATTCTCTCGGAAATACATAAACGTGAAAATTCTATAGGAAGGTAAAAATGGTTAAGTTGTACAAAGGGATTGAAAATCAACCTATTTTCCTGGTTTTAAATGAAATAGAAGTAGGTCAAGAAACGTCTGGTATTTCAAAATCTGTTCTTCAAAAAATTTCTAACAATCTAAAAACCTTTGGTTGTAACTTCTCTCTACCCATAGTTTGTATAACAGATGAAGAAGACAAATATCACTTGTTAACAGGATTACCAATTTATGAAGCAGCCCTAATGGCTGGAATAGATAGAATTTGGGTATTCCTGATTGCAGCAAATCAACCAGATGCAGAAAAATTTATAGAGCAGGCACTTTTGCAGTCAAAGCTAAATGATAGAGTGATTGAGCCTGAACATATGAAAGATTTCTTAGAATTTCTCAATAATACAAAATCGGATCTAACTCAAATACCAGGGGTTAAAGATGGATATGCAAAGCTAATTTTGGGTAAACGTCCTTATACTTCTCAAGAAGATATGCAGAAGAAGCTAGGTGCTAAACGGTCTTTAAATTGGCTTAAAGCACATAAGCAAAAGAACAGTTAAAGTTCTAGCAATAATTTTTGACTTCATAAGGTTAGTCAAGGGAGAAACTACACATTCCTTGATTAATCTGTTTCAAATTTCACTTATATAATTAGGGCGGGCAAGATGCCCACCCCACAAGATATAGCAGTCCTAAATCATTTGTGAACACAAAGATACCCGACTTCTCTAAGAAGTCGGGTATCTGACTCACTTTATGTTCACAAATCAAATAGGATTGCTATAGTATAATTTATCTATTAGATATTCCTAATCAAAAAAGCCAACGGACTAAAATTAACTTAGTTATCAGCAACACATACTTAATCCTCTATCCTTCGCGTTACTCTGCGCTTCCCTCAGTGTTCCTCTGCGTTAAAATAAAAACTCTGAATAGAAAACAAAATAATAAATTTGACCCCCTATTACACCCAGCAGCACGGAAAAGCATATTTAGGTGATAGCCTAGAACTAATTAAATTTATTGCAGATAACAGTATTAACCTCATCCTCACCTCACCACCATTTGCATTAACGCGGAAAAAAGCATACGGTAACGAAACTGAGGAAAAATATATCGAGTGGTTTCTACCTTTTGCTTACGAATTCAAACGAGTTCTAGCTGAAAATGGCTCATTAGTTTTAGATTTAGGGGGCGCTTATCTTCCTGGAAATCCGGTGCGGAGTATCTACCAATATGAGCTTTTAGTTAGGCTGTGTAAGGAAGTTGGCTTTTTTCTGGCGCAAGAATTCTATCACTATAACCCTGCTAGATTACCTACCCCTGCTGAGTGGGTGACAATTAGACGTATTCGCGTTAAGGATTCAGTGAATGTTGTTTGGTGGTTATCTAAAACACCGCATCCTAAAGCAGATAATAGAAAAGTTTTAAAACCCTATAGCCAGAGCATGCAAAAATTACTCAAAAATGGCTATACCGCAAAAATTCGTCCTAGTGGACACGATATTTCTGATAAATTCCAAAAAGATAACCAAGGAGCAATTCCGCCAAATTTGCTGGAACTTGCCAATACTGAATCAAATAGCGCTTATTTTCGTGGCTGTAAAGAAGCAGGAATTAAGCCACATCCAGCACGTTTTCCGAAGGGTTTCGCTGAGTTTTTTATTAAATTTTTGACCGATGAAGGTGATACGGTTTTAGATGCCTTTGCAGGTTCCAATACAACCGGCTTTGTAGCTGAAACTTTACAACGTCAATGGATATCTTTTGAACTGAATGAGCATTATGTTAAGGGAAGTATTTATCGATTTAGTCAAGAGTAAAGACGAGATTATTCGCGCCTCTACCCTTGTCATTAGTTAATGCTTTTACTTTGGACTTTTGACTTTGGATGTCTGAAAACGAATTTATATTTCACCATTAACCTGCATTTGATGAACTTTATCCGCTAAGTCTTGACGACCTTGATCATCTAGCTTATCAATTGCTAACATCCCCATGAGAATAACCTCTTTTAGGGTTAAACGTGTCGAATGTGCCTGTTTTTGCACAATCTCCTTAATAATTGGACTGACACCGATTGCTGTACTAGCTCTAGCCACAGAAGAAGAGGGAAACATAAATGACTTCGCCTAAATCTTAGCACTTTCAACCAGGTTCTTCTATATAACTAGAATTTAACTTCGATTTAGTCTAGTAATATTTTATACGTTAAAATCAGGCAAATCACTCCTGATGACAGATGATCAAAGCTACGCTTGCCCCTATTCTTCTAGAAGTTCCACCAAATATTTAATCATCATCTAAAGGTACAAGCTAACTTATGGATAGCCTTGACATGATCTCTTGGTTGAAGCATGAGGAATTCTCGAACAGATGAAGTTGCTTCCTAATTTCGCCATCGCTATGCGGGTGTTCCGTGCCATCCCATTTACCCTGACTCAGTTATCCCCAGAGGTTGCAGGTATTACCACCCTAGTTGCCAAGCGATCGCCTGCCGTAAATCAGCTAGATCCCCACGGTAGTTAGCAACTTCAAAGATAGAAAATCCCCTGGCAAAAGCCTGTAAATAGTCAATCTAATCCCATTACTTAGCTTTACAAACACCAATAGTGTAAATGAAAATAATAATTTGACGGAAGTAAAATTTTCCTGAATCCAGTATTAATTGGTTGGATTGAGGAAGAGCAGTGAGTAGAGGAGAGATTAAACGATGCGGGAACCTTATCTGTTGGCAGCAGGGTTGTTAACAGGATTGGCAATACCAACATCGGCTCTTCCACAGCTGACGAGTAACCTGCCAGAAAATTCTAGATCCCTGTGGGATTTAAAACAGGGTTCGCAGCCAACAGTAAGTGAGAAAATTATCCCCAGTGTTGACGTCTCTTTACCAGAATTCAGCAACCAAGCTTTGTCAGCGCTAGAGGGTTCGCAGCCAACAGTAGCTAAGAACATCATCCCCAGCGGTGACATCTCTTTACCAAAATTTAGCAACCAAGTTTTACTAGGGCTAAAAAATTCATTACTCAACTCCAGTTATCCAGAAGCTAACCGCACTCTGGCATCTGGAAGTCAACTTTACTATCAAAGATTAGCGTCGCTGAAAACAGGTCAGATTTTTACACGTGTGGATGATGATAACTTACAGTCAATGTGGGAGTCAGCCAACAAACATCAACTAACTTATGGAGATTGGAAGAGTTTATTAGCCTTGGAAGCCAAAGCTCTGGCTCAAGGACAAGGTGAAAATCGTCTAAGCATCTTAGTTGGTGATTCTTTGAGCATGTGGTTTCCTAGGGAAAAACTTCCTGCTGGTAAATTGTGGCTGAATCAAGGCATATCTGGAGATACTTCCAGTGGTGTCTTCAAAAGATTAACGGCATTTTCAGCAACGCGGCCGGATGTGATTTATCTAATGGTTGGTATTAACGACTTAAGAAATGGTGCTAGTGATGAGGCAATTTTGCGTAATCATCGCCGGATTATTCACCGATTACGCCGGAATCACCCAAGCGGCCAGATAATTGTCCAATCTATTTTGCCAACTCGCCTGAAGACAATTTCCAACAGTCGCATTCGTCATCTCAATGCCCAAATTGCCTTGGTTGCTAAACAAGAAGGAGCTAATTATCTAGATATCCATCATTGGTTTACAGACGTTGAAGGCAATTTAAGCCCAAATTTGACTACAGATGGATTGCATCTGTCGCCAAATGGGTATCATGTTTGGCAATCAGCACTACAGCAGATAGAAGTCAAACTCGCTGGGCGGCAAAATTGAGTGATGGCATTTTTTTTAATCGTGCATAACATTTGGGGCATAGGGATAATTCCCAATCCTCTATCCCCTAACATTTCCCAATTTATGGTTTAACACCCAAGGCTTCCTGATTTAAAACCTGATTTAACTTACCGCTACGATAACCTTCTAAATCTAGGGTGACGTAGATAAATCCGAAATTCTGAAATGCAGACACTACAGCGGATAAATCCGTAGTTATCACAAAATCTTTAATTTGTGCTGGTGGCAATTCAATGCGTGCTGTTTCCCCTTCCGAACGTACCCGCAAATTTTCAAACCCCAGCTTTCGCAGATAAATTTCTGCCCTTCCCACTCGTTGTAACTTGGCTATGGTAATTTCTTCATGATATGGGAAGCGGGAACTGAGACAAGGTTGGGCGGGTTTATCCCACCAAGGTAAACCGAGTTGTTGTGAAAGTTGACGGACTTCAGCTTTGGTGACGCTAACTTCTGCTAAAGGCGATCGCGCACCTCTTTCCTTAGCCGCCTGTATTCCTGGGCGATAATCGTGTAAATCATCAGCATTTACCCCATCCACCACGTAGGGATAATCCAACTCCAAAGCCAAAGGTTTGAGAGTGTCGTGCAATTCACTTTTGCAAAAATAGCAACGGTTAACCGGGTTAGAAGTGTAATTGGGATTGTCCATTTCATGAGTCTGGACGACTTTATGCTCAATCCCAATAGTTGCGGCTTGAATTTTGGCGTCTTCCAACTCTTCTGGTAATAGCGAAGGAGAAACAGCAGTTACAGCCAAAGCGCGATCGCCCAACACATCATAAGCAATCTTGGCCACCAAGGTGCTATCAACGCCCCCAGAGTAGGCAATCAAAGCCTGCTCCATTTCTCTAAATAAAGCTTTTAGTTGCTCCAGTTTTTCTGTCAGCATCATTCTTCCATCCTACCAAAACCCTAAACCACCCAACAACTTCTATTTTAGGCGTTGGTCATTACCCATTACCCATTACCCATTACCCAAAAGTGGTTTACTATACTTTGCCACCAGACTTGCTAAAAGTGGTAAATCAATGGGTTTAGAAATATAGTCATTGACACCAGCCGCCAGACAAGTTTCGCGATCGCCTTTCATCGCCATTGCTGTTTGGGCAATAATCGGTATCTTCTGATATTGCTGATGCGATCGCAGTTGTTGCACCAAGTTAAGACCATTGGCATCCGGCAGGGTTACATCCATTAAAATCACTGCCGGTTCTATCTGTTTTAGAGTTACCCACATTTGGGCAGCAGTCTTTACCCAACTTACCTGATATCCTAATTTACCTAGATAAATTCCCATCAACTCGGCATTGGGTGCGTTATCTTCCACCAACAAAATCTCTTGAGAAACGCTAGGAGTGATCGGATTTTCTGAGATCGGGGAATAACTTTCTGCCAATCTTCCTAGCTGCTGATCTTCCACTTCTGCCAAAACTTCCCCAATTGGCTGGAGGGGTAGTGCGATGGTAAAACGCGACCCGTTACCAATTTCTGATTCCACTTCCAAAGAACCACCATGAATTTCAGCAAGCTTCCGAGTCACTACTAACCCTAAACCAGTACCTTCATTGCGACCAGCTACGGGGTTAATAATCTGGTGATAAGGTTGAAACAATTGAGCTTGGTCTTCTTGGGCTATACCAGTGCCAGTGTCCCAAACCGTAAAATGTAGAAATATCCCTTTGGGGACAACTTGTAAGCCAACGCTGCCTTTACTAGTAAACTTGAGAGCATTGAAGAGTAAATTCAACAGCATCTGCTTGAGTCGCAAGGGGTCGGCTACTAAGGTTGTGACATTGGGGTCTACGAATAGACGTAGTTGCAAACCCCTATTAGCGGCTTTCTCTTTGACTAAAGCTAAAACATTGCGACACAAAACTGGCACATCCACTATTTCCCACTGCACTTCCAGTTGGTTTGCCTCAATTTTGGAGAGATCCAAAATATCATTAATCAGACCAAGGAGATGTTTACCACTGGATTGGATAATTTTTAAATACTCTTGGTGGCGTTCTCTGGTTGGATCGTAGCCTTGGGCTAAGAGCAGGTGGGTAAATCCAATAATCGAACTAAGTGGGGTGCGGATTTCGTGACTGGTGTTTGCCAGAAATTGATTTTTGAGTTGATTAGTGCGCTCCAGTTCCTGATTAGAGCTACCTAAATTTTGAGACCTTTGCTGCAAAGATTGTATTTGCTTCAGATGTGCCAAGGATTTAACACACTGCTGGGCTGTTCTTGTCACCAATTGCGCTCTAAGTTGAGCTTGTAATGCTTTGAATGAGTTGCCATTAGACCGAATACGTGTTGTAGCAATAATTAGCCAGCCGATAACACCGTTAGCATCCTCGACTAAACGCCAAGCACTCTGCGGTTGTTGTTTTTCCATCTGCTGCAAATCTTCAAGTGTGATCACCTCTTTTAATTTCAACCACAGCTTTTTTCCCGTTTTGGGCATCACGAACAGCAGTTGACGTTGTGAGCGTCTGGATGGAGAACCGGAAACATAACAAATTTCGCCAACTGTTTCTTGTGGTGGAAACAGAGCGATAGCCACCCTACTGGCGCTTAAAGCACTATTGAGTTCGTTCACCACAGTTTGGAAAATTTCTGCTTCTGTGGTTGTTGCCTGTGAAATCGTGGTAAAAGCAGAAAACAGACAATCACTAAGGCGACTTTGCAACTGATTCAAGCTGCTTTCCAGCCACAACTCGGCACGAATTTGCTGGATTGTTTTCAAAAGAGTTGGCGTTGCATCTATGGGTGAGTTCTGTTCTGGTAAGCTTGAAGACTGCTGCATGGCCAACTAGACCGCTGAACAAGTTTAGGTTCGCATAAAAAGGCGAACATGATTCTATGTATATTAACGCAGGAATCTTTTTTATTGATAAACCATAACTGATAGTGTCGATTGTAACGGCTAATCGAAAAATTTTTGAAGGAAATCACACACTTAAAAATTTCTTAATAGCAACTTCAAACTATGGATGCACAACTCGCTCAATTAATCGTTAACGGAATTGCTGTGGGGAGCATTATTGCCCTAGCAGCAGTCGGACTCACCCTTACTTATGGAATTTTACGGTTGTCTAATTTTGCCCACGGAGATTTTCTAACTTTGGGAGCATATCTCACCTTCTTAGTAAATACCATTGGGTTAAATATTTGGCTGTCGATGATTCTGGCGGCAGCCGGAACTGTAGGCGCAATGCTGTTGGCAGAAAAATTGCTGTGGTCAAGAATGCGGTCTATCCGCGCTACTTCCACGACACTGATTATTATCTCCATTGGACTTGCCTTATTCCTTCGCAATGGCATTATTTTACTCTGGGGGGGGAAAAACCAGAACTATAATCTACCCGTTACCCCTGCCTTAGATTTTTGGGGATTAAAAGTCCCGCAAAATCAATTATTGGTGCTGGGCTTGGCAGTGCTGGCAATCTTAGGGCTACACTACCTGCTACAAAACACCAAAATCGGTAAGGCGATGCGAGCAGTTGCTGATGATTTGGATTTAGCCAGAGTTTCTGGCATCAATGTGGACAAGGTAATTTTCTGGACTTGGCTAATTGCCGGCACTTTCACGTCTTTGGGCGGCAGTATGTATGGGTTGATTACAGCTGTGCGACCGAATATGGGCTGGTTTTTGATTTTGCCCTTGTTTGCCTCTGTAATTCTTGGGGGAATTGGTAACCCCTACGGTGCGATCGCCGCCGCTTTTATCATTGGCATTGCCCAGGAAATCAGTACACCTTGGCTGGGTTCCCAGTATAAACAAGGTATCGCCCTATTGATGATGATTTTGGTGCTGCTCATTCGTCCCAAAGGTTTATTCAAAGGCACAATTTGAGCAGCACCACTCCACATCTAACTAGTCAATGATGTGGAAATAATAGGCTGCTACCAAGAAGTTGATAGCCAACAGCAGCAATGCCCAACCTGTGCGAAAGGGGTAGGGAGGTTTAGCTCCAGTTTCCACAACAGCTGAATTCTTCTTGCTTTTAGCAGTCATAAGCGGTTCACCTAAATTTCAGGACTTTTTAAGAAATACCAAACAGGCGTGCCAATTGCCCAAATTCTTTAAAAATGTTTGTGTGGTGTTGAGGACTCTTTACTCTTTACTGGGGATAATAGCCAATACCCAATCCCCATGAACCCTAATCCCCAGAGGAGTCTGGGAGTTCCCCAATCCCTAATCACCAGCGTGGTAGGAACTGCGAACCAAAGGAGCAGAACGGACGTGGCTAAATCCCATCTCCAATGCTACCCTGCCCAGTTGAGCAAATTCCTCTGGTGTCCAGTATTTTTGCACTGGTAGATGTTCTAAGGAAGGACGCATATACTGACCAATCGTCAGGCGATCGCACCCCACAGCCCTCAGATCCGCCATTGTGGCGATTACTTCTTCGAGACTTTCTCCGTGTCCCAGCATCAAACCTGATTTAGTGGGAATAGTCGGGTCAATTTCTTTGACTACAGCCAGCACCCGCAGTGAGCGATCATACTTTGCTCCCCGACGCACTGGGTTAGTTAACCGCCGCACTGTCTCAATGTTATGGTTGAAACAAGCCGGCTTGGCAGTGACAATCATTGCTATCCGCTCGTATTGACCTGCTTCACCTACACCCGCACCACCCCAAAAATCTGGTGTCAGCACTTCAATTTGAGTTTCTGGATGCGATCGGCGGATAGTCTCCATCGTCTTTACAAAGTGGACTGCTCCCCCATCAGGCAAATCATCACGGGCTACAGAAGTTAACACTACATAACGCAGTCCCAAAAGCTGTACCGCCTCTGCCACTTTTTGCGGTTCTTCTTGGTCAAGAGGCATCGGTGCATGACCTTTATCTACTTGACAAAAAGCACAAGAACGCGTGCAAGTCGGGCCCATAAGTAAGAAAGTAGCAGTTTTTTGGGCATAGCACTCACCCCGGTTAGGACAGCGTCCTTCTTCGCAAATCGTGTGAATTTGGCGCTGCTTAATGATACGTTGTACGGCAGAGAGTTCACTGGCTTTAGCAATGGGGCGGCGCAACCACCCAGGCATTGCCGTAATTTCCGATCTGAGTTCGGCTTTTTGTGACAAAGTCATAAACATCCAAGCAAGATGCAAAGATATAGTAGGACAGATTCAAGAGTCCCTGGAATCACCATGACACAAATTGGTAAGAACGCAAGCAGAAGTTTCACAAAACACCTCCAGCATTCTCATTTATACCGGGACTATACTCTCCCCCAAATAAGATAAATTTTGGATATAGTAGGAGAATTCTTAAGGTCAATCGGCAAATCCGCCATCTACACTTAAAGTTTCTGGTAGAGCAATCAGTCGTGGCAAGTAACAAAATTTTAGTTATCGATGACACTACAGTTGTCAGGGTAAAAGTACGAGAAATGTTGCCTCCGGGCAATTTCGAGGTATTGGAAGCAAAAGACGGTTTGGAAGGATACAATCTCATCCGTCAGGAAAAACTCAGCCTGATCATGTTAGATTTCCTGTTACCTAAAATGAGTGGCTGGGAAGTTTTCCAGCAAATTCAAGCCCAACCGGAGTTAAGCAAAATTCCCTTGGTGCTCATGTCTGGTCGAAAAGAAGAGGTAACAGAGAAACTCCAAGAACCCTTTGAATATTTTGAATTTCTCGGCAAGCCTTTTGACCAGAAGCAACTAATTGGCGCAATTCAGTCAGCGATGAAAAAGGCTAAACTGCCGCGCCCCTCTGCCGCAGTCGCTGCCGCTACCACTAACAACGGCCCAGGAGCAGCTTCCTCGGCAGAAATTAATTTACTGAATGAAAAAATTGTCAAGATGCAGGCAGAAATTGATGGTTTAAAGAAACAGCTAACTCAGGTTGTGACCTTTATTAAACAGAAAATCAAGTAGTATTTTCGCTCTCTATTATCCTTACCGACCAAAATACCCCGTCTAGCAAAGCAGCCCTAGACCTACCAAACCTGCCGGAGTGTACTCTTTAACTAAAGGGAACGGCAGGCTTTTTTGTTTTTAGACCTAAGAGTGTCAAGTTATTTGCAGTTAGATAATGGCAATATTAAACGATATTGCTTACAAGAAACAGACGGGAGTTTGAAAGCCCCGGAGGAACAGGCGCACAGCGCCATACTCCGTACTTCAGACCGGGGATGAAAAACGACTCGGTAGGCTTTAGCCTACCTGTAATATATCTGTAATTTCAGGTAGAGTATCAAGCAATTCCTCTACAACTTGGGTAATAGTTGTATCTTTTTTTGCAGCATACAACCGCAGTTTATTCATTCTGCGTTCGGTAATTCTAATGTGTAATTCTTTTTTTGTCATA